>JBOFEZ010000095.1:0-2098 GCA_051648365.1 Fusobacteriaceae bacterium
CTCTCACTCACCATAAAATAATCTATTCTCCATCCTGCATTATTTTTTCTAGCACTAAATCTATATGACCACCATGAATAAGCACCTTGTAGTTCCGGGTAGAGATATCTGAAACTGTCAGTGAATCCAGCTTGAAGAAGATTGTCTAGCTCTCCTCTCTCTTCATCTGTAAACCCTGCATTTTTTCTGTTGCTTTTAGGGTTTTTGAGATCTATCTCACTGTGAGCCACATTGAGATCCCCGCAGAGTATAACTCCCTTCTTTTCCGAGAGCTTCACCAGATATTCTCTGAAATCTCTCTCCCATTCCAGCCTGTACTCCAGCCTTTTCAACCCCTCTCCAGAATTTGGAGTATATACATTTACCAAATAGAAATTTTCATATTCCAGAGTGATTACTCTTCCCTCTTTGTCATGCTGTTCTATCCCTAGATCATAGGTTACCCCCATCGGTTTATGCTTAGTGAATATCGCTGTTCCCGAGTAACCCTTTCTCTCAGCACTGTTCCAGTACTGAAAATATCCCGGTAATTCCAAGGTTATCTGATCTTCCTGACATTTCGTTTCTTGCAGTGAAAAAAAATCAGCATCTGTTTCTCGGAAGTAATCTAAAAAACCCTTTTCTACACATGCCCTTATCCCATTTACATTCCAAGATATAAATTTCATACTTCCTCCCTAAAATTTTAGAAAAAACTGCAGATAAAATTATCTGCAGTTCCTTTATAACATCATTAATAGTACCAGTATTCCAACTGCTACTCTGTAATATCCAAAAACCTTGAAGGTCTTAGTCCGTATGTATCCCATAAACCATTTTATAACTATATATGCTACGATGAAAGAAACTACCATCCCCAGTATAAGAAGTTGCCATTCCAAAGGAGTGAAACTCAATCCGTTTTTAACCAACTTAAGAAGCATAGCTCCTGCCATGGTTGGAATAGCCAGAAAGAATGAAAATTCTGCTGCTACCCCTCTGCTCACTCCTAGGAGAAGTGCTCCGATTATAGTAGCTCCAGATCTAGAAGTTCCCGGTATCATAGCCAGACACTGGAAAAAACCTATAGCTATGGCCAGTTTATAACTCATCTCTTTTAGATTATTTATCTTAGGTATAACTTTCAACTTATCTTCTATCAAGATAAAAATTATTCCATAAACTATTAGTGCTATAGCTACTACAGCCGCACCATCCATTAGGGATTCTATATAATCATCCAGCATGAGTCCTATAACCCCTGCTGGGATAACTCCCACAATTATCTTACTCCAAAGTCTCATCCGTTCTTGAAACTCTTTCTTATCTTTTAAGAAAGGATGAAGATCTTTCCAGAAATATACCACAACTGAAAGTATGGCTCCAAACTGAATTATAACAAGAAAACTATTCAGGAAACTCTGAGATATCTGTGGAGAATTTATAAATTTTTCTACAAGTATCATATGTCCTGTACTGCTTACAGGAACAAATTCTGTAAGGCCTTCAACTATGGCCAATATTATTACAACAATAAAAGGATTCATTATAGGTACTGATCCTCCTTCGACAGGTAGTTCTCAACATAATCCTTGATTCCCTCTTCCAGAGTATAAAAAGGTTTGCTATATCCCGCTCTCCCCAGTTTCACCATAGCAGCCTCTGTAAAGTACTGATATTTCCCTCTCAAATCCTCAGGCATAGGGATTATTCTTATTACATCTTCACCTTTGATACCATAGTTGTTTTCAGAGGCACAGATTGTATTCATTGAAAGGTCATAGAAAGGTCTTGCTTCACCTGTTCCCAGGTTATAAACCCCTGATGTAGCTTTTTCCATAAGTAGAAAATACATAACATCTACAACATCCTTTATATACACAAAATCTCTCATCTGTTTTCCATCTTCGAATCCCTCTTTATGAGATGAGAATAAGCTTACAAATCTATTCTCTTTATACTGGTTAAAAGTATGATAAACCATAGACGCCATTCTTCCTTTATGGTATTCCTGAGGTCCGTACACATTAAAAAACTTCAGTCCCTGCCACTGTTTAGGAGTTTTTTCCTGTTTAAATGCCCAGTCATCAAAATACTTTTTAGAATATCCGTATTTGTT
>JBOFEZ010000096.1:0-2840 GCA_051648365.1 Fusobacteriaceae bacterium
TTACAGCCTAAAGGGGTTCACCAAAGCATTCTCAGAGATGTAGTATAGATTCGAAACAGGGGTAATTGTGGTCTGCCTCTGTCTAGCAGAACTGACCTACTGCTACTGATGAGAAAGGTTATTGACATAAAATGAAATATATGATAAAATAAAAAGGAAATCCCAACTCACCTACGGTATACTATGATAGAGAGAGTATATAAGGAGGAAGGTATGAATAAAGTAATAGGGACAACTGAGGCACTACCAACACTAAAGATAGGAACACACTTCAATGAGAGAGCAGATAGATTCAAAGATTGTACCAAGAACTCTAAGATAGAAAAGATATTCGTGGTAGAGAGAGAAGGGAGAGAACAGTTATTTATATTACTGGATAATTGTACAATAATAGTTGTAGATAAGGCTATCGGGAGGATAGTGACGGTATTGAACCCTAGGGAAGGGCAGTTGAAGAAGCTCTATCAACCTCTTGGGATGGAAGTACCTAATTATCTAGCGGTATTATCAAGAACAAACAATAACGGGAAGTATAATGCTTAATCAGATGAAGGAGATGAGAAAGATGCAGGATGTGAAACTAAGTACTGTGGAGGTAGAGACTAGAACAGGGAAACATGAGATAACATTTACAAGAGGGTATGAGTGGGTAAGGTTAGCCGATGTGATAGTTGCAACAGGGGTAAAGGCTGGGTACAGTGTAGCTACCAGTTTGGAGAATTTAGGGTATAAGAAAGAGGTAAGTAAACCTATAAAAGATACACCAACAAGACACCACAAATATATCAATGTTAAAGAGATAATAAGACTGTGGGGGTTGAAGACGGATGAGGTTGTGGATATATTGTTACCTTCTACATATAGAAACTGTAAGAGTTTTATGGTACAATTTACAGACATAATGGAGGAAGTGATAGAGAGAAATGCTGATGAGCACATACAGGTTATTGATGTAGAGAGTGGAGAGGCTAAACCTGCTGACTTTGACACTAGTGTGGATATAATCCTAGCTGAGCTGACGAAGATGGAACAGCTTAGAAAAACCCCAAACCCAGAACAAGAGGCTAAGGCAAGTGAGTTAGAAGTAAGGACTAGAGAGCTACAAGAAGAAAACAAAGAGTTAAAAGAAAAGAACAAAGATCTAGAAGAGAAAGAACAAAAATATGAAGATAGATACAAGGAATTGAAAGATAGATATGATGAAATATCGAAACAGAGAGATGATTTAATAAAAAAGAATAGTGACTTGACTACTAAGAACCAAAGGTTAATAAGGGCGTTGAGTGCAGATTAAGGGGGGAATACAATGTTTATAATTGGATATAGTGATGCTGGGCTTGAATCTGAGGTACTTATAAATACTAATAGCGTAGTTGAGATATCAGCATGGGGTGACTGCTATGAGTTGGAGTTGACGAATGGGGCATTGAGATATATTAAAGAAATAACATACAGAGATTTGAAATCAAGTGCATGTGAGATAGAAAACCGTAGATAGGTGAGGATGGGGGCTGAGATTATTCAGCTCCTTCACTTCTAAAATAAAAATAATAAAAAAAGGAAATAGGAAAGTTACAGCTAATAACAGACTAGCAATATTGAGGGGGTAGTAGTGGAAAAGATAAGAGAGTTAGAGGAGTTGTTGGGTAGGGGTACTGAATTACGCTTGGATATTTGTGATGAGTCGAGGGAGTTAGCAGTAGAGTACAAAGAGGATATTCTGGCTATTATAGCTTATGCTAAAGAAACAAAAAGATTAAAAGACAGAATCAAAACAATAGGGGATAGGAATATGGGAGAACTAGCTCTTTGTGAGGAGTGCAGTAGTAAATTAGATTGGGAGGAGATAACGGAATGTCACTGTCCCTTAGGGGGTATTTGTAGTGTGTACAATGGGGATTCAGCTTTGGAGTTCGACTGGGATATGTTGACAGTGGAGAAGTTTGGAAAATGGTTTACTAAATAAGGGGGGAGAATATGGGATTAATAGACTTGTTAGAGGGACTAGGGATTACTAATTTGGAGGAGTACAAAGAGGAACTTGAAGGGGTTGAGTGTGGTGTCTTCGAGGAGCAGATAAAAGATTATTTTGATTTTGATGAAGAATAAATGACAAAGGGGAGTGATCTCCCTTTTTTTTGTTATCGAGGTGGAAGATAAAGAGAGTAGATTATAGTAGATAAAATGTTGATAGAAGCTAAGAGTCTAGAGGATATTGATATGAAAGTTTTATACTCTTATCTGAGAAAGAGCAATAGGATGAACCAATAGCAACAAGTAGCATTGCTGGGGGCTTATATAGATATAGACAGGACACAGGAGTTGACGGAAGGAGGCATTCTTTTTTTCTTACTGTTATAAAATGTTGGGGTTAATGCACTCGTTCACAAATGTACTGAAAAGAAATCAGAAGACAGACATACGATCTTGGACAGAGGTATATATATACTCAATTTATTATTAATCCATTCATGTTCAGAAAAGCCAAACATGTAGGGTAGATTCGGGGATATGGTAAAAGAGGGAGTGAATACAGATTCCTATGCTGTTAAGTATCTGGAGTTCAGTGATGTATTGACTCCTAAACATAGTTGGGAATAAGGGAGGGATACCTCTCTTTTTATTTGCTGAAAATATTTTGATAGTATTACTATTCTATAATTAAATAGTTTGATATACTTGATATGATGAGTTTAAGGGAGAAGCCCACAGGGGGAGGAAGCCCACGACGTCACTTGCGGGTATATGGAAAGGCAGGTCACGGACACTTAACAAACACTCCCCCACCCCTCCCTCCAATTTCACCTCCCTCCAGCGTATCTCCCATCAATTTCCCTTAG
>JBOFEZ010000097.1:0-2645 GCA_051648365.1 Fusobacteriaceae bacterium
AGGAAAAACTATATATCCATCGGGGAAGAATCTCCAGGAATAATGTATAAATATCCCACTTTTTTTGATTTTTTGAATTTATCCATTACCAAATACTATGAAATTGGTAAAATCTCCACAGGAGACACAAGAATAATAACCACAGATTCTAAGTTGATGAATAATATTCTAACTCCTTATTATCCAGAAAAATATAGAAGGAATATGAATTTTCTATCACTTCCAATCGGACAGTTCATATCCAATCTACATAAAATCGTGGAAGTGGATGAAGGTGGAAATGTAAAATATTCCATGAAGGATTCTGTTTTGATTTCTCTTTTTTCTTCAGGATGGCTGTATAATCCGGAAGACAAAAAAAATGCCAGGGAGTACCTAAAGGATTTGGAAGCCCTATTACCTTTCTTTTCTAGCTTCCAAAGTTTGAATTTCCATGAGTGGATTGAAAGATTTAATATTCTTACATCAATTCACGAAGAAATTATCAATGACTACCTGTCATCGGAAGAGGATAGGATCATCAAGGGGATTGAAACTCCTTTCTCCAAATTTTCATACCTGGATGTGCCTAAGCAGAGAGTGGGAGAAATTCTGTTTTTTGTCGAGAAGATAAAAGAACTGTCAGAGAATCTTTTTGCAAAGGATAAAAAAAGTAAAATAATAAAAAATCATTTTGATAAGATGAGAGAGATTCTAGAAAAAATGTCCTCAGTAATTGAAGAGGAAACAGTCCTAAGCGAGGAAAAAGAGATATTGAAAGAGCTCCTAAACAAGATGGAAAGCATAGACAGTGAAAGTGAAGCCTTTATAGGAGATTTGCCCCAGGCCATATCCCTATATCTGAGTGGTGGATTTTCGGTCGAAGATGATATTTTTGTAAAGAACTTCAGGGATATGGATGGGGAGGCCTTCATACCTGATATCAGAAGATTTATAACCTGTCTGGACAAGGACAGTTTTCCAATTCCTGAGCCGAAACTGCCCTGGCCTCTCAGTGAAAAATCCTATAGAAATCTTTCGGAGGGATATCCCCAACTGAAATATACCTTTTATAGAAAAGAATCCATAAAACCTATTTCAAGATATCTTTTTTACAATATGCTGGAATTTTTGAATCCCAACCTCACGGAGATATCCTGGATAGAGAACATACTGGACAGAAAAGATTTAAAAGAAAATATGTATTCGGCACAGTTGGGAATGAAGAAAATTCCAAAAGAAAACAATGAAACTCATCAGGAAAAGGAAGCTAAAACAAGAGAAATTCGACTTAATTCTGAGAATTCTACTCTGAAGGAAACTCTAGAGAAGCTGAATTCCTATGAGGATCCCAAGGCAGAATACAAAGTATGCCATAGGAGATTTTACTATGGATATATACTAAATAGTTATCCTGTATTCTCAGATCAATTCCACCATAAATTTCTTTTTGGTCACTTAGCTAAATTTCTATACAATGGGATTCCTTTAGGTAAAGGTCTGGAATCGGATAGGAAAACGATACTTGAAAATATTTCACCTATTTTTCCTCAATGGAATGAGTACCAGAAAAATATGATGATATATCAGAATACTGGAGGGGAAAAATTTAAATTTGTACAATGGGATTCGGAAGATTTCAATAAAATAAAAAGATTTTTTGTGTTGTCTGGAATTAAAGATTTTACAGGGATATATAATTCTTTGAAAGATTTAGATTTAAAAGAACTGGATTTGGAGAAAGGTGTAGATGAGAATAAAAACTGCCGTTTCTGCCCATATCTGATGAAATGCTCACTAGCATGTCATGCCATTGATGGAGAGGGTGAAAATCATGGAAATTAATAGAGAGTTTTGGGAAAAATATAGATATAATTGGAGAAATAGTATCCAAAAAAAAAATCTGCAAAAGGATCTTTCTAAGGACACAAAGGAAGATATTGAGAAAATAGATAAAAAAGGCATTCCAAGTGCTGAAGAATTTATGAATATGGATTTAGATTTCTAATTCTAAAAATCTAAATTTGGGAAAAAATATAGGAAAGGTAGGAGATGAATTTTGAAAAAACACATTCTAACTAAAGAACAAAGTGATATAGTTCTTCTAAATAGAGAAGATATACTTGTAAAAGGAATAGCCGGAAGTGGTAAAACATTGGTACTTCTATATAAAGCAAAAAAATTAGCTGAGGAGAACCCGGGAGAGAATGTGATAATATTCACCTTCAATAAAACCCTAAGAAAATCCTCGGAAGAGATAATAAAAAAACTAAATTTACCAAATTTACATGTGGCCACATTCCATAGTTGGGCATACAGAGCTTTGATGTCAACATTGGGGAGGAAAATTGTTTTTCCGGCGAAAAGTGATTGTTTTTTATCCCTTGCTATAAAAAGCATATCAAGCAACCATAGATTTATAATCGAAGAAAAATATTTTGATTTTTTAAAGGATGAAATCTCATGGATTAAAGGAAAAGGAATTTCATCCCTTGAAGAATATATGTCAACTCAAAGGTTAGGGAGAGGAACGGAGGTTAGGGTAGGAACTCAAGAGAAAACAATTGTTTTTAATATTTTCTCAAAATATGAGGAGTATAAGGGTTATAGAACAGAGTTTGATGATTTTGCTCCCAAACTTTTTAAGAATAAGGAAAAAATAAAAT
>JBOFEZ010000098.1:0-7318 GCA_051648365.1 Fusobacteriaceae bacterium
TAATAAAAAAAGATTCATGAGGTGTACTAAAAATCTAATACTCCGCTGAATCATTTTTTCTTTAATTTGCCCTTCTGGCCTAGCGTCCATAGTGACACTATTATAGAAATGATAAAAAAATATATAGATTTTTATAATAGGGGTAGCTTTTTTTTTGGCTAAACGGGTCAAATACATTTTTTACCCAATTATTTCAAGGAATAGCATCAATTTCAACGATTTGGATAAATATATTAACAAGCTGAAATGTAAAAAGTATAAGCAAAAAGGATTGGTTTTTAATGACAATAGAGTTCTTACCTTGTAGGATTAAATAGATGTAGAGAAAGCTGGCTAAAATGATATGAGTTTCTTTTCTAGGAAGTATCATGAGGTTGTTATGAGGATTAGGGGAGAGTTTTAAATAATTAAAAATGTTGATAATATATGTGGACCCTATATAGATATCATATCAAATTTATTTATGATACTGCTTCAAGAAAAACAGCTTAGAGACAAAGCTAACATGGTTTTAAAGTCATTTTTTAAGAGTTGATGTTTTGTATAAATATAATTTGTCTTGATTTAGTAGTTTTTGTATGCTATTATTAGAAGTAGTTTAAACAATATTTTTTATTTAATGGAAATAGCAAAAAAATTTCCAAAGAATACAACAGGGAGGATTCAAAATGAAAAAAGTTTTTAAAATGGTATTGGTTATGATGTTTGCTCTAGCTTCAACGATTTTCGGAGCTGAGAAAGTTTATAAAATGAAAATGGGATTAGTGGCTGGTCCATCTTCCAACGAGTACAAGGCAGCAGAGCTATTTGCTAAAAATATTAACCAAAAATCAAATGGGCAACTGGTTTTAAAACTTTTTCCAAGTTCACAGCTAGGAGATGATAAAGCTATGCTGGAACAGCTTTCAGCCGGTGTTTTAGATTTTACATTCTCAGAGATGGGAAGATTTAATATCTTCTTCCCAGAAGCACAGGTTTTCTCGCTTCCATACATGTTTAAGGATTTTGATACCTTAAAAAAAGCTAGTATCGATACTGAAATAGCTAAGAAAATAAAGAAAAGAATTAACGACGAATTGAATATTTCAATCTTATCTCAAGGTTACAATGGAACAAGGCAGACAACTTCTAATAAAGCAATCAATTCGATAGCTGATATGAAGGGTCTTAAACTTAGAGTTCCTCAAGCAGAAGCTAATTTAGAGTTTGCAAAGCAGTCTGGAGCATCTCCAACTCCGATGGCATTTTCGGAAGTTTATCTAGCTCTTCAGACAAATGCAGTGGATGGACAGGAAAATCCATTACCAGCTATCAGAGCTCAGAAGTTTTATGAAGTTCAGAAAAATTTAGCCCTTACTAATCATATTATCAATGATCAAATTTATTTAGTATCTAATGATACAATGAAAAAACTTCCTGCTAATCTAAAAAAAATAGTAGAAGATGAGGCTAAAATAGCTGCTGATTATCATACTAAACTTTTTGTAGATGAAGAATCATCGCTTGTGGATTTCTTTAAGGAGCAAGGAGTAAACGTAACAACCCCAGATATAAAAGAGTTTAGAATGGCTATGAAGCCTTTCTATGACCAGTATGTTAAGAAAAATGGAAAAGTTGGAGAAGCTGCTGTAAAAGAACTTTCGGCCCTTAATAACTAATAGGCTATAAAAATATGTTTAAGAAATGGGGTAAAAATGAAAATAAATGAATTTTTTGATCAGTTTGAGGAGAGGGTTGGAGCAGTTTTATTTATAGCTATCTTTGCCATACTTGTAGCTCAAATAGTTTCCAGACAAATTTTTAACTCTCCTCTTATCTGGAGTGAGGAGTTAGCAAGACTTCTATTTATATATGTGGGAATGTTAGGAGTGAGTATAGGTATAAAGGGGGATCAACATGTAATGATAGATTTTCTTTACAACAAGTTATCACCGAAACTTACTAAATTTGTTTTTACAATTATACAGCTTTTAATTTTAATTTCAATTGTTGCTCTTATATTTTTAGGTTATAAGCTCTTCATGAGAAAGATTAGATTTGATCTAATAGCTCTAAATATTTCAGCTGGTTGGATGTATGCTTCC
The DNA here is from genome assembly GCA_051648365.1 of Fusobacteriaceae bacterium. Classification (GTDB taxonomy): domain Bacteria; phylum Fusobacteriota; class Fusobacteriia; order Fusobacteriales; family Fusobacteriaceae; genus JAGNZR01. The sequence goes on from JBOFEZ010000098.1 coordinate 2,085, forward strand.
CTCCCTTCTGTAGGCTTGCTTATGCTAGTGAGATATTTCCAGATGGCATATAAACATTACAAAGCAGGGAAATTCATTTTTTCACCGCTGGAACTTTCAAAAGATGACAGGGTAGAAAAATTTGAAAATCAGGCGACGGAGGTGGAAGTTTAATGGGTGCTATTGTTACTTTTGCTTCATGGTTTGGGATGATATTTATGGGAGTTCCAGTAGGTTTTTCTCTTATAGCGGCCACTCTTCTATTTTTCGTTCTAGGAGATTGGAAGGTTATCTATTTTGTAGCAGCGTCTCTCGTAGATGGTTTGGATAGTTTTAGTCTTTTGAGTGTACCTTTCTTTGTCCTTACAGGGCTTCTTATGAATAGCTCGGGGATAACTGAAAAGATATTCCGTTTTGCTAAGTCTCTTTTAGGCCACTATATTGGAGGAATGGGTCACGTTAATATATTTGCATCTCTTATTTTTTCCGGTATGTCTGGATCTGCTCTTGCAGATGCAGGAGGTCTTGGTCAACTAGAGATAAAAGCAATGAGAGATGAGGGATATGATGATGACCTATGCGGAGGACTTACTGCCGCTTCATGTATTATAGGACCTCTCGTACCCCCGAGTATAAGCATGATCATTTATGGAGTTATAGCCAATCAGTCAGTAGCAAGACTTTTCCTGGCTGGTTTTGTTCCAGGTGTATTGGTTACTATAGCTCTTATGATAATGAACTACTTTGTATGTAAAAAAAGAGGATATAAAACAGCTAAAAAAGCTACAATTCAAGAACGGTGGATAGCTTTCAAAGAATCATTTTGGGCACTGCTGACTCCTATTATAATAATAGGAGGAATATTTTCAGGTTTCTTTACACCTACAGAAGCAGCGGTAATAGCTACAGTTTATTCTATATTGGTGGGAATTTTTATATATAAAGAGCTTACTATGGAAGGATTTATAAAGGATGTAATGGAGGCTATAAAGATAACTGGAGTTACAGTTCTTATGATAATGGGTGTAAGTTTCTTCGGACAGGTAATTGCTCGTGAACAAGTATCTATGAAAATAGCTGAACTTTTCTTATCGGTGGCTTCATCACCTATGATGATATTGATTATGATCAACCTTCTTTTACTTTTTTTGGGAACATTTATAGATGCCCTGGCTCTACAGGTTCTTGTGCTTCCTATGCTTATTCCTGTTGTTTCTGAAATAGGGTATGATCTTGTATTTTTCGGAGTTATAAGTACTCTAAATATGATGATAGGTATACTTACTCCTCCTATGGGAATGGCTCTGTTTGTAGTCTCCCGAGTAGGAAAGATACCGGTAAGTACGATAACCAAGGGCGTAATACCTTTTCTGCTACCTATATTTATAACACTAATATTCCTTATATTATTCCCACAGCTTGTTCTTTTTGTTCCGAATATGATATTAGGGGCAGGATAAAAGTTGAATTTAGTTATATAAAAAATATTTAAAGGGGAAAAGGATGAATGTTGTAGGAATAGATATCGGTGGAACAGAGATAAAGTACGGACTTATAAGGGAATCGGGAGAGATTCTAGAAAAAGGCTCTATGGATACCCAGGTACATTTGGGTTCTGCAATATTGATAGAAAAAATTTATAGTATAATAGATAGCTATGCCCAAAGAGGTATTGGGGGGGTGGCGGTTTCTTCTACAGGTCAGGTAGACGGAATCCATGGAAAGGTTATAGGGGGAATACCCCTTATACCTGGATGGATAGGCACAGAACTTGTTGAGTTACTCGAAAAAAAATATAGCTTACCTGCAGTATTAGAAAATGATGTGAATTGTGCAGCCCTTGGAGAGTTTTGGAAGGGTGCAGGAATGGGAGAAAAAAACTTCCTTTGTCTCACGATAGGAACAGGTATTGGTGGCGGAATAGTTATCGACGGAGATATCTATCGAGGAGCTGGCTATGCTGCTGGGGAGTTCGGACACTTTCAGATAGAAAGAGATGGACGATTGTGTTCTTGCGGAAAGAAAGGATGCTATGAAGCTTATTCTTCAACTGCTTCTCTGATAAGGCTAGTAAAAGAAAAAACATCTTTAGAACAAAATGGAAGAAAAATATTTGAAAGGATTCATGGAGGAGATAAGGAATTCATAGAAATTTTTGATCTTTGGTGTGACTATATCACTGACGGGCTGGCTACACTTTCATATATTTTCAATCCCTCACTCATAATTATAGGAGGTGGAGTATCAGCTCAGGGATATTTTTTGACAGAACGGTTAAAAAAAATTTTAGATGGAAAAATTCCAAAAAATTATAGTAGTACGATAAATCTTAGACCTGCTGAACTGGCGAATGATGCTGGAATTTTAGGAGCTACCTATCTGCTTCTAAAAAAGATGGGGAAAGTAAAGGAGAATTAAGTGTACAAAGAAAAAAAAGAAATCATACTGAAAAGTATAAAGGGAAGATTGATTGTTTCGTGCCAGGCTCTCAAAAATGAACCTCTTCACAGTTCTTTTATAATGGGAAGGATGGCTTATGCAGCTTTCCAGGGTGGAGCTTGCGGAATAAGAGCCAATGGGGTGGGAGATATCGCTGAAATAAAAAAAAATGTTGAACTTCCTATTATAGCTATCATTAAGCAAAACTATGGAAAAAATCCTGTATTTATAACTCCTACTATGGAAGAGATAGATGAACTTGTAGAAGAGGGAGCTGAAATAATAGCTATAGATGCAACAAGAAGAAGCAGACCTGATGGAAAAACTTTGGAAGAGTTCATAGGGCAGATAAGAGAAAAATATCCCAATCAGATACTTATGGGAGATATATCGACCCTTGAAGAGGCTTTAGAAGCGGAAAAGTTAGGAATAGATATAGTAGGTACAACTCTTGTAGGGTATACAGAGTATACGATTGGACGAGATCCGATCAAAGAACTGAAAAAAGTTATAGATGGGGTAAGGATTCCCGTTATTGCAGAAGGGAATATAAATACTCCAGAAAAAGCTAGAAAGGCTATAGAACTAGGTGCTTTTAGCGTAGTTGTAGGAGGAGCCATAACAAGACCACAACAGATTACTAAAATTTTTGTAACTGAGATGGATAAAAACAGATAAGTTGCAGAAAATTGTAAAATAAAAATTATAAAAAACGGAGGAAGAAATGAAAGGATTATATTCAGCACTATTGGTAGCAATGGATGAAAAGGGAAATATTGATGAAAAAGGAACAAGAGAGATTATAAGATATAATATAGATGTTATGAAAGTAGATGGACTTTATGTGGGTGGATCGACTGGTGAGACTTTCATGATGGATAAAGAAATGAAGAAAGATGTTTTCCGTATCGCTATGGAGGAGACAGCTGGAGCTGTTGAACTTATGGCTCAGGTTGGTTCTATAAATCTTTTTGAAGCTGTTGAGCTTGGAAAATATTGTACAAAGCTAGGATATAAATGTCTTTCGGCAGTAACACCTTTTTATTATAAATTTGATTTTGAAGAGATCAAAAACTATTATGAGACAATAGTGAGTGAGACTGGAAACAACATGATTATTTATTCTATCCCTTTCCTTACTGGGGTAAATATGAATATTGAGCAATTCAGAGAGTTGTTTGAAAATCCTAAAATTATAGGCGTAAAGTTCACTGCAGGAGATTTCTACCTTCTTGAAAGAGTTAGAAAAGCTTTCCCTGAGAAACTTATTTATGCAGGATTTGATGAGATGTTAATGCCAGCTCTTACTTTAGGAGTAGATGGAGCTATTGGAAGTACTTATAATGTTACAGGAAAGATAGCTAGAGAGATATACAATTTAACAAAAGAAAATAAAATTCCTGAAGCTCTTAAGGTTCAAGGAAAACTTAATGATATAATAGAAAAAGTTTTGGCTAACGGAATCTATCAGACACTAAAAACTATTCTTGAGGAAAAAGGAGTTCAGGCTGGATACTGTAGATTGCCTATGAAAAAAATAACTTCTGAAAAACAAGAGAAAGCAAGAGAGATAGCTAAAAATTATCTGTAGGAGGGAATATGCCATCTTTAGATATGCCTTTGGAAGAGTTGAAAAACTATAATGGAATAAATCCTCGACCTGATGATTTTGAAGATTATTGGAAAAGAGCTCTAGAAGAATTGGACACCTTAGAAACTGTCTATGAAATCAGAGAAGCGGAATTTAAGACTCCAAATATAATATGTTACAATCTGACCTTTCTAGCTTTGGATGGGACAAAAATATATTCAAAACTACTGGTTCCTAAAGTTATAAAAAATCCTCTTGCAGCCATAGTAGAGTTTCATGGGTATGGGGGTCAGAGTCGTGAGTGGGTTACTAAACTTCCTATGGCAGAAGCTGGAAATATAGTTTTTTCCATGGATATAAGGGAACAGATGGGTGAGAGTGGAAAAGGAGATTATAGAAGAGGGAATCTTATAAGAGGATTGGCCTCAGAAAATCCTGATGATCTCTATTATAGATCTGTATATTTGGATGCAGTATCTCTTATAAGAATAGCTCTAGATATGGAGATTGTTGATAATTCTAAAATAGCTACCCTAGGGATTTCTCAGGGCGGAGCACTAGCTCTGGCAGCTGCAGCACTTGAAACTAGAGTTTCTAATGTGTTTTCTGTATATCCTTTTCTTTCAGATTTTAAAAGAGTCTGGGATATGGATTTGGGAGAATCTCCCTATGAGGAGTTAAAATTTTTCTTTAAATTCAAAGATCCTCTTCATAAAAAAGGTTTGGAGACATTCACCAAACTAGGATATATAGATATACAATTTTTAGCAGAAAAGATAAAGGGAGATGTGATTTTTGCCACTGCTCTTCAAGACAGAATATGTCCTCCCTCTACTCAATTTGCCACATACAATAAAATAAAAGCTTCTAAAAATATGCTAATATATCCAGACTTCGGCCATGAAGAGATTACGGGATTGACTGATGTAATTTATCAATGGAGTCTTACGCTCTAAAAGTAAAGAGAATAAAAATAAAATATTCTGAGACAGGAGAATAACTTCCAGTTTCAGAATATTTTTGTTGTTGGGTATATAGTCCAAGCATCATTTTTTTCTCAAAATCTTATCATTTATGTATTTTTTTAAATAAAATCAAGGGATAACATAATTACTTTGACGTTATCCCTTAAACAAATATAATATTTTTCAATGTGGGGTTTTCAAGGAAAACCCCGGGCTTGGCCTATCTAAAAATTGAATATTGAAGCTTTGACAAAAGAAAA
>JBOFEZ010000099.1:0-14643 GCA_051648365.1 Fusobacteriaceae bacterium
AAATATTGAAAAAATAAAAAAAAGAGTTTATACTGGTATTGGTGTAATTATTTAGAAATAAAAGTATTTTATTAATTCTTTATATTTGGAAAAATAAAATTAAATAAAAATATAAAGTTTTAATTTTGGAGGATAAATGTTTAAAGATGAGATAGAGTTTAAAAATAAAATACTAGATCTTTTGACCAGTGACGCTGAGGTTATTGAAAAAATTAAAAATTTAAAATCAGAAAAATCAGAAAAAATAATTGATAATGAAAATGAAAAATTGAAAAGAAAGTTGGTTCGAAGAATGGATCTTTTAAAAAAAATAATTAGATTATTTAAAGCTGAAAAACAAGAGTTGAAAAATTCTAAAGACAAAGAAAGAGGTCTAGAAAAACTAAACTCTGACCTGAAAATTGAAAATGAAACTAATAGTGATAAACTCTTTAAATCTAAACTTGAAAATGAAGATTTTTCTAAAAGATTAGAGTTATATGAAACTCAGTTCAATGATCTGCTTCAGATTCATGAAAAATATAACGGACTTTCAGAAAAAACTCGAGGTTCTTTATCAGGAATATTTAAAAGTGAAAGTATTATAGGGATAATATCTTGTGGTGTTCAAGAGGAAAATCTGAATAGTCTTTGGGATTATATAAAAGATAAGATAAAAGAGGAAAAATATGAAGATATTGAAAATCTAAAGGGTATATTTCAAAAATTATTTGATATATATATATTATCTAACCCTAAATATGAGAGACAAGATGTGAAAAAAGATGATTTTTTTGATTTTGAAACTCATATCAGACATTCTAGCGGGAGAGTCAATGGTAAGATAGAAGAAATAATGCTTTTAGGGTATATTAACAAAAAAAATGGACAAGTAATAAAAAAATCACTTGTCAAAGTTTATTAAGGGGGACATATTGTGTCGACGAAATTAATTGATAGTATATACATGGAGCTAGATTCATTGATAGATAGTTTAGAAATAGAATTAGAGGTATTGGTTGAAACTGATATTAAAAAATTAATAGAAAATAGATGGGTTTTTATGCAAGATAGTCTCTTTTATGATAATGAAATATCTTCTTGTTGGCCATGTTTTAACACGTTTAAATTTCCTACAGATGATGAATTTTGTAGTGAAAAAATTCATAATATATTTCCAAAATATGGTAAGTGGGAAATTCCTTCTGTTTCTGAAATAAAAAAAACCATTAAAGGGACAACAATAGGGAATAGAGAAAGTTATGGAAGACTTGCGAATAAATACGGAACAATAAGATATGTTTTTAGAAATAAGAATCAATTTATTTGTTTAGATAATGATAGCGAATGGGGAACATTTAATACTCGTGGACATATACTTCCTATTTGGCGGTTGAATGGGGAAAATGGAGTTAAATCTTCAGCAGAAGAAGCCCTCAATTTTTGGTTGAACAACGGATTAATTCCTGAAAATTTAAAATTTAATGAAATATATCGAACACTAATAGAAATTTGTAAAAAATTTAAACTTAGTAACTTGAAGTTTAATAGAGTGGAGTTGATAGAGGCCCACAAGAATAATGAACTAGATTTAAACTTTTCTTTAGATACAGAAAAGTTGGAACAAAAACTTCTAAACTGTGACAAAAAAAGAGCTGATATTTTGGAGTATCCACCTAGACTTTTAGAGGATATTAATGAAGGACACTGGGATCTATGGGATAATGATCCTAAAAATTTAAAAAATCCTGTTAAAATGAATTTAGAAAACAGTTTAGTCGCAAAAGATCCCCAAGAAAGTATTATTGATGGAGTAGTAGGAATAGATTTTGGAACCAAATCAACAATTGTAGTCCAGCAAAAAGATTCAAATTATACTCTTCCATTAAGAGTTGGAACAGGCGACTTAAGCAAAAGTATAAAAAATAATCATTATGAAAACCCTACAATCATGGAGTTTATAGATATTAATAATTTTATGAGTTCATACACTGCCAGAGAGGGAAGACCTGAAACAGAAATTGAGGATATTGTGACATCTCATAATGCTTTTAGCAATATGATTGAAAGCCCTAATGCCAATGAGTTTAACTCTTTTTTTAGTGGTTTAAAAAAATGGGCTGGTACAAAAGAACTTCAATATAATATAACAGATAAACAAGGAACTATTTTAGAACTTAGATCTTTTTTAGAATCGAATAATAAATTTGATCCTATAGAAATATATGCATATTATTTAGGTATGCATATAAATAATATGCACAATGGAATATACCTTGAGTACTATTTATCTTTTCCTGTAACTTATGAGGTTGAAGTTAGAAATAAAATAAGGGAAAGTTTTTATAAAGGAATTAAAAAATCTCTTCCTCAAGCATTACTTAAAAATGAACTAAGAATAAAAGACTTTACTGTAAACGAGGGAACAAGTGAACCAGCAGCTTATGCTATCACTGCCCTTAAAGAATATGGTTTTTGTCCTGAAGAGAATACAAAGCATTTTTATGGGGTATTTGATTTTGGAGGAGGGACGACAGATTTTGATTTTGGGATATGGAGAGAAGCAACTGGAGCTAAAGAAAGAAGATTTGATTATGTGATTGAACACTTTGGAGCTGGTGGTGATAAGTATTTGGGAGGAGAAAATCTGCTAGAACTTCTTGCTTTTGAAGTGTTTAAGCTCAACGGTGAAGAATTGAGAAAAAAACAAATTCAGTTTACTTTACCACCAGAATGTAGAGATTTTCCAGGATCAGAAATGTTGTTGAGCAGAAGCCGAGAAGCTAATCTTAACATGAAATTACTAATGGAAAGGCTAAGACCTTTCTGGGAATGTACAGAAGATTCTATGCAGAAAAATGTATCAGATTTTAAAATTGATCTTTGGAACATATCAGGAGAGAAAATTATATCTTTTGACCTCGAATATACAGTCGAAAAAATTGAAAATATAATTAAAGAAAGAATTGAAAAAGGAGTCAAAAACTTTTTTGAATCTATTAGAAGAGCCTTTGATAGAACTGAACTAGATGTTGGAGATATTGAAATAGTTAATATTTTTTTAGCTGGAAATTCAAGTAAATCTATATATTTAAAAGAAATTTTTAATAAATATATAGAAATAGAAATAGAAAAAATGAGCGTTGGAAAGGTTATAACAGGAACAGAAGAGGTATTTAAAATGTTTCCACCTCTTGGAACAGAAGAAAGCTATCAAATACTAGATAAGATGGGTATGAATTCTAAAAGGGACATAATAGAAGCACCAACGGGGAAAACTGGAGTAGCCTACGGACTTTTAGAGAGTAGACGTGGATCAAAGATAAAAGTGATCAATCATAATATCAAAGAAGATATTACCTTTAAATATTATCTTGGAGAAGAAAGAAAAAACAAATTTAAAGTTTTAGTAGATAGAGAAACACCATATAATGAGTGGATTGAATTCATAGATGCAGGAGAAGAGGTATTCGAGATATTTTACAGTGAACACCCTACTTCAAGTACCAATCAGATGATTATAAGTGACACTGCAATAAAAAGAGAAAGAGTAAAAATTGAAACTGTACATGATGAAGCGTATGTTTATATTAGAAAAGTTTCTCCTACAGCAATAGAGTATGCGGTAGCTTTGGAGAAGGATATACAGAATAATAATGTTCTTGGAAAGATAAATAGATTAGAGCTAAGGTAGGTGTAACTATTGGAAAAAAATCAATATTTAGAAAATTTTTTAGAAGATACTGAAAGGTATTATCTGGGTGCTTCAAAAAATATAAATTTAGAAAAAATTAAACAACTTTTACCTCGAGATTTAGCTTTATATCATATAGAAGAAATTACATTTGAGGAAGAAGCTCCTAGAAAAGAAGCCTTTGAAAATGTAATCAGTACTTTACGAATAGAGGGGGTTAATTTCATATACATTATTTTAGGAAACAGTAGTGGAGTTAACTTTTATTTTGGTGTGGTGAAAGATTTAAATAAGGATATAGAGTTAGACATTGACATTTATGATATTGGGAAAGAGATATTAGAGCCCAGTATCATTGGAAATTTTAGAGGAAGTAAAGTCAGAAATCTAGGAGCCGAAGACCGCAAAGAGGTATTGGATGAAATATCCCAGATGAAATATTATGGAGTTCTAGAAGGCGTTCCTGGAATAAATGAAGACAATGAATCCTTTCAAGGAGTAGATAGACTTGTTGATGTAATGTCTGGAGATAATTTTTTAGTATCTATATTAGCTTCCCCCTTCTCCTATAACGAGATTGAAGAAATCGAGAGCAGTTTATATAGTATTTATAATAAATTATCTCCTCTCGCTAAAAAAAGTATTCAAGAAAGTAAAGGAGAAGGAATCAGTACGGGTGAAAATATTACGCTTAATAGCTCAAGAACAGAAGGAATCAATTCTGGAGAAAACGAAAGTACCGCTGAACAAAATGGAACATCAAAAAATAAGGGAACATCTAAGGGAACAACCACTAAAGGATCTTCAGAGAGTAATTCTGTAAGCAACTCAGGAAATGAAGGAAGTAGTGAAAATAGTAGTAAAACTATTACTACTGGAACAAACTTAGGAAGGAATCAGTCTGAGACTAATGGAAAATCAGAAACTCAGGTAGAGACAAAATCTTGTAACAAAGGAGAAAATACAAGCTTTGAGTTTGTAAACAAAAGAGTTAGTGAATGGAATTCCTATTTAGATGAGATTTTATTCAAAAGAGTAGATTATGGAAAAGCTAAGGGTCTTTTTAACACAAGTATATTTTTATGTTCTGACAGAAAATCAACTTTGACTAAATTGGGAAATACCATGCAGTCTTTATTTGGAGGAGTTAATGGAAATAAGGTTCCTTTGAAATTGAATTTTTTGAAAGACTCTGAAAAATTAGAAGCCCTAAAATTACTCCAATTTCCATGTGGATATATAGAGGGGATTGACCACCGTGAACAAGAGGTAAGGATAGCTTTATCTCAATTTATAAATAATCAAACAAAAAAACTTTATCTTGGAAATTGGATGTCAAGTAATGAACTGAGCTTGATAGCCGGACTTCCTCAAAAAGAAGTGATAGGTTTATCACTAAAAAAAGAGGTGGAATTTGGACTAAATCCAAATAATAAAAAAATGAACGATACAGATAAAGTACAACTTGGAAAACTTGTAAAAAGTGGTAACTTAACTGATTTTTCTGTGTGTTTAGATAGGAAACATTTTGATAAACATACTTTTATTGCAGGAGTTACAGGAAGTGGAAAGACAACAACCTGTCAAAAAATTCTTCACGAAAGCAGAGTTCCATTTTTAGTGATAGAACCTGCTAAAACTGAATATAGAATTTTGAAAAATACATATGAAGATATACTAGTTTTTACATTAGGTAACGAACGTATAGCACCTTTTAGAATGAATCCCTTTGAATTTTTCCCTCATGAAAATATAACATCAAGAGTTGACATGATAAAAGTAAGTATAGAAGCCGCCTTCGATATGGAGGCCGCTATTCCTCAATTGATTGAAGCAGCTTTATATAAATGCTATGAGGATTATGGCTGGAATATATCGACAAACAAAAATATAAAATTTGAAAATCCTTTTGATGATGGAGTTTATTCATTTCCTACATTATCTGATTTATTAAATAATATAGCTTGTGTAGCTACAGAACAAGGATTTGATGAGAGACTTAAAAATGACTATATAGGTTCCATAAAAGCAAGATTACAAAGTCTATTAGTTGGTTCAAAAGGTCTTATGTTAAATACTCCTAGATCTATCGACTTTAAAGATTTATTAACGAGAAATGTGGTTTTAGAATTAGAAGAAATAAAGAGTGGAAGTGAAAAATCTCTGATTATGGGATTTGTTATGGCAAATTTAAATGAAGCTATTAAAGCCTCACATTATGAGGCAAGGAAGAGAGGAGAAAAATTTAGTCACATAACTCTTCTGGAAGAGGCTCACAGATTATTAACAAAATTTGAGCCTGGAGATAATCCTTCAAAAAAACATGGAGTCGAAACATTTGCAGATATGCTGGCAGAGGTTAGAAAATACGGAGAGAGTCTGATTATAGTGGATCAAATTCCAAATAAATTAACACCGGAAATATTGAAAAATACAAATACGAAAATTGTTCACAAACTGTTTGCAAAGGATGACAAGGAAGCTATAGGAAATACGATGGCCTTAGAAGATGAACAAAAAGACTTTTTATCCTATTTAGATGTAGGTAGGGCAATTGTTATATCTCAAAATTTTTCCAAACCAGTTCAAGTGCAGATAGAGCCCATAATAGGAATGAGCACTACTGAAACACTAGATATTCCGGATGAAGAATTTAGAGAAAACGCACTAAAATATTATAGTGATACTTATAAAAAAGGTATTATTTTTGGATTAAACTATTTGGAAGCGATACCGAATTTTGAAGAAGTTGAAAATTATTTAGAAATATCTGGAGAATTAGATTTTTTAAAACTTTGGAAAAATATTTTTTTAGGATACGGAGAGGTCAAGGACTTAACAAAGTACCTTGAAAATAAAAAAAATAGTGAGAGAGTGGATATTTTTTCTGGATATATTTATCATTGTTTCTATAAAAATAAATCTGAAAGTCAAGAAAATATGATTAATGAGATAAAAAAATTTATTTTAAACATAAAAGATAACAAAGAATACAGACTAACAACTACAGATACTTATTATTTTAAAATTTAAAAAATTGGAGGAATATAAATGGGATTTTTTAGTGGAATATCTAATTTTGTTTCAAGTGCTTGTAATTTTATAGGAGGGTGCCTTCCATCTTTAGGAAAGGCATTAGCAGGAGCTGCCAGTGTGTTAATAGGAAAACTTTTTCCAGTAATAGATATTGTTATATCAATAGTGAAGGTTATCGGGGTAGCACTTGGATTAATTGAGGAGAAAGATGAAGTAGATGAATTAGGAGCTAAGGCTTGTGAATCTGAATTGAAACCAGAAGATTTTTCAACAACGGAAGAATATATTAATCATCTAAAAAACGATATAAAATTAGATAAGGAAAAATTTGAAGGAAGAAGTGAAATAGAAAAACTAGCTCATAAAGGAATAGGGGTATCCATAGTTAAAAAAGGAATGGAAGAAAAACTTGGTATGGAAATAAGTAATGATTTTTTATACTATGCGGGTAAAGCAAACTTAAGTGGAGGAGAAACTTTCGGTTTAATGAAAATTTTTAAAGAAAATAATTTTACATCTATGGAGAAGTTTGAATCTTTCATGAAAAATGGAATGCCTCTATCTGAAAAAATAAAAACAGGAGAAATGATAACTGACGGATTACTGAACACAGATGAAAATAAGGATAAAAGCAGAGAAGATATTGAAAAAAAAGTTGTTGATATGGAGCTAAAATCAGCTAGATAGGAGAAAAAATGAGCTTAAAATGCTTGATATTAAAGGTTAATAATGATATATATACAATTGAGATAAAAGGAAATAATTATGAAGTTATTAAAGATAGAGGAGAGATAAAAACAGCTTATACAACCACAGAAAATTATTGGATGTGGTGGAAAGAGAAGACTGGGTACATTGACGAAGGATTAGATATATTAACTATTTCTGATACAGAATTTCTGATAGATAATTCTGTGAACAATATTCGAAAATTGACTTGGGAATTAAGGGATATTTTAGAAGTGCTGAATATTTTAGATGAAAAAAGTGATCATAGATTTAAAATTTTAGATTATAATGCTCAAGATAATTTAATGGAAGTCGTTCTAGATGGAGAAAATGTAAACTTAGTACTGAATAAAAAACTAGGTGATGATGTGAAAATCAAAAAAGCAGAAGAATTAAAAACAAAATCAGAAATTAAAAAAGATCCTCCAAGAGGAAGTATTGCAGATTACTATAAAAGAGAAACAAGGAAATATATGAAGTAAAATAAAATTAGAAGTTTATTGGGTTTATCCAAAATTATTTTGAATAACTATTACTCTTAAGAAGCTGTAATTTCAATTTTAAGACAGATGAAAGGCATACCCCTGCAACTTATACCACCAATTTCTAGAAATCGATTTTACGAGGTCAAAAAAAACCAGTAAAATAAGGGGTTCTAGAAGATTTTAATATGAAGCAACAATTTGAATAATAATAGAGTGATAAAAGCCCCATTTTATGGGGCTTTTAATTTACTCACATATCCAGATATGCCTCTGAAACTTCCCTTTAGGAAGTGTAGCTTTATCTAGGATTTTAAATCCCGATTTTGCTATCATATCTTCTAGATTTTCAAAACTTACTAAGATCATCCGCTTTGAGATTTCTCTGCATTTATTGATGAGATTTTGCTGTTCCTCCCTTGTAATATGGCTGAAAATACCATAGGGGATATCCAGTATGGAACTATGGAAAAACTCCCTTATCAGATGCATATCCCGGTTGGTTACAGCTGGATGAAATCCGTAATGGATTAAATTTTGATTGGCATTATCTGCTATAATATCATTTATCTCATATCCCACTATATCAACTCCCATGGCAAGACCCTCTATTACAATTGTTCCTATGCCAGAACACACATCTGCAACCTTATTGGTCTTATCCCCTCCAGTGGCAAGATTGATGAGGGTTTTTCCAAGTTTTACATCCAGTGAATTGGAATAGGAATGGGGTTTATCGACCCTGTTCTGCCAAGAAAAACTATTTTTTTCATAGACTCCAAAAAACCAGAGATCGCGGTATTTTGTGATACCGAAAAGTTTTTTATAACCTGTCATAAGAGGAGTCCCTACTATTCTCATTCCGATTTCACGACATTTTTCAAGTCTTTCTTGGTAAGGAATATTTTCGCATTCCAGTCTAAAATATTCCACCTTGAAATCTTCGGAGGTTATTTTTTCAGACTGAAGATAATCTATAATTTGCTGGAACTCTTTTCCCTGAAAGATTATCCCTAATCTTCCCTTTATAAAGGGGGAATCAGAGGCATCTATATCCCTGTCTGAAAAAATAATTTTATCTTCAATGTTATTATTCCAAGTTGTAGGAAAAAAAGTTTTCATTTCTAAAAAAGCCAAATCTTTTTCCTTAGGGGAATAGTTTAAAGTATATAAAAAATCCATGTTACACGTCCTTTGTTATTAAAATTATTGAGCTTCTACCCCTAACTTTGTATGTGGAACCTGAAACTAATTCAGGAACATCTAAAAAACTATTTAACTCATCAGATGTATCAGCTACTTGATACCAGACTTTTTTTGGAATATATGGAAGATGAAATTCTAAATCTTCATGATATGAGTTGAGTGCCACATAGATACTATAATCATTTTCCTTTTCTCTATTGTCTCCCACATCAATCATAAAAGCTAAAGTCTTTGAATGATAGCTCCAATCAGGTTTATTTGGAAAAATTCCATGCCAGGTAATATCATTATATCCGTTTCCGTCAAAATCCTTTTCTGTGAAAAAAGAGCATCTTCTGAGAGCTTCATGTTTTTTTCTGAATTGTATCATATTTTTCACAAAAAGAAAAACATCTGGAAAAAGCTCTTTTCTATCCCAGTCAATGTAGTTGCTTAAATTATCTTGGCAGTAGGCATTATTATTTCCCCCTTGTGTTTTGCACATCTCATCGCCCATAAGAAGCATAGGTACCCCTTGAGAAAGAAAGAGAATAACCAGCATGTTTTTTATCTGCTGTTTCCTCAGTGAAATTATATATTTATCTTCTGTTTCTCCCTCGATTCCATGATTCCATGAGTTGTTGTTGTTTTCTCCATCTCTATTTTCTTCTCCATTTGCCAAATTGTGTTTTTCGTTGTATGAAACCAGATCCCAGAGAGTAAATCCATCATGAGCAGTAACAAAATTAATTCCATGGTATGGACGTCTCAGATTTTTTGAAAAAAGATCAGGACTGCCTACGATTCTTGTGGCAAGGTCCTGAACCTGTCCGTGCTCTCCCCTGATAAACTTTCTCACAGTGTCACGAAACTTACCATTCCACTCAGCCCAACCAGTGGGGAATTCTCCCAGAAAATATCCTCCCGCTGCATCCCAACCCTCGGCGATAAGTTTGGCACCTGATATAACAGAATCATCTGCGATATCCTTGAGCAGAGAAAGATCTCCTATCCAACGTCCATTACTGTCCCGGCCTAAAATGGCTGCTAAATCAAATCGGAATCCGTCCACATTCATCACAGCATACCAGTATCGTAGACTGTCAATAATCATTTCCTTAACTACTGCATGGGAAGAGTTTAGAGTATTTCCTGTTCCTGAATAGTTGCAGTATTCATCCCTTGAGTTGTCGGGAAGAAGATAATATACTGAGTTATCTAGACCTTTAAAGGAAAAAGTTTCTCCAAATTCATTTCCTTCCCCAGTGTGATTATAGACCACATCTAAAATAACTTCTATTCCAGCTTGGTGAAAATGTCTTACCAGTTCACGAAATTCTATTATGTGCCCTCCGTAAAAGGCAGAAAGTGAATGATGGTTGCTGTATTTGGAGGTTGGGGTAAAAAAACCAATAGGATCATATCCCCAAATATTTCCAGAGTCATCTGTATCATAGGAGAAAACAGGAAGAAGTTCCACAGCAGTGACTCCCAGTTCTTGAAGATAACATATTTTTTCCATAACTCCCTTGTAAGTTCCGGGATTTTTCACCCCAGAATTGGGATTCATGGTAAAAAGTTTTATATGCATTTCGTAGATTATTGTGTCCTTAAAGGGAATCCTAGGTTTTATATCGTCCTTCCAATTGAAAAATCTTCTTTCGTTTACTATTAAATTTTTCATAAAAGATTTGGAGCAGAGATGTTTGGGAGTTATACCCCGAGCATAGGGATCGAGGAGTCTTTTGCTGTAATCAAAACGGTGACCTTTTCTTGGTAGATAGGGACCTTCAACTCTCCAAGAATAAAAATATCCCTCTTTGGCTCCTTCTAAATAAACGTGCCAAGTGTCTCCACATCTGTTTATACAAGGATCAAGATTATAGGAATATATAGGTTCAATATCGTCAGCACCGCTGAAAATCTCTAAAGTAACCTTTGTACCGTGTCGGGAAAAAATTCCAAAATTAACACCTTTATCTAGAACAGTTGCACCTTTTAAAAAAAAACCTGGTTCTGGATTAAAAATACCCATAATTTTCCTCCTTCTGTATTCCTAATTTTCTAAGTATACCTTATTTAATGGGTTTAAAAAAGTTGAATTCCGTGTATAATATACTTAGAAATAAAAAAGCTCAAAGGAGAAGATAAATGTTTATAAGTGATTATCATATTCATTCAGATTTTTCAGCTGATTCAAAAGAAAATTTAGATGCCATAATAGAAAAAGGAATAGAGCTTGGACTTCAAGAGATAGCTATAACAGATCACTATGATTTGGATTCACCACAGGAGCAGGAAGGATTTATATTAGATATTCCTAGGTATTTTCAAAAATTACAGGAAACCAAAGAAAAGTATAAAGAAAAAATAGATATTAAAGTTGGAATAGAGATTGGGAGTCAGCCACAGATATATGATGAGCTGAATCATTTGGTAGAAAGTTATGACTGGGACTTTGTCCTATCATCTCTTCATACGGTGGACAGAACAGATGTGGCTTTCCCTCAATTCTTTGAAGGGAAAACAAGGGAAGAGGCTCACCGTAGATATTTTGAAGCTGTTTTGGATTCTGTTGAAAATTTTCGGAATTACAGTGTCATGAGCCATCTAGATTTTATAACTCGTTATGGGGGAAAAGAATATCGTCATATGGATATGGCAAAACATTGGGATATAATAGATGAGATTTTAAAAAAGATAATAAGCAGTAACCGTGGAATAGAGATAAATACATCAGGATTCAGATATGGAGAAGAGCGTACATATCCATCTGATGAAATTTTAAAAAGATATTTTCAGTTGGGAGGAGAGATAGTTACAGTAGGCTCAGATGCCCATAAGAAAGAGGATATATGTAGAGATTTTGACAGAGTCTATGATTTTTTAGAATCCGTAGGGGTAAAATATATTTCTAGTTTTCAGAATCGAGAGGTAAATTTTAAAAAGTTTAGATAAAGAAAAGGATAACTTTCAGAAAAAAATCTGAAGGTTATCCTTTTTTAAAATTTTAACTTCTTAGGGGTCCGATTATCTCTCCACCTAAAATATGGTAGTGAAGATGAAAAACTTCCTGTCCACCAAAATGGTTGCAGTTAGCGATAACTCTGTAACCTTCTTTATCTATCCCTAAATCCTTAGTGATATCTCTGATAGCCAGAAATATGTCACCGATTAGTTCTCTATCTTCTGAAGAGATATCGTTGAGGGTAGGAATTTCTTTTTTAGGAATTACCAGTATATGAATTGTTGCCTGAGGATTTATATCCTTTATGGCAATAACTTTATCATTTTCAAATACTATAGTTGCAGGAATTTCCCGGTTGATTATTTTTGTAAATAAAGAAGCCATAATTATTCCTCCATAGAAGAGATGAGTCCAACTCTTTTAGAATGTCTTCCATCTTCAAACTTGGTAGAAAGAAAAGTTTCAACCATCTCAAGGGCGAGAACATCTCCTACAATTCTTCCACCGAGAGCAAGGATGTTGGCATCATTGTGCTCACGAGTAAGTCTGGCCATGGTTGTATTTGTGCATAGGGCACAACGTACTCCCTTGATTTTGTTTGCAGCTATTGAAATTCCAATACCTGTTCCACATACCAGAATACCCAACTGAGTTTCACCTGATGTAACAGATTCACCAACAGCTTTTGCAAAGTTAGGATAGTCAACAGAATCAGCAGAATTTGTACCAAAATCTATAATTTCATAACCTTTGTTAACCAAATGATTCATCAGTATATTTTTAAGCTCATAACCGCCGTGGTCAGCTCCTAAAGCAATTTTTTTCATCTCTTTCCCCCTAGATTAGTCCTCAAATCCGTGGAAATGAGGATGCCCGTGCTCAAGCTCTTCATCAGAAGCATCTCTAACATCAGTTACAGTAACTTCGAATCTTAAATTTTTTCCAGCAAATGGATGGTTTCCATCTACGATAACTTTCTCATCGTCAATTTCTTTAACGATATAGCTAAGTTCTGAACCGTCATCCATATCAGCTATAAATTCCATACCTTCGTAGATATCATCAAATTCCTCTTCGAAATCTGCTTTATCCATTTCGTCAACTAATTCAGCATCATAATCTCCGTATCCTTCTTCTGGAGCAAGAGTAAGAGTAGTTTGGTATCCCTTATCTTTTCCTTCTAATGATTCCTCGATTTTAGGAATAAATGCTCCTATACCGTGGATATAGAAAAATGGTCCTAAATCAGTTGTAGATTCTAATACCTCGTTTGTATCATTGTCATAAACAGTAAAATTAAGCGTAACTACTTTGTTTTCTTCGATTCTCACAATTATCACTTCCTTATAATAGATATTTTTTAATTGCAGCATCTATTCTGCTTTTAATATTCTAGCACAGAAGTGATTAAAATTCAAATCCCATCTCTTTTTTTATAACGAGAGATGAATCTTTTCCAGCTAGGAGTTCTAGGAGGAAAAAAGCAGATTTTAGGGCTGATGCTGGAGAAGAAGTAGTTATTATATTTTTATCTTGTACCATCTCTTCGTATACCGGAAGAGCTCCTAGTTTTTCGAGCTGAGAGAAGTAACGCCTATTTTCAGATAGATAAGTTGTAGCTCTCCTATCTTTTAAAAATCCTAACTCTCCAAGTATCAAGGAGGCTGTGCAGACTCCTAAAATAATTTTATCCTGATTTACAAAGTGCTGGAGGAGTTTCTTAAGAAGAGGATTCTGGATATTTTTAAAGTACCCAGAGCTACCAAAACCACCTGGAATTATAACTCCTGAAAATTTTTCTACAAAATTTCCAAAATCTATACCTTCATCTAGACATAATTGAGGAGCGATTGTTATATTCCAGCAACACTTTATCTCCTTTGAAAAACCGATAGAAACTACCTCTATATCTGTTTTTTTTAAAGTCTTTCCCCAGCCAAAAACGTCTGTAAAAGGAGCGATTTCTAGGAGTTCAGCTCCTGGGAGAATTAAAAGTGCTATTTTTTTCATACATGACCTCTTTCGGAAATATTTTCATTGACATAATGGGTAAAAAATCTTATAATACCCTGTATTTGTACTTTTGATAAATTTAAAAGGATTGTTAGGTATTTTATGTAATAATATATTGATATTCTATGAATATTATTTTACTATACCAGACATAAAATTTCAAAAATAATTTCTAAAAAATTTAAAGTTATTGGTAAAAAGTCTGAAATACTAATTTAAAAAGATAAAAAACGGCGATAGTCGCTAAGTCCAAGGAGGTAAAATGTCAAAGCTTAACCAAAACAAAACACCTATATTCTCAACTCTTAAAGATGTTTATGCGGCAAGGGATATAGTTCCTTTCCATGTTCCTGGTCACAAAAGAGGGCAAGGGGTAGACAAAGAGTTTCACGATTTTATAGGAAATGGAATTTTCTCCATAGATGTAACAATATTTAAGATGGTTGATGGATTGCACCAGCCTAAAAGCAGTATAAAAGAGGCACAAGAGCTGGCTGCTGATGCATACGGTGTTAAAAAGAGTTTCTTCGCAGTAAACGGAACTTCAGGAGCTATAC
>JBOFEZ010000100.1:0-1084 GCA_051648365.1 Fusobacteriaceae bacterium
GCCAGTCTCTTACCGAATCTCTCTATCTTTTTCTTTCTCTCTCCCAGAAGTTTAGGGATAGAATTATGTATCCATACCACACTCTTTTTGACAGGAAGCTTCTCTATATATTTGGTAGCTCCCCAGTCATAATCTACAAGGACATCTATTTCTCCCAGCTCTTTCAAATATTTTACAGTATTTTTTATTACAACTCTTCTCTCTTTTTCCATCATGTAGTTATACATCAATTTATGGAATAGATTGCTTTTTTTCAATCTGTGATTCTCTGTTTTTCTCATAAGAGGTTCAGGCTTAAGAAAATATACTTTTATTTCTTCTGGAACATCTTTTAGGAATATATTGTCCTTTCCAGAGTCATCCTCGATAAAAAGGGTCACATGAAATTTATCCAAATCTATATTCTGTAAAGTTTCTATGAGAACTCTTTCCAGTCCTCCCATTCTAAGGCTTCCACTTCGGAAGACTATATTTTTTTTCATATTTATCTCTCCCCGGTTTCCACATATTTTTTAAGAAGATACTCTATCTCGGAACATATCATGTTTGGAGTTATCAGTTCATATTTTTCCTTATGGCTGAGATTTTCAAAATTATCCCCTGCAACATCTCGGGGTTCTAAACCACGATTTTTATCGTCTCCATTGGTAAGCCAAGTATCTTTGAAGGTATTCGGTCCAAAAACTGCAAAGGTAGGCAGGTCAAGTGCCTGAGCCATATGCCTTGGTCCTCCCTCGTTTCCAAAGAAAAGATTACAGTTACTCATAAGTGCTGCTAATTCTCTTATATCCTCAGTTTCTATCCCTGTTATTATTCTAGGATCAGAATCTAAAGTCTGATGAAAATCCTTCACAAACTGCTTTTCATCCTTGCTATAAAATAGGACTATCTGCACATCATTCTTTTCTAGTATTTTTCTGAAAACCTCTACCATAAGTTCTACCGGATAAACTTTTTCAGGTCTTCTGGAATTCACAGCTCCTATCAGAATCTTTTTGCTGAAATCGACTCCGGAGTCCTTCATTTTTTCTCTCATGGCAAATTTTTCTGCCTCTGTTATTCGGAGGCAGTATCTGTTATCATA
>JBOFEZ010000101.1:0-1516 GCA_051648365.1 Fusobacteriaceae bacterium
TTATCCTCCAATTTTTCTAACCATCTGGTCATTTTAATTAGTCAATATTATAACACTTTTCTCTTTTTTTTTCAATGAATTCCAACACTTTTTCTAATTTCTGGACTTTTTAAATATTAAAAATTGTTTAAAAAAACTCCAGTTCAAATCTGAACCGGAGTTTCTCCTTACACTATCCTCTGAATGTCTCCAAAAAATTTCATCTTTACTAATCCGGTTTCTCCATTTCGTTGTTTGGCTATGGTCACCTCCAAGGTGTTCTTATCCTCTGTATCCCGATTATAATACTCATCACGATAAAGAAAACTTATTATATCTGCTGTTTTTTCTATTTCTGAGCTCCCATCTAGATCACTCATTATAGGTCGGCGGTCAGCACGTTCATCTGCACGTCTATTGAGCTGAGCCAGTACTATTCCCACCACTCCCAATTCACGAAGGAGGTTTTTTATCTCACGGGTAGTGTCTGCTATCTTTAGGTCATGCCTACTAAAATCACGGCTGTTCCCAACATATTGAAGATAATCTATGCAAACTATTTGAACATGCTCTCTTCTTACCAGCTGTTTAAGTTGAAATTTAAGAGTTTCTAAATTGCATCCTGGTTCATCATAGAATATTATATTTCGGAGGTATTCCTTTTCTGATACAGATTTCAACTTCTCCCTCTGAGCATCTGTGAGATTAATTCGATTTCTGACATCTACAATATTTTTTATTGGAATTCCAGCCATATCTCCATATAGCCTTTGAACCAGTGTAGAAGCTCCCATCTCCAGGGAGAAGAGTGCCACCCGCTTCCCTCTGACAGCATATTTTTTTGCCAGAGATAGAAGAAAAGCTGTTTTTCCCATAGATGGTCTAGCTCCTATTATCCACAGATCTCCCGGAGTGAGAAAAAGTTTTTTGTCCAAATCCAGAAACCCTGTAGAATAATCATCACCCTGAGCTAGGAAGAAACTTTTCATTATTTTTCTACTGAGAAGGTCTCCACTATTTGAATATTCTGAATGCTCCTCTTCAGAGAGTATTTTTTCTAAAGAGACTATCTTCTTTCCCACAAAATCTTTCCACTCTTCATATTGAAGACTCTCTATCTCTTTTAATATTCCCAATGTTCGCTCTTTTTTGTAAAACTCTAGTACTCCTTGGTAATAGCTTTGGAAATTAACACCCGTGGAGTAGCCATTCAGTATCCTGCCCACCTCACTCTCCATCTCCTCCGGTATTTCCAGGAGTGCCAGATCTAGAGTACCCTTTTTTTCATAGGATTCTTTCAGAATCTTAAAGAGGGTTTTTCTCCAAGATGGAAACATCTCTGGCTTTAACTTATGAAATATCTCTTCCAGCTCCAAGGTATCACTATCTGATAGAAGTATTGCTAGAAAGGCATCATGGAGATTAATCATTTGGCTCATATTCTACCTCCTCCTTTTCTTGAAATTCATAGTGGTATGGAGGTTTAGTTTCTTCCTTTCCCCTTTTTTCACCCTTTTCCCTGGAGCTGTTTCTGTAG
>JBOFEZ010000102.1:0-6797 GCA_051648365.1 Fusobacteriaceae bacterium
GGTTATTTTTTGACTTTTTTAACTGCTAGTTTTTTTTTGACATTTCAGCTATAATCTAACTTGAAAAGTTAATTTTAACTACAATTTGATAGGAGGTAGAATGAATGGATAGCAATTTAGACATCTATCTTTTTCATAGAGGAGAACATAGAAGAGCCTATGAATTTCTGGGAGCACACCCGGAAGAAGATGGGACTCTTTTTAGAGTGTGGGCTCCCAACGCTAAATCCGTCAGGGTTACCGGAGATTTTAACAGCTGGAATGGGAATAACCATAGCATGAAAAAAATTAATGAAGAAGGTTTATGGGAAATTTTTGTTCAAGATGTAAAAAAATGGGATTTATATAAATACAGTATAGAAGATGAATGGGGAAACATCCATGAAAAATCTGATCCATATGCCTTCCACTCTCAATTGAGACCAGACACTGCATCAGTGGTCCACGGAATTCCTCAGTTCGAATGGAACGATAGGGATTGGATGAAAAAACGGAATAGGAACGAAAGCAGAAATGCCCCTGTAAATATCTATGAGGTACATCTGGGATCTTGGCAACGTAGGGATGACGGGACTTTTATGAACTTCCGTGATTTAGCTCACAAACTTTCAGAATATGTAAAATATATGAACTATACACATATAGAGGTTATGCCTCTCAATGAATATCCTCTGGATGCTTCATGGGGGTATCAGATAACGGGATACTATTCTGTGACAAGTCGTCATGGAACTCCCGAGGATTTTATGTATTTTGTAAACCATATGCATCAGGAGGGAATTGGAGTTATCATGGACTGGGTTCCAGGACACTTTTGTAAGGATGCCCATGGCCTTTACAGATTTGATGGCACACCTACTTACGAATATCAGAACTCTCAGTTGGGAGAAAATCCGCAGTGGGGAACATGCAACTTCGATTTCTCAAGATATGAAGTTCAAAGTTTTCTCTTTTCCAATGCTCTTTACTGGTTCAGACATTTCCACATAGACGGTATCAGAATCGATGCTGTGGCCAATGTTCTTTATATGAATTTTGGAAAAGGTCATGACTTCAACGTAAAAAACATCTATGGTGGAGATGAAAATATTGAGGGAATCAGCTTCCTTAAGGCAGTCAACCATATTATCAGGGAGGAGTTCCACGATATTATGACATTCGCCGAAGATTCAACAGCCTGGCCTTTTGTTACAAAACCTGCAACTGAGGGAGGGCTAGGATTCACATATAAATGGAATATGGGATGGATGAATGATACCCTAAAATATATGGAGGAGGATCCTCTTTACCGTACCCATCACCACAACAATCTGACTTTTTCCTTTATGTATGCTTTTGCAGAAAATTATACACTGGCACTATCTCATGACGAGGTTGTCCATGGTAAAAAATCTCTGTTGAATAAGATGCCTGGAGGAGACCTTACGACTAAACTCAACAATTTAAGGGTTTATTCTGCTTATATGATGGCTCACCCTGGAAAAAAACTGAATTTTATGGGGAATGAGATTGCCCAAGGTTTGGAGTGGAGATTCTACGAGAGTCTGGAATGGAATGTACTCAATAATCCTGAAAACAGAAGCTTCCATGACTATATAAGATCTCTAAATAGTTTCTATCTCGAAAACGAAGCTTTATGGTCCCTGGACAGTAGTCCTAAAGGATTTCAATGGGGTGACACAGTAAGGGAGGAAAATACTCTTACTTTCGTGAGAAAGGGTAAGAAAAAAGGAGAATTTTTAGTCTGTCTCTTCAATTTCGCCAATAGCCCGAAAAAATCTTGCAAGGTACCTGTTCCTAGATTGGGTGTCTACCATGAGATTTTTAACAGTTCTTCGCCTTCAGCTGTAAATGCCGGAGACCTTCATCCAAAGAATGAAGGATATAACGAGATGGACTACCATCTTCTAGTAGATATTCAACCCCTGTCAGCACTTTTCTTTAAAGGAAAATTTAAAAGATAAGTTTTTTAGGAGGTTATTACATGAAAATACTTTATGCGGCCAGTGAGGCTTTTCCATTTATTAAAGTAGGAGAGAGCGGGGATGTTGCTGCTGCTCTCCCTAAATATATAAACCGTACAGGCGAAGCTGAAGTGAGAGTTATACTGCCCAACTTTTCGCAGATAGATCCACTATTCCGTAAAAATTTCAAAACTTTAGGACAGGGAAAATTAATGATGGGTGGGAAAGAGATTCAGTTTGCCGTAGAGCACTTGAAATACCTAGAAACCGATTACTATTTTATATCGAGTGACATCTATTTCGATAGAGAGAGAATCTATGGGGAAAGTGATGATCCTGAGAGATTTGCATTTTTCTCTCGAGCTGTCATCCAATCTCTGGACATTATAGGTTTTCACCCTGATATTATCCATTGCAACAATATTGCCACTGCTTTGATTCCTGTTTTTCTTCGGGAAAAAAAAGATGGAAAAAACAGATTATCACGTATAAAAACACTATTTACAATTCATAGCTTGAAGCACCACGGAATTGCCAACAGAGATATCCTTCAAGATGTTTTGGATTTAAATCCTGAGGAATATTTCCTAGAGGAGAGCATGAAATTTTATGATTCTATCTCTTTTCTCAAAGGAGCTGTGGTCTATGCAGATGGAGTCAATACAGTGAGTGCCACATATCTAGATGAGATACTTACAGAAGATGGAGGAATGGGTCTCTCGGGACTCTTCGAATTCTACAGAAAAAAAATTTCAGGAATAAAAAATGGAATAGATACTGAGGTTTTTGATCCAAAAAAAGATAACGAAATAGAATTTAACTACGGCTACACAACTTTAGACAGACGTAGAGAAAATAAACTTCAGCTCCAAAAAGAGCTAGGACTCCATGAAAACACTGAGATTCCACTTGTTGCCGTTATCGGAAAGTTGGAGGAAGAAAAGGGAATGGAGCTCCTGAAAGAGAAAATGGATGCCTTGCTATCTGAAAAGATAGAAATGGTTATTCTGGGAAGCGGATTGGAGAAGTATGAGGATTTCTTTGACTACTATGCCCATCTTTATCCAGATAAGATCTATACTCAGGAATTCCGAAATGATTTCCTGACCAAAAAGATATTATCAGGTGCAGATATAATCCTCACACCATCTCTTAGCGAGCCGTGCGGACTCATACAGATGCTGGCTCTCAGATATGGTGCCATACCTGTGGCAAGGGTGACTGGCGGCATCGGTGAAACCTTAAATAGCGAGAACAGCTTTCTCTTCCACGATTACTCAGGAGATGCCATGCTACACGCTGTACAAAATGCTCTCCACACCTATCAGGAAGATCGTGCAGGATGGTTAAAAAAGATAGAAAAAGGGATGAGAGCCCGTAATTCTTGGGGAACTCCAGCCAAAAAATATTTAGCATTATACAAAAAATTAACAAAAAAATAACATTATTAAAAATAGGGGGATTACTAGCATGAAAAAAGAGATTTTAGCCATGATTCTTGCCGGCGGACAAGGAAGCAGACTTTATTCACTTACTGAAAAAATTGCCAAACCAGCAGTTCCTTTCGGAGGAAGATTTAGAATAATTGATTTTACTATAAGTAACTGCACAAACTCAGGAATCGACACTGTGGGGGTTCTTACTCAATACGAGCCACATGTTCTAAACAGACATATAGGAGACGGAGCACCTTGGGATTTAAATAGAAAAAACGGAGGTGTTACAGTACTTCAGCCACATACTACAATTCAGGGTGGTAACTGGTATCTAGGAACGGCGGATGCTATATTCAAAAATATCCCTTACATAGATGAATATAATCCTGAACATATCCTTATCCTCTCTGGAGACCATATCTACAAGATGGATTATGCAGCTATGCTACGTTTCCACAAAAAAAGAGAGGCGGAGGCTACAATCTCTGTGCTAAAAGTTCCTATGGAAGAGGCTTCGAGATTTGGAATAATGAATACGAACGAAGATTTCTCAGTTTATGAATTTGATGAAAAACCTGCAAATCCAAAGAGTGATCTAGCATCTATGGGTATCTATATATTCAACTGGAAAACTCTGAGAGCTATGCTCCTAGAGGATGCTAAAGATGAAAACTCTGAGCATGATTTCGGAAAAAATATTATTCCTAAATTCCTAAATGAAAACCGTAAGGTCTTTGCATATCCTTTCAAAGGCTACTGGAAAGATGTGGGAACTATAAAGAGTTTGTGGGAAGCTAATATGGATCTAATTGCAGACGACAATGCACTCGACCTTTTTGATGAAAAATGGAAAATTTATACTCGTATGGAAAGCTATCCTCCACAGTATTTATCACCTACTGCAAAGATATCCAACTCTCTTATAGATGAAGGTTGTGAGATTGAAGGAGAGGTTCGTAACTCGGTTATTTTCTCTGGAGTTAAAATCGGAAAAAACAGTAAAGTTATCGATTCTGTAGTTATGAAAAATTGTGTGATTGAGGATGATGTAATAATAGAAAAACTTATTCTTGCCAATGATGTGAGAATAAAAAAAGGTACTAAACTCAAAAAGGAAGAGGATATACAAGTTATACCTTTTGGAGAAATAGTTGGAGGTGGCGATAAAGATGTTAAATAATTACATGGCCCTTATACTTTTAGAAAATCCTTTGGATGATATGAAATCCCTTATAAAACATAGAAGTCATGCCAGCCTTCCTCTAGGAGGACGTTATAGACTTATAGATTTCCAACTTTCCAATACTGTAAACTGCGGGATAAGTAACGTGGGAATTCTTGGAAACTTGAAAAACAGTTCGTCCCTCACAGACCACGTAAGCACTGGAGCTTCATGGGATCTGGACAGAAAAAATGGTGGAATTTTCTTCCTGGAAAAATATAATAGTACTCAAACAGATTCTAGAATACGTGATTTTGAAACAAACCTTAACTATTTCCACCGTAGCCCACAAAAAAATGTTCTTGTTCTATCTACAGATATGATCTATAACATAGACTTTAAAAAAGTATTCCAAGAACACGAGAGCGATGACAGAGATCTTACACTCGTATATAAGCACGTGGAAAATATAGGAGAAAAATTTTATCAAGCTTCTACAGTTAATCTAGATAATGATAGCAATGTAACTGGTATGGGAACAAACCTTCTCTTCAGCAAGGAACAAAATATCTCATTAGGAGCTTTCGTAATCAGTAAAAAATTACTTATCAAACTGATGGGAAGACAGGTCGAAAGCAATGAATATGGAGGTCTAAAAGATCTTTTAATCAAAAATATTCCAAATATTAAAAGTAAAGGTTATGAATATTCAGGTTACGTGGCTCAGATAAAGTCTATAAAAGATTACTACGATTTCAATATGGATCTTCTTTTCCACCCTATTACAAATGCTCTTTTCAAGCCTGAGCACCCTATCTATACTAAGAGAATGGATACTCCTCCTACACTATTTAAAAGAAACTGTTCTGTGGAAAATTCTCTAATTTCCAACGGTTGTCAGATTATGGGAACTGTCCGTAACTCAGTTATCGGAAGAAGGGTTATTATAGAAAAAGGAGCAGTAGTAGAGAACTGTGTAATCATGCAAAACTGTGTGATTAAAGCAGGAGCCCACCTAAGATCTCTTATAGTGGATAAAGGAAATACAATAGTAGAAGGACTTCAGCTGAACTCTTCTCCTGCTTATCCTCTTGTTATAGAAAAATACTCTGGTCTGAACAAAAACATCTGGGACAATATGATTAGAGGTGAAAAGCATGAGTAAACCCCTCAAGGTTCTTCTGGCTGCTTCTGAAGCCTATCCTTTTATAAAAACAGGAGGACTAGCTGATGTGGCATATGCCCTGCCTAAGGCTCTAAAAAAATTAGGAATAGATGTGAGAGTTATAATCCCAAAATATATACAAATCCCTTGGGAGTTCAGAAAAGATATGAAACACCTGGGTCATAAGTTTATGAAACTTGCCTGGCGAGATGAATATCTGGGAATAGATGAATATAACTATCAAGGTATAATTTATTATTTTATAGACAATGAGAAATATTTTTCTAGAACCAGCCTCTATGGAGAGATGGACGACTGCGAAAGATTTGGGTTTTTCTCCAAGGCTGTTCTGGAGAGTATTTCTATCACAGGATTTACTCCAGATATCATCCACTGTAATGACTGGCACACAGGGATGGTTCCACTTTTCTTGGCCGATGCCAAGAGATACTCTCATCTGGATATAAAAACTCTTTTCACTATCCATAACCTAAAATTCCAGGGAGTTTTCCCCTATGAGAATCTTATCTGGACACTAGGATTGGATCCGAAGCTCTATTTCCATGATGAGGGAATAAAATTCCAGCATGAGATCTCATTCCTAAAGGCTGGAGCAAACTACTGTGACTTTATCACCACAGTAAGCCAGACCTATTCACAGGAGATCAAAACCCCTTTCTATGGAGAGAGACTGCACGGACTCTTCCAGCATCACAAAGATAAACTGGTAGGAATAGTAAACGGAGTCGACTATGATCTTTTCACTCCTGAAAATGATAGCGAAATTAAATTCCAGTATTCAGATAGAAAACTGGAGGGAAAAGCTCTGAATAAAGAATACCTTCAGGAGAAAATGGGACTCCAGATAGATTCTGAAAGACCTGTTATCTCCCTGATTTCGAGACTAGACAGACAAAAGGGTATCCACCTAATTATGGCTGTACTGGATACCTTTATTAGGGAAACAGATGCCCAGTTCCTGCTACTTGGAAACGGAGAGCATGAGTATGAGGAGTTCTTCAGAAGAAAGAGTGAAGAGTACCCAGGAAGGGTGGCATCCATTATAGGAT
>JBOFEZ010000103.1:0-4869 GCA_051648365.1 Fusobacteriaceae bacterium
AAATATGTCTTCGAAAATGAAAGGATAGTTGGTGAAGATGGACTACGACCACTTAAAATAAGGAATTAGTAAAACCATTGAAATTATTGGGGAAAACATGTATTTGACCCGTTTTCCCCAAAAAAACACAGCTACCCCTTTAAGTTTTTCTGTTAAAGCTTCTGACCAGTCTACATTTTTTAATAACTGATAAAGAATTGTCCCCGCCGTCTGTTTCATCTGTTTTTGCGGTTCTCTTAATGCTGGAATATAATGCACTCTTATCTTTGAGCGTTCTGCTATAGTCAGAGGCTTGTTTCCTGTCTTTTCATCCTGAGAAGTCACCAAAAATATTTTTTCTTCTATTTCTTTACTGTCCTTCCAAACAGCCTCCAGCCGTATTTTACAGCAAGGTTTTCTACCTACTTCTTCGACAATCATCTGATTAAAACATTCAGGAACAGAAGAGCTGTCAGATTCATTGGCCAACTCGGGAAAAATTAACGTTACTTCAATACTCAGTTTTTTTCTGCTTTGTCCTCCAGAACCTCGCCCAAAGGAATAAAAAAATCCTGATTTTTTATTTTTCTATCATTTAAATTACTTCCGAATAATCTTATCAATGCTTCTAATATTGAAGTCTTTCCTGTTCCATTGTTACCGATGAAACCATTGAATTTGTCAAATTTGATTTCTGTTTTATTTTTAAAACATTTAAATCCTTCTATGCTCAATTTTTCAACTAACATTTTTTCTCCTTTTTAAAAGATATGCTTAATAAGCAATATACTCTCTTTTTCGGATAAAAACAACATTTTAACGTTTTTTATTTTTTTAGCTCATATCTTTTCAATATCTGAATAAAAAAGACTTATATTTCGTTGCAATTAAAATTCTGCTATGATAATATTCCTTTATATTCATATTTGTCTTAGTATTTTAAATGTTTTTTTTAAAATATGAAAAATTAAATTTTATAGTCAACATTGGAGGTGAACATGTATCTGCGAAAGCTTTTAGATAATTTTGGAACTAATTTGAAACTTTATAGAGTTTCTAAAAAGCTTTCTCAAGAGATTTTTTTAGTTGGCGAAGACTCTCTTGAAGTTATAACTCAAAGAAGCCTTCAGAGATTCGAATCTGATAAAGAACATAAAAACTTTAGGCTAGAAACACTTATAGCAATCTCAGATTTTCTTAAAGTTCCACTTCCCAATCTTCTTGGCGATTATCCTATATCCTCTTCTTCAGATTTTTCGGCTAAGGATTATAAAGTTCTTTTATCCCGAAATCTTAAGAGATATCGTAAGTTGAAAGGGAAAACACAAAAAGATTTTTCATTTTTTTTGAATATTGCATTAAAAACTTACTCCCGTCTGGAGACTGGAAGCGGGTCCAATCCCCGTATTTCAACTTTAGCCAAAATCTGCTGCAGTCTCGATATCACTTTTGACAGACTTTTTTTAGAATGATTTTTTTATTTTAGGAGGTATTTTATATGAACATAATTTCCACAACTCTTCTTTTGCCTGAAGGGCAGTATAACAACGTCCCTGCAATGACTTTTGACCGTTCCGACTTATCTATGGTACATGATATCTACAGATCCTGGAGAACTCTATGTTCTCACATGAATGCTCTGCAGGCCAGAAGCATCAATATTCCAGAGGGATTATCCGAAGTTGTTTTCTGCATTATAACAGGTGCGTACCGGATAAATTCAGTTTCGCTTCCAGGTGCCAATTCTTCTTTTGACTGCTACAGCCCTGGAACAAATTCTCGAATACAGGTTAAAGCCTGCAGCATTCTCCCCGATCTGACATCTTTCGGCCCTCACTCGGTATGGGATAAGCTTATTTTTATTGATTTCTCTGCGAACGGGAGATGGGACGGAGAATTTGTCATTTATGACATCCCTTCTAATCTAGTTTATAACTCTGTCATGAACCAGTCCAAAGGAGAAACATTCATTAATCAGCAGGAGCAAAATAGAAGACCACGTCTGAGCCTTTACAGATTAGTCCAGCAGAACGGTATTCTACCTGTTTACAGAGGAAATATTTACAATTTATAAATATTTAAATATTACTGGAGAACAATTTGAAATCCTTCAAAAGGAAAATCAAATAAAAAACTTATAATTATTGAAAACGGAGGAAATAGAATGAAAAAAACAATAAAAGTAAAAGATAGTAGTGTTCAAGTTAAAACATATACTGAGGACTCAGTTCAAGATTTAAAAGAAATTTATACGAATTGGGAAGAAGCGAGGGCAATAGCTGAAAAAAATGATGGTAGAAGCCCTAATATACCTGAAACACTAACTGAAGGATTAGTGGGATATCTGATGCCTCAAACCTGCAGAAAAATTAAAATAAACTCTAGTGGAAAAGAAAAAGTTTCATGGGACTGTTTCGATGAAAAAAATAATCTAACAATTCAGGTTAAAGCTACTTCAAGCTCTGGTCCTACATCTTTCGGTCCTAGATCTGAGTCAGATAAATTGATTTTAGTAGATTTTTTTAATGATGGTAATGTTGACGGCTCTTTTAAAATTTATGATGCTTCTGATATCGATATAGATAATTTAAATGTTAACAAAACTGAAACTGTCAAGGATCAAAAAAATGATGGTAAAAGACCTAGACTATCCTTATTAAAAGTCGTTAAAGAGTTAGGATTAGAGCCGGTTTTAAACGATAATATCAAAGATGTTAGTAATTTGAAAACAAAATTTGATAAACTTCTTTTAAAAAAATAACAAAATATCATATTCCTAGGTCAAAGTGGAAGGTAGAAAATATGGTTTTTGGATTCTAAAAAATCATTTTATATCAGTCCCCTAAAAATTTAAAACTATTGTTTTAAAAAAATAAGTACCGGCCAAGAATTGAATTTACACTAAATTTGGGACAGACCCCTATATAGAGTATTTTAAAACTCTAAACGATTCTTTTCATGATTATAGTATAGAACTAAATGAAAATAATCCATTATTAATTATATTTCCTCCTATAAATAAGCCAGATGAGTTTAAAGCACTATTTCCTAAATATTCTATAAAAATAGAATTTGAAAACTCTACTATATTTACTCACGAGTTTTTAGGAATTTATTCCGAAAACGAAAGTAAGGAAATTAGATTTTTTCTAGAAGAAAATCAGTTAAAAGAAGATAAAAATATATTCATCTCAGGACTGGGATATAATTTTAAATTATTTTTAAATGAGATGAATAATTTAAAATCTATTGAAATTTTAAATTAAATTTTGTAAAATAAACTAATTTCTTATCGATAGAAATTTCAATTTGTCTAGTCCCTCCTTTTCCAAGGAGGGACTTTTATTTAAATGATTGAAAGAAATAAAAATAAATATTCTTTATAAAGAAAAAACTCTCCTAGAACTAATTTTCTAAGAGAGTTTTTATTTTTATATATTCCTCTTTGCTACAACTAAAGTTTGTTCCAGAGATTCCTATTTTTAATTTTGGAATCTCTTTTTTTATCTCTCTAAATCCTAATTTTTTTTCAAATCTTTTAAAAATTTTAATATTTGAAAAAACTCTACCATCCTCTATAAAGTCAGGTTCAGATGCCACCTCAGCTAGTCCATAGATATACTTAGCTCCTGCTCCACCTATATAGAGAAGTATAATATCTCGAATCTTTATATTGGTTCTATGTTTCGTTACTTCCCATCTAGTTATTTTTCCTGTCTCCAAATCTTTTATTACATTTTTATAAACATTTGTAGTATATTGAAAAATCCAGTAATTAATCTCTTTCATCATAATTATTCCTTTGTTGCTTCAGAAAATAATTTTTGTATAACTTCAACAATTCTATTTTTTTCAGAAAAAGAGTAACTATCTTTAGATTGAGATAACTTTAGAATTTCTTTTTCTAACTTAGTTATAATTTCATCTTTAGTTTCAACTTTATCTAAAAATTTATCTAAGTTTTTTTCACTTTTTATATTATCCCTAATTTTTAACGTATTCAAAATTTTTCTAGCTAAAAGCTCAACCATATCTACAGAAACTGCATTTCCAGCTTGTTTGTAAAGTGGAGCATTTTTCATTTGAGGTGGTAATATAAAATCTTTATCTACTCTAAACCCTTGAAGATTAAAACAATCTTTAGGACTTAATTTTCTAATCCCATCTTCCATTTTTATAAGTGGCACATTATGTCCACCTGTTCCCATATTAGCTGTTAAAGTAGGACATACTCCTGATTGATTTTTTCTTACGTACATTCCTCTTCTAATTTGGTATACTTCGTACATCTCTGTCATTTGTTCATTTAAGTTGATTCTTTTTTCTTTATCGACATCTCCAAATTTTTGAAAATAATTTGGATATTTTTCATCTGTATAATACAAATCTATATTATCTTTTTTATTTAAATCATAATCTAAAACTGAGGCTACTTCTTGTTTTAGTTCCTCTTTAGTTCTATTTAACTTCGGGATATCCTCCATGCTTCCAAAGTTAATTTCGTCCTCTTTATCTCTAAAGCATATTATAAAAATTCTTTCTCTGTTTTGAGGAAGTTCTGTATACTCATAAGTATTAAAAATTTTATAGTGCTTTACTGAATAACCTATTTTTTCAATTTCACTAGTTATAACTTTAAAAGTTCTTCCTTCATCATGTCTTGCAAGATTTTTAACATTCTCTAAAAATAAGACTCTTGGTTTTCCATGGCCTACCTCTTCTAGTTGTTTTACCAACTCTAAAATACTATAAAAAAGTTCTCCTCTGTGATCTGAAAACCCTTTTCTTCCACCGGCAATTGAAAAAGCCTGACAAGGAAATCCAGCCGTTAGTACATCTATTTTTTTTTTCTAAAAGTTTCGCTCTTTTTTGATTTAGCTCATACAACTC
>JBOFEZ010000104.1:0-4304 GCA_051648365.1 Fusobacteriaceae bacterium
TTACTGTATACCATTTACCCACATTACTGTATACTTCATATTTTTTTTATCTAAATCTCTTGAATTCCACTCTAAAAAATATGTAAAAAAGGTTAAAAGTCAAAAAAAACCACTTGTCCGTATACCTTTTTTGTTGAAAAGTTAAGTTTAATATGATAGTATTTAGTAAAAATAATCGGGTAGTATACGTTAATGTGGAGAGAAAAATGAAATTTGATTTGAATATAATAGCTGAAGAAATAGAAGATAATCCAGAAGTAGAAACCTTAGAAGAAAATCTTTCGGTTGAAGATATGGAACTAAGTAACTTGGATTTAGTTAGGGTAGATATGAATGTTATAGAATATCCACTTTTTAGTAAAAATAATCATAGGAAAAAAAATCAAAGTGTTAAGTATTTTTTCAATAATGACAGAGACATATATATCAAAGTTTCTCCAATCGCAGGTGACCATATACCAGGAGAACTTGAAGAAAAAGTTTTTATAATCTTATTGAAAATAATGAAAAGAAAAGGATTTCCTCCTTCTTTTTATGTTTCTTCGAGTGAGATTATAAACGAACTGGGGAATAAAAATAAAGCCTATTATGACAGAGTAAAAAAAGCGATGCTAAGACTTTCAAGAACTCACTATGATTTTAAAAATACACTTTACTTAAATAAAATAAACCAGACCGTCAATCAATTGATAAGTACTAATATGCTGAATTTAGAAATCATAGAATTAGGAAGAAATAAAGAACTTCAAAAAGAATATAATGATTCTAGAATAAAAGAGGTTTACAAAATATCTATATCAGATCATTTTTATGAAAATATAATAAGAAAAGGATACTTGGTATATGATGCAAAAACTCTTCTAGAATTGGACAGTTCTATTTCTAGAGGTTTATATATGTTATTGACAAAGCTAAGGTATGAAAAATTACATTTGCAATTGCCGATTTTATATCTTATAAAAAGAATACCATTGAAATACGAAGAAAAAAATTTATACAGAACTGTAAAAACCTTAGAAACAGCCTGTGAAGATTTAGAAAAAAAACAATTGATAGAAGGATTTAATCTAATAAAAAAAAGGAATTGGAAAGAATCTGAAATAGAGTTTTTTTTCAGTGAAGAACATAATAAAATGAAACAATTAAATTTTTTTGATGATAAAAATTATTTTACTGAGATTATCAATAGCAATAACCAACTTATGATTAGTCATACAGAAGAAAGTGAAACTCTACTAGAACAGATAAAAAAAGAACATCAAGAAAAAAATATTACTGATGAAGATGTTGAAAGAATTATAAAAATTCTTCCTGAGAAAGCAAGACAATTAAAAACACTTCCTAAATTTCTGAAGACATCTGCCCAAATATATGGATTAGAACATTTAATAAAAGTTGCAGATTATGTGAAAAATCAAAAACCTAGAAGCATATTAGGGTATTTTTCAAAAGCTTTAGAGAAAGATTGGGCAGCAGATTATATATTACCTTGCAAAGAAGAAATACCAAGCACTAAGATAGAAGAATTGAAAAAAACTGAAATACAAGAAAATTCTGAAGATAAACTAAATCAGAAATTAAAAGAAAAATATAAGCAACTCCCATCTGAGGAAAGAGAAGAAATAGAAAAGCAGAGCTTTGCTTATTACGTGAAAAAAGCTGGAGGAAATGCCTCTATTCTTAAAATCGCTTTTCAGAATGGAAAATTAGCCATAATTTCAGAATATTTGAAAGAAATCAAATATTTCGATTCTCCAAAGCAGAAAGCGGATAATGAAATAAATTTAAAAAAAGAAATTCTAGATGAGAAAAAAGAACCAATATTAGATAGAAAAGCTATAAGTAAAATTATCCGAGAAACAACAGATAAATTCTCTCTAATCTATGGATTGTCTCAAGAAGACGAACTTGACCTCAAGGTGAGAGTGGCAGAGAAGTTACTTAAAGAGGGGAATTTAACGGCACCAGTGATAAATAAAATATTCGAAAAATTGATTGGAGAGCTTCAGAAAAATATTGACTAAAGAGGAGGAAGCAAATTGGGGAAAATTATAACTGTCAAAGTTAATAAAGGTGGAGTTGGAAAAACTTTCTTAACGTCTCAGCTGGGAGCTGGACTTGCTATGATAGACAAAAAAGTTCTGATAATAACTTCAGATTCTCAGAATAATATATTAAACTATCTTTATCAGGGAGAGAGAGAATTTAAAAAAGGGCTGAAAGAGGATGTGAAAAATGGAAATGGAGAAATCTTTAATCTGAGAGAAAATCTTCAGTTTATTCCACTTGAAAACAATAAATTTGGGAATCAATTTTTACAAGATCTCTCACCTTATCTTATGAAAAAGCGTGAAGATTATGACTTTATTCTTATCGACAGTGTTCCTACCATGAAGATAGATGATGTCTTTGTTCACTGTTCAGATAAAATAATAATACCAGCTTTTTGTGATGAAGTTACCATTGAGGGTATTTTAAATCTCGTGGAGCATATAGATGTGAATAAAATAAGTTCCATAGTTATAAACCGTTATAAAAATACTGAAACTCAGAACCAATATCTGGAAAAGTTAAGAAATGCAGTGGAGGGTACGGAGATACTTTTGGCAGATCCTATTCCTCAGCTTTCCATGATAGAAAAAATTCTGGATAAAAAGAAATCTGTGTGGGAGTACAGCAATAGGGATATACTGAAAATACAGGATATTCTGGCAGAAGTAATGCAGAAAATAATCTAGAAATAATAAAAATGGAAGTTCCACGAAAAAGCAGGTTCCACGGTGGAACTTACTAGAAATAAAAATTCTTTAAATATATTGGAATTTAGGATATAATTTTAAACGATCCAAATTAATATTTTGGAAAAATAAAAGCAAGTTCCAAGCTGGGATATAGAACGGGGGAAAAATGGCAAAATTAGATATAGCAAGCAGACTTAAGGGACAACTGGCCAAGGTTGAAACTGTGAAAGAAGTGGCAACCATGAGAGAAGTTCAGTTGGATTTTAATCATTTTGATTTTTCATATTTGGAAGAGATAGAGTGCGATGTTCAGATTAAAAAATTTCTGAGAGAGAAATCTCTTCAGATGATAAATCTTCAGGGAAATACTGTTTTAACTCTGGGGAAAATTTGTCATGAAGTGGCAGAGGAACTAGGAAGAAAAGGGAGTCCAGAGGGAATTTACTACAAGTGGCTGGAATTTAATGGACTGAGTAAAAATACAGCTCTCAGACATAGAAAGAGATATGAGCTTTTCACTCTAGCAGAGGAAGCTAAGCTAAAGGAGATAATGGTTCTTCTAACGGTAAAAGAAATTGACCTAATCCACAAGGAAAAGGAAACCATGATGGATATTCTTAATGGTGAAAAAAATCTAGAACTAAAGGCTATAAAATCAATGGTTGTATCAACCCTCCCAGATACTCCTCCTCAATATTTAGGTGAAGAGATAATGCCAGATTTCGAAAAAAGTTTGGAGAGATTTGGAAAGATTATGAAACACCTTAAAAAATCTGAGCTTCCTCGGAAGAAACAGCAAAGGCTGGAAAATCTTTTGGAGCAGATAGAAAAGTTGTGGGGGTAGAGATAGAAAATATTGAAGTAGCCTTTAGATTTCAGATTAGTTAGCCAATAGATATGAAAAATTTATACAGTTGATAGAGGAACTACAAAACCTACTTGAGATTAAAAAGAATTTAGGCGGGAGAAATCCTGCCTTTTATCATAGAATAGAAATGAAAAAATGGGTGTTTTTTCATTGAATTAATTTGTTAATTATGATATAATAATCTGATACAGATGGAGGTGTGACATATTGAATAAAGGCGGAAAAAGACCAAATTCTGGCAGGAAAAAAATAGAAGGAAAACAGATAAAATTATTACTAGAAAGCAATATGTTAGAAGCTATAGAAAAAAAGTTCGAAGGGACAACCCAAACAGATAAAATAAGAAAATGTATCCTTAAGGGATTAGAAAAAGCTTAATGAAGGAGTAAAATGGAGAATATTCTATATAAGAAAAGACATTTGAAAACAGTAAGCCTTTTCTCAGGAGCAGGCGGATTGGACTTAGGATTTTTGAATGCAGGATTTAATGTAATTTGGGCAAATGATATAAATAAATATGCTGTCGAAAGTTATAGAGCAAATATTGGAAATCATATAATCTGTGGAAATCTGAATAATGAAATTGAAAATATACCACATCATGATGTTTTGATAGGCGGTTTTCCATGTCAGCCTTTTAGTATGATGGGAGAACAAAAAGGGTTTGATGATGATAGAGGAACACTATTTTTTAC
>JBOFEZ010000105.1:0-14389 GCA_051648365.1 Fusobacteriaceae bacterium
GTGAAAGTAAATAAATAAAACATATATCAGGGTAGGAACTCCCCGACGAGCGTAATCAATATATCTAAGATAACTTAGGTACTTCTTACGAAGCCCCCACTTCAAAAATCATAGATTTTAAGTGGTGGGTGGTTCACATGGAGTGATGAAATGATATTATTAATAATTGTGTTTCTTATGTATCTTATGTTTTCTAGAGGAAAATCTTCAGTTGGAGTGAATGACAAAAAAACAAAAATATTCTTAGGAGTAATAATTACTGTTTTAACAATTTCCTTTGTAACTTCTCAATTTCTTCCAAGAATGGGATTTTTATATGGTATTGACCATGGTTATGGAAAACATTTGGGGGGATTTGGTTCTTTTTTTAGAAGATGTTTCTAGAAATTATAAAGAAAGAGAGATTTTCTTAAACTGAATATCTTTTCTCTGAAAAGCAAAAAAGCCTAGAATATCTAGGCTTTTTCATATATTTATCTTGGGGAGAAAATATATTTATGAAAAAATTATTTCGGGGGAGAAATTCATTTTTCAATCATAGTATTTAGACGGCAGAAGTTCTTTAAAAGTTTAAAAATAATTTAAAAAATATTTTTAATTGTTTACTTTCTTATCTGTTGTCTGTTGTGCAGTGGCAGTTCTACCCAATCCTCTTCCAGGGGCTCCTTGTCTGTTGATTCCTGCTCCCTGACCATTTTTACCTGTCTGGTTTCCTGATTTTATTCCAGTTCCTTGAAAAGTTCCTGCATTTCCTCTTGTTGTCGTTCCTGTCACAGTACAGATTCCGTTGTTTGCTTCCATTCTAGTCTGTCCGTTTGGCTGTCTGTTTCCTAGTTTTGCTCCTGTTCCGTTTGCTGCAAAAGTAAGTGCTCCCAAAGTTAAAACTCCTATAACCAATATTGTTTTTTTCATTTTCATTACCTCCGTCAAATTTAATTTTTTAATTATCACTGCTTCCATAAGATAATTATATTTCTCTTCTGTGACTTTGGTGTGACCAAAAAAAATTCTAAAAGAGTTTATTGGAACTGAAAAAACTACAATTAAAAAAGCCTGGAATATAAGGGGGGATTCCAGGCTTTTTTTGGGGGTAATAATGTCGAATCTAATTTAATTTACTAAAAAAATATGAAACTTCCTTTAAAAAATTCAAAACTCAATAAGGCACCTCTGTTTCACTTAGTGAAATGAAGGTGCCTTATAGGAATTATAGTAAAGGATAGTTAAGAGTAATTTATTTCCAAATTATATTTGCTTTTTTTCTAGGAGTGGTTCTTCTGTAATTTACATTTGGATAACCTACGATTAAGCAAGCCACTAAATTCTGAGATTTATCAATTCCTAAAAACTCTTTTATTGCGGGATTTTCCTCGGCTGCTCTCACCAAGAATCCGCTAAAGACAGTTCCTAAACCTAAGGCATCTACCATCAGCTTCATGTTTGCAGAAGCTAATCCTGCATTTAATACATGCTCAGATGTCACCATAATAAGAGCTGGAGCTTTAAAGAATAATCTATCTTCTCCATCGGGATTGAGAAGGAAATCTTCGTGCATCTTTATCCACATCCCTGCATATTTTTTATATAAAGGATTTGCAGAGTTTTCTAAAATATAATTCCCCATTCCTCTGAGAGTTTCCAAAGTAATTCTTCTGACATCTTGAATCTTATCCTTTACGACTACATAGTTAACATTTTGAGCATTACTTCCTGTTTGAGTAAATCTTCCAGCTTCTATAATTTTCAATATTTTCTCATTCTCAACATCTTGATTTTTAAAGTTTCTAATTGTTCTTTCGAATTTTATAAAATTCAATAAATTATCAGCATTCACTGTAAAACTATCTTTATCATATTCTATTACATCGTTCATATCATATTCGTCTGTGGAAACAGCATCTACTGGACAAATGGCTATGCAATGTCCACACTTAAAGCATCGGATATTTTTTATTTCAGCTTTCCCATCTGTCATTTCAATATCTTTTACGAAACAATCCTTAACACATAAACCACATCCTATACATTTTTCAGTATTAACCTTAAACATAAAATTATCCTCCGAATTTTTTATTTGTTTTCGTTTAAATAGTCGTAAATAATTTGAGCTAATGCTCTTGAACTTACCTTAAGGTGATTATCACACCATTTTAATCTTCTTCTCCCTATGATATTTTATTAATAAATTACTAAAAAGAAATTGAGATATGAAAAATGTGGAAAGCACTATATATTTCTAGTGAAATTATTATCTAAATCTGCAACTCTTTTCTTTTGGCTCTTATTCAAATTTTTACTTAAATATGTCAAAAGATATTCAATTAATATTTGTGCACAGCTAAGGGAATTAAAAAAGCTCAACCCTTTTGTAGGAGCCAAAAAACTAAGTTTTCCTTTACTGTAATATGGAGATGCTATTGAATCAGTTATTATTATTATTTTTACTTTTTTTTCCTTAGCTATATCAAGAAGAATATCGTATGTTTTAGAATATTTAGGAAAAGATATAAGTATTAAGACGTCATCTTTTTCCATATCGTATACTGTTTTTATAACCTCAGAAGAATTAAAAGAAAAAGTAGAAACATTACTATAAATATAACCCAGTCTAAGTCCTAAAAAACTTGATATCCCGGAAGTACTTTTGAATCCTACTACCATTATTTTTTTTGAATTTTTCAAAAAAATTTCTATATCATTAAATTTTTTTTCAATATCGTCACTGAATAAAGTTTGAATATTTTTTTCGATTTCTTTTAAAAATTCTAACTCCAAACAATTAGAAGCTAGTACTTCAGCATTTTTAAGTAATTTCTCATCAGGTTTTAACTTTTGAGTTGCTTTAGTTTTTATATGATTTTTAAATTCTTTATAGCTTTCAAAACCTAAAAGTTTCACAAATCTTATAATTGAGGTATCACTTATTTCTAATAAATCGGCGATATCTCTTGAGGAGTATACAAACAATTCATTTTTTTTTTCAAAGAAAAAATCTGCTATTTTTTTTTCGGTTTTTGTCAATTTTATTTTTTTTAAATCTTCAAATAATTTTTTTAACATATTTTGCTCCCTAGTTCTAAAATTTACTTTTCTAAAATTATAACATTTATATTTTTTTTTGTTAATTTTTTTTAAAAAATAAAAAATCATAAAAAAACAGATAATAAAGTTGACTTATGTTACAAAAAGTTGTATATTTGAATTGTTGTTTTCAAAACATTTTTTAAAATAAAAATTATAAATAAACAAAAGGGAGAATGTGATGATTAAAAAAGATGTTAAAAAATTTGAATTTCCACACACGTTGGTTATTATTGTAATGCTGATAACCTTTGCAGTACTTCTTACTTATATTGTTCCGGCTGGAAATTTTGAAAGAATTAAGGATGCCGTGACTGGCCGACAGATTATCGTGGCTGAAAAATTCAGTGTAATTCCAAATACACCTATTAATTTCCTTAAAGTTCCTCTATTAATATTTGATGGGCTTAAACAATCGAGTACAATCATATTTGTTGTTTTAATAGTTGGTGGAGCATTTAATGTTATAATAAAAACTGGGATGTTCCAAGCTTTTACAGGAAAAATAACTAAAGTTTTCCAAAATAAAGAAGCTTTAATTATTCCTGCCTTTACAACTGTATTCGCTCTAGCTTGTATGACTATGGGAGTAAATACATTCATAGGATTTGCTCCTGTGGCAATAATGCTAGCAAGAGGTATGGGATATGATGCTGTAGTTGGTGTTTCTATGGTTGCTCTAGGGGGAGCAATAGGATTCAGTACTGGAACTTTCAATCCTTTTACAACAGGTGTAGCCCAAGCTTTAGCAGGCCTTCCTATGTTTTCAGGATTAGCTTTTAGAATGTTTTGTTTTGTAGTTTTTCTTATAGTTACAAATTGTTATATTATTTGGTATGCTAAAAAAGTAAAAAATAATCCTGAATTCAGTGTTGTAAGGGAGCTCGAACTTTCAGAAGGTTCTCTTTTTTTGAAAGAAGAGGAAAAAATTGAAACAACCAAAAGACACTATCTAGTACTTCTAATAGTCTTATCTATTTTTGCTCTTTTGGTCTACGGTGGAACAAATTGGCACTGGGGACTTGAGCAAAGTGGAGCTTTATTTATCTGGATGGCAGTATTAGGTGGACTTGCATATGGATTTACTCCTTCAAAAATAGCAAAAGAATTTGTTGCTGGAGCAAAAGGACTTGTATTAGGAGCTCTTATAATTGGAGTTGCTAGAGCTATATCTATAGTTTTAAGTGAAGGAAAAATATTAGATACTGCTGTATTCTATTTAGGAAATCTTTTAGCGGCTCTACCATCATATCTTCAGGCTGTGGGAATGTTTGTTATGCAATTGCTAATCAATGGACTTATCACTTCTGGAAGTGGTCAGGCTGCTGTTACGATGCCTATTATGTTACCTGTTGCTGAGATGATAAATATGACAAAGCAGACTGCTGTTCTAGCTTTTAATTTCGGAGATGGATTTAGTAATTATGTTTTACCTACATCTTCGGCTCTTATGGGGTTCTTGGCAGTAGCTAATATTCCCTATGATAGATGGATGAAATTTATGTGGAAACTTTTTTTGATTTGGATAGTTACAGGATCTGTTCTGATAGTGATTGCAAATACTATTAATTATGGACCATTTTAACAAGAAACTTTAGGAGATGAGATGATTTTGAAAAATAAAGTATGGAAGTATATTGATGAAAAAAAAGATGAGTTCTTAGAGATG
This sequence comes from Fusobacteriaceae bacterium, assembly GCA_051648365.1. Lineage (GTDB taxonomy): Bacteria > Fusobacteriota > Fusobacteriia > Fusobacteriales > Fusobacteriaceae > JAGNZR01. The sequence continues at coordinate 4,751 of JBOFEZ010000105.1, forward strand.
TCTGACTACATTTTTGATAATCCAGAACTAGGTCTTCAAGAATTTAAGGCAGTAAATCTTCTTACAGATCATCTAGAGAAAAAAGGATTCTCTATAGAGAGAGGATTGGGTGGCTTTGAAACAGCATTTAGAGCTGTATTTTCAAATAATATTAATGATTCTGATTCGGTTCCCTCTATAGGATTACTCTGTGAATATGATGCTTTGGAAAATCTTGGACATGCTTGTGCCCATAATATGCAGGGGCCTGCCATCCTTCTAGCAGCTGAAGCTATAAAAGAAACTATAAAAAATTTGCCATATAAACTTGTAATCTATGGAACTCCTGCTGAAGAGACTATAGGTGGAAAAATAAAAATGGTTGAAGAGGGATTTTTTAATGATATTGATGTTGCTCTCATGATGCATGGCTCTTCTACTACAACAACGGACATAAAATCTTTAGCAATGACAAATTTTAATGTGGATTTCTTTGGAAAAAGCTCACATGCTGCACTCTCTCCTGAAAAAGGCAGAAGTGCTCTAGATGGTATACTTCTTTTTTTTCAAGGAATAGAATTCCTGAGAGAGCATATTAAAGATGGAACTAGAATCCATTACACAATATCCAATGCTGGTGGTCCTGCCAATGTTGTTCCTGAGTTTGCCCAAGCAAAAATAAGTATCAGATCTTATGAGAGACCTTACCTTGACAGTGTTATTGAAAGAGTAAAAAACATAGTTCAGGGAGCTGCTCTCATGACAGAGACAGATAGTAAGATGACAGAAACTAAGAAGTTAGATAATAAAATTCCTGTTCTAGGTCTCAATAATCTTCTTATGAAAAACGCAGATCTTTCAGGATCTCCGAGAATAAGTCCTCCTAGAGAAAAAACAGGTTCTACTGATTTTGGAAATGTAATGTACATGGTTCCAGGAACATGTATAAGAGTTGCCTTTGTAAATGAGGATGCTACTTCCCATTCAAAAGAGTATTTGGATATGGGAAAAACTTCCCAAGCCCACGATGCAATTATCTATGGATCCAAAATTTTATCGGGAGCAGCAATAGATATGATTGAAAATAATGAAGTTTTAGAAGCTATAAAAAATGAATTTTTGGAAACAAAGAAAAAAATGAATAAAATATAATAGAAAGGTTATCTGTGCTATATGCAAAAACTGAAAAAATCCGATAGTAAAATTCTATCGGATTTTTTCGTATAAACAATAGACTGTTCGCCTATTCCATTTTTATTTTCTTCTAAACTCCCATGGAGCTATTGCTTTTGGATTTTTCCACAGCCCAAGTTTTTTCTCTTTGGCGTTTTCTTGAGCTTCCATTAAATCTGTATCATTTTTTGCATGATATTCGTACCACCAGGCATTACCTTCTGCCACCTGTTTCAGATTTATATTTTCTTCACCCAAGAAAACCACTCCCACAATTCTTCCATAGGGATCCTTGTCTTTTTTCTCTATTCGGACAGTTTTTTCATTCAATAATTTTTTCAGGTCATTCAGAGATTTTATCCCGTGATCCTGATTTTTCTCAGGAGCATCTATTCCGTAGAAACGGACTCTCACAGATTTCCCATTGGCTAGTACAGTGATGGTATCTCCGTCTGCTACCTTGGTAACTTTTCCTGTAAAAGCAAAGATGAAGTTACAGATAATAAAAAATAATATGGCTATCCTTTTCATTTTTTCCTCCAGTATTTTTTAGATTGTATCCAATTATAACGTAAATTTTAGAAGTTGTCTTGAAAATATGACTTTTCTGGCAATGGTAGAAATCAGAATGCTTTATACGCAATTTTAGAACTTTATGATATTTTATCAAGTTTTGAACCACCGCTGATCTGAACATCAGCGGTAACAAGGGATAGTTCATTGGATAGATCTTCCATAGAAACCTCATGATGGAAAAACCAGTAAAAATTGTATCCCGGAGAAGATGTCAAGCATATGATGTTTATCTTGAGTGATTTAAATCTGTATATATCTATAGTTCCCAGCTGAAAAAGAGGGATTGAAAATATTTTTATAATCTTTATCTCTCCGTTTTTCAATTTCAGCTTAAATACCCCTATGATTCTAGTATTGGTAATCAGAAAAGAATTTATAGCATTATCATAGACACTATAAAGTTTTTCATGGGTATATATAAGTCCGCTGTTGGTTTTTTCCTGCATAAAAATTTCAGGATCTGCTTTTTTCATCCTAAAGAGAGGGATCAGAAAAAAAATCAAAATTAAATTTAGCTTTGTAAACATATCTCACCTTCCGATAATCTATTTTTTCGTAAATATACACTCATATTTTACTGAATGACTTTAGATTATCCTCTGAAAGTAAAATTTTTAACAAAATACATGCTGTTATTAGAATGTAGGAACAAGAGCACCCTTGTATTTTTTAGATTGAAGGACCTTTATAAGTTTTTGAAGGTCCTCTTCACTCTCACGACCAGATTTTACAGTTACTAAATTAGCATATGGTGATTCTTTTCCAAAATTTTGTTTAATAAAAAAAAGCTTGAGATTAAATCCCAAGCTTCATATCATCATATCCACCCTCGAAACTTTATGTGAACCACCCACCAATTAAAATCTATGATTTTTGAAGTGGGGGGTGGTTCACTTTAAAGTATTAAATATATATTACTTTATCTCACTCATTCTGTCATCTACCATTTTCAAAATATAGATATTCTCTCAATTTTCTCATAAATATCTAAGATATAGTCCAGTTCTCTTCTCTCGCTCTTTTTAGACATAGATAACACTTCCTAGAATCTCTTTTTTTACTTTTTCTTTGTATTCTGCCACCATAGGATTTTTGTATTTATAGTCAAACTGTCCCATAGTTATGATATCTATTTTATGATTAAATTCAGATTCTAGGTACTCCTTCAGTTTAAAAAGATTTGCCACCATATCTTTTTCCTCATCCAGACTTACTAAAATATCTATGTCACTATCCTTATTCTCCTCATTTTTTGCAAAAGAACCAAATAAACCTATTTTTAGAATTCCAAAACTATTTTTATCTATTTTCGATAATTTATCTAAAATTCCATCTTTATTTATCACTTTTCACCCATCAAATTTCAATAATAATTTTCTCATTCTCCAGACCTTGAAGAGATTCTTCCAAACTATTTTTATCTTTTTTAAGCTCTCTTAATCTTTTCTCTAAATCCCTAATTTCTTTATTTATATCTTTCAATATAATTTTCTTGTTACGGAGTTCCTCTTCCCTAGAAGGAAGAACCTCAACCGTTTCATAACCATCAACTTCTAAGCTGTGGACTATATTTTTACCAGTCTCCATAAAAGAATTCTTTATCTCTTTCAGAACCTCATTTGGTTTTTCAGCCTCAATTATTTTTAATATATCCGATTCTTGAAACTCCACTTCAGATTTTTCTTTAGTAATCTCTTTTATCACCTTTTCTGGAAGCTCCATCACTGAATCCTTTTCGTAGTGGAGATAAAGGTTATATCTCTTCAAGCACATATACACAAAATCTTTTTTCAGTCCCAAATCCTCAAACCACATTCTGAAAGTCCCGCCGTTGTGATTGGCTAATATTCTTTGAGCTTGAAAAAGAGTTTCTGAGATTGACATAAGATGCTCTTTTGTTTTCTGCTGGTGGAAAATTATATTTTTCTCACACTCAATTAGAGACTTTACTTCTTCTTCTTCCAACTCCAATTTCTCGTAATCTGCAATGGGCTTGTACTCATTTATCTTTTTAGCGGGTTCTCCCCTAAAAACCTCTCTTTTCTTCAAAAAACTAGACATCTTTCCCCTCTCTATAAAATTTTATCCCATACATTTCAGTTGTCGGGTTGCCCGACAACTACTTTTTTGATTTTACTTTTGCTATTCCCTCACGGGCAAGAATCTCTTTTCCAAGCTCCTCATAATCCTTTGCCCCGTTACTTGTTGGCTTGTATTGGAAGATGTTTTGCATAAGAGCTGGAGCTTCTACCAATGATATGTTATTTCTGATTTTTGTATTCATAAGCAGGGATCCAAAATGCTCTTCAAGTTGCCCGATAACTTCATTTGTCATATTCACACGACCGTTATATTGAGTCAGAAAAACTCCACCAATTCTCAGATTAGGATTCAAGTCCTCTTTTATCTCTTCGATAACTTCAAGTAGAACAGAAGCTCCTCTCATCTCAAAATATCCGCTACGGAGTGGTATATATATAGAATCTGCACATGAAAGAGCATTCAGTGTTAGGGTTGAAAGATTTGGCGATGTATCTATTATACATATGTCATAATTTCCCTCAACTTTAGCAAGAGCTTTTTTCAGTAGCAGTTCTCTTCCAAGAGTGGAAACAAAATCTAGATTGGCTCTCTCTAAATCCAGATTGCTTGGAAGCAAATCTGTATTTTTATCAATCTGAATCAGATACGGTTCCATATTTTTATCTTTCAAAGCTTCATAGGCTGTCGATGCAAGATTATCTATGTCCACCCCAAAAGAATCTGTAAGATTTCCCTGTGGATCCAAATCTATTGCTAGTACCCTATATTTTTTTTTAGTAAAATATCCCACAAGATTCATGGCTGAGGTGGTCTTAGCAACTCCACCTTTATTGTTTGCAATAACTATTTTTTTCACTGTTTTCCCCCTCAATAAATTCACCAAGATTTTATAATCTCATCGATTTTTTTTATTATAAAATCTTCTGTAACATTTTCTTTTGAAATAGCTGCCCTTGCCACTTCAAATTTAAGTTCAAGAACTTTATTTTCTTCAAGCCCATAAATTATAGCTGCTGCATCTGCATTTTCATTAAGAATTTTCCCTATCTCTTTTTTATTTAAAATATTCTGAGCAATAATCATATCCTTGTTTTCTGTTTTTATTTTATCTGCTTCTGTAGCTTTTTTCAGGACTATATTCGTTTGAACTATTATATCAGATTCTATATGTTCTTTGGAAGAGATAGCCGAACTATTTTCCATATTTTCATTAGTTTGTCCCCTCTCTGAATTAGGTTTTGATTTTTTTGCTACACTTTCTTCCAATTCAAAATAATTATTTTTAATCAGATAGTCACTGATAAGAACAGCTTTCATTTTTTTGAAAAAATCTTTTAGAGATTTTTTCTCTCCTGGGGTTTCTCCTTGGGAGATATACTCTTCTAAAGCTAATTTTTCTAAAGCTATTTTTTTCTCTTCAGATAAATTTTCATAACTATTTTTAACTCTATCTTTCAGAAATTGTTTCTCATCTTTTTCAAATTCTAACTGTTGATTATTTTCCTTTGCTTTTTGGGATTTTTTCTCTTTTTCTTTCTCTTTTTCTTCCTCTTTCAGAAGATTTTGCTGAAACTCCTCGTACCATCGATTTTCAAGAGTATCCGTAAAATATTTACCATAGCTTTTTTTAGCATTTTTATTTGTATAAAGTATCGACAATCTTATCTCTTCAAAACTATTTTTTTTAAGGAATTTTTCTATCTTACTTCTCATAGTAGAGAGTTTTTTTCCATTTTCATTCAAAAGACTAAATAGTTCATCTACCAAAATATCCGAAACAGATTCTTTAGAAGGCTCAGTTGTTTTATCAGAAATTTCACCTCCTAATCTCCCTAAGTTTTCTGAATATTCAATGCCCTCAATACTTGTGTCATAATTTTCTGGAAAATTGATTTCTAGTTTTCCCATTGAAAAATTATTTCTCTTCTCGTTATGTGACTCATCAAATTTTATTTCAAAGTAAGATTTCTCATTTGGAATTTTTTTACCATTGACAGTATTTACAAACTCATAATGTTTCAAGAGATTCTTTTCCTTTAGGTCTTCCAAAGCTTTTTTTATAATTATAATTGTCTTGGAATATGTGCTTGGTGTCCAAGAAAGTGGAATTTTCGTGGCTATATTTTTTGATGAAACTTTTAGGAAAAGAGTTCCATTTCTCCACTTGGTCAGCTTTATCCAAAGGTTTCTAGTAACTGCATTCTCAAGACTCATCAGATCCTGTTTACTAAAATAAAGAAATATTTTATTCAAAATATTGTGCTTTATAAAATCTGAAAGTTCTATACGGATAATCTCTTTTTTATTATTTGTGAATAGATTTTGTTCTTCTTCACTTGTAGTTTTGTCAAAAGTTATAAAGGCTATGTTTAGGAGTTTTTTAAGTTCATTGAAACTTACTCTATGATGCTCTCCGCCCGTATTGGTATAGAAAGAATTCTGGAATTCGTAGTGAGTTTCTCTAAGAATTTCAAGACCTTTTCTTACCTGTTCTTTATTTTTCCCTGAATAGCTAAGTTCCATCTCTTTTATTATCTCGTAATAGTCTGTATAACAATAATTACTCTGGAGAAAATTGTTCTTTTGTAGTATTTTAAGAAGAGCATAAAATATTTTTTCCTCTTTTTCTCCAGGAATAGGCATATTGTACCCGGGCTTAACTTGAAGATAAGAACTTTTATCTTTGTTAAAATTATAGATTATAGAGGTATTTTTTTTGATTTTGCTATTCTTATTGAAAAAAGGTAATTCTATCAAGTTCATCTCTAAGTGTACGAGATCATTCTCCTCATAAGAGTAATCATATTCTATTGTTTCAGTGGAAATAGTTATCTTCTCCACCATGTCATTATTTTTCTTTACCACTGATTTTTTCATCTTCAACCCCTAAAAATATTCTCAAACCACTCACTTAGAGTGTTTCTTTCCATTTTAATAAAATCATATAGTCATTGGAATCACTTACCTAGTCTTAATAAATATTGTCATCTCACTTTAGTTAAGTGAAATTTCAAAAAAATATATTCTCAGAGTACATGCTTTTAAGTTTTTCAACACCTCTAAAACTATTGAAACCACTAGTCTTTTTTATTTGTTGAACGACTAGAAGTATACAGGCTAAACTTGCTACTTAAAAATTATTCTATAACTACACACATCTTTGATTTAATCTTATCATGTCCACATATAAAAATCTACTTTTTTTATATCTATGTATGTACTCTGAGAATATTAAGTATGTACTCTGAGAATATTAAGTATGTACTCTGAGAATATTAAGTATGTACTCTGAGAATATTAAGTATGTACTCTGAGAATATTTTAAAATCAAATCAAAGCACCACTAAATGGTAGTTTGAGTCCGTTTTTTTTTCCCCGACAACATTATAACATATTTATTAACAAATAATTAAACAAAAACAACTACGTTTTTTTAAAAAAAATGTTGTCGTTTTGCTAATTAAAATATTTTCTAAAAAAATGTGAAGATCTCTCTGCTCTGATCAAAATAAATTTCAGATTATTTCAAGATGACTTTCAAAATTTAAAAATGAAAAACAAGTTTAGATTTTGAAATTAAATTTTTATCAGATGAAATTCAGAAAAAACTGAAAAGAAAAAATGGGATAAAATTTAAAAATTTCTTCTGGAAGGAAAAACTACATCCAAAAACAAGATGTATAATATCGTTTAAAATCATTTTGAGGGGTCATTTACCTACGTCTGGCGAAAATCCCGATAGAATATACGGGTGAGGTGTTTTGAAATCGTTTTAAAGGCTCTGAAAGGCTCGGAGGTTTTTTTGAAAAATCAAAGTGAAGAGAGAAAGAAAAACCGGAAAATATTTTTTCCGGTTAAGCCTCTATACGTTCTAAAAAATGAGGTGGAAAATTTTCCACCTCTGCCGATACTTCTTCTCATCTCAACTATTTTTTAGTAATCTTTGAACTTATTTTTTCAAAGTTTATATGCCTATAATATCTGTTTCCGATACAAGCCTCATACTCTTCCAAGGAGAAATTCTTTTCATTCAGTTCAGCTGTTACAATATCCTCTAAAGATTCTTTTATCTTAGGCAATTCATTTTTTATGATACTGAACACTATAAAAATATCCAGATTCATATAATCATGTGCCACTCTATTTCTAAAATCTTTCATGATTTTCCACGGTATATTTTTATTTTTACTCTTCAACTCTTTACTTATTTTTCCGCTGGCTTCACCTAAGTTTATAAGCAACGATAAAGAAGCATTGAAGGGCATCTGGTCTTCTGCATCAAAAAAAACTTCTGGATCAGTGTACTTACCTGTATATTTTGAAAGTTTTCCTATGCTTTCCAATATACTCAAAACATAAAGTAAATCATTAGTTATATCTTGTAACATAGACTATCTCCTTCTTGGCTCTCATAAGTACAATAGGATTGGCATATTTTTCAAGCATAATATCCAGATGTATCTTTGTCTTTTTTTCAAGCTCATTTTTTATATCTATCCACTTTTGATAATCTGAGTCTTCCACCAATATATCAATATCTTTTCCATCCCCTCCTCTTGCCATAGAACCAAAAATGCCTATTCTTTCTATTCCATATTTCTCAAAAATATTTTCATTTTTCAGGGTATTTTTAAAGTTTTCTAAAGTCATAAATTCCCCTCCTCTTCTGTTTTAATTTTCAGCCGTTATACTTTGCAGTATACTATGTGATATGATTTTTTGCAACGTGTGTGATGTAGTGTGGTGTACACTACACTACAAATTATTTTTTTTAAAATTTGTTTGTCAATATCTGATATCTTGTAACTATCAGGTATATTTAATAATTCCCTAAATTCATCTATTTCCACTGTATAATTTTTCAGAATGAAATTCACATGGAAGTTAGAGTGAAAAATACAATTTTTTTAAAAATTAGCTTTAATCAATCCGAAAACCAACCATAAAATATGTCTAAAAATCATTTTAAGTGGTCATTTACCCACTTCTGATAAAATTTTTGATAGAATATACGGGTGAGGTATTTTTAAATCGTTTTAAAGGCTCTGAAAGGCTCGGAGGTTTTTTTGAAAAGATTTAATTTTGAAAAATAAATTTTGATAAGGTTAAAATAAAAAAACCGGAAAAAAAATATTTTCCCGGTTAAAGCGAGAGTAGGGCAAAGGGTGCAAGAGTTTCGCTTTTCTGATTTAATTATAACTTATTATATGTTAAAAATCGACAGTTGTTAAACAAAAAAATTAAAAAAATTAGAAAAAGTTACATTTTTTTAATTTTTTAGAATAAAAAAGCTGGAATTATTGAAAAGTTTGTGATAAACTTCAAACAATTACTGAAAACACTGGAATTATCTCTGGATAATGAATTTTTAGGAAATAAAAAATCTGAACTAGGGATAATTTTAAAACATCGGAGGAAAAAATTATGACAAAAAAAGAATTTGTAGAATTATTTCAAAAGAACACAGGAATGAAAACTAGGGCAGAAGCTGAAAGAGCTGTGGAAGGTTTCATGGAGACAGTTCAAGAGGTTCTAGTAAATGGAGATGACGTAACATTTACAGGATGGGGAAAATTTGAAGCGGTTCTAAGAGAAGGGAGAACTGGAAGAAATCCAGGTACTGGAGAAGAAATCCAAATCGCTGCAAAACGTGTTGTAAAATTCAAGGTTGGAAAAAAGTTTGCTGATTCAGTAGAAAAATAGAATTTTATTGGGTCTGTCCCAAATTTAGTGTAAATTCATTTCTTGGCTATTAATTTTTAAATGTCCTGAGAGCTGCTTTGGTAGCTCTCTTTTTTTAAAGATACTTTTCTAATCTGTCTCCATATTCGATTACTAATATTCTTAAAATCTTTTCCCAATTTCTAA
>JBOFEZ010000106.1:0-7408 GCA_051648365.1 Fusobacteriaceae bacterium
TGGAGTGAATAGGCGTTACCAAGAGCATAAGAGGGAAAATATCCAATAAGTCCGCAAGACCAGTGGACATCTTGAAGCACTCCATCACTGTCGTTATCTGGAGATATTCCAAGATACTCTTCCATTTTTTCTCTCCATATTTGTGGAAGGTTTTCAATTTCATAGTCACCTCTGAATATACCTTTTTCAATTTCATATCTCACCATTATATGGAGAGAATAAGTCAATTCGTCAGCTTCAACTCTGATAAGAGAAGATTGGACACTGTTTATTCCTCTATAAAAATCCTGAAAAGAAATATTTTTGAGATATTCATATTCGTTTTGAAGTTTAGGAAATAAAACTTCCCAAAAATTTTCGGAACGTCCTACTATATTCTCATAAAATCTTGACTGTGATTCGTGGATACCCATGGAGGTTCCGTCTGCTAAAGTTGTATCTTTTAGTGAAGGGGCTATTCCTTGCTCATAAATACCGTGTCCAGTTTCGTGTATAGTGCTGAAGATAGAAGAAAGAGGGAGGTTTTCTATATACCTAGTAGTAAGTCTGACATCATCCATATTCACAGTGAGCGTGAAGGGATGAGCGCTTTCTGCTAGAACACCTCTATTAAAATCAAAGCCTAGGTATTGGCCTATGAACCTTGAAAATTTTTTTTGATTTTCCACTGGAACAGAACCTGTTAAAATTTTTGAATAATCTAAATTTTTTTCTTTTATTTTTTTTAGTATAGGAACAATTTCGACTTTTAATGTTTCAAAAAAAAGATCTAATTTTTGTATGTCCATACCCTTTTCATAATCTGAAAGAATTATATTGTAGAGGTCTTCACCATCTTTTTTTCTGTAATTGGCAAATTTTTTAGAAAAAAGAAATATTTTTTCTAAAGAATCTTGAAATTTAAAGAAGTCATTGGTTTCCCTTGCTTCTGCCCAGATATTTTGAGCTGTGGCTGTAAGTTCCGAGTATTCACGGTATTCCTGTGGCGGAATATTTTTTATTTTTTCAATTTCCTCTAGGAGGTCATCAATCTCTTTTTTTTCAATGAGAGAGAGATTATCTCTATTTTTATCTAAAAAATGCAGGAGTTCTAAAAATTCTTTAGAGGTGGTAATTTCGTAAGATTTTAGACTGAGGTCTCCGATAAGTTCTGCTAGAAGTTCTTGCCCCCCCTTAGGTGCGATGGTTTCCATATCCCAATGTAGAAGAGCCAGGTTAGAATCTATTAATTTTTTCTTTTTTATGAGTTTTGAGAAAGTGTTTTTTCTGTTTTCCATAATATCACATCCTTTTAAAAGTTATATATGCAATTATACCACAAAGTGTAAAAATAGTGTGAAAAACATAGAAATTATTGACTTTTTTCAAATAAAATGATATGCTAATTAGGTTCCATATTTTTTGGAAACATAATTTAATTGGGGGAAATGTTTTGAAAAATATATTTACTGTATTATTTTTAGGAATAAGTTTAGCAACTTTTTCCATGGAATCGGCTTCGCAAAAAACTGAAGAAGATGAAAGAAAAGAGTGGATGGGAATACCTTATCCCATGAAACGTTGGGGAGTTTCAATATTGGGAGTAAATCAAGTTGAAAAAGGTAATATTAAAAATGTGGATTTAAAAAATAAAGTTTTGAATTCAGCAGGGATAACTGTAAAAGATTCTGAATCTATAAAAGTAGATGCTAATGTGAAATTATTAAAAGCTGATTATTTTATACTACCATTTCTTTCTGTTTATGGAATTTATGGAGAATTAGATGCAGATGTTAAAATAAAATTGGGAGATATCAATGTTCCTATTCCAGGGAGACCTGATATTGTTATACCAGGAAGACCTGGAAGACCCGATACAATTATACCAGGAAGACCTGATTCAAATATCAGAATTCCTTTTCCAGTTCAGTCTTTGAATACTAAAGGTGATATTTATGGAGCAGGAGCTCTTATAGCAGGAGAATATAAAAATATTTTTACAATGCTACAATATACTTACAGTGAGATTCGTATGAAAAATGGATTGGCTAAAAAGAAAGCAGAAATGGCAAATGGAAGATTAGGATATAGTTTTAAACCTGAGGGTAAATATATTAAAAGCTTCACTCCATATCTAGGAGCAGCTTACCAACTTATGGATACTCAAGTTAAAACTCAAGTGGAAGACCCTGGACTAGGAGCAATAGAAGCTGTTATAGATTTAGAACTGGATGAAATTACACCTGCAGCAGGAGTTTTCTTACAGTTCCCACATGATATAACTCTTTTAGTAGAAACAACATGGGGAACTAGAGATTCTATAGCGATAGATTTGGGGTATAGATTCTAAAAAATTAAATAGAAAGCAATAAAAAAATCTCTCTCTGGGAATAAATCTAGAGAGAGATTTTTTTAAATTAGAAATTATATCCGATGTGCACTTGGAAGAGATAACCACTAGATAGAGCATCATTAGAGACAACTAAATCCATAGGTCCTAAGAAAGTATCCCAACCGAGCCCAATACCATATCCTGCAAGAGAATCATCCCAGATTTTTTTCGATTCTCCGAAGACGGAATCATAGTTATAACTTAATATATTATATTTTCCAATAAGATTTATACTAGAGAATAGATTATACTGAACTGCTCCTGAAGCAATTATAAAATTATCTGTGTAGACTGCTCCCATAGGAAGACCATAGAAGGAGGAGTTTCTTCTCAGAATATTATTTCGAAGACCCCCTATTGAAAAGACATCTGCAAGAGGAGCATTTTCAGCATCAGATATAGATCCACGTACTAGATCTGTAGCAAATGAAACTTTGTCAGTTATAGGAAGGAAAAAACTACCTTGTGCTAAATATCCTGTATAGGATTTTTCACCATTTGTAGGAGTTCCAGCAAAAAGCTGTCCAATTATTCTAGTTCCTTTACTTGGATAAAATTCTTTGTTTATGGAATCATAGTAGAAACTCAGCTGGTTATTTAGAAGAGAACCTGTATTTTTGAAGCTAGGAAGTCTATCCAGTCTCAATCCAGACTCATAATCTGTCTCAATATTTTTAAATCCTAAACCATAACCTATGATAGCATTTTTATATAGAGATTTTCCTAAAGAGATATTGGCTTCAAACTCATTACTGCTGTAAGTGGATACTTTGTCGCTGTCTTTATAGAGAAAAACTGGATTTTTTCCATAAGAGATGTCAGCAGAGGCTATAATCGAGTTATTAAAAAAATTATACTGAGTGATATCTTTAACTGTTATTTTCGGATATTTAGAAAGCTCAGCTTTTACAACATAGTTTTTTTGTGATAAACCTAATTTTTCAAGTACAGGTATCTCAGCAGCCAGTTCCAGTCCTGCACCATAATTGGAAGCATAAGAGATTCCCGCATTAAGCTTATTATTAATTTTTTCTCTTACGATAACTTCCATAGTATCTCCATCTACATGATAGAAAACACGGTCAATATACTTGAGGGCATAGACTCTTTCAATCCAAAGTTTTATCTCGTCCTGATTTAAAATACCTGGTTTTGGCTTAAGAGTGAAAATATCTTCAACTGTAAGAACTTCACTTCCTGAAAGTTTAACATTTGTTATTTCTTGATAGCTAGGTTCTAATTTTTTAGAATTTTCTTTTATCTCTAAAAATCTTTTCTCATCTGAGAGTTTAGAAAGAGCAAAATCAACTTTTTCAGCAGCTACAGCTCCCTCCTCTATGAGATCGTGGAGATTTCTGAAATCCAGAGTGCTGTGGTCTTTAACATCAGGTGTGATAAGAATATCTGGAAAATTTTTCTGACGCTGGGTATTTATATTTCCGTTGTAAGTAGAAAGCTTATCTAGGATAGAAACTATATTTGAACTATCATTTATACGGGAAGCATCTGATGAAATATCTACCCCGATAACTATATCTGCTCCCATCTCTACAGCCTGAAGCACAGGGAAGTTATCTGCCACTCCTCCATCCACGTAATAAGTTCCTCCATCTTTTATAGGATCTATGAAAGTTGGAATAGCCATACTTTTTAAAGTTGCTAGAGCCAAATCTCCACTATCTATTGCCACAGATTCTCCGTTTTCAAGATCAGTGGCCATGGCTCTGAATGGAATAGGAAGTCTTGAAAAATCAGCTACTCCCTCAGCTTTTTGAAATATCTCTTTCAACTGAAGATAAACCTGTTCTCCATCAAAAACTCCCATAGGTAGAGAAAGGTTGAAATTTTTATCGATGGAAAGAGTCAGGGGATATTTGTTGGTTGTTGCTTTTTCTACTATTCCTTTGAGATCTCGGTCAGTTGAATTAGTAAATAATTTTCCAAAATTTAAACTGTTGATTGTTTTTTCAATCTCATCAGGAGTATAGCCTATAGAATACATGGCAGCTATTATACTTCCTGCACTCGTACCTACAATATAGTCGATAGGTATTTGATATTTCTCAAGAGTTCTAAGAACTCCTATATGAGCAGCTCCTTTAGCTCCTCCTCCACTGAGTACAAGACCGATTTTTGGACGTTCAATATTTTTTTCTTGGAAACTTTGTTTCAATTTTTCTAAAGTTGCTTTTTTTATTTCGAATTCTCTGATTTGTTCATCAATCGCTGATATTTTATCAGCTGTAGTATTAACTCTTGTAGGATTTTCTGATGAAAATCCTGAAGTTGAAAGAAGAAGCAGAGAGGCGAGCATAAATTTAAATCTATTCATTATTCCTCCGTAGTATAAAAATTTTTCACCCTTTATTATAGCACTAAATCAAGAAAAAACCAAGCATGAGAAGGAAGTGGCCCCCAAAAATTGAATAACATAGAAAGTAGATAATCAAAAAGAAAATTAGGAGGAATATGCTGACAGGATTAAAGAGATTCAATAATTCTCTTTTAGGATTTTTTACAGTTTTTGCATTGGGGATTTTTGGTTATGTATATATAGAAGAGTATACTCTGCTAAATGCTTTTTATATGACCTCTATAACCCTTGGAACAGTTGGTTTTGCAGAGGTACAACCGCTCACTGACAATGGGAAAATTTTCACTTCTTTTCTTATATTTGCAGGAATAACAGTCTATATTTATTGTATAAGTACCCTTACATCTCTTATAGTTGAGGGAGAGCTAAAAAATTATTTTAAGGATGTGAAGAAGAGCAGAATGATAGAAAAACTTAAAGAACACTATATTGTAGTAGGGTATGGAAGAACAGGAGAAAAACTGGTGGAAAATTTTCATTTGGCCAATCTTCCTATGGTGATAATAGAAAAAAATCCAGATGCCATAAAAAGACTTCAGGACCGTTATTCAAATATACCACTATATATTTTAGGGGATGCCACAGAAGATACAGTACTGGAAAAAGCAGGAATAGACAGAGCTAAATGCCTTATTCCTGTGCTTTCTGATGACAGTGACAATCTGTTTGTTACAATGAGTTCCAAACTTTTAAATCCGGCCATAAAAATAGTTACAAGATTGAATGAAAAAAGTAATTATGCTAAGTTGAAAAAAGTAGGTGCTAATAAAATACTTTCCTCTTTCGATGTGACTGCAGACCGAATGTACTCCATGGCTGTAGAGAGTAATATACTTACCTTTCAGGATATGGTGGAGGGATATAAGAATACAAAGGATCTCAATCTTGCTAGAATAACCATAAGTGAAAACTGTGAATTTCAGAATTGTGAACTTCTCCGGGCAGAAATACCTAAAAAGACAGGTCTTATCATAATTGGAGTAGAAAGAAACGGAGAACTGCTCCTGAATCCCATGGCAACAACAGAGATAGAGTTGGGTGACAAACTTCTAGTTATGGGAAATCTGGAACAGATTAAAATACTTGAATCTATTAGTTAGCCCCGAAGAACAGCTTGTATGGAAACGTCTCTTTGAGATAGTCAATATAAGCTGTTTTTGCTATTTTTTTTATCATATCGCAGTAGGTTGGATAGGACTGAATAGTCTTACTGTATTTGTAGAATGGGATATTAAGATTCATTAAGGTTTGAATTATTCCCAAAACTTCACCGGCTCGTTCACCTACACAAGTAGCTCCTATGATTTTGCCCTTTAAACAGATTACCTTTAAAATAAAATATTCCTCTCCAACTGCCAGAGATCTATCGTTTTCACTATTGAGAGTATAAATTTTTAGAGCATCACCATATTTTTTTAGAGCTACCTCCTCTGTCATACCAGTTCTGGAATATTCGGGAGAGGTAAAAGTTGTCCAGGGAACCGAGTTGTATTTTACTTTTTTCTTAAAGAAAGGAAGGAGGATATTCTGAATCACAATTTCACCATGGTAACCTGCTATATGGGAAAATCTGTAGGGACCCACACTGTCTCCAATGGCAAAAATTCCAGGGACAGCACTCATGTAATTATCTACATGGATTCCACTTTTGTCAAAAGAGATACCGACCTTCTCCAGATTGAGATTGGAAATATTGGGAACACGTCCAGCAGAGATAAAAATTTTTTCTCCCTTAAAAATCCTCCCATCTCCGAGGATGACTTCGCTTCCAATTTCTGATTTTTTGAATTTTTTGATGTCTGCTCCTAAAATAAGTTCGATTTCTTTTTCTTTTAAAGATGCTAATATTCTTTCACGGACTTCAGGCTCTTCAAGGGACAAAAAACTGGTATTTTGTTCTAATATAATAACAGAGGTCCCCAGTCTTTTTAAAGGGAAAGCCATTTCCAAGGAGATAACTCCTCCTCCTATAAAAATTATGGATAAAGGAGCTTTTTCCTGAAGAAAAAAGTTTTCATTGGTAAGATAATCGATTCCTTCCAATCCCTCTGTCTGTGGAATTCCAGGAGAACTCCCTGTAGATATAACAATGTTTTTTCCCCAATACTTTTCCCTACCATTAACTTCAATTTCATTTTTACTTGCAAATTTCCCTTCACCAAAAACAACTTCGATTCCTAAGTCTTGGAGTACTTCAGGAGTTTCATGGGAGTAGACTCGTTCAATAACTTCTCTGACTTGATGAAAAACTTTTTCTGAATCAGTTTCTTTTTCAGATCTTTTGATAAAAGCCTTGGAAGGAATGCAACCAGCCCAAGTACACTCACCTCCGATTTTCCTTTTTTCTACAAGTAAAACTTTTTTTCCGACCTTGGCTAGCCCTATGGAAACTGTAAGTCCACCGGCTCCACCGCCCAAAACTATAACATCATATTTTTTCATAATACCTCCTTAAGTAAAAAGCACCAGATAAACTGGTGCTTTAAAAGTTATCCTTGGCAAGTTTTTCTATTTCTACATCAGGAAGTCCGGTAGCTTCAGCGATAGAAAAAAAGCTTAACCCCATTTTTACAAGAATAAGAGCTGTTTTTCTTTTCTCTTCGAATACAGCTTGTTTTTTAGCGGTTCTAAGAGCCGCCTCTTCATTTTTAAAACCTTTAACT
>JBOFEZ010000107.1:0-1185 GCA_051648365.1 Fusobacteriaceae bacterium
TTTTATTTTATTGAAATCTTCCGAATCCCATTGCATAGATTGAAATTTTTTCCCTCCAGTATTCTGATATACCATCATATTTTTCTGGTACCCGTTCCACTGGGGAAAAATAGGCGAAAGATTTTCAAATATCGTTTTCCTATCCGATTCCATAACGTTGCCTGAAGGAATCCCATTATATAGCAATTTTACTAAATGACCAAAAAGGAACTTATGGTGGAATTGATCCGAGAATACAGGATAGCTATTCAGTATATATCCGTAGTAGAATCTCCTATGGCATACTTTGTATTCTGCCTTGGGATCCTCATGGGAATTCAACTTTTTTAGACTTTCCTTCAGAGTAGAATTATCAGAATTGAGTCCAATTTCTCTTGTTTTAGCTTCCTTTCCCTGATTAGTTTCATTTTTTTCTTTTGAAATTTTTTTCATTCCCAACTGTGCCGAATACATATTTTCTTTTAAATCTTTTCTGTCCAGTATGCTCTCTATCCAGGACATCTCCGTGAGGTTGGGATTCAAAAATTCTAGCATATTGTAAAAAAGATATCTTGAAATAGGTTTTATGGACTCTTTTCTGTAAAGGGTATATTTCAGTTGGGGATATCCCTCCGAAAGATTTCTATAGGATTTTTCACTGAGAGGCCAGGGCAGTTTTGGCTCAGGAATCGGAAAACTGTCCTTGTCCAGACAGGTTATAAATCTTCTGATATCAGGTATGAAGGTCTCCCCGTCCATATCCCTGAAGTTCTTTACAAAAATATCATCTTCGACCGAAAATCCACCGCTCAGATATAGGGATATGGCCTGGGTCAAATCTCCTATAAGGGCTTCACTTTCACTGTCTATGCTTTCCATCTTGTTTAGGAGCTCTTTCAATATCTCTTTTTCCTCGCTTAGGACTGTTTCCTCTTCAATTACTGAGGACATTTTCTCCAAAATCTCTCTCATCTTATCAAAATGATTTTTTATTATTTTACTTTTTTTATCCTTTGCAAAAAGATTCTCTGCCAGTTCTTTTATCTTCTCGACAAAAAACAGAACTTCTCCCACTCTCTGCTTAGGCATATCCAGGTATGCAAATTTGGAGAAAGGAGTTTCAATCCCCTTGATGACCCTATCCTCTTCCGATGACAGGTAGTCATTGATAATTTCTTCATGAATTGATGTAAGAATATCAAATCT
>JBOFEZ010000108.1:0-2122 GCA_051648365.1 Fusobacteriaceae bacterium
TCCATCAGGAAAAAGAAGGTTTTTTTGAATGATTGAGTAGTGTCTTTCAGCTTCTGCCGCATCAAAAATTTCAGAAATTATTCCTCTTGTCATAGGTAAAAGTCTGTATTTGATATTTGTTATTTTATCCTCTGGGTGAAGCATAGGTTTAAAAATTCCATCTTCATAAAGAAGGAATCCGCTGACAACGTCCTTTTGGATAGCGTATTTTTTAAAATCTTCCCTCATAAGCTCTTCAAGTTCAATAACCTCTTCTGCAAAAGCATCGTGAATTTTATATTTTTCAAGCTCCTCACCTAAAACCTTTAAACTTTGAATTAAAAGCTCTATAGTCCAACAGCTCACCATATTCTTTCTTAATTGACTGTTTTTAGGCTGCAGAGTGTCATCCCAGTCTCCGTAACCATAGGATAGAAGAGAAGTCCCAGGTATTAGATTATTTTTGATATAATGGATCTGCTTTTTGAGATGATTCAGTATACTATCTTTTTTCTCAGTGAAATTAAATCCTTTTTCAATGGATGTAAAAGCAACTGGCGTATCTAAAATTTTATAATCTCCAGAAGCTTTTATATAATCTGCAGTTATCTTGATTGGCCATACAACTATATCCCCGTGGCACTCTTCCTGCTGAATTTTAGAGTAATTATCAAACATAAACCACTGTGGCCAAACTCCAGTTTCAATATACTGATGCTTATAAAGCTCTTTCAGAATTTTTGCAGCTTCTTTGTAATTTTGTGTGGACATAAAGAGCTCAAAAGGTCCTTGAGATAAGTCTCTTGTTCCCCAAGCAGCTCCTGAATACTGCTCCAATCCATGCGGAGAAGCAAAGTGAATCATGGCATTATGGGCATACCAAAGTCCCATATCTGAGATCTTATCCATCCCATGAGATAGGGAAGTGATTTTAAATCCTCCTATGACGGCTGAAAGTTTTTCTCTAAACTTTCTCTTTTCTTCAGAGTAATTTATAAATTCTTCAGCTTTTATTTCGTCCTTTTCAACACTTCCAAGAATATTTATTTTCAGATTGTTTCCAGTAAGTTTAATAATAAGATTCTGACCTGCTGTATCTAAGATTTGGAAATCTTGATTAAAAACATATGCAAACTTAAGGTTTTCATAAGCACTTTCTATAAGTTTATTTTTTCCTCTGATATCTATTCTTCTCTCTGAAACTGTAGTTTCTATCACTGAATCAAATTCGTTGGCACCGAAAACAAGGTGATTAGAAATAATGAAATCATGAGATTTTGAAGAGGTAATTTCAAGAGCTAGCACTGGTGATTCCCCAGAGGTAAATGTTCTTACCACGATTTTTTCATCTCCAGAAAGATAAATCCATCTACATGAATTATATCCTATTTCATAGAAAGTAGGAGTTCCAAGCTGAGTATAAACATTGTCTCTTTTTATAAAAATTCTCTGTCCGCTAAATTTTTGCAGGTTGAGAGGGTTTCTGTTGATTCCTATAAGTTTATTGAAACTAGTATTTCCTACTGTAATCTGTGAGTTGAAAATACCCATACCGAAAGAAGTAGATGAAATAATATTGTCTCTGTCCTCAAGAAAATTACCAGATATCATTATATGGCCTGTATTTCTTTCAACTCTTCTCTCTTTATCCTTCATACTAATATAGAATCCCTCAGGAGTGAAAAAAGAAATCAACTTACCATCAACATATTCTGAATGCTTTCTATCAGGATAGAAATTTGAAACATCACTGTTTTCTGCATCCCTTGAATCAAAAAAATCCACTTCTCCAAAAAGGTTAGGCTTATATTTTCCTGACTTCTCATCTGTATGGCTTATATTTTGAATCTTTTCTAAAATATTAGCCACTGGGAAAATTTCTGTGACATTTTCCTCAGGAATGTTCTCCTTAAAAAGAGTGTAGAAAGAAATCTCTTCAGTTAATCCTGAATCAAGGATGAATTTTTCACTTTGAAGAGCGATGTAAGCAAACTCATACTGATAGTTTCTATTTTCCAGAGAAGGTGAATATAATTTCTTTATTTCGTTGCTAACTCTATAATCGGTTCCGAAAAATTGAAACCCATCAGTGGAAAATCCTATGATTTTTTTCGAGGCTCCAATTTGAACGAAAGGATTCTTA
>JBOFEZ010000109.1:0-3526 GCA_051648365.1 Fusobacteriaceae bacterium
ACGACAGAGCGGTTAAAATGAATTTGTTGACTATTTTTCAACTTAGATATATAATTTAGATTGTTATTATAATAAAAATGGAATTTTAATCTCTACCAAACCTAGGCTTTAAACGATTTTTTTTCCATGATATTCTCTATTCGGAATAAGTTTTTGAATCTCATCAAAATTATTTTTTGTTACTTTCCCTGCTACAACTATAGTTATTTTATCTTCAGCTCTAGTTATCATTTTTTTCAGGAGTTCTCTTCCTTCTATAGCTGTTTCCATTTTTCCAGAGGTAAGAACTCTTTTAATACCCATTTTTATTAAAATATCCAGGGATGCTAAAGGATCATACACCTCATCTATAGCCTTATGGAAAGTTACCTCCATGGGTTTTGCCAGTTCTACCAAAGATTTTAAAAGAGCATAATCTATCTCATTTTCTTCGGTTAAAACACCTAAAACCACTCCTTCAACCCCCAATTTTTTGCAGAGAAGTATATCATTTTTCATTATCTCAACCTCATCTTCCGAGTAGACAAAATCTCCCCCACGAGGTCTTATCATTACAAATGTAGGTTTATCTAATACTTCTATACACCTCTTTATTGTTCCGTAGGACGGGGTAGTTCCTCCCACTGACAAATTTTCACAAAGCTCTATACGGTCAGCACCGGCCTGCACCATATGCTTTGCTTCTGTGAAACTCTCTACACATGCTTCTTTTATAATAATTCCTGTTTTCATTCTCCACCCTTCTTTGTTTTTTTTAGGACTATTAGTTGTTTTTTAGATTTATATAATAGCTCCTTCGAATACTTCTGGCTTACCAGTCTCATAACTGTGGTCTCTGTATGTCTGGTACAGTCTTTGGTTTTCACCTCAACATTTCCAGATTCAATAAGAAATATACTTTTTGTGATCAATTATAAATATTTTTTTGATTTTTGTCAATTTTTTTATTCACTAGAATTCCAGTAGATAATTCAACACCAAAATTAGGATATTTGTATAATTTTAATCCCTTCGGTTCATAAAATGAATTTTACTTTCTATGGATTGAAATATAAAATATGTTTAAACTAAAATATTGGGGGGATATTATGAAGAAAAATTTACTGCTTATAACTGGATTAGCATCTTTACTACTCACTGTTCCAGCTATGGGAAAAGAAAAATCTACAATTACTAAATCTTACGGTTATGGTGGCGAGATGAAAGTTCTTGTTAAAACAGATGGGGAGAAAATAAAAGATATCGAGCTGGTTTCTCACAGAGAGACATCTCCTGTTGTGACTAGAGCATTTCCAATAATTAGAGAGAGAATAATAGGGGCACAGTCTCCTGTTGTAGACAGTGTTTCAGGTGCAACTCATACATCTACTGCAATAAAAATCGCAGTAGGGGACGTAATGAAAAAAGAGGGAAAAGATTTTGGAAAGATAGATAGAAAAACAAAAGCTCCTGAACAGCCTATTGCTTATCTGCCAAATGCTAAAACTGACCTTCTCATAGTAGGAAGTGGTCCTGCCGGACTTTCAGCAGCTATATCTGCTAGAGAAGCCGGAGTTAAAAATATTATTCTTATTGAAAAACTGGATATCTTAAGTGGAAATGGTAAATTTGATATGAATTTCTTTGACCTTTACAACTCAGAAGCTCAAAAAAATGCGGGAATAGAGGATTCAGTAGAGAAATTCCTATCTGATAAAAAGAATGCCAAAGAGACTCCAGAGCGTATGAGAGTCCAAGCTGAAGGAGCTTTTGTTCTAGATAAATGGCTGAGAGATATGGGGATAAAACTCAACTATTATTACGGAAACAGGGGACACATGGCTGAAAAAGATGCCTATGCAGGAGAGCACATTCAAGATAAAATGGAAGAGAAAGTAAAATCACTTGGAATAGATGTTCGTACTGGAACAGCTGGACTTGATCTCATATTGGATAAGGGGAAAGTTACAGGGGTTAAAGTTAAGAATAAAAATAATTTCTACGATATAAATGCAGAGGCGGTAATCCTAGCAACTGGAGGATTCTCAGCCAATAAAGAGCTTCTTGCTAAATATGCTCCAGGAGGAGAAAAAGTTGCCACTTCAAATCAGATGGGAGCAACTGGAGATTTTGTTAAAGTTTTTGAAAAAAATGAGATTCCTATGGAGAACATGGATGTTCTGAGTGTTTTCCCATTTATAGTTAAAGAGTCCAGAGACCTTACAGGAGGAGGAGACGGCTATATTCTTGTAAATGAAACTGGAAAAAGATTTATGAATGAACAGGTACAACCTGGAAAAAGTCTAGAGTTTGCCCACAATATTCTGAATCAAGATACGTTCTATATCTATGACCAGAATCTTTACCAATCTTTCTACCGTTTCCAGAAACACGTGAAGCTTGGTCTGCATAAGAAGTTTGATACTTTGGACCAGATGGCTGAAGAGATGGGAGTTCCAGTGGCAAATCTTAAAAATACTATAACTGAATTTAATAGAGCAGTACGTGGTGAGATTCAGGATCCATTCAGAGAAAAACCTACAAAAAGAGAATTTAAAACTGAGGGACCTTTCTATATGGTAGAAGTTGAATCCGCTATCCATATGACTAAGGGTGGAGTTGTTGCCAACGAAAATTCTGAAGTTTTGGATAAGGATAGAAAAGCAATAAAAGGTCTCTATGCAGCCGGAGAGGTTGTTTCAACTTCTGGTGCATACAGTTCTGCTGTAGTCTTCGGGCGTTCAGTAGGTGAAAAAGTAGCTCAATTTATAAAATCATCAAAATAAGAATATTAACAAAATGAAGAGAGAGAAATTCTATCGAATTTCTCTCTCTTCTTACATAGGTTATTTCCATCTTTATTTTTTATAACCACATTTTGGACAAGCACCTTTCTCATCCAATGTAATTCCACAAAGAGGACAACGTTGAATAGTGTTTTTTGTTTCATATTCTTGAGAAGCTCCATTTACACCACTGGTAAATGTGATTTTAGCAATATTCAGTTTATCTTTTAACAAATCATAAACTATTTTAATCATCCCTTCCACTGTCAAAGTTTCTTTGGTTACAACTAGACGGCAGTCAGGATATGCTGTTGCAAGTTCAGTTTTAAATGCTGGACCTTTCGTAGTGTTTTGAGGTGTCCCATTTTTCACACCTGTCTCTTCATAAACTTTAAGTATGGCAGGAAGAAGCGGATCATCTTCTCTTAAAATAAGTGCATGGTCAAAGTTTTTTAAATATTCCCAAGCAATTTTTTGAATTTCATTACATGGAAACACCATATTTACACCTTCATTGATAGAGTCTTCAACTTCAATAGTCAAAATACCAGTATGTCCATGCAAATATTGAGCTTCACCCTTGAACTTGTAGAATCTGTGTGCATATTGTAAATCAAATTTCGTAATACTTCTCATTAATACCCTACCTCCCACTATTAAAAAAATGATAAATCGTTACATATCCATAATGCTAATCCATAGCTCTATATACCTACCAAAGAAAGCATATCCTTCATTTTTTATAAAAACTATATATTATT
>JBOFEZ010000110.1:0-4912 GCA_051648365.1 Fusobacteriaceae bacterium
TGTAAGTGTTAGCTCCAATATCCTGAGGTCTTTCGATCTTCACGTCAGCCATTTCTCCTATTCCAAAACTATCTAAAACAAGTATTATAAATCTTTTCATATTTTTTCCCTTCCACAACTATCAAAAATTCCTACAAGTTTAGGTTCGCCCTTGCTGATTCCTTCCACAACTGCCACATCACTCCTAGTGACAAATATCTGGGTTCTAAAAGCACTTAGTACAGTATTACCCACCCTTTCGTTAGAATCAATTTCAAAATAATAATCTATGCTTTCTGGAGTTGGAGCCTCTATTTTAACCCTTTTCAGATTTTGGAAACTGCTTCCCACAAGGGCATTTTCCATTCCAGATCTTCTGTAGTGGCCTCCTCCATAGGAGAAAGAGCTCCTGTCAAGATTGTGAGAGATCTCTGAAACATAGATAATTGCCGGAATCTCTCCATATGGATTTCTGCTATTAAAAGGAGTTGTCCCTGTCAGGGCGTGTCCTGGTTCACCGTGAGTTCCTCCAGCTAGCTCTATAGATTTCATATTTTCAAGGGATGTGGCCGAAGGCATATTGAGCTGACTCACATTGATTTCTGCCTCTTCTAAAATTTTCTTTGCCTTATGGATAGTTTCTATATTAGATGTTTTTTCGATGGAATTTTTCTCTCCGTCATAAAGGAAGCAAGGGAAAGAGGTTATTCCCTCTATCTTTATATTATTAAGCTCTTTGGAATCTGAAAGGAGATTTTCTAACTCTTCTAGATAAAATCCTCCCTTCTGTCCTGAATATATTCTACTCTCTTTCTCTAGAACTCTCAGCATAATCGGCTGGATTTTTTCCAGTTTTTTTGCAGCTCTGTCTATTTCTCTCATCTTATCCAAGGAATATACAGTTATAATTTCTGGATTTTGTGAAACAACCTTTTCCACTATAGAACTTGGAATCTGAACCAAATGCCCTACATTTCCAAGTTTTATTCCGTGGTTCATCATGGTCTCTGCCTCTTTAAAATCCACAGTAACGATTCCTGCAAATCCTATCTCTACAAGTTTTTTTGCAATAAGAGGTACTCTTCCAAACTGTTTTGTCATGGCATAGAGTTTTATTCCTCTTTTTTCCGCTTCCTCAAGAAGCCTCCTACCGTTGTCAAGAATTGCATCTAGATCCAGTATGTAGCTATCCGGAAGTATCTCTCCTTTCTGATGAAGAGACAAGGCTGCCTTTAATAGGTCAGGGTTTCTCTTTTCTACTATATCTAAAAACATCTCATCTCTCCTCTTTTGCAAGTTTATAACTTTCCTTCAATATTCTGATTACAGTTTCTGCTCCACTTCTATTGGGATTTATTCTTATAGTTCTTTTCTCAAGTGTAGGATCTGCAGCTCTGAAAGTTCCCGAAACTCTGTAAAACAGTGGCGAAAACTCATATTTTGACTCTGCCCCCACAGGGTTAGGAAGTGCCCCAAGAGTTGTAGCTTTTTCTATAACTTTTTCAGCTATCTCCTCTTTTAGCTCCACAACTAAAACTTTAGATTGAGCATTTACTAAAAATGCATCCTTAATAAAAGGTAGCTCTCCATTTTTAAGTCTGTTTTCCAATTCATCATTTACCTCTCCTTGGATAGCAAGAGCTACTGGAGCATAAACAAGACCTCTCAGCACATCTAGTGATTCATGTCCCTGAACCTGTCCTCCTCCTGAATAATTGGATTTTACAATTTTTTCAATGAATTCCCCTTTACCTACTATACATCCGATTCCTTCAGGTCCTAGAAGTTTAAAGGTTGAAAATGCAGACAAATCTGCTCCCAGTTCATTTCCTATCTTTCTTACTTTCATCACTGCGTAATTGTCATCTGTTATCATAGGTATTCCGTACTCTTTTATAAGAGTTATAACATCCTCCATTTTATATGAATCATCTATCTTTTGGCGAGTATACTGAACCAAAGCTCCATCTATCTTGTTTCTTTGTAAAACCTCTTTTAGATTATCAAGATCATTAAAATCAGCAAAAACTTTTTCAACTCCCATAAGATCAAAAGTCACATCAGTGGTAGGATAAACTGGAGCCCTGTGCACAAGTACATTTCTGGATTCCTTGTCCTTAAGGATAGAATAGATCCCCCATTTTATGGCTGCTGTTCCAGATCCTCTTACAAGAACAGCTCTCTCTCCTCCAAAAAATTCAGCTAAAACTTTCTCAACTTTTTCAGTAGTTTGGGGTTTATTAAGACCCTTTACAACTCCCAGATCTCCACGGGTCAATATCTCATTCCCTTTAAAATGTCTAGTTATTATATCTATAAGTTTAAACTGTTTATCCTTCGCTTCTCCTAAGCTGATAGATTCCAATGGATATGTTTTCATTTTTTCTCCTCCGATTCCTGATATTCTATATTTCTAGTATTTTATTTGGGTTTTCTACAAGAAGCTTTCTGACAGTCTCTTTCGTGACTCCAGCTTCCACCAGTTTAGGGACAAAATTGTCCAGCAGGTAGGAATATCCTATTCCTCCATTTTTAGCCAAATGAGACCTTCTTGTAAGATCAACTGAAAGCAGAAGTTTATCTCCGAACCCCTTCTCACATAGCTCCTTTATAAAGGCCACTCTTTTTTCATCTGGCAGATAACTATTTTTACCTATCGTATCAAAAGCTATATAAACACCACGTTTAAGAAGGGATTCTATATAAGAAAGATCATCTGCTAAATCTGTATGACCCAGTATGACTCTTTCCAGTTTCACATTATAGCTCTCTAGAAGATTAAGTTGTTCATGGCCAAGTTTTCCTAGACTTGTATGGGTACTGATAAAGCTTCCCGTTGCACAATGGGCCATTGCCGAAGCTATAAATACTTTTTCTTCCAAACTTGTAATCTCTGTAAATCCTGTTCCTATCTCCCCTATAAATTTGGCCTTTTTTCCACTTGTTTCTATTCCTATCTCTATCTCATCTATCATCTTTTTAGCCAGCTCTTGGAGCGACAGATTTGCAACTTCCTCAGGAAAAAAGGGTTCCTTATAATAACCCGTAGACATTACTATCTCAATCCCTGTAGCTTCTTCCATTTTTTTTACATATTCTGTATCTCTTCCCATTCCCATATTTGTAAGATCTACTATCCTCACAACGCCCTTCTCTTTAAGGGCTATAAACTCATCCCTGGTCTCTTGAAAAAGATCCAGTCTGCAGTCCTTATTATTCTTCTCCTTTGAAAGATCTATGGTTACATGCTCATGCATATATGTAATTCCTTTAAACATCACTTTTACCTCCCCTTGTTCTATCTCTTACTTCTGAATCCTCTAGTATCAATTTTAGCCAGGGGATAATTTAAAAAATATTTTTTATAAAGTTCCGGCCTATATTCCCTATTCAACTCTTCACCTATCTCCAATATTTTTTGGAATGCTTTCTTTCCTTTTCTCCCTGCGATAACTATTGCACTTCCTATCTCTCCAGTGGGTATGGTGAGAGCTGAAGCATCTATCATATTCAAAACTTTTATAAATCTCTTTCCTGATTTTTTCTGAATTTCTCCTGCTTTGACTCCCATACAGCCTAAAACAGTATCTCCGGTTCCTTCCAACTCTATATTTGTTTCCAGGTAGATAATAATTTCGTGCTCCTGAAATATTCCTTTCAGATACTCTATCATCTTATCCCGGCTACTACCTCCTGGAAACTCTGGAAGCTGGCAAACTCTGTTTTTCCTTTTGAAATCCTGAGTAAGATATATTTCAACACCTTTTTCAATGGCTATTTTCATCTGGACACCATCTTCCTTCTCTTCATCCTCTGTAAAATTTTTTACAGCCCTTATAAGCTCCCTAAATTCTCCGGCCATAAACCCAATTCCTGGAACAAAGTTAAGGTTGTCTGTGGACTTTTTTTCAGTTATCCCTTTCAGTCCTATTCCACTACACAGGCATGAATAAAGATTTACTCCTATGGCTGGAGCCAGTACAGAACCACCACCATCAGTTCCTATTCCAACATCATTTATTCCATAGAGAACATTTATCGCTGTTCCGCTGGATGAACCTATCATAGGTTTTCCTGTAATAGGATTTAAAAGTTTTAAATCTAAAGCTCTTCCCCTGTCTGACGAACTGTCTAAAGTATTCCAAAGGTAGGAATTTTCTATAAGTTTGTCTATTATCTCTACTGGAATCTCACTGCTATCTTTTACTCCAAAACATCTTCCCTCTTTTCCTAGATTCCAAAGCTCCAAAATAGCATTTGGATTTTGTGAGATGACACTGCTTCCTAAAAAATTTTCTGCTCTTTTAATTCCTGAAACTCTCTTTAGATTCATAACTCTTACTCCTAATTAGATTTGAGAGGAGAATCTCCCCTCCTCTCAAATCTTGTTTTTTAAATTTTATCCTTTATATAATCCGATTAAAGATAAGACATTAATTAAAACACCAAATACAATTGCTGCCACTGGACCAACTGCCATGTCAACAAGAGGCTTTTTAGCTGTTTTGTTGATGGTATATACTCCTGCTACAAAAAGATATCCGAGCCCTGGTGCCATTGTATCTGCAGCTATCATTCCACCAACAATCAGTGATACCTCTAGAACTTTTGACATAGCTGTTCTAATCTGGTCTCCACACGCTTTCACTCCTGGAAAACGATCAAGAAATTTTGCTACTCCCCCTAACATATAAATTTCCAAAGCAATTACTGCTGCTCCTGCTACAAACGAGATAAATGGATTTTTAAGAAAGATACCCAGTGCAAAAACAAAGGTCATTCCGGCTGGAGCATAAACTCCTGTAGCTATTGCTGTTGTTGCAATAAGAGGAACAAAACCTATGGATCTTGCAAGAGCTGCAATTCCAGCTTCTGAAAGTTTTCCTTCTGCCATTAAGTTAAGAGAGATAGGATCTCCTGATACTAGATGTAG
>JBOFEZ010000111.1:0-15027 GCA_051648365.1 Fusobacteriaceae bacterium
TTCTTCAAGCTGGATTCACTGACAGTTTCAGATATCTCTACCCGGAACTACAAGGTGCTTATTCATGGTGGTCATATAGATTTAGTGCTAGAAAAAATAATGCAGGATGGAGAATAGATTATTTTATGGTGAGTGAGAGGTTGAAAGGGAGTATAGAGGGAGCCGGGATACACAGTGCAATCCTGGGATCTGATCATTGTCCTGTAGAATTACAGCTTAAAGTCTAGTTTTTTTTCTGAAATTAATATATAATAAGGGGATGAAAATAAACTATATAATGGAGGTGGAATTTGAATATTTATTCTAACTTTCCTTTGGGAGAGAGAAGTATAAAAGAGTTTGGAAGAGTTCTGCTTCCAGAACTTCGGGATAAAGATATCTATGGAGAATTTTCTCAGACTACGGAAGAGATAACCTTGAAACTCCTAATAGATGGTGTGGAAAAGAAGTTTACCTACCAGAATCTAGAATCTAAGATAGATGATGTGAAGATAATTATTTTTAAGACTGCTCTCTTAAAGTTTTGTGAGAAAACTCTTCCTTGGGGAGGTTTAATCGGAGTCAGACCTACAAAGGTTGTAAAAAGACTTAGAAGTGTAGGTTACCAATATTCTGAAATTTCAGATATTCTTCAGAAGATATATCTAGTAACTCTGGAAAAAGCTGAGCTCCTTATAAAAATCTACCAAAAAGAGCTGGAGCTTATGAATAGTGAGGCGACTAGCATCTATATAGGAATACCTTTCTGTCCAACCAAGTGTAGATACTGCTCCTTTGCATCCTATGAGATAGGAGGGCCAGTAGGAGAGCGTTACTACAAAGGTTTTGTAGATACTCTCCTCAAAGAGATAGAGCTCACAGGAAGGCTGGTAAGAGAAAAAAATATGAGAATAGAATCTATCTATATAGGTGGAGGAACCCCGAGTACTCTGAGTGAAAAAGATTTAGAGAGAGTCCTTCGGGCAGTGGATACCCATATAGACAGAACCCATCTGAGAGAGTATACTTTTGAGGCTGGAAGAGAGGATAGTATAACTGACAAAAAACTGGAGATAGCCAAAAAATATGGTGTAGACAGGATGAGTCTGAATCCTCAGACCTTCAATGAAGAAACTTTGGAAAAAATAAACCGTAGGATGAATCTGGAGAACTTCGACAGATGCTACCATAATATGAAAGAGTTGGGATTTATCCTAAATATGGATATAATTCTGGGATTACCTGGAGAGAGTGACAGGGAGATAGTGAAAACTCTGGATATGATAGAAAGGTATGACATAGAGAACCTCACGGTTCACTCTCTGGCACTCAAAAAAGCTTCTGTACTCTTTAAGGATGAAAATACAGAGATTAACAGTATCAGTAGGGAAACTGTAGAAGAGAGAGTAAATCAACTTCTGAAGAGAAGAGGGATGCACCCTTACTATATCTATCGACAGAAAAACAGTGCTGACTGGGGAGAAAACGTAGGCTTTGCCAAGGCAGGATATGAATCTCTATTTAATATGGAGATGATAGAGGAAAATCAAAATACCATAGGAATCGGAGGAGGAGCTATCAGTAAGAGGATAAGCAGAGACCACGAATCCCGTGATGAGATAGAGAGACTGGTGAATCCCAAGGATCCTGCAACTTATATAAGAGAGATGGAGGAGAGGTTCCATGAAAAGGTTAAACTTTTTTCTTAAAATTTTTGCAGTTATGTTTTTTTTCTTAAGTGCTAGTGTTTACGGCGAGGGAAAAATTATATATGGAAACAACACTCTGGTAAACCGAGAGGTGAAACTGGATATAAACAGTGCTACCAAGGAGGATATGCTTCGTAACGGAATATCAACAGGGTATGTGGCTAAAATTTTTGAATATAGGGAGATTACAGGAGGGTTTCTGGAGCTTTCGGAAATGAAGAGAATAAAGGGGATAGGAGATGCCACCTATCAGAAACTGATCAAAAAATTTAAGGTAGAGGGAGATTTTACCCCTAAAAAGTACAATATAAATAAGGCGGATGAGAAAGTTTTGGTTTATATGGGATACTCTAAGGAAGAGATAAAAAATATCAGAAAACATATAGCTCAGGAAGGAAAAATTCAGAACAATCTAGAGCTTATGAAGCTAATATCGAAGAAAAAGTATGAGAAACAAAGAGATTTTATAGATTATTAGGAGGTAAAAATGGACAGAATAATAAGAGGAATAAGCAGAAATGCAAGATTTTTCGTAACAGATACAACAGAGATAGTGAGGGAAGCACTCGTTATGCACCAGTGTACACCTGGAGCTATCTACAGCTTCGGAAAATTCCTAACGGCAGGAATTATAATGGGAGCAACATTAAAAGGTGAGGATGTACTTACCCTAAGAACAGATACAGATGGTCTTGTTGGGCAGATGCTACTTACTGTAAATGCGAAGGGAGATGTAAAAGGATATATTCAAAATCCTGGTGCACAATATCTTCAGGTGGCAACAGAACATAAGGTTTCTGATTTTTTAGGAACAGGAGCTCTAAGAGTAATAAAAGATATGGGATTGAAAGATCCTTATTCTGGAGTATCAGATATGACAACAGGAGATCTTGCCCAGGATATAGCTTATTATTACCATGTTTCCGAGCAGATACCTACGGTTATCTCCCTAGGAGTTAGCATAGATGGGGAAGGAAATGTGGTTTCGGCAGGAGGATACATGATTCAGCTTCTTCCTGATGCCGATGATGATTTTATAGATAAACTGGAAGAAAAGATAAAAGCGATAAGAAGCTTTACCGAACTACGTAACGGAGGAATGGATCTAGAGAGAATAATCCATCTTTTATACGAGGACATGGAAGATGAAAAAGGAGAAAAGCTGATAGAGGAGTATGAGATACTAGAGGGCAAAAAAGTTCAGTACCTATGCAACTGTAGCAGAGAGAAATTCCATAACGGAGTTATCACCCTGGGGAAAAAAGAGATAGATGATATTATTCATGAAAAAGGAAGCCTGGATGTAGAGTGTCATTTCTGTAGAAAGATATACTCTTTTAACTCCGAGGATTTCAAGGATATGAAATAGAAAATATTTGTCTCGGGAGGAAAGATGAGAAAATATATTAAGCCTGTAGATACACACTGCCATATAGATAATGCTCAATATGATGGGGACAGAAGTGAGATAATAGAAAATATAAAAAACAGTCTGCTTTTTGCAGTGAACATCGGCTATGACATACCTTCTTCAGAGGAAAGTATGAAGTTAGCCAGGGAAAATACCAATATTTTTGCTTCGATAGGGATTCATCCCACAGATGTAGGGGATAATTGGACATCTGAAACAGAAAAAAAATTGGAAGAGATGGGAAAGTGTGAAAAAGTAGTGGCTATAGGTGAGATAGGATTGGACTACCATTGGATGACAAAGCCGAAGGAAACTCAGAAGCTTTGGTTCAGAAAACAGATGGAACTGGCGGAAAAGCTTGGAAAGCCTGTGGTTATCCATACAAGAGAAGCTACACATGACACTGTGGAGATACTGAAAGAGTTTCCAGGAGTAAAGGGAGTTCTTCACTGCTACCCAGGATCCTACGAGACAGCTCGTGAAATTATGGAAAATTATTATTTTGGAGTGGGAGGGGTCCTAACTTTTAAAAATTCTAAGAAATCGGTAGAGTTTATCCGTGAGATTCCACTCGATAGGATAGTCCTAGAGACAGATTCACCATACCTGACACCTGAACCTAACAGAGGGAAGCGTAACACTCCCCTGAATGTGGAACATGTAGCTAGAAAAATAGCCGAAATAAAAGAGATTACCTATGAGGAAGTAGTAGAGATAACAGACAGAAATGCCATAAAATTATATGGGGTGGAGAGATGTTTTCAGGAATAGGAAATGATATAATCGAGATAGAGAGAATAAAACAAGCTCTGAGCAGACCTGGTTTCCGAGAAAGGGTTTTTACAGAGAAGGAGATAGAAGAGATAGTCAACAAAGGTGATAAAACGGAATCCTATGCTGGAAAGTTTGCGGCCAAAGAAGCAGTCGCCAAGGCTTTCGGTACAGGAGTGAGAGGTTTTGATTTGAGAGACGTCGAGATTCTAGGAGATGAGCTGGGAAAACCATTAGTCCACCTAGGGGGGGATCTTGCAGAAAAGTATGCAAAGCATAAAATAGAACTAAGTATTTCACATTGTAAAGAATATGCAGCAGCGGTAGCAATATTATTCCAAAGGAGAGAGGAAGATGATACAGCAGTTTTATGAAAAATTGGATGACTATATAAAAGCAGGAACCTATAGAGATGACGGATTGGACATTTTGGAATTTACTCTGGATAAGTTGGGAGAGGTTCCAGAGGAGGTTATACAGCATATCTCAAAAAAAACCGGAATATGGGATTTGACCCTAAGAAATACCATGGAATTTTATCCTCGTTTTAAAAAACTGAAAGAGCATAATCATCTGATAATAACAGTATGCCACGGAAGAGGTTGCGGACCTACTAATCGGGAGATTCTAGCTGCTTTGGAAGAGTATATGGAAGAGGTTGGAAGGGATGAACTCCAGAGAAGGAATCCGGCTATAGAGCACCTAAAATTTGACCAGCAACACTGCTTTGCCAAATGTGGAAAGGGACCTGTAATGAAAATTGGAGAGCAATATTATTTTCAGATGAATTTGGAGAAATTAAAAGAGATACTGAATATATAGAGAAAAGCTCCGCTAACAGGATGATTTCCTCCGATTTATAGGTTATTTTGAGAAAAAAGAGAAAAAAGAGAAAAATAGAGACAGAGAAGATAGAAAGGAAGAAAATGGATATATTAGAGATAAAGAGAGAGTTTGCTGAACTGGAGAAAAAATTAGAAGATATAAGGGGGTCTCTTTGACTTAGAAGGAAAAGAGAAACGTCTGAAAGAGTTAGAAGAGATCAGTACCCAGGATGGATTCTGGGGAGATAAAAAATTTAGTCAGAAAATTATAAAAGAGAGTAACGAGCTGAAGGATTTAGTAAACGTATACTATGGAATAGCCGACAACCACGATGATGTTCAGCTACTGATAGAGTTTACTGAAGCTGGAGATGAAGACTCAGCAGGAGAGCTGGAAGGAAGATTCCATGAACTTCTGGAAGGGATAGACAGTTTTGATACCCAACTACTTCTGGATGGAGAGTATGACTTTAACAATGCTATAGTTACTATCCACTCAGGAGCAGGAGGAACAGAATCATGTGACTGGGCTGATATGCTTTACCGTATGTACAGCCGTTGGTGCAACAACAAAAAATATAAGATTGCAGAACTTGATTTTATGGCGGGAGATATGGTAG
Organism: Fusobacteriaceae bacterium; assembly: GCA_051648365.1. Classification (GTDB taxonomy): domain Bacteria; phylum Fusobacteriota; class Fusobacteriia; order Fusobacteriales; family Fusobacteriaceae; genus JAGNZR01. Next base: position 5,315 of record JBOFEZ010000111.1, read on the forward strand.
GAGTCAAATCAGTGACTTTTATGGTAGAAGGACCAAGAGCTTATGGATACCTTAAAACAGAAAAGGGAGTTCACAGACTTGTTAGAATTTCTCCATTTGATGCGAACAAAAAAAGACATACATCTTTTGCTTCGGTAGAGGTTATGCCTGAGATAGATGATTCGGTAGAGGTAATTATAGATTCCGGAGATCTTAAGGTGGATGTTTACCGTTCTGGAGGAGCCGGAGGTCAGCACGTAAATACGACAGACTCAGCGGTGAGAATTACTCACCTTCCATCAGGAGTAGTTGTAACTTGTCAAAAAGAACGTTCTCAGATTGCCAACAGAGAGACAGCCATGAAACTTCTGAAATCTAAGCTTATCGAGATTGAGATAAAGAAAAAAGAAGCTGAGATGAAGGAGATTCAAGGAGAACAATCAGAAATCGGATGGGGAAATCAAATCAGATCCTATGTTTTCCAGCCTTATACACTGGTGAAAGATCACAGAACTGGTGCTGAATCAGGAAATATAAGAGCTGTTATGGATGGAGAGATAGATATTTTTATAAATGCTGAGCTTAGAGCTAGTAAAAAAAGGTAGCCATGTGATATAATTTGAAAAAGAACAAAGATGAGGAGATAAAGATTATGGAGAGAAAAGTAAGAACTAGAATAGCACCATCACCTACAGGAGATCCCCACGTGGGAACAGCATATATTGCTCTGTTCAATATAGCGTTCGCACATATAAATGGAGGAGAATTTGTCCTAAGAATAGAGGATACAGATCAGAACAGATATACAGAGGGATCTGAGCAGATGATATTTGATACACTTAACTGGCTAGATCTGAACTGGGCAGAAGGTCCAGATGTTGGAGGAGATAAGGGACCATACAGACAGTCTGAGAGATTCCACCTATACGGAGACTATGCAAAGAAACTTGTGGAAGCTGGAGAAGCTTACTACTGTTTCTGTACAGATGAGAGACTGGAAAACCTAAGAGAAAGACAGAAAGCTATGGGTAAAGCCCCTGGATATGATGGACACTGCCGTTCACTTTCTAAGGAAGAGGTAGACCCTAAATTGGCAGCCGGAGAGAAATATGTAATCAGACTTAAGATGCCATACGACGGTGTAACAGTTATAAAGGATAGATTGAGAGGAGATATCGTATTTGAAAACGATAAGATAGATGATCAGGTACTTCTGAAATCTGACGGATTCCCTACTTACCACCTGGCTAACGTAGTGGATGACCATCTGATGGAGATCACTCACGTTATCAGAGCTGAGGAGTGGATACCATCTACACCTAAGCATATTCAACTATACAAGGCATTCGGATGGGAAGCACCGGAGTTTATTCACATGCCACTTTTAAGAAACAGCGACAGAACAAAAATATCTAAGAGAAAGAACCCTGTATCACTTCTTTGGTATAAAAACGAAGGATTCTTAAAAGAGGGACTAGTAAACTTCCTAGGACTTATGGGATACTCTTTCGGAGAGAACAAAGAGATATTCACTCTTCAAGAATTCAAGGATAACTTCAATATAGATAAGGTTTCCCTTGGAGGACCAGTATTTGACCTGGTAAAACTTGGATGGGTAAACAACCAGCATATGAGAATGAAGGATCTGAAAGAACTTACTGATATGTGTATTCCGTTCTTCAGAGATTTCGGATACGTAGGAGAGGAGATATCAGAAAAAGAGTATATCGCTCTTACAAAAATTGTGGAGCTTCAGAGAGAATCTTGTGCAACTCTAAAGGAGATTGCTGCGACTTCAGAGGTTTACTTTAAAGATCACTTCAGCTTCCCAGAGATAACTGCTGAGATGGATAAAAAAGAGATTGCTGGAATAGAGAGACTTCACAACGTTATAGCTGATGAGACAGGGAAAAAAGCTATAAGATTATTTGCCCAAAAAATAGAGGCTTGCCCAGAGGATGAGATAACTCTGGAAAGTGCAAAAGCTATGCTGACAGATACTCTGGCAGAGATAGGAGAGGGACCTGGAAAAGTTTATATGCCACTTAGAGCTGTACTAACAGGACTTCCTAAGGGAGCAGATCTTTACAATATAGTATTTATAATAGGTAAAGAGAGAACATTGGACAGAATCAACCACATGATAGAACAGTATAAAATTTAGGTTACATTTGGAGGGGAATATGGAGAAGTTATTTGTTTCTCCTGTAAGTTTGATGGGAGCAGGATCCCTTGATCAAGCAGGAAAAAAGATGAAGAAGCTGGGTATGGAAAAATCAATAGTAGTTACATGTAGAGCTATTATTGAAAGCGGACTGATAAATGAACTTACAGATGTTTTGGATAAATATGAAATAAGATATGTAATCTATGACAAATCTAGAACAGATACAGATATCGGAAATGTTTTGGAGGGGGTAAGACTTACTCTAGATTATGAATGTGACTCGGTTGTCTCTTTTGGAGGAAATGCCACAAAAAACTGTGCTAAGGGAATCTCACTGCTTCTTGAGTGCGATGAAGATGGAGAGATATGCCATAGTCATGCTCATCTCCCACTTGTAGCTGTCAATATAGCCAATTTTATGACTGAAGAGATGCCTATATTTGTTCAGGACGACAAGAAAATATTTATAGATCGTAACAGTACTCCTATAATAACAGTTACAGATACAAATCTCTTAAAAGGGATATCCCGTGAGGTAATTATAGCTCTGGGAATAGATTCTCTGAACCATTCTATAGAATCTTATCTGGCTGATGATGCTACTCCGATCACGGATGCCTGTGCATATCAAGCTATAAAACTTCTGGGAGAAAACCTAGAAGCTCTGATAGATGGCGATGAGGATTTTGAGAGAAGAGAGCAACTGACTTACGCAAACTATCTAGCAGGAATTTCTTATAAAAATAATATACTAGGGCATCTATATTCAGATGATGAGGAAGAAGCTATCCACAGAGCAGCGGCTACTCAGCACAATGAATTTAAGAATACATTTAAATTCAACAAAAAATTAGGTGAAATAGTTTATGCTTTAGGAAAAAGACCAGAAGAGGTAGAGGATCATATGATGTTTATTTTGGGTGAAATGAAAAGACTAGCTGAAAAATCAGGAATACCTGTGGCTATCAGTCGGGATGAAAATATTATATTTAGAAAAAGAAAATAAAGAGATAAAAAAAGCAGACTTTCCTAGAAATGGGGAGTCTGCTTTTTTTAATATTCCTCTTCTAAATCATCTATCTCGGGATAGATTCTCGAAAATTGGAGATCTTCATATTCCTGAGAACATTTTTTTACAGTGTCACTGAGGAGAATAAGAGTTATTAGATTGGGAATGAGCATAAGAGCCATAAACAGATCTGAAAGTTCCCATATAAAAGTGGGTTTAACCAATGGTCCTAAAAAAATAGCGACGAGCACGAAGAATCTGTACCTTTTGATACCTTTATCTTTAAAATGAAATTTGAGATTCATTTCTCCAAAGAGATACCAGCTCAAAATAGTGGTAAAGGCAAATAGGAATAGGCAGAAAGTGACGAAGATGTAACCAACGTCTCCTAGTGAGTTATAGAAAGCACTCTGGGTTAGAGAGATTCCTGTAAGACCCTCTTTATAGTTTCCTGACATAAGAATGATAAAGCCTGTACAGCTAACTATAAATGTATCGATAAAAACCGCCAGTGTAGCCAGAATTCCCTGTTGGGCAGGATGTACAGAATCGGCTATGGCATGGGCATGGGATGTTGACCCGAGTCCAGCTCCATTGGAGAAAAGACCTCTGGTAACTCCGTAACGTATGGCTCTCTGAACAGCTGTACCTGCAGCTCCTCCTAAGAAAGCTTTGGGAGTAAAAACAGCCGCGAAAATAGTACCCAGTGCTCCAAGAAAGAGTTCAATATTGAATGCGATGATTATAAGGCATGCCAACACGTAGATTCCTGTCATGATAGGAACAAGTTTTTGAATAACTGCCACTATACTTTTAATTCCACCCAAAAAAATAAATCCAGCCATAAGGGCAAGAAATCCTCCTATAAAGATAGGAGAAACATTAAAAAGATTGGAAAGTCCTTTGGAAAGCGAGTGAGACTGAACAGCATTTCCAACCAATCCCAAAGAGAAGACACAGGCCATGGAAAAAATGGAGGCCAGGATTTTGGAAAATTTACTGCCTCCTAAACCATCTCTTATATAGTAGGCAGCTCCTCCTAAAATCTTTCCATCTATCTCTTTACGAAAGAGCTGTGCGAGCACTGCCTCGGAATAAACTAAGGACATAGAGAAAAAAGCATTGATCCACATCCAAAAAAGGGCCCCAGGTCCTCCAGCAGCAATTGCTGTTGCGACTCCCGAGATGTTTCCACTTCCTGTTTGGGAAGCTGCCACGGTTATAAGAGCCTGAAAAGGAGAGATTGCCTCTTGACGGTTGGGTGCTTTTCCAAAGATAGAAAAGGATTGGAAAACTCTTTTTACACCTTCGTGAAATTTTCTTATCTGTATAAAGCGTAGCTTAAATGTAAAAAAAATCCCTGACCCTAAAAAGAAAAGGAGAGTGAAATTTCCCCATAAAAATTTATTTAAATTCGAAACTGAAATCATCATAAAACCTCCATTTGTCCTAAAGACAAATACTTTAGGTTTAAATATATACTGAAAATCTACTTTTGTCAAGTAAACTAAAGATTAATTAGTGTTTAAAAGCTCAGAAATTTTGTGTTTTAAATGACAATATCCACCCGGATTTTTTATAAGATAGTCTTGGTGGTAGTCCTCGGCTAGATAAAAGTTTCCTAGTAGTCCAACTTCGGTGACGATTTTTTCTCTGTACTTTTTTTGCTCATCTAGGATAAAGGCTTTGATAGATATTTCATCCCCTCTTTCCAAATAATATATTCCGGTTCTATACTGAGAACCGATATCGTTTCCCTGACGGTTAAGAAGTGTAGGATCTATTATATCAAAAAAATGTTGGAGTAAATTTTGAAAAGAAATAACAGTTTCGTCAAAGGTGATACGGCATGCTTCAGCAGACAGAGTTCTGCCACTACAGACCTCTTCATAAGTTGGATTTTTCTGAATGCTGTTGGCATATCCTACCTCGGTATCCATTACTCCTGGAAGCAATTGGAAATATTTTTCCACTCCCCAGAAACATCCTCCTGCTAAAAAAATAGTTTTCATAAGACTCTCCTCTTGACTATTGATGAAATGTAATATATTTAATAATAACACAAAAAAACTTCAAATGAAACATTTTATTTCGAAGAAGTCTTTTTTTTAATTATATTCTTGACTTTTAATTTTTTTTTTAGTAAACTGAGAGTAGTCTAAGACTTAAATTAAATATTAATTAGTAAAATGGGAGGTAAGAAATGTACGTAATCGATAAAGATACTTGTATCGGATGTGGAGCTTGCGAGGGGACTTGTCCAGTAGGAGCTATCTCTGCTGACGCTAACGGAAAATATGAGATTGCTGATGCTTGTGTTGACTGTGGAGCTTGTGCTTCAGTTTGTCCAGTAGAAGCTATCACTGCTTAATTACTCTGAATAATAGCCCAATTGGTTCAGGAGTTGCCGCTTCTGAACCAATTTTTTATTATATACTTTGATTTTCAAATTATATTACACAATAATATTATCACAACACTCCAGATGTGTCAATACTTTAAGTGAAAAAAACTTTTTTTGGAAGAAATGAGAAGGATTTATGGTATAATATTTTATTAAAATTTAGAAAATTAAGGACGAGGTGAATTTATGATTTTTGATGGCTTTAAGATAAGCAGAAAATCTCAAAAAGAGGATACAGTAATAGAGATAAGGGGGATAAAAATAGGAGGAGGTAACTTTACTATTATAGGAGGACCCTGCTCTGTAGAAAGTCGTGAGATGATAATGAAGGTAGCAAAAGCGGTAAAAGCTGGAGGAGGAAAGGTATTGAGAGGAGGAGCTTTTAAGCCGAGAACATCTCCATATGATTTTCAAGGATTGGGTGAGGATGCACTTATATATCTAAAGGAAGCAGCGGATGCCCACGGACTTCTGACTGTAACAGAGGTCATGGACACGAGGGATATAGAAATAGTGGCAAAATATTCAGATATACTTCAAGTGGGAGCAAGAAATATGCAGAACTTTTCTCTACTAAAGGCTTTGGGAAGTTGTGGAAAACCTGTGCTTCTGAAAAGAGGAATGAGTGCCACTCTAAAAGAGTTTCTTATGGCAGCAGAGTATCTTATGGCCCATGGAAACAGGGATATAATTCTCTGTGAAAGAGGGATAAGAACCTTTGAAAACTATACTCGTAATACGGTGGATATAAATATAATTCCTGCGGTAAAACGGGAATCTCATCTGCCTATAATAATAGATGCCAGCCACGGGACAGGAGTGAGATACCTTGTGGAACCTGTAACTCTTGCAGGAGTTGCAGCAGGAGCAGACGGAGCCATGATAGAGGTTCACCAGGATCCTGATACGGCCCTTTCAGATGGAGAGCAGTCTTTGGATTTTCAGCAGTATAGTGAGAGCTGTAAAAAAATATTCAAGCTACATAACTTTATGAAGGAGCTGTAGAGGAATGTTCAAAAGAGAGGGGAATAGCTACTATATAGAGGAGTTCAGAGAGTTGGGGATAGAGGCACTCTATACTGGGGTGGACTTTCCCTATCTGGAGTTTGAAAAAAATCGGAAGATAATCCACGGGCATCAGACTCATTCGAAAAATGTTCAGGTGATTTCTGAAAAAGATGGGCTGGAGAGGATTCCATATCCTGACTGTGATGGACTCCTGACCGCTAGAAAAGATATAGTCCTATACACCAAACACGCTGACTGTCTGGCCCTATATTTCTATGACAGGAAGAGGGAGGTTGTTGGTCTGTGTCATTCGGGCTGGAGGGGAAGCTTTCAGAAGATAGCCTTGGAGATGGTGGAAAGATTCAGGAATGAGTACGGTTCGGAATTGGAGGATATACTGGTAGGGATAGGAATAGGGATAGCCCCGGAGAACTATGAGGTTTCAGAAGAGTTCTGGGGAGATTTCAGAGAGAACTACTCCTCTGGGATACTGGAGGGAGTTTTCCAGAAGATGGAGGGGAAAATTTTATTCTACAATGAGAGATTCAATTACAATCTGCTCCGTGATTATGGAATTCCAGGGGAGAACTTGATATGTAGCAATCTTTGTACATACAGTGATCAAACTCTCCATTCTCATAGAAGAGACAGGGATAGGGCAGGTCGTAACAGAGCTTATATATATATTAACAAGGGGTAGAAACATGGAAGATGAGAGAAAGAGAAAAGAAAAAGTTTACAGACTGGCCCTTTTTGTGGGGGAGTTAGTTCTGAGAAACGGGGGAGAAACAAACAGGGTAGAACGTCTGGGAGGACTTATATGTGAATCACAGGGATTTCGTTATGCAAGTATCTATGTGACACCCACTCTCCTAATAGTGGGAGATGATAGAGAGCACGGAGTAACTTTTATGAAAAGTATAAAGGAACGAGGGATAAACCTGATGAGACTAGCCCTGGTAAATGCCTTTGTGATGAATTTGGTAAAGGATAAAAATATAGATTTTGATAAGGCTATATATCTCCTAAAAAGGCTGGATAAGATGGAGAGTTATGGATATTGGACAAAAATTTTTGCAGTTGGATGTTCGGCAGCTGCCTTTGTAACTCTTTTCGATATAACACTGCTGGAAGGGATGTTGACCTTTCTGATAGTTACCTCGGCAGTTGTCCTCAACAAATATATAAATGCCATGAGTATAACGCCCATATTGGGAACAATCATCTCATGTTTTTATATAGGGATGAGTGCCTTGACTGCAGATTATTATAGCTATAGCACATCCTATCATACCATAATAATTGGAGCTATACTGCCATTTTTACCTGGGATATCCATAACTAAAAGTATATCCGATCTGGTATCTGGAGAGCTGATTTCAGGGTCGGTGAGGGCTGTAGAGGCTTTTCTTACGGCACTTTCCATAGGGATAGGGATAGGCGGAGCACTCAATATCTGGAGCAGTTTTGGAGGTGCTATCAATGGATAAATTTCCACTTTATCTGCATTTCCTGATGTCAGCGATAGCTACAGGAGGATTCGCTGTATTTATAAATTGTCCCAAGCTGGATGTAATTATATCGAGTATAATAGGAGGACTTGGGTGGGTAGCATATCGGAGTTTGTATCTTACTACCGGGGAGGTCATATTTCCATATTTCTTTGCTACCATGGTTATAGGAGCTCTGGCCAGTATAATATCCAATCGTAACAGAAAACCCACGATTATCTATATTATACCTGGAGTGATACCGCTGGTGCCAGGATACAATATGTACTATACTATGCTGTATCTGGTAACCCAGAAATATGATCTGGCTCTGAAAAACCTTTTGGATTCCATATTTATAGCTTTTGCCATAGCCAGCGGACTTCTGTTTACAGAGTCCCTGCGGAAAATAGTGAATACGGTACTTGAAAAGGGATTGAAGCGTAAGATAAATGTAAAGGATGAAGATACTATAAGCTAAAGGAGGAAAAAATGTTTGGAATAATTTTGTTGGTACTACTGGTTTTAATTGTAATCTATTTTATTGGTGTCTATAACGGTTTTGTTAAGATGAAGAATATGGTGGAAGAGGGGTTTTCTACCATAGACGTGTATCTGAAGAAGCGTTATGACCTCATCCCTAATCTGGTGAATACAGTGAAGGGATATGCTAAGCATGAGAGTGAGACTCTGGAGAGAGTTATAGCTGCTAGAAATACCTATGCTACTGCTCACTCTATCGAGGACAAGATAGCCAATGAGAACATGATGACAGGTGCCCTGTCTAAACTCTTTGCTCTGTCAGAATCCTATCCGGATTTGAAGGCCAACGCTAATTTTATGACTCTTCAGGGAGATCTGAAAAAAATAGAGGAGGACCTGGCTCAAGCGAGAAAATATTACAACGGAACGGTGAAAAACTACAATACTCAGTGTGAGGTTTTCCCGAGCGTGGTAATAGCTAGAGTAATGAATTTTCAAAAATATCCATATTTTGAAATCAAGAATGAAACAGAGAGAGAAAATGTTAAGGTGGAGTTTTAATTATGAAAAGAGTAAAGGGGATATTCGCCCTTTTCTTTTTTCTCTTCTCCTTTGCTTTAGGTGAAAATGGATACCTTATAAAAAATTATAGGATAGACATAGATATAACAGCTGATAACCGTTACTCTGTAAGTGAGAGCCTAACTGCGGATTTTCAGATCCCGAAAAGGGGGATAATTCGAAGTATACCTTCCCGTTATGGAACCAGGGATATAGGTTTAAAAAATATAGATGTAAAGGGAGCACCATACAGCAGTAAAAACTTCAGCACAGGGGTGAATCTCAGAATAGGGGATCCGAACAGGACAATTACAGGGCTGAAGGATTATCTTATCACCTACTCCTACAATATGGGATGGGACAGAATAGCCCAATATGATGAGGTTTACTACAACCTAATAGGAAACGAATGGGATACCACGATAGAGAGGGTGGAGTTTCTGATAAATCTTCCTGAAAACTTTGATAGCTCCAAATTAAATTTTACAGTAGGAAGCTACGGAAGCACTGGCAAAGCTCCTGTAAAATGGGAGAAAACAGGAAACGGCATAAAGGGATATACAATTCGGGCTCTGAGACCTGGAGAGGCACTGACTCTGGCACTGCCACTGC
>JBOFEZ010000112.1:0-1414 GCA_051648365.1 Fusobacteriaceae bacterium
GGACTTTTTAAATATTAAAAATTGTTTAAAAAAACTCCAGTTCAAATCTGAACCGGAGTTTCTCCTTACACTATCCTCTGAATATCACCAAAAAATTTCATCTTCACCAGTCCGGTTTCTCCGTTCCTTTGTTTGGCTATGGTCACCTCCAAGATATTCCTATCCTCTGTATTTTTATTGTAATACTCATCACGATAAAGAAAACTTATTATATCTGCTGTTTTCTCTATTTCAGAACTGCCGTCCAAATCACTCATTACAGGGCGACGGTCTGCACGTTCATCGGTACGTCTATTGAGCTGAGCTAGGACTATTCCCACCACTCCCAACTCCCTTAAAATATTCTTTATTTCCCGGGTAGTGTCTGCTATCTTTAGGTCATGCCTACTAAAGTCACGGCTGTTCCCAACATATTGAAGATAATCTATGCAAACTATCTCTACCCTCTCCCTTCTCACCAGTTGTTTCAGTTGAAATTTAAGAGTTTCTACCGTACATCCTGGCTCATCATAAAATATTATATTTCTCAGATACTCCCTTTCAGAAGCTGATTTTAACTTCTCTCTCTGGCTATCTGTAAGAGATTTTCTGTTCCTTAGATCCATTATATTTTTTATTGGGATTCCAGCCATATCTCCATATAGCCTTTGAATAAGTGTGGAAGCTCCCATCTCCAGGGAGAAGAGTGCCACCCGCTTCCCTCTGACAGCATATTTTTTTGCCAGAGATAGAAGAAAGGCTGTTTTTCCCATAGATGGTCTAGCTCCAATTATCCACAGATCCCCTGGTGAAAGAAAAAGTTTTTTATCCAGATCCAGAAATCCTGTGGAGTAATCTTCCTTTCGTTGGAGGAAAAAACCTTCCATAAGTTCCTTGCTCAGTAGGTCTCCTCTAGAACAGTAATTACTCTTTTCCTCCTCAGCTAATATTTTTTCTAGAGAGGCTATTTTCTTTCCCAGAAAATCACTCCACTCTTGGTACTGAAGGCTTTCTGTTTCTCCTAAAATTTCCAGTGTTCTTTCTTTTTTGTGAAACTCCAGTACTCCCTGATAATAGTTATGAAAATTGGCACTTGTAGAGTATCCGTTCAGTATTCTAGCTACCTCGCTCTCCATCTCTTCCGGTATCTCCAGCAGTGCCAGATCTAGGGTACTGTTTTTTTCGTAGGATTCCTTTAGGATTTTAAACAGTGTCTTTCGCCATGAAGGAAACATTTCCGGCTTTATCTTCAGGAATATTTCTTCCAGCTCCAAGGTATCACTATCTGATAGAAGGATTGCTAGAAAGGCATCATGGAGATTAATCATTTGGCTCATATTCTACCTCCTCCTTTTCTTGAAATTCATAGTGGTATGGAGGTTTAGTTTCTTCCTTTCCCCTTTTTTCACCCTTTTCCCTGGAGCTGTTTCTGTAG
>JBOFEZ010000113.1:0-8264 GCA_051648365.1 Fusobacteriaceae bacterium
GGACTTTCATCAAGAGAAATAACTGAATTAAAAATCTAATTGGTGGTGTAATAATGATAGATAGAATTGTAATAGAAAACTATAAATCTATAAAAAAAGTAGATATAAAACTGAATATGATAAATGTTCTTATAGGTTCAAATGGAGCAGAGTATATTCTTTATCACGGAAGAAAAGTTTCGGAAAATCTAAAAGCAAGAATTGAATTAACAGACGGTAGCTCAACCTATTATAGTTGATAGATTAAACGAGTATAGAATATATCACTTTCATGATACAGGAAAAACAGCTAGAGTAAAACAATCATTTAATCTTTATGATAATGAGTTTCTCTATGAGGATGCAAGAAATTTAGCTTCTTTTCTATATAAGTTGCAGGAAACTAATAAGATAGCATTGGAAAGAATCCAAAAAACAATAAGATTGATTGCACCGTATTTTGATAAGTTTGTGCTAGCTCCCAACCCCTTTAATAAAGAGGAGATAAGACTAGCATGGAGAGAAAAAAATTCAGAGATGCTCTTCAATGCTAACCATCTTTCAGATGGAACATTGAGAATGATATGTTTGATTACACTATTTTTTCAGCCAGAACCTCCGAAAACGATTATACTTGATGAGCCAGAATTAGGATTACATCCATTCGCCCTTACAATTTTGTCTGACCTTATTAAAAAAGTATCTCACAAAGGAATCCAAGTAATAATTTCAACTCAATCAATACCTTTAGTCGAGAAATTTAGTATAGAAGATATAGTTGTCGTAGATAAAGTTGGAAATGAGTCTGTTTTAAAAAAGCTAGATTTAGAAAATTTTAAAGAGTGGTTAGAGAAGTTAGAAAATATTTTTATTTAGTTATAGGAGAGATATGGAAAACGAAAAGATAAAAGAACTACTTCAAAACAGATTTGACATGACACCTATCTATCCAAAGAAAAGACATATACTCTTTTGGTATGATGATGGAGGTTCATTTAAGGATAGTTTAATAGAGCTGAACCTAAACGGTGTAAAGATAATAGAGCTAAAAAAATCTATTAATAAAAAAGATGAAGAGATAGATATCAATATTTTTAGGACTAAATATACTCTTGAAGTAACAGATACAGAGTCCAACTATCTCATATACAGCCAGTATTCAAGACCTGAAAAAGATGAAGAGAATTTTCTTTTGGATATAGAAAAATATTCTGAATATTTCAGAGCAGATAGAACAGCCATGATAGTAGAGGAGTTTAAGTTAGACAGATTGGATTATGACTTAATCGAAACAGTAAAAACTTATGAACTGTTCTTTGCCAGTAAAGAGAGAAAAGAGAAGTTGGCTAAACTCCTAGAAGGTAGAGTAGATAGTAATGAGCTTAAACTAGCAATAATCTCAGTTCTTTCAGGAAGTAGAAGTCTAAACTTTCATGAGGTGTTGAAGAGCATAATATTAGATGAAACTAAACTTGAACAGATTGAAAAATTCATGGGACTGGAATATCTTTTTGATGAGATAAAAAATAGTTTCAATTTGGATATAGATTCTTTCGAAAAATTTATGAAGATTCTTGTAACGGTGCATTTCTATAGAGAGATGAGAGAAGCACCACACACCAACTTAGAGAACTACTGTGTGGGAGACAGGAATGAACTATATCTTTTTGGGGATTCTCTTCTACAAAACAAAATCTTGTCTGAGACAGTAAAAGAAAGATTCTTCCAAATAGGAAAAGAACTTAACTTTAGAGATAGAATAGATGCTCTTGAATTAGAAAAAGTTATAGAGGGAACAGGATTTGAATATTTTGATCTAGTAGCTATAAGAGAATTGGCTGAGAAACTTTCACTTGGACTTAGAGATTTTGAAACTTATAGAAAACAGATAGATATTAGACTGGATAGCACTCTTTGGAAAGAAAAATATATCTACTTATATAGAGGGCTTAGATCTGCAATAGATATTCTCCAGATAAAAGACAATCTAGTGATAAAAGATGTAGACAACTTAGAAGAGCTTCACGGGTTATACAGCCAAGAATACTATAAGATAGACAAGGCATACAGGGAATTTATATATTTCTATGACTTAGGGAAAACAGGAGATACTAGCGGTATATTAGATTCTCTTGAACATATAATAGGTAGATTTTATGAACACGATTATTTAGAACCACTTCTAAGTCAGTGGAGTGAAAATATTCATGGATGGAATAAAATTCCTCAGCAGAAAAATTTCTATGATTTACATGTTAAAAAATCAGACACAAGGGTTGCTGTAATAATCTCAGACGCTCTGAGATATGAGGTAGGAACTGAGATAGAGGAGAAACTACTTAAAGAAGCTAATACCAAAGAGATAACTCTTTCTAGTATGCTTACATCTTCTCCAAGTATAACAAGTTTAGGAATGGCAAACTTGTTACCATTTAGTAAAGAGCTGAAGTATGATTTAGAGAGTAGAAAAGTTACCCTCAAAGGAATGGTAACGAATACCACAGAAAGCAGAGAAAATATACTGAAATTAGCTGAAAAAGATTCCTCAGCACTAACTTTTGAAGGTCTGAAAAATATGTATAGATCTGAGCAGGAAGAGTATGTAAAGGGGAAAAAAGTGATATATATATATCACGACACAATAGATGCTATAGGGGATAAAGGTAAAACTGAGAGCAAAACTTTTGAAGCATGTGCCACAGCAGTTAAAGATATTGTGGGAATGTCAAAACTTCTTTCAAGTCTAGGAGTTGTAAATATCTTTATAACAAGTGATCATGGATTCCTTTATGAGAGAAAAGAGATAGCTGAACATGATAAATTGGAGCTTAAAAATAGTTATTCAGTAATAGGAAAAAGATATGCCCTGTCTAAAGAGGAGTTGCAAGAGAAGGGGTGTGAAACTCTGAACCTTGGAGAATATTACGGTCTTTTCCCAAAGAAAAATCAGAGAATAAAAACTCAGGGAAGTGGGTTGCAGTTTGTCCATGGTGGAATAAGTCCTCAAGAGATGATAGTGCCACTGATAAAATATCGTAGTGGAGTAAATGCAACAAAATCTAGAAAAGTTAATGCTAGAATCAGAGATAGTGTTGGAAAAATAACATCTACTCTATCTAAATTTGGAATATATCAGATGGATCCTGTAAATATTCAGGACAAAATAGTAGAGAGAATGGTTTCGGTTGCTTTATATACCATAAATGGAATAAAAGTAAGTAATGAAGAAAAAATAATGTTAAATTCAGCTGAAGAGAATAATCTATATAACTTTAGATTAACTCTGAGTGGAACACATGAAAAAGTTATCCTGAAACTTATAGATTCAGATAGTGGAGATACCATTGATTCTAAAGAATATGAAGTAAACTTAAGTATTGCATCAGAATTTGATTTTTAAGGGGAAATAGATATGGAGTTTAGTGATATAAATAGGATTGCCAATGATGCTTTTGAAGGAAAAATAGTAAGAAAAGATCTGGTTTCAAAGATAAAAGGTGGAGCCAATGTTCCAGTTTATGTTCTTGAATATCTTCTTGGAATGTATTGTAACCATGTGGATGAGGAAACAATAGCTGAAGGTATGGAGAAAGTAAAAAAAATACTATCTGAAAACTATGTGAGACCCGATGAAGCTGAAAAAGTAAAGTCTAAGATAAAAGAAACAGGAAGCTATACAGTAATAGATAAAGTTTCAGTAAAACTAAATGAGAAAAAAGATAGATATGAGGGTGAGCTTTCAAATCTTGGAGTAAATGGAATAGAGATAGCTGGAGGATATATCAAAGATTATGAGAAGTTACTGAGTGGTGGAATATGGTGTATTCTGACACTTAGCTATGATTTTGATGAGCTTTCCTATGGAGACACGCCTTTTAAACTGGATAAACTTAAACCTATTCAGATAGCTAATCTAAATATGAAAGAAGTTTACGAAGGAAGAAAAAAATTCAATACCGAAGAGTGGATAAATTTTATTTTGAGATCTACAGGTATGGAACCAGATTTCTTTGATGAAGAAGCTAAGTGGCATCTTTTGGGGAGAATGGCACCACTCGTTGAAAACAACTATAACATGTGTGAACTGGGACCACGTGGAACAGGAAAATCATATATCTATAAGGAGATAAGTCCAAACTCTATTCTTCTCTCAGGAGGACAGACAACAGTTGCCAATCTATTTTATAACATGGCAAGAAAGCAGGTAGGACTTGTAGGTTACTGGGATGTAGTAGCTTTTGATGAGATTTCGGGAATTAAATTTAAAGATAAAGATGGAATACAGATAATGAAAGATTTTATGGCGAGTGGATCTTTTGCTAGAGGTAAAGAGGAGAAAAATGCCAATGCTTCTATGGTTTTTGTAGGAAATATAAATCAGAGTGTAGATGTGCTAGTTAAAACTTCCCATCTACTCCAAGATTTCCCCCCTGAGATGAACAATGACTCTGCCTTTTTTGATAGAATGCACAGTTATATTCCAGGATGGGAGATTCCAAAACTTAGTCCAGATTCCTTTACTAAAGAATATGGATTTATAGTGGACTATATGGCAGAAATATTCAGAGAACTCCGTAAAATTTCCCATGGTGATGCTTTAGATAGATATTTTTCACTAGGAAAAGAATTAAATCAGAGAGATACCATAGGAGTTAGAAAAACAGTTTCAGCTCTGATAAAACTACTTTATCCTCATGGAGAATTTACAAAGGATGAGGTAGAGGTAATTCTTGTAAAATCTTTAGCCTATCGAAGAAGAGTTAAGGAACAATTGAAAAAAATGGCAGGAATGGAATTCTTTGCAACTAACTTTTCATATAGGGATAGAGAAACTGGAGAGGAAAAGTATGTGAATCTAAATGAACAGGGTGGAAGCAAACTTATTCCTGAAGGACCTCTCAAAATAGGTTCTCTTTACTCAGTGTCCTCTTCATCTAACGGAACAAAAGGACTTTATAAGATAGAGGGACAGATCTCTGGTGGTAAGGGAAGAGTTACTGTGGCAGATAATAAATATAAAAAAACTTTTGATAATGCCTTTAATTATCTAAAAATAAACTCCAAGAGAGTTAGTGGAGCTATAAATATTTCGGAAAAAGAGTTTTATATTTCTGTTGTAGATGAGAAAAATATGGGAATATCAGAAAATTTGACACTGGGAGGATTTATCGCAATGTGTTCTAGTGCTTTGAATAGACAGGTAATATCTCAGACAGTTATACTTGGAGATATGGCACTTTCAGGAACTGTTATAAAAGTATCTGAACTGGGGAATACACTTCAAATAGCAAGAGAAGCTGGAGCTAAAAAAGCACTTATTCCACTTCTTAATGCTATGGATATGGCAACTCTTCCACCAGATATCTTGGCGGATATACAGTTGATTTTCTATCAGGATCCAATAGATGCTGTACAGAAAGCATTAGGATTTATGTGAAAATTTTAGACAAAAAAGAAGAGGTAAGAATGGAATATAAATCAATAACAGCAGAAAATTTCTATTATATAGAACTTAAAAGTGCAGCCAGATACCTTTTAAAAAATTCTGATACAGAAAGCATAAGAGAGGTTTTTAAGGATAAGGATATATTGGACTGTATCAGCGAAAGTAATTTTCAGAAGAAATTCTTATCTGTAAATAAAAGATTAAAATATCTGACAGAAGAGTTAAAGTATCATCTTGTTGAAGGGGATTCCAACAGTGGAAAATTTATAAACTTATATACTATACTTTGCTCAGAAAGATTTCTTCTAGAGTTTGCAGACGAGATCATAAGCTATAAATACAGGCACTATGACTATTACTTAAAAGAGAGTGAAATTCAAAATTTTATGAAATTAAAATCTGAGCAATCTGAAATAGTTGAAAAGTGGAGTGAAGCTGGAAAAGCTAAGATGGTTGTAAAAATTAAAAACTTTTTTTTAGAGGGTGGCTTTCTTTATAAAGAGGAAGAAAAACTATATAAAATAGTAAAACCAATTATTCTCTCTGAAATAATAGATGAGATGAAAAAAGAGAATAGAAGTGTAGTAAAAGCTATGCTCTACTAAAGGAGGAATAGGTGGAGAATTCAGGAAATATAAATGAGAGACTTAAAAATTTAGTCAAAAAAGTCTCGAGTGATGAATTTTATAATAATAGAGGACTTGCTAATGAGGTTCCTTTTTATATCTTTGATTATAATCCTAAAGATGAAATTCTTATAAGAAATTTTATCAAAACAGAATTTATGTCAAAATTTTCAGAAGAAAATAGGCTAAATGCTGTGGAGATAGATCTATATAAACTTATGTTAGAAAGTATGGAAAATGATAATATTTTAGAGAAATCCTTTGATTTAGAAGAGAAAAAAGGAACCCAGTTTCTCTATGAAAAACTCAAAAAAAGTTTTAATTCAGACATAATAATAAAATATATAGCTGAAAAAAGCAAAGATAAGAATTTAGTGGTAATAACAGGAATTGGAAAAGTTTATCCCATAGTCAGAACCCATACTGTCCTGAATAACTTGCAAAATATCTTTGACCATACTAAAGTTCTTCTTTTTTTTCCAGGAGAGTATACAAGTATAGATTTACGATTATTTGGCTTCAAAGATAATAACTATTATAGAGCTTTTAAAATTTAATGAAATTGAGGGTCTTAACGTTGTTATTCCGCGTTTTCCTGACGGGACCCCTAGGAGATAGATTCTTAAACAAACAACATATTAAAAGATACATCAATATCCCTATGAAAATAGATGATAAAGAAGAAGAGATATCCAAGTTTTAAAGATAAAAAATAGCAAGAAAGTAAAAAGGGAAAACCACCCCTCTAAAACCCCGTATAATGCACTTGAAAATCGCCCCCTTACATCTGTACCTCCGATTTCATCCTAGGGCATTTTACGAGGTCACTTTTTCGGACTAAAATCCTATGAAAGCCAATGAATACGGCACTTTGAAGATATCGGCTCTGGTCAAAAATTTAACATAAAAAAAGCTGTCTCGCAAAGCCAATAAATATGGGCATTCATGAAATTTTAGGAGCGTTGCAAATTTGAGGAATTAGAAAAAAAACATCTTTAAATTGTTTGTCCTATAATTGGGATTAAGTTAATAAAACCAAGGGTACAGGTGGATGATCCATCCTCTTAAACAGAGTTTCATTCACCGTTTCAACAAAGAAAAATATGTTCCTATCAAAAAAAGAGAGAAAACCATTGGAATCATAGAGCTTTTACCATATTTTTTGGGTGTTTTATTAAAAATGAAAACGCTTCAGAAAAGAAGAGGGAAAAACAAAGGAATTTTGGTTAAAATTTGAGATTTAAAAATTTATCTAAGAATTAGTATAAAGGCAGGAGGAAATAAAAGGAGAATAAATTGAAAACAAACGCAATATTTGAGAAGTTTCTGGATAGTGCTAATCCTAAAAATGCAGTTATAATGGAAAAATACATGAGGAATCACTTCAAATTCTTAGGGATTAGAACTCCAGAGAGAAGAGCATTATCAAAAGAATTTGTGAAAATTAAGATGAAAGAAGAATCGGTAGATTGGAATTTTGTTTTTAAATGTTTTGAGAAAGACGAAAGAGAATTTCATCTTTTGGGACTGGATTATTTAGGAAAAGCTAGTAAATATCTCGTTCGTGAAGATATACTTAATCTCAAAAAACTTATATTGTGGAACTCTTGGTGGGATTCTGTGGATACCATCGCTCCGATTGTTGGGGTTCTTGTAAAAAGTTATCCCGAACTTGAACAAACTTTTATAGAAGAAGCTATTTCAGCTGAGAATTTTTGGGTAAGAAGAGCTTGTATAATTTATCAATTGAGATACAAAAAATTTACAAATATTGACATCTTAGAGAAGGCTATACTTAAAAATCTTGGAAGCAGAGAATTTTTTATAAATAAGGCGATTGGTTGGGCTTTAAGGGAGTATTCTAAAACTAATAGAGACTGGGTTTATAAATTTATTGAAACATACAAAGAACAATTGAGTAATTTAAGCATTAAAGAGGGTAGTAAATATCTATAGAAAATCGTTGATTTTAACAGTGTTAGGGCGAGAATTCCCCCACCTCTATAGGTGGCGGGATGAATCGCCTACTTTTTTGTTTGTTGTTGATACTTTTTCTTGAATATGCTACCATATAATAATCAGTTAAATAATGAAAAAGGATTGAAAGTAAATGAAATTAGAGAATAATGCTCATTCAGTGTTTAGCATAAATTATCATATGATATTTTGCATAAAATATAGGCGAGAAGTTATTGATGATGAAGTTTCTCTGA
>JBOFEZ010000114.1:0-8081 GCA_051648365.1 Fusobacteriaceae bacterium
GCTCTTTTTGCAGAAACAAAAGATGCCAAGATAAGAGGTTATGACAAGGGTAGATTTTCTTTTAACGTAAAAGGGGGAAGATGTGAAGCTTGTCAGGGAGCAGGAATTATCAAGATAGAGATGAATTTTCTTCCTGATGTTTATGTAGAATGTGAAGTGTGTCGGGGTAAGAGATACAACAGAGAGACTTTAGATGTTCATTACAAAGGAAGAAATATTTCTGATGTTTTAAATATGAGTGTTGGAGAGGCCTACGAGTTTTTCAGTGCTATTCCATCCCTTGAGAGAAAACTAAAAGTTCTTATGGATGTGGGATTGGATTATATAAAGCTTGGTCAACCAGCCACCACACTTTCTGGTGGAGAGGCACAACGTATAAAGTTGTCAGCTGAACTGTCTAAAATGTCCAGAGGGAGAAGTATTTATATATTGGACGAACCTACAACAGGATTACATTTTGAAGATATAAGAAAACTTCTAGAAGTTCTTAATCGTTTGGTAGATCGTGGAAATAGTGTAGTGATAATAGAACATAATCTGGATGTTATAAAATCAGCAGATTACATAATCGATATAGGACCTGAAGGAGGAGACCAGGGAGGTAAAGTAATTGCCTTAGGAACTCCAGAAGAAGTGGCAAAATCAAGAAAAAGCTATACTGGAAAATATATAAAAAAAATTCTAAAAAAATAGCTTTTTATCAGAAAAATTACAAAGGTTTAATACTCTTTTAACAGAAAGGCTGTATAATTACAGTGTATCAAAATAAAAGAGGTGAGATATGAATCTAAATCACATGAAGTTATCCGAATATATATACTTCAAATATATTTTGGATAAAAAAAATGAAGAAGAAAATAAAGGGTGTCAGAAAAAATAAAATATCTGACACCTTTTGTTTTATCAATATATTTTAACAGAAAATTAACAAAAAAATTACAAAAAAATTACATTAAATTTATAAACGTTTTACACGCGAAAGTTATAATCTACCTGTAGCAAAGAAGGAAACAGGGGGGAATTTAAATAATGAGAAAAGCAACATTATCACTTGCAGCAATAGTTGCAATGTCAACAGCGGTTTCAGCAAAAGAGGTAGTTCAGGCACCAGTTAACACTCAAGAGCCAATGATTCAAATGCAGGCTATACAACCAGTAGTGGAAAAGCCAGTTTTTAGAGTAAATGGAGAGTTCAAACAAGAACTTGAGTACCTTGGAAACAGAGAAACATCAGAAGGAAAATCTAAATTCAGATTTAGACCAGCTGAGGGAAAAATCAATCTAACAGAGAACCTTTCTGTGGATTTCAGATCTAGACATGAGTTAAGAGCAGAAGCTGGACAAACAACGGATTCTTCTAACTTTAGAGTTAGAGCTAACTACAAGCATGGAAACTTAGGAGATAGCAAAATAGGTTTAACAAGTAGAGTGAGACTTGAGAAAACAGGACCATTCCTTAACTCGGGATCTGTATTCGGAGATACGAATGATACTGGATTATCAGATACGGAATTAAAATTCAACTATGTAGCAGGTTACAGGTTGATGGGAGATTTCAAAGCTTACATGCCTTCATATATCTCTAAATTCAGCTTTGGACCAGCTCTTAGACATACTTGGAACTCTAAAAACTCTGACCAATATGCAAATGGACTTGGTTTTGATTTAGAGACTTCAGTAAAACTTCCTTTAAATTTAGTGTTTGATACAAATGTTTATGCTACTAACTACTGGCTGAGCACAGATAGTGCTGGAGTAAACAAGAATGATACTTTCGGAGATGATCTTTTCCTTGTCTCTGTAGAAGCTATGTTAAAAGGAAAGTGGGATATAGTTAAGTTTGATGACAATAACAAAATTAACTTCTATATCGAGTACGGAATGGATCCATACCAAGCTGCATCAGAGAAAATTTTCGGAAGTAGCAATCCAGATGATTCTTCATACAACTTAAAAGCAAGAAACATATTAACTTATGAAAATAAAATGACTCCATCAACTACAGTTTATGTAAGTGCTGTTGGAGAGTTCAAGAACGGAGAAACAAGACAGTCTCTAGCTAATAACTGGGAATGGAGTCCAGAGGTTATAGTTGGATGGAAAACTAAGTTTTAGTAAAAAATAAAAGTTAATTTTAAAATTAATCTCTTCCCCGAGAAATTAATTGAACCACTGTAATGGTACAGTGGTTCTTTTTTTTAGAAAAAGGAGAGGAAATGTTATAATTTTTTTAAAATTTTATTCATTTCTATGTAAGTTCTGGGGAAATCTGGGATTTTTTCACCATCTATATAGAAAGTAGGAACAACTTCAAAATCCCATTCACTTATTTCATCATTTTGTTTTTTGTGTTCTTCCTTAAACTCTCCCCTTTGAAGGGAACTCTGAAATTCGTCCTTTGGAATCCCTAAATTTCCACCAATTTCAGAAAGCACATCAACAGAACCTATATCCTTATTATGTATCCAGTAACTTTCAAAAACAGCTTTTACAAATTGAGAAGTTAGATTATGTTTTTCTGCTATTTTTATGCCTTGAAAGGCAAGAGAGGTTCTAGGGATTGGATCTATCCCTGGAAAATTAACTTTTATTCCCTCTTTTACAGCCCAAGGTAAAATGTTTTCCTCGAAATATTTTTCCCTATCAGGACTGCTTCTTTTTTGTTCCGTAGGTTCAGGAGCTAGCTCATAAGGAAACCAAACGATGTCACTGTTCCTCCAATCTTCCCCTAAAACTTTCCACATAATTTCAGTACCTACAAAGCAGTATGGACATACAAAATCAATGATTATTCCAATTTTCATAAAGTTTCTCCTTTAATCGTTATAAGGAATTATACCTAAGAAATTAGTGTTATTCAAAAATATTTTTATTTATAAAAATAGGTTTATAAGAAGTGACGTGAAGATAAGCATAAATGCTCCTCCAATTCTTGATGAAATTTGAGCAAAGGGCATCAGCTCCATTCTCTTAGCAGCAGAAAGAACTGCAACATCTCCTGTTCCACCCATATTTGCCATACATAATCCAGCAGTTATAGAACCTTCAACCATATAGAAATTCATAAATTTTCCAACTATTGCAGTTCCGATAATTGAACCAACAACAGTAGTGATAACAAGTAAAAGATAAGTAGGACTAAAGGCAGAAATAACTTCTTTAAGGCTTGTATAAGCAACCCCTATTCCGACAAGAAGAGCAGCTGTAAAATTTGTCATTACAAATTGATACCATTTAGTAGCACACTCTTCATAATCAGCTCCTATAACCCCTAGACCTTTTGCTATTGCAACAGAGATAATCATAAGTGCATAAGGATGAAGATTTATAAATTTTCCAAAGATTGTTCCAAGAATAAAAAATGAAGTAGAAAGAACGATACCTATTCCAAGTTCTCTATATGCGATTGGAGAAAGTTTTTTCTCCTCTTCGTGAACCTCATCTGCTTGAGTTTTTAGAAGTTTTCCCTCTCCACTTAAGCCTTTAAATTTTTTTCCAAGCTTATCTAATGCCCCACCACAAACTATAGCAATAGCATTTCCTAAAGCAACAGCCGGAACCATAATAGATAAAAGTTGTGTTGGATCTTGCTTTAAAGCTTTTCCAAAAATTTGAGCTAAAGGAACAGCTCCAGCTCCCATACCTCCACCCATAATAGGAATAGCGATATAAAAAACAGCATTTGTAAATCCATATCCCAAGAGAGAGCCGACTAATCCAGTTAATAAAATAGAGCAGAGTACACCTCCTATAATTACTGGAAGGTATCTAAGAGCAGCTTTTACAAGGAGTTTTCTATTCATACCAAGGATACTTCCTACGATTAATGCAGCTATGTAAAAATCTAAAAATCCATGACTAGTCATAAAATTCTTAACTGTATCTAGCGTTGATGTGGGAAATATTCCGTAATGAACAAATGCGGCTGAGGTGAAAATGATAACGATAGGTCCGCCACCGAAATAATCTTTAACAATTGGAGTGTGATTTCCAATATAGTCAAGAATTGCTCCAGCAATTATGATAAAAGGAAATGCTCCAACCATATTCTTAGGTAAAATACCCATAAATGATGCTGTGAAAATAATTATAGAGACAGGAATAAAATATTTCATCTCCATTCCTGCTAGTTTGAATTTTTCGTTTTCCATAAATCCTCCGTCGAAAAAATAGTTTGCAATCAATACATATATACCTCATTAAAAACATATTGTCAACAAAAAATTATGTAATTTTTTAAGGAAATGAGAAAAGCCTGGATTTTGGTCCAGGCTTTTCATATATTTATCTTGGGGAGAAAATATATTATGAAAAAATTATTTCAAGGGAGAAATTAATTTTTCAATTACAGTATTTAGACGACGGAAAGTTATAAAAAGT
This sequence comes from Fusobacteriaceae bacterium, assembly GCA_051648365.1. Lineage (GTDB taxonomy): Bacteria > Fusobacteriota > Fusobacteriia > Fusobacteriales > Fusobacteriaceae > JAGNZR01. The sequence continues at coordinate 4,381 of JBOFEZ010000114.1, forward strand.
TTAAAAAAAAATTAAAAAATAAAATTAAAGTTGCTTCTATGAGAATTGGTGATAGTAGAGTATAATCAAAATATAATAAATAAGGAGAAAGTACATAAATTTCACATATATGTAGAGGAGGAAAAAATAAAAACAATATCTATGGATAAAACTAGTTATCTGGAGAATTTAAAGTTTATGGATTTTGATTGGTTGATCAATTTTTAGAATATGTATTGTTTTTATAAAAAATATGAAAAAGATAATAAAGGTTGTTGCTGGAATAATTGAAAATAAAGAAAATGAAATTTTATGTGTCAAGAGAAGTACTGAAATGTCCTTGTCAAATCTATGGGAATTTCCAGGAGGGAAAATAGAGGGAGAAGAAACCATTTTTGGAGCTTTGAAGAGAGAACTTTGGGAAGAATTGGAAATAGTGGGAGAGATATCAAAAGAGATTTTTTCAGAGACACTGTATGAATATGAAAAAATCAAAGTCAATCTTATTTGTATTAAGGTAAAAAACATATCAAGGGAACCTATTTTAAAAGAGCATTCAGAAAAATTATGGTTAAAAAGAGGAGAGTTAGAAAAATTACAGTGGGCTCCAGCAGATATAGCCACAGTAAAAAAATTGCAAAGGGAGAGTAAATAAAAATTGATTCTAAATACCAGTCAAAATTATGAAACACAGCTTTTAGGAAGTTTAAAAACAGGTTTTATTGACTACTCCTTTTTATCAAAGGAGGATTATTGGCCAGAAATTTTAGTTAATAATCCAAATAAAAGATTAAAGGTTTTAACTACAATAGAAAGAGAACTTAGAAATTGTGACCAATTCTTTTTTTCTGTGGCTTTTGTCACAAGAAGTGGAGTAGCAGTTTTAATTGATATATTTCAAGAATTATTAAAAAAAGGAGTAAGAGGAAAGATATTAGTTTCTCAATATCTGAACTTTACAGAACCAGAAGCACTGAAGGCACTTCTTAAATTTTCAAATATAGAGTTAAAGATAGTGACTAAGGGAGGCTATCATGCCAAAGGATATATGTTTAAGCATGGAGAGAAATATAATCTTATAGTGGGAAGTAGTAACTTCACATCAACAGCTTTTTCTACAAATAAAGAATGGAATTTGAAAGTGTCCACAACTAGAGAATCCTATCTGACTAAAAGAATGTTGAATGAATTTGCAGATGAATTTGAAAAGGCCACTATTGTAACTCCAGAATTTATAAGAAGATATGAGGGGATATATAAAGAGAAAAAGTATATATCTGTAGCAAAAGAGCAGGATAGAATCCAAGAAGATGAAGTTCCTTATGAAATAATTCCAGATGAAACTGGAATGAGAATTCAGATGATAACTCCTGAACCTAATCTTATGCAGGAAGAAGCTCTAAAAAGTTTAGAAAACTTGAGGGAGAAAGGGGAGAAAAAAGCTCTTATTATTTCAGCAACTGGAACAGGGAAAACATATCTTTCAGCTTTCCATGTTCAAAAGGTCAATCCTAAAAAATTCTTATTCTTAGTTCATAGAGAGAATATTGCTAGAACTGCCTTGGAAAGTTTTCAAAAAATAATTAATAGAGAAAAAAGTATGGGAGTTTATCTAGGAAATCAAAGAGAGGTAGGTAGAGATTATATATTTTCAACTATTCAAACTCTTTCTAGAGATGAACACTTAACAAAATTTCATCCCGAGCATTTTGAGTATATAGTGATAGATGAAACTCATAGAGCTGGTGCCAATTCCTATAAAAAAATAATGGAATATTTTAAACCTAAATTTCTTTTAGGTATGACTGCTACACCGGAAAGAACAGACGGATATAATATCTTTCAATCTTTTGATTATAACATAGCATATGAGATTAGGCTACAACAAGCTCTTGAAGCAGATATGCTATCTCCATTTCATTATTATGGAGTTAAAGATATTTATGTTGGAGATATAGAAACAGAATTTGAATTTTTAAATTCAGATGAAAGAGCTAGACATATAATAGAAAAAGCTGAATTTTATGGCTGTGATGATGGAGAAGTGAGAGGATTGGTTTTTTGTAGTAAAGTAGAAGAATGCGAAATACTTTCAAAAAAATTTAATGAAAATGGTATTAACAGCATTTCTCTTTCAGGAAAAAATACAGAGGAAGAGAGGAAAAAAGCAATAGAACTCCTGGAAAGTGATGAATGGAATCGTGTGAAATATATTTTTACAGTGGATATATTCAATGAAGGAATAGATATTCCGAGAGTAAATCAGATTATTATGGTTAGACCAACGCAGTCGGCTATAATTTTTGTTCAACAACTGGGAAGAGGGCTAAGAAAATCAGAGGATAAAAATTATCTCACAGTTATAGATTTTATAGGAAATTATAAAAACAACTATATGATTCCAATCGCACTGTTTGGAGATAATTCATATAATAAGGATACTTTAAGAAATCTTATGGTCAAGGGAAATAGAATGATTCCTGGAAGCTCTACAATAAGTTTTGATGAGGTATCAAAAAAAGAGATATTTCAGGCGATAGATACTGCAAAATTAGATGGGAAAAAAGATTTAATCAAAGATTATGAACTTTTAAAATTTAAAATTGGAAAAACTCCGAGTATGATGGATTTTGTAGAGCATGGGTCAAGAGATCCGTATAATTATGTGGTTTATTCCAAAAGCTCTTACTATGAATTTTTAAAAAATATAAAAGAGGAAATTGGAGTTCTAGGAGAATATAAGGAGCGATTACTCAAACTTTTTTCTTTAAATATTGGAAATGGAAAAAGAATTCATGAAATTTTATTGATGAAGAATCTCATGAAAAATAAGAATTTAAAAGGTGAAGAATTTTTAAACTTACTATATTCGAGATATGAGATAGATAACTGTGAGGACGGAACGATCGATTCTATAGTTAGAAATCTTAATTTTGATTTTATGAGAGAATATCATGAAATAATAGGTTATATCGAAGAGAAGAAAGAATTTTATTTAAAGAGTAGTTTTGAAGTTTGTTTGGAGAATGAGAAATTTAAAAATCAGCTTTTAGATATCTTAAATTATGGAGAGTATACTTTTAATAAAAAATATAGTAGAGAAAAATATGTGGATGGATTTATACTTTATGAAAAATATTCTAGAAAAGATGTTTGTAGAATTATGGATTGGGAACTCAATGAAGAGGGAACTGTAAATGGTTACAAGGTAAGAGAGGAAAAAAATAGCTGTCCAATATTTGTAAATTACCATAAATCTGAGGATATTAACCCAAATATAGCCTATGAAGATGGTTTTATAGACAAACATACATTTAAATGGATGTCCCGTTCTCAAAGAAAATTAGAGAGTAAAGAGATACAGATTATAAAAAACAATAAAAAATTGAGAATACCTCTTTTTATAAAAAAACATGACGGAGAAAGTACAGATTTTTATTATATGGGGGATATGATTCCTCAGCAAGAAAGCTTTAAACAGAAAGAAATGTCAAATGGAGCACCGGTAGTTGAAGTTACTTATACTTTAAAATACCCGGTTCAAGAGGAAATATATGAATATATAACAACTTTATAATGTTAAAAGGAGAAAGAAATGGCAAAGGGATATGATATCTACAAAGAGAGATTGGATAAAGTAACATGGTTTGGAAAAGAGCTTACAAGAAGGTCAAAGTCTAAGTGTGAACTTTGTGAAGCAACAGGGGTAAAACTCCATGTAT
>JBOFEZ010000115.1:0-2665 GCA_051648365.1 Fusobacteriaceae bacterium
AAAAGGGTGATGAGATGAGATTACTTTTTGAAATTGGAATGGAAGAAAATCCAGCCAGATTCCTGAAGGGAGCCCTCCAGGATTTGAAGAATAATTTAGAAAAAAAGTTTGGAGAAAACAGAATTAAATTCAGTAGTATAAAAACATATGGAACTCCAAGAAGACTGGTTTTAGAGGTTGAAGGAATAGCAGGAATCCAGGAAGATCTAAATCTTCTTAATATGGGACCAGCAAAATCTGTAGCATTTGCTCCTGGAGGAGAAATTTCTAGGGCAGGACTTGGATTTCTTAAATCTCAAGGAGTCGAAATGGACGGATTTGAGATAGTTGATACTCCTAAAGGGGAGTATATAGCTGTAAGAAAATTCATAAAGGGAAAAAATACAAAGGAACTTCTACCGAAAATGCTTAAAGATTTGGTATTAGAGCTAAATTTCCCAAGAACTATGAGATGGTCAGATAAGAATCTTAAATTTGCAAGACCTGTAAAATGGTTCCTTGCCCTTCTTAATGATGAAGTTGTAGATTTTGAAATAGAGGGAATCAGAAGCGGAAGAGAGAGTAGAGGACATAGATTCTTTGGATCTGACTTCACAGCTGAAAGTATAGATGATTACTTCGAAAAAGTAAGAGAAAACAATGTTATCATAGATATCGAAGAGAGAAAAAATCTAATACTTAAGCTTATCGATGAGAACTGTGTAGGAGAAAATGAGAGAGTACATGTGGAGAAAGAACTGCTAGACGAGGTAACAAATCTTGTCGAGTATCCTTTCCCAATCGTAGGAACTTTTAATTCAGAATTCCTAGAGGTTCCTCAGGAAGTTCTGATTATATCTATGCAGGTTCATCAGAGATATTTCCCTATTCTAGATATGGAAGGGAAACTTCAGCCTAAATTTGTGGTAGTAAGAAATGGAATAGAGTTTTCTGAGCAGGTAAGAAAAGGAAATGAAAAAGTTATTTCAGCTAGACTTTCTGATGCTAGATTCTTCTATAATGAAGATTTGAAGCACCCTCTTGAAAATAATATTGAGAAACTTAAAACTGTAGTTTATCAGAAAGATTTGGGAACTATCTATGAAAAAGTAGAGAGAAGTAAGGCTATAGCTGAAAGAGTTGTCACTATTCTTGGGATGGAAAACAGAAGAGAGAACATAATAAGATGTATCCACCTTTCTAAAGCAGATCTTGTTTCTAATATGATAGGTGAAAAAGAATTTACAAAACTTCAAGGATTTATGGGAGCAGAGTATGCTCTTAAATTCAAAGAGGACAAGGATGTAGCACTAGGAATAGCTGAACATTACTACCCAAGATTCCCAGGAGATCTTCTGCCAACTACAGCAGAGGGAACAGTGACATCTATCTGTGATAGAATAGATACTCTAGTGGGATGTTTTGCAGTGGGACTTATACCTACTGGATCTAAGGATCCGTTTGCTCTAAGAAGAGCTGCTCAGGGAATAGTGAGTATTATACTGAACAGTAATCTTGAAATTTCAATTCCTGAACTTCTAAATATCTCTCTAGATATTTTAGAAGCGAAAAATCTTCTTAAGAGAAAAAGAGAAGATATATTCTCAGATGTCCTAGAGTTTATAAGACAGAGAGCTATAAATAGCTTCACTGAGATGGGACATAGAAAAGATATAATAGGTGCAGTTTTAGAGCATGAATTCAATGCTCTGACAGATGCTAAAATCAAAATAGTAGCTTTAGAGGAATATAGTGAAAATGAGAACTTCCAGAAATTTATTCAAGTTCTAAAAAGAGTTGGAAACATCTCTAAAGAGTGCAAATCTCTAGATTTTAACGAAGAACTTCTTCAAAATGAAGCTGAAAAAGAGCTTTCGAATTTTATAAAAGAATTTGAAGGAAAAATACAGGAAAATCTGAAGGACAAAAACTATACGGCATATATCAATAACGTAGTGTCAAGTATCCCTATTGTAGATAGATATTTTGAGGAAGTTATGATTATGGATCGGGATGAAAATATAAAAAATAACAGATTGTCTCAGTTAAAAATGTTAGATAGCTTATACAGCAAACTGGCAAACCTAAAACTAGTAGAGGCATAAAATAATATGGAAAAGGAAGCTCAAGATTAATAACTTGAGCTTTTCTTTGCATAAGGAGGAAAAATGAAATTTTTAGGAGTAATACCTGCAAGATATGCTTCCACAAGATTGGAAGCAAAACCTCTAAAGGATATAGAGGGACACAGCATGATTCAATGGGTATATAAAAGGGCTTTAAAATCAAATTTGGATAGGGTAGTTGTAGCAACAGATGACCTCAGAATATATGATGAGGTCATAAAATTCGGAGGTGAGGTTATTCTTACGAGTGAAACTCATCCGAATGGAACAAGCAGAATAGCTGAAGTGTGTGAAAAAATAGAGGGATATGAGGTAATAATAAATATTCAGGGAGACGAACCGCTGATAGAACCTGATATGATAAATTCTCTTATAGATGCGTTTAGAGAAGAACAGGAATTGGTTATGGGAACTTTGAAACACAGAATAACCAAGATGGAAGAGATAGAAAATCCCAATGTGGTAAAAGTGGTTACAGATAGAAAAGATTATGCCATATATTTTTCAAGAAGCATTATTCCTTATCCTAGAGAACTAGATTTGAAAAATTATTTCAAACA
>JBOFEZ010000116.1:0-2138 GCA_051648365.1 Fusobacteriaceae bacterium
AACAACCCTGAGCTTGGAGCTTACTGGGCTTCTTTAGGAGATCTTTTTGTAAATGACGCATTCGGAACTGCTCACAGAGCACATGCTTCAAATGTTGGAATCGCTGCTAACATAGGAGAGGGAAATACTGCTGCTGGATTCCTTATGGAAAAAGAGATCAAGTTCATAGGAGGAGTTGTTTCTAACCCTGAGAGACCTCTTGTAGCTATCCTTGGTGGAGCAAAAGTTTCTGATAAGATAGGAGTAATAGAGAACCTTCTTGAGAAGGCTGATAAAGTTTTAGTTGGAGGAGCTATGATGTTCACTTTCCTAAGAGCTCTTGGAAAGAACACAGGAACATCTCTAGTGGAAGAGGATAAGATTGAACTTGCTAAATCTCTTATTGAGAAAGCAAACGGAAAACTTATACTTCCAATCGATACAGTTGTATGTGCAGAGTTCAACAACGATGCACCTCATAGCACTGTAACTGTGGATGCAATTCCAGAAGGACAGATGGGACTTGACGTTGGAGCTGGAACAGTAGAGCTATTCTCTAAAGAGATTGCAGGAGCTAAGACAGTTATCTGGAACGGACCTATGGGAGTATTCGAAATGCCAAGCTATGCAAAGGGAACAATAGGAGTTTGTGAAGCTATAGCCCATCTTGCAGGAGCTACTACAATAATCGGTGGAGGAGATTCTGCTGCTGCAGCTATCCAACTTGGGTATGCTGAGAAGTTTACTCACATCTCAACTGGTGGAGGAGCATCTCTAGAGTATCTAGAAGGAAAAGCCCTTCCAGGTGTAGAGTCTATATCTAACAAGTAAAATATTTGGGAGTTACTTAGGTAACTCCTTTTTTTTAAAAAAATATAAAAACTGTTGAAAAAAAACTCAAAATAAACTAAAATGAAATAAATATTAAAAAATATGAGGGGGAAATATGAAAATGTTAAAAATTTTAGGACTTGCAGCACTAGTTCTATCTGTTCAAGCTTGTACAAACAACGGTTTTGCTGGGGAGAAAGCCAAAGACTACGAACTTGTTATAGCCCACGTAAATGATGTTCATGGAAGAGCTATGGAAGCAAAATACGATGGTATGGGATATTCGAGAGTTGCTACTCTTGTAGAGAACCTGAAGAAAGACTCTGCCAATAAAAATGTAATTTTCTTAGATGCAGGAGATTCGCTTCACGGAACAAATTTTGCCACTCTTGAAAGAGGAGATTCGATTGCTAAGATACTTGATAAGATGGATCTGTTAGCTATGGCTCCGGGAAATCATGACTTTAACTATGGTCAGGAGAGACTCCGTGAAATTGATAATAATACAAAATTCCAGGTTCTTGCAGCCAACGTATTTAACCAGGAAGGGAAATATCTAACTAAACCTCATATGATTAAAGAGGTGGATGGAGTTAAGGTTGGAATCCTAGGTCTTGCAACTCCTGAAACTCTATATAAAACAAATCCTAACAATGTAAAGGGGCTTACTTTTGAAAACCCTGTTACTGCAACAGAAAGAGCGGTTGGAGAGCTTAAAGCCATGGGAGCGGAATATATAATAGTTCTTTCTCACCTTGGGGATGACGAGTCTACAGAACCTGGACTGAGATCTGATGCAGTAGCTCATGTGAAAGGTGTGGATCTGATAATAGATGGACATAGCCACACTCTTCTAAAAGAGAAAAAGATGGTAAATGGTGTGCCTATTGTTCAGACAGGGGATTACAACAAGAACCTGGGAGTTATCAAGATTGACTTTGATGATCTTAAAAAAGGTCTAGATCCAGTGACTTACGAACTTATCCTTAAGGAAACTGCCGTAGGGAAAAAAGGAGAAGACGGTAAAGTTGTAGGAGGAGTAGAAGAGAATAAAGAGATTAAAGAGTTTATTGATGACATAAAGGATAAGCAGAAAGCTGTAACAGAGGTTGTAATAGGAAAAACTGGAGTTAAACTGGAAGGAGATAGAGATCTTGTAAGAACTGGGGAAACGAATCTTTCTAATCTAATAGGGGATGCTATGGTATGGAAATCAGGAGCTGATATGTCTCTTACTAACGGTGGAGGAATTAGAGCTTCTATAAATTCAGGAGATATAACTGTGGGAGATGTTATCACAGTACTTCCTTTTGGAAACTATGTTATAA
>JBOFEZ010000117.1:0-2813 GCA_051648365.1 Fusobacteriaceae bacterium
CCAGCTCTATAAAAATTATGAACCACTTAATATGGTGAATATTATATGGGTGACATCCTTGCTTTTTCTGGCAGGATCAGCTCTTATCCCTAAAAAAGAGAGTCAAGTTGCTGATACACTTGAAGAACTGGGACTTTATAAGGGTAAGAATATTGTATTTAATTGTCTGATTATTTTTTTAGGAATAGTTCTGTTTATAATGGCTCCGATTACTTTTTTAGTGATTCTTCCCATTGTGATTTTTAGAATAATTTTTTCGAAATATGTGAGAGTTTCACGTTATAATGTACTTCTGATAGAGAATGCTAATCTGGATCCTCTTACTAAGCTTTTCAACAGGAAAAAATTCACTGAAGAGATGAAAAAGATATTTAAAAATCCTGAAAATACAGGAGTAATGATGATTCTTCAGATAAACAGATTTAAATATATCAATAATTTTTATGGATATCTCTTAGGGGATAAAATACTTATAGAGATGGGTCAACGGATTAGGGGATTCCTAAATGATGATATTATTTCAGCGAAATGGAATGGAGATGAATTGATTTTGTATATCAAAAATATTAAGGAAGAAGAGGAAGCACATCTCAAGTGTAGGGAAATTTTAGAACTTTTAAAAAAGCCTTTGCAATACAAAAATCAAGAAATCAACTGTTCTATAAATATAGGATCAGCCCTGTGTCCCAAGGATTCTGAAGACTTGGAGGAATTGATAAAATTCGCTGATTCATCTCTTATAAGAGCCTCCCGTGAAGGTAAAAATAGAATATTTCTTTTTCAAAAAAATATAGGATTAGAAGAGGAATACAGAGAGTTATAAAAAATAAAAACAACCTTCCATTTTAAAGGTTGTTTTTTTTATGGACTACTAATTTTCTCTATCTACTATCCTGTAATAAGGCAAAAGCGTATCTTTTGAGGGAATAAGACCATGATTGACAAAACTGGCCTCACTTTCCGGTTCTAAAAGAAGTAGAATAAGAAGTTTCTGAACCTGTTCAAGATCTACTAGTATGGTATCGGCCGAAAAAGTTTTTTCCTGGCTTTCAAGAAGATACTTTTTTTTATTCCCAACTTTTCTGAAGGTTTCTACTTGAAAGGTTTTTTCATTCCCTAAAACCGTAGAGATAATACCATGTCTGTTTAATTTTGAGATGAGTCTCTGGTTTTTTGCTTCAATCAGATACCCAGTCGGAGCTTTTCGTGAAACAGCACCTAATTTTCTAAAATCTATTAGCATATTGACATTGAAGTTTTCAACCTTGTTTGTTTTCAGATTGATAAATTTATAGGTGTCTGGGTAGATTTCACTTTCTCCAGCGAGAAGAACAGTAATATCTTTTTTTGAGATAAGGTTTTTCCGTTCATAGGAAATCTGATTTTTTATATCCAAAGACTGAGCTTTGAAATTATTAATAAAAGCTACCACAGTTTCCTCTAAGCTCCCCACTCTTCGCTGAAAAAATTTAAGTCCTAGGTCTTTTCCTCTCCCTTCCACCAAAAAAGAAAACGTAGGAATCAAAGCAAAATTATTTCGGGCAATTCTTATACTAGAGCTAGGGACTTGAAGAGTCAAAATACCTCTATTTTCACGGATTCCACTGTAATAAGAGCCGATGCTCACACCTTTTTTTTCAAGATTGTTTTTCACTTTTTCAATATCCGATCTCTGCCTGATTTTAATAGAGTCAGAAATATTTATATTGGTAGGAGGAGAAAGGAGTATATCATAGTAGGGTAAAATCCTTTTTGTAGGAAGTTTGGCGAAGGCGTCCTCTGATGCGGGGTACTCATGCAGATCCAATATAACTTCCGGAGTGTATTTCAGTAACTCTTTTTTTAGGGACTGAGTCTCTGGAGAGGATAAAATGGCATGGTCAGTATTCATATCCAGATTTCCTCTCAAAAAAGTTTTTTTTCTTTCGGCACCATACATATTTAATCTGGGAAAAATAAGTATATTCAAATCAGTTAAAACATTGTCGGTATTCAAGGAAAAAAAATCAGCCAGCCCCAAAGCTGCTTCTCCTGAGCCGTGCTCATCTCCATGTTGCATAGCCTGTATCCATACGGTAGTTTTTTTTGGATTATAGTCACCGTTTTCAGATATTATCACATAGGGAATCCCTTTTTCTCCAGAAGAGAGTTCTATCTCCCTGTATTGTACATGGGGAGATTTTTTTGATAGTTTCTGTAAAAACTCATAGACCTCTTCATTGGTGCTCAATCTCACACTCTCTCTTTGAAAAATAGGAGTGGAGATGAGTAGATTGAGAAGAGGAAAATGTTCTTCCAGATTACTGTAGGATTTTTCTGAGAATAAAAGCAGAAAAAAATTTAAAATTGCTACTTTTAAAAAGAAATCTATCTTTTTTCTTATTTTCATCGGTAATTTTCTCCCCTAAATAACAATAACAGGTCCATTCAATTCAGAGTAATATTTTAGAATGATAGATTGAAGTTAACTAGAGGTAAAACCTCAAAAATCTGGCTATTTTTTGCCATATTTACAAATCCAATCTGAATACCCTGTAATCTTTCTGTGTAGTTTACAAATCCGAACTGAAGACCTTTCATAGAATTGGCTTTATTGAAGGCAGCTACTTGCAGTCCCTCTCCAGAACCGATAAGATTTACAAGTCCAAACTGAGCTCCAAGCATGTGTCTGTCGACCATATTCAAACTTCCGAATTGAACTCCTGTAAGGTTACCTCCCACTCTGTTTATTCCCCAAAAAGGAATTTTAACTCCTGTAAAGTTTCCAGTTGTTTCATCATAGAAACCTCCCAGAGAAAGTCCTGTGAAATTAG
>JBOFEZ010000118.1:0-1093 GCA_051648365.1 Fusobacteriaceae bacterium
GTATAGGCATTCTCAGCTTTTTTCAGTGTATCCAGCTTATTCTCGCTCTCTATGAAGATTTTTTCTATTATATCGTTTAAAACTCTGTAGTCTTTATTATTTACTTTTCCCCAGTCCATTTTCGGGAGTTCCTCTTTCAGGAGTGCTTTTTTTTCAATCTCACCCCAAAAATTACTCAGAATTTTCTCAAACTCATAATCGGGTATTCCAAGTTTTTGAAATTCCAATACGTCTTCTTTTTTCTTCTGAAAATGTTGATCCAGACACTCACGGATAATCATATCCTTCTCATATTTAAAGGTTTTTAATTTCAGATCTTGACCATAGCCTAAGTGATGAGAGAGTGCAGATAGTATTTTTTTGAAAAAACTATGGATAGTACTAATCTGCATCTTACCTGTATCCTCTGCATAGTCCAAATATTTTATATTTTTAGTGGCATGGAAAAGTCCAAGAAATTTGTTTTTTAATCTCTCTTTCATCTCTTCTGTGGATTCATTGGTGAATGTTATCATGATTATATCCGATAGCTTCACTCCCCCTTTTTCAATCAGGTACATGATTCTATCCATCATGACATGGGTTTTCCCTGTTCCAGCTCCAGCTTTTATCATGAGATTACCCTCTCTTGGGGCATGAACAACCTGGAACTGCTCCCAGTTGAATTCACGGAATTTTCCGGCTTTTAGGTTTTCTATCTCCTTCTCACTCAGCTTTCCATCGTAGGCTACTGTTTTTTCCTTCTTTTCCAGGGTATCATCCCAAAAGATTTGGAGCTGGAACAGCTTTTTCAGGAGTTTTTCATCCATTCTGGAGCTGCCGTCCTTAAAGAGTGTCCCTTCTTCAATCTTAAAATTGGAGAATAAAAATACTTTTTTCCCTTCGCTCAAAATAAATCTAATTTCATCCAAATATTTCTGGAGCTCTTTTTCATCTGAAAAATAATAAAGTGCAGAATACTGGCACGGAAGATTTCCTCTGTTCCTTTTCTCTTCCTGTTTCACATCAAAAAGCACATCAGGCTTCTCCTCAACTGATATCCCGAAAATTTCTTGGATTTTTTTCCAATCCTCATCATTTAAGGGCTCTTTTT
>JBOFEZ010000119.1:0-13161 GCA_051648365.1 Fusobacteriaceae bacterium
GTCATAAATATGCCAAAGGAGGACACATCAGTTATATCGAAACAGATTCCCTAAAAAACAATCTGGAAGCTGTCCATGCTATATTGAAATATGCTCACTCCCTTGGAATTCACTATATGGGTATCAATCAGCCAGTTGACAAATGTCATGTCTGTGGTTTTTCTGGAGAATTTTCTGCTACAGAAAAGGGATTCCAGTGTCCAGAGTGTGAAAACAGCGATTCAAACAAGATGAATGTAATAAGAAGAGTCTGCGGATATCTAGCTCAACCTGATTCAAGACCTTTTAATAAAGGAAGACAGAAAGAGGTTATCAACAGAATAAAACATATGTAGGCGGTTTAGAATATGAACTATTCAGGAATTAAATACGGAGATATGCTTAACGGAAGAGGGATCAGAGTATCCCTCTTTCTTACGGGATGCTCCCATCAGTGCCAGGGATGCTTTAACCCCAGCACATGGAACCATAAAACAGGTACACCCTTTACAGAGGCAACTCAAGAGGAGATATTCCAGTATTTTGATAAATATCGGAACATGCTAACTGGATTATCTCTTTTGGGAGGAGATCCAACTTTTCATGCCAATATTGAACCTCTTAAAAAATTTGTAAGGGAATTCAAGGAAAAATTCCCAGAAAAAGATATCTGGATCTGGTCAGGTTATACCTGGGAAGAAATTCAGACAGATGACTCCCTTTTCTCTTTAGTTTCCCTCTGCAATGTGCTTATAGACGGAAAATTCAGGTCAGAAGAGAAAGATACTTCCTTAAAATGGAGAGGTAGCAGGAACCAGAGAGTTATAGATATCGGAAAAAGTATGTTAGAAAAAAAAGCCTCAACTCTTTGAAGTTGAGACTTTTTTTTTAATCGTGTTTTCTCAATATTCTCATGGCATTGAGAACAGCCAAAAGAGCTACTCCCACATCTGCAAAAACAGCCAGCCACATAGAAGCATATCCTAGGACTCCAAGAATCATAACAACAGCTTTTATTCCCAAAGAGAATACCACATTTTGAATCAGAATTCTCTCTACATTTTTAGAAATCTCAATACCTGTTTTAAGTTTTCCTATATCATTATCCATTATAACCACATCTGCAGCTTCTAAGGCAGCATCACTTCCTGTTCCACCTAAAGAGATTCCCACATCTGAAAGTCTGAGAACCGGAGCATCATTTATTCCATCTCCTACAAAGGCCACACGGTTTCCAGTATCTTTTTTAATCTTCTCATACATATCCATCTTTTCATCTGGAAGAAGTTCTGCAAAAACTCCATCACTGCCTATTCCCAGTTCTTCCGCCACCGAAAGTGCATTTTGTTCCCTGTCTCCCGAAAGCATATAAGCTTTTATCCCTTTATCTTTCAGATAGGTTATCAGTTCTCTGGAATTCTCTCTTATACTATCCCCTATAAGGTAGCCTCCTGCATATTTCCCCTCTACTGCAACATATACAGCTGTTCCGAGCTCAGAAAACTCTTCTACTGAAACTCCATATTTTTCCAGGAGCTTTCTATTTCCTACAAGATACTGTTTCCCAGCATAATTGGCAACTATTCCATATCCGTGTTCCTCTCTGAAATCATCAAAAATCAGGTAGCCTGTTCTTCCGTAGTGCCCTACTATGGATTTTGCCACAGGATGAGTCGAACCACTTTCGATGGCCAGGATAATTTCTCCCACCTCTGGATTTACAGTGTCTCTCAATACCTTGAAATTCCCTTCAGTAAGAGTTCCTGTTTTGTCAAACACTACAGCTCCTACTCTTCCCAGTATCTCAAGATAGTTTCCGCCTTTAACTAAAATCCCCTTACCTGAAGCCTTTCCAATTCCACTGAAAACCCCCAGAGGAATTGAAACTACCAAAGCACATGGACAAGATATAACTAAAAATAGCAGTGCTCTATAGAGCCAGATTTTAAAATCCCCAGTATAAAACCCAGGAATCAGAAAAACAAGGGCAGAAATACCGACAACCGCAGGAGTGTAGTATCTTGAAAATTTAGTCATAAATTTTTCTATCTCAGCTTTTCTTTCAGAGGCTTTTTCAACGTATTCAAGTATCTTACTTACTGTGGAATTGATATATGTTTTTTCTACTCTTACCTCTAAAATTCCGTTGAGATTTATAGCTCCTGAAAGAAGTGAATCCCCCACAGCCACATCAACAGGTCTACTTTCTCCAGTGAGGGCAGAGGTATTGAGACTGGATGTCCCTGTTAAAACTTTGCTATCCACAGGAATTTTCTCTCCTGGTCGGACAACTAAAACATCTCCCACTTTTAAGGATTTGGGGGCTACAACTCTGATTTCATCATCTATTTTAAGATTGGCTTTTTCAGGAATTATATCCATGGCCTCTTTAATAGAACGTCTCGATCTATCCACTGCATAATCCTGAAGAGTTTCCCCTACTAGATAAAAAAGCATAACAGCCACAGCTTCAGAATACTCTCCTATGGCAAAAGCTCCAACAGTTGCAAGGGTCATCAAGAAATTTTCATCCAGTATCATACCTCTCCCTAGATTTTTTAGGGCTGTTTTCAATACTCTGTTCCCGATTATAAGATAGCTTACAAGGTAGAATATAAGAGAATACTTTTCAGACACAAAAAATATAGTTACAAAATAGAGTAGCACTCCCCCCACTAGAAGATATTTTTCCCAACTTCTGAACTGCTCTTCTTCACCTTCCAACTCTTCTTCTTCTGAAAGATTTCTTATTTTTACATGGGGCTCAAATCTGAGAAAGATCTCTTTAATCTCAGTTTCAGAAAGTCCTTCCCCCTCCACAGTCATAGTAGCAGAAGTAAAGTTTATTTTACAAAAAGAAACTCCTTTCACCTCTCCTATGGCTTTCTCTATTTTAGGAAGGCAACCTGCACAGTTAAAACCTTTTAATTCAAAAACTATTTTTTCCATTTTCTCTCCTCCTTAACATATGAATTCTTATTCATATGTTATATGATATCTAACTTGATTGAAAAAGTCAATAATTATTTATAATTTTTGACAAAACATCAATTCCATAGTAAAATTTATAAGTATTTTCAAATATTTTAGAGGAGGACAACAGATGGATAATGAACTTATTGAAAAAGTTTCAAGTTTTTTAAAACTGCTTTCTGAGCCCACAAGAATAAGGATAATAGAAGCTCTGTCCAAGGGTGAGATGTGTGTAGGCTGTCTAGCAGAACAATTAAACATGACCCAGTCTCTGACTTCTCATCAGCTGAGACTCTTGAAAAAAGGAAGAATTGTAAAATCTAGAAGAGCCGGAAAAAATATCTTCTACTCACTTGACGATCACCATGTTTACAATATATTTAAACAAGCTGTAGAACATCAACAGCATTAGATATCATTTTTTCTCCCTAAAATTATTTTAAAGGAATATTTCTAAAAATGAAGTAGATTGATTTAGAGATTATTTTTACTTTAAATTTTTTTATTGAGGAGTTAATATGAATAAATTAATTATTTTAGCATTCTGTCTGGTTTATCTTACAGGATATTCATCTGTAGCAGATGAGAATAATATAAAAAATATGTCTTCAGTTTCAGACATTCAATTCAATACTTTAGAAATCTATGATCACAAAATCCCTGAAAATATAAACTATATTCAGAAATACGAAGAAAATCAAAAACTCTACAACTATGTTTTTTTAAAAACAGCAATTGGGAATATAAGAGAGCTTCCTTCAACTAAATCAAAAATTATTACGACTGGCAAATTCATGGATAGATTCAAAGTTTTTGAAAGAGTTGGTCATAAAAATGACCAATGGTATAAAGTTCAACTCTCTGATGGAAGGGAGGGTTTTATTTCCAAAGAAATTTCTAGTTACAGATCTTTCAGATTCAACCAGGCTTTAGACCGTATTCACTCTACTCTGGAATTTATAAAGTCGGGAGAAGAATCGAGCCAAAGACTGGCAGTGACAGACACCTACAGACCTGATCCAAACAATAAAAGCAATAAAAGAGATAAAGATAAATATGGAAACACAGAGGATCAAAGTCTCCTAGCTACAAACAGCAAAGGAGAAAAGGTTTTCATTCCAGACCGTTCACTTGTAAAGGTTTTAGAAAAAAATGGAAATAAAGCAAAGATTCAAGTCTCTTCCATACCTGAAGAATCTCTTCTAGTAGACAATAGAAAATTATCTTTTAAGAAAAACATAACCTCAGATGGGGTAAATAAGTCAATAGTAATAGATGTTCCCAATCAAAATATGATGCTTTTTGAAAAAATCGGTGGAGAGTGGAATCTCATTTCCTATGTATATAGTAAAACAGGTTTAACTAGTACATTGGGGTATGAAACTCCCAAGGGAAACTTTTTAGCTGCAGTCACAAAAACTAGAATGTACTTTAATGATGGGCTTGGAAATGAGCAGGGTTACGCCAAGGATGCCACAAGATTTTCAGGAGGAGGGTATGTACACAGTACACCTCTAGATAATAAGGAACAAGAGAAAAGAGAGTTCTATCTGGCTCAGAAAGAGCGGAGTCTGGGAACTTTTCCTGGAACCCGTAAATGTGTAAGAACTACAGAAAGCCATGCCAAATTTATTCGTCAGTGGATTATGGGTAACAATTATAATCCAAAACTCTGGGAACAGAATATTCAAGATAATGTCCTTTTTGTCATAATGTAAATATATCAAAAGGCAGTGAATCCTAAACAGATTCACTGCCTTTTTTAAAAATCAACTTTCCATATCTTTTAATAATAATTTACAGATACTGTCTTTCCGATTTTCTTTACTACCTCCTCAAACTGCTTAACTATATGCATACGTATATTGAGATCAAAGGGAAGTTCAGGATTCTGATGGGCACTGTTCACTGCATTTCCCACATACATATTTATATGGGAGCATTCCTCTATAATAAGTTTTGCAATTTGTGATCCCCCATTTTCTTCATCTAATTCTAAAAAAAACTTCTCGTCCACCTCATCCTGGGCATAATTTTTTAAAAGATTTAGCGCTCTGGTCAGAGTTAGGACTCCCTCTGTCACAAGATTTATTCCTTCAATTTTTGCCACAGGAGGCAGAGTGGGATCGCTGTAAACCAGAGAGGTTTTTATTTCACGATCCAAAACTCTAGATAGTATCAGTGCACTTGTCCCACCGCATACAACTTTTTTTGCATCTCCCCTCATGAACTCATCCACAATTTTATGATCATCTTCTCGGTTGACAGGAGGACCTGTAAAAAGATTGACAACTTTATGTGGGATTATACGGGTAACCGCCACAGTAGTATCGTCTCCCGGTCTTCCTAGGTAGAGATCTCTGCATGCATCACTGATTGTATTCGCAAGACGGGAAGCTGAGGATATTGTTTTCGTAGCATTCAAAGCATATTCGGAAACATGTTCCCAGGTCCAGCCAAAATTCAGACACTGTCCTACTCCAGCATGGATTACTCCGTCACTTAGGAGTACAAAACAGTCTCCGACCTTCACCCTAAAACGATACTCTTTAATACTTTGATTACTGATTATACGTTCGTTAAAAGGAGGTGTAATCAGTCTACCATCCCTGATAAATATACAGCTAGGATTGTCAAACTCTACCAGATATCCTTCGCCATTTTTAAAAATTTGGAGTATGCTGAATGTGGAATATGCCAGCTCTCGAACTTTACAGATAGGCAGTGTATTAACTATTGTTTGGACACATTCATCTATGGAAGAACCATTGATCAGCATAGTTCCCAGTATCTTAGAAGTCAGAGTTGCCAAAATATTAGCTTTTACACCACTTCCCATACCGTCGGCCAAAATCAGAATATTTGAGTCGTGAGTCTTCAAGATTTCTACTTTATCTCCACATAGCTCCTCATTAAATTTATTGAGACTTTTATAAAAATTATCAACTGTTATCTCCAAACTAAAATTCCTCCTTAAGAATTTTCCCCATCATAAAAAATCATATCTCTCAATTTCGTCAGAGTCACTTTTGTTTCAGCTGTTGTCTCACCTAAAAGCCCTGCGATTTCCTGAGCTACAAACATCTGTTTATCTATGACTTTTTGGGCCATCTCTATCGTATCCATCTTTAACTTGTAGGCTTGTTTTAGCTTTTCTTCTTCTTGAGATACATCTTGAAAAATTCCAAGCACACTATTCTGATCTTCAATATAAATTATACTCAGCATTGCAGTTAAACCCAATTCAGGATAAGTTACTTTTTTACTTCTGATGTTCTGTCCCGTTGTCAGGACATTATGAAAATCTTCAGGGTCTAGAAGCTGAAATATATATGTCTCCTCCGATTTAGAGAGATTAAAATATTCTTTAGCGGTTCTAGAAAACTCAACAATTTTAAGCTCAGAATCAGCTATCAGAAGAATATTGGGTGTTGTCTCTAAGACAACGTTAGCCATAGATTGTGCTTTCTCCTGCATAAAAGACATGCACATGGAAATTTCAGCTTTTCCATGATATACAGCTGCCGCTTTTTCTCGGCAGGTAGAATAACCGCAGGCACCGCAATCTAGCTCATACTCTTTTTTTATTTTCCCTGTTTTTTTAAGTATTTTTAAAATCATTTCTTCTGTGGGAGGAACTATTTTTTCTTGACGATCAGTAAATTCCCTACTAAAATCGTACTCTTTCTCTTCCCGGGAATCCACAATATTTTCAACTGGCTCTCTTTTAATATATTTTTCTAACATGAGTTTGGATTTAAAACGTGAGCTCTTGAGCTCTCCAATCCTTGGTCCTTGAATACAACCTCCACTACAGAGATTTACCTCTATAAAGCTGTTTTCAACCTCACCTTTTCGAATACTTTCAAAAAGGTCCATACAGTTTTTTACTCCATCCACATAAAAACTGTCATATTTAGATTCATTTTTCTTTTCCTTCATTATAGAAGTCAATATCCCATTTCTAGTGGGATATAAACGATTCAAGAGTGGATCCGGATTATCCGGTGCCGATTCTTCCAAATCTTTTAAATTTATTCCTTCCTCCCCTAACCACTCTTTCATCTCTTGAAAAGTTAAAACCGCATCTGTATACCCTTTAATTCCAAAGACATTCGTGGCCTCTCTTTTTTTTGCTATACATGGTCCGAGGAATACAACTTTTACATCTTCTCCATACTCCTCCTTAATAAGCTTCCCGTGTGCCAACATAGGAGATAGGAGAGGTGCCATATGGGAGATCAGATCTGGATAATAGATTTCAATGAGGTCATTTACACCTGGACAACAGGTTGTCACAATATTTTTCATCTCACCTTTCTCTAGGAGTTTTGCATATTCTTTTGTTATATATGCAGCTCCCTCTGAAGTTTCCCTTACCGAAGAAAATCCTATTTTTTTTAGGGCCGCTATTACCTGACCTGGAGTTTCAAAATCAAAAGCTGCCAAGTAAGATGGAGCTATCGACATTATTACCGGAGTTTTTTCCTTTATAAATTTCTTTACCAGTGCGATATCACTTATAAACGTTTTGGCATTCTGAGGACACGCTTCCAGACACTCTCCACAAAGAATACATTTATCATTTAGAATTTGTGCCTGATCTTTTTTAAAGGTTATCGCCTTAACCTCACATACCCTTACACATTTAAAACAATTTTTGCAACGTGCTTCTTTAAACCCTATTACATTCATCCCAATCTCCCTAAAATTTCTTTTTCAAAAAAAATTTCAACCTCTTCAGGTATCAATGAAAATAACCTATCATCTACTTTAACTGATACTCCCTTTACACAGTTTCCAAGGCAGAATGCTCCTGCCAGTTCAACCTGATCTCCTAGATTATTTTGGGCAACTAAACTTTGTAGTTTCTGAACAATGAATCTAGATCCCTTTATATGGCATGAACTACCTATACATATTATAATATTCACAAATCCCCCTAATAAAAACAATTTTATTCTGTATTCATTTTATCATCACTTGAAAATTTTTCAAAATATTTTTGTAAATTCAAATTTTTCTTCCACAATAGCATAGGATAATTCTTGACAAATTTGTATCAGAAATATATAATGACATCACTATGTAACGATTATTTTGGAGGGACTATGATTTGGAAAATATTTATTGCTATCTTTATAACAGTTGCATTATTCTTCATATTGAATAAAAAATTCAACCTTCTGAAAAAAATATATACTGCGACTCACTCTGTAGAAGGAAATTATGAAACTATCTCTCTTGCAAAAGTAAAAGAATTATCCGATAGGAATATGGGTATTGTTTTAGATGTTAGAAATCCCCACGAACTTAGTTCTGACGGTTTTATAAAAGGTATGGTCAATATCCCTTTGAATGAACTGGAAGCTAGACTGAGTGAGCTGGATAAAAATAAAACCTATATCACTTTTTGTGCTGTAGGTGGAAGATCTTTAAAGGCAGCGGCAATCCTATCTCAAAATGGATTCAAGAATGTTCTCAATGCTGAAGACGGAATGAAAAACTGGCCTTATGACAGGGATTTTTCCAATTAATTTGCTCCCACCTGGTATATTATCGAGATTTTAGCAGAAAAAAGAGGGATAACCCTCTTTTTTCTTTATATTTTTTATTTTTCAAACTTTAATCCCAAAGTTTCTAAACTTTTTTTAACCATCAATTCTCGCTTATGAAGCTGAGAAGAGTTTTTTATATCCATATTGAGAGCAAATATATAGGTATCTCCTTCATAATCTACCCAGCCCACAAACCAGCCCAAATTAGGATTAAAATCTTTTATGAGCCATCCTGTTTTCCCGTAGAGAGAATAATTTTTTCCCTTTTCTAGAAGTAACAGCTCTTTTGTTTTATTCTGAGCCTCCTTGGAAAAAGATAGTTCCAAATTTACTAACTGCTTTAAAAATTCAACCTGCTGGAAAGCATCTATCTTTAGGGGACCATCTATCCAAAAACGATCTACTCTTTTTCCTATCTCCATATTTCCATACTCTATTTTTTTTAGGCTCTCCCGCATTCTTTCTAGACCTATCTCTCTTGCAAGTTTCTGATATGCAGGAACACTGGAAACCCTCATAGCCTCACTTATACTCACATCTTTTTCCCAGGATTTCAGAAACATTTTCTCTCCGTTGTATCTATAATATATCTTATTTGGGTCTTCTATCACTCCCAGAGAAAAGCCTATGAGTGTATTGGGTATTTTAAACGTGGAAGCTGGAGGAAATTCCTTTTCTGCTCTCTTCCTATTGTGCACAATATATTTGTCGT
Source organism: Fusobacteriaceae bacterium (assembly GCA_051648365.1). Lineage (GTDB taxonomy): Bacteria > Fusobacteriota > Fusobacteriia > Fusobacteriales > Fusobacteriaceae > JAGNZR01. The sequence continues at coordinate 9,223 of JBOFEZ010000119.1, forward strand.
TTTTCATATCATAAATCACAATAGTTCCTGATGCTTTATTTTTTTGAAAAACATCTTCTACTCCAGAGTTGTCTATAAAATTCATGGATAATACTGGAATAACTGCTATAAAAAACAGGAATATAATCAAATTTAATCTCTTTTTCATGATTCACCTTCCTTATATGAAAAAAGAGGGATATCCCTCTTTCCAATTAATATTTTGATAAAATCTCTTTAACTTCTTTTTTGTCTGCCATACGACCAGAGAAAATAACCTTTCCATCTATTACAATTCCAGGAGTTTTCATTACTCCATATCTCGCTATTTTTACAAAGTCAACCACTTTCTCTACATCTGCTTCTTTTCCAAGCTCTGCAAGAGTCTCATTTACATAATCTAATAATACATCACAACTTTTACAACATCCACCTAAAACTTTAATTTCCATTTTCTTCCTCCATATATTTTTTTAGTATTAAAGACCGAAAGTATTAAAGAAATATCCGATAAAGATTATTCCCGCAGTAACAAGACCTATATATAGACCTAAAAGTCTAGGTTTTATAACTTTACTCAGCATAACCATAGCCGGGAAAGATAGAGCTGTTACCGACATCATAAGTGCCAGTATAGTTCCTATTCCTACTCCCTTAAGATATAAAGCTTCCGCTATGGGAAGGGTTCCGAATATATCAGCATACATTGGGATTCCTACAACTGTTGCAAGGAGAACTGCAAAAGGATTATCCCGTCCAAGAATAGTTTCTATAATTTGGGTAGGGATAACATTGTGTATAAGTGCTCCTACTCCAACTCCTATAAGAATTGGAAGCCAAACTTTTTTGAATATATCTTTCACTTGATTTTTAGCAAAAAGTGCTCTGTCCCCATGATTCAACTGTTGAAGTTCCATATCCACATTTGGAATATTCATAACATACTCTTCCACATACTTTTCCATTTTCATCTTATCGATTATAAGCCCACCGATTACAGCAAGAATTATTCCCACAATTACATATACTAGTGCTATCTTAAACCCAAAGAATGAACTTATAAGTAAAAAAGATGCTAGATCCACCAGTGGTGAAGATATTAGGAATGAAAATGTCACTCCTATTGGTAATCCTGCTGATGTAAATCCTATAAACAGTGGAATACTTGAACATGAACAGAATGGTGTTATAGTTCCAAGTAGTGCTCCCAGTGTATTTCCTGTCACACCCTTAAATCTTCCCAAAATTTTCTTCGTACGCTCTGGCGGGAAAAAACTCTGTATGTAGCTGATTCCAAATATAAGTACTCCAAGAAGTATAAATATTTTAATAGTATCATAGATAAAAAACTGAAGTGCTCCTCCTGCCATGGTATCCATGGATAATCCCAGCACATTTACCACAAAATATTCTGCCCAGTTATTGAGCCATGTCATTTTCAAAAAAACATTTTCAATAAATTTCATATTATAACTCCTCTAAACTTTTTAAAATATTCATAATTTCTCTGTTTTTCAATGCATAGTGTACCCATCCCCCAACTTTTTCACAAGTTACAATATCAGCTTCCCTAAGAATTTTAAGATGTTGAGAGAGATTTGACTGAGATACCTCTTTCTGTATCTCCTGTATTTCACATACGCACTTAGTCTCACACTGTGCCAAGGTATGTACAATCCCCAGTCTTATAGGATGAGCCAGTGCTTTCAATATTTCCAACTGTTTTTCCATAGAACTCCTTTCTATCTGTGCACCCGATAGGATATTAATTATTTCTAATATAATGATACAACATGATTCTGTTTTTGTCAACAGCATATTAAAAAAATTTAATATCCTTATTTTTCAATATAATTAAGAATATTTCCATACCTATCTAAGGAAAAAACACAGCACTGATCTAATTCTTTCTTTAGTTTTTCTCTTGCCCTTTTTAGCTTTACTTTTGAATTATTCTCTTTTATCCCCATTTTTTCACCTATCTCCTTATGGCTGAGATTTTCAAATTCATAAAGTTTAATTATTTCTTTAGAAGTTGGGGGAAGTTTTTCTATAAACTGTTTCATACTCTCTATTATCTCTTCATTCAGATTGTTATCTTCCTCTTCCTCCATGGTGATAATATTGTCATCCAATTCAGATAAGTTTATCCTGTAACATTTTTTTATACAATCATTTATGGTGTTTCTGGTAATCTGATAGATCCATGAAATTATTCTTTCCTCTTCCTTCAGAGTGTGTATATTATTATGCAATTTTATATATACTTCCTGAAGAATATCTTCTGCATCCTCACGAGTTCTGACTTTCTTTCTTATAAAAGAGAAAAGATGACTGTTCAATTCACTCCATATTTTTATTAATTTTTTATTCATAGTCTCTCCTCAAGGATATTTTTTAAGAAAATTTGGGTGACCTCTATTCTGAAGTCACCCCTTATTCTTTAATTTGATTTTACACTCTTTTTCTATCCATTTTCAAATTTCATTTTCCGCAACAAGATGAATTATTTTTTTCTGTATCTTTTTCTCCATTCTCTTCCTTGCTTTCTTTAGCTTTTTTTATTGCTTCTTCCAACTCTTTCGAACAACATCCCGTATCTTTTTTTCCTAAAATCCTCTTTAATATAGACATATTTTTCTCCTTTTTATATTTTATTATTATTTTAATATAACTCTATAAAATTATATTAAACATATAACCTACGCCAATTATTCCTATCCCCACAATGGAGATGAATATTACAATTAATTCTTTTTTTATAACTTTTTTCAGCATTAAAATCTCAGGTAGTGAAAGGGCTACTGCTGCCATCATGAATGCCATTGTAGTTCCTACTCCCACACCTTTTTCAATTAGAGCCTGTGCTATTGGAATTATTCCGGCTGCATCAGTATACAGAGGTATTCCTACCAATGTAGCAAAAGGAACTGCCAACCAATTGTCTGGCCCTCCATATTTAGTTAAAAGATCTGTAGGTGCCCAGTTATGAATAAATGCTCCTATTCCTATCCCTACAAAAATATAGGGGATTAATTTTATTACTATCTCCTTTGTTTCTGCCCAAGCAAAACTTAATCTCTCTTTCCCTCGATATACCGGTTCAGCTTTCCCTTCTAAGTGCATTTTATATATGTATTCTTCTACATACTTTTCTACACCTAATTTACCTATTATAAGTCCTCCAACTACTCCTATAATAACCCCTGAAACAGCATATATAAGAGCTATCTTCCATCCGAATATACTGAATAGAATTAAAAATGCCGCCTCATTTACGATAGGAGAAGTTATCAGGAAAGAAAATACAACTCCTACTGGGATTCCTGATTCTATAAAACCTATAAATAGTGGAACACTGGAACATGAGCAGAAGGGAGTTAAAACTCCAAGTAACGAAGCCATAAAATTGGCTTGGGGTCCTTTATGTGTTTCTAAAAATTTTTTTATTTTATCTGTAGATATAAAAGTTCTTATTATAGAAATTATAAAAATTCCCACAGATAATAAAATCAGTATAGAACTTGCAGCATGAAGAAAATAAAATATCACCTCTCCAGTTTTAGTTTCCAAGGATAAACCAAATACACTTTCAACAAGATGCATCCATTGTAAATCTAACCAATCAAACATTCTAATCACTCCTTTTATTTTTTATTTCTACTTATATAGACAGTAAAATTAAAAAAAGGTTACACTTTTTTATTAAAAAAATTTAATATCCTTATTGACAATATTAAAAAAAAATAATATACTCATTATATATCACTATCGCTATATAACTATTTAAAAGGAGCTTCTATGACTTTATTAAAAAAACCGCTTATAAAAGGCACTAAATTAAAAACCAATTTTTATAAAAACTACACATGGATTATATTTGTATTATTATTAATTTTACCTTTATTTAATATAAAATTTGGAATATTATCTTTAGTTTCTATGATTTTAGGAACTAGT
>JBOFEZ010000120.1:0-3144 GCA_051648365.1 Fusobacteriaceae bacterium
TCCATCTCATCATATGAGTATCTGATATAGGCATGTCCCTTTTCATCAAACCATCCATTTTCTATTGAAAGTCTCAGTCTGTCATACATTAGGATATAAGTTGAATAAGCTCCTGGAGTAATTTTTCCACTTACAAGTAGATCGAATAACCATCTTGGCGTTTGCAAGAATGTTGTATTTTCTAGATCTCCTTTTTTTATCATTTTCATAATTACCTCCTCCGTACTCATTTTCAGCAGTCCTTTTAAAATTAAAAAATATTAAAACGATCAAAAACATCGTCATGATGAACAAATTGAACACCATGATGTAATTATAGTTCATCAAAACAATATTGTCAACAACAAAATGTATACTATAATATACAAAAAATTTATTTCTGCATAAAAATATGGTATTATTATAGTAAAAACAGGAGGTTGGCATGCTGAAAATAAAAATAAAATATTTGATGATTGATAATAAAATCAAAAATCTTTCTGAGCTAGCAAGACAAACTGGAATTAATAGAGCAACTTTGATTAAATTGCATAATGAAGAGAGACCAGAAACCTTAATTCTTGAAAACTTATTCAAGCTTTGTGATTTTTTCAATTGTAAATTAAGTGATCTTATTGAGTATATTCCAGATGAGGAAAAATAAAAATTACAAAAAGCTACATGAAAGAATAATGTGATAGAGCATAAAAAAAGGGTAGATGCGGGAACATCTACCCATGTCTAGCTAGTAAACTTAAGATTAAAATACTCTGAAAAAAGAGATAGCTCCCGCTATCTCTTTTCTGTATAGGGATGAGTATTACAATAAAAATACAGAGGATAGTTTAAAATAGTAATTGATTTTTCAAAAAAAATTGATAGAATAGTAAATGTAGTAAAGGGAGGTGATGCCATGTGGATGACCGTGCTAGTTGCAATTATAGCAGTATCTCCTCAGATTTCAAAAGAGATAAGAGAGTGGATTAACTGGTATGAAAAACGACGAGGCAAGTAATTCACAAGGAGTTGTGGGGTACGAGCCACAGCTCCCTTGCTACTAAATCTTTTTAAAAGGGGTACACGTATGAATTATGGTTTATTATTATTTTTAGTAGCTATATTCTATCTTATTTTTGGGATTGTTAGCCCTACAACTAGAAATATTTTGAGAATAAAGCACGGGATGGAAGTAGAGAATAATATAGGTGGATTTATTGCTAAAAAAATTTATAAAAAAAAATAGAGGGGTACGAGACCCTCTATTTTATGTAGTAAAGTTTAGTTTTGCTAATATACAAAATTATACTAAATTTTCTTTGTAAAGTCAATATGGATTATTTTATAAACAGAAATTCCCCGGTTCATTCGAACCGGGGTTTTCTTTTCTACTCCCTTTTCCTCAAGGCTTCAAAGATTTTGGCTAGGATTTCCAGAAGTAGCCATACCCTTCTCACACTACTCCGTGATGTTATCGAGATAGTATCTCAAGGCCTCTATCTCAATCCGCTGTTCGGCAATATTGAGAAGGGACTTCTCAGAGGTGGCAATCTGCTTTTCCACAGCATCTCTCCACTCGATAAATCCATCATAGGCAAATCCCGGAGGAAGAGGATCTCCGTTATCCACCATATCATCAATTCTCTCTAGAGCAGCACGGTCATTGGCCAACTCTCTTCTCACAGATGGCTCTCTCTCGTTACTCTTTTCCAACTTTTCTACTAACTTAGTTATCGCTTCTTTTTTTGCAGCTAAATCCATGTTTTTACCTCCAAATATTTTTTAAAAGGCTATAACTCTTGGCACTCACCGTTGCCCCTCAAGCTTGTAAATAAATTATATCAAAAACAAATTAAAATGTACCGAATTATATTCTAGTGTCGATAATAAAAACTTTAAGTTTGACAATGGAATATAGTTCGGGAAATATTTTTTTGAAACTGCTAATATATTTTTAATTCAAAAACATTAGGAGGTAGCGGTGTGGGAAGAAAGTTAAAAGAGATCAACAAAAGAAAAAAAGGTTACATCTCGGGAGAGGAGTCTTGGGAAAAATATGGCTTCTTATTAGGAGTTGAGAGAACCAAATTTCTCGAATTAATCAACGAGAGAAAGTTTATTGCTGGAAAGATAAGAGGTCGAACTGTGGTATACGAGCCGTCTATAATTGCCTATCTAAAAAAAACTCCCAAAGAGAGAGAAAATACCCCACCTCAGATAGGACTCAGAGAACACTGGCTAAAAGATTGGAGGAACCATCTCTCTGAAAAATCTACAGCAGTAGAAATCGGAGGAGTCTTAGAAATCTGCTCCAAAACTATCTCAGAATTTATAAAGGGAAACCGTCTTTGGATAGAAAATTTTTTTAGAGATAACGGGAGAGGTTCTGATGTGGACGAGATAAATCCAAGGGATCTAGCGCATCTTATGAAAGATATGGACGAATAGGAGGAGAGTATGGAGAAATTTTTTATGGTGGACAACAGGGTAATAGATGAGATGAGGTTTGAGAATGCTGTGGAATTTGGGGTGTACATGATAATTTTGAGGTTTGGAAACAGGGGACAGATTGCCTACCCGTCCATAGAATTTATGAGAGAGAAGCTTCGATGCTCCCATAGAAAAATATCAAGAGCCATCAATTTGCTAGAAGAAAAAAAATTAATAGAGGTTATTAGAAAGCATAGGAATTGTAACAGATACAGAATTTTGGTTACCACATCGGAAACAAGGTCGACCAAAACAGAAATTTTGTCTTCCTTAGTGGAAGAGAATAAAGAAAAAGAGATAAATATAGAGAAGAGAAGAAAGCTCCTTTTTGAAATCTATGAACTCATAAGCAGTGGAACAGGAGACAATGTTTTTCTTATCCAACAGATTTTCACAGGACGGGGACTGACAGATGAAGAACTGGAGGTTATGAGGGACAAAATAGAAGCATCAGATTTTCTTATGGGAAAACTAGAAATTAAACCCACTGTTAGACACTATGATTCTCCTAAGCAGATAGACAAGGTAAGAATGGGATACTACAGAAACAGCTCCAGGGAAAAGGGTGAAAAAAGGGGAAAGGAAGAAACTAAACCTCCATACCACTATGAATTTCAAGAAAAGGAGGAGGTAGAATATGAGCCAAATGATTAATCTCCATGATGCCTTTCTAGCAAT
>JBOFEZ010000121.1:0-13175 GCA_051648365.1 Fusobacteriaceae bacterium
GCTGCTGCCAACATTTCAATTAAAATGGGACAAGGTAGCAAAAATGAGGCTGAAAAAATAATAGGAAATCTTCTTCTTCTCTCTGCTCTTGTTGGAGGAATTATAACAGTAGTGGGATTATTTTTTTCCCAGGAAATTCTCCAGGCTTTCGGAGCGAGTAGTGAAAGTCTTCCTTATGCTGAAAAATATATGAATATTATTCTGGCTGGATCAATTTTCAATATTGCAGGATTTGCCTTGGGAAATACTCTCAGAAGTGATGGAAGTCCTAAAATTTCTGCAGCTATCATGGTATTTAGTTGTCTACTCAATATTATTTTGGACCCTATATTTATCTTCAAATTCAATATGGGGATAGAGGGGGCTGCCTATGCAACTATTTTATCTCAAATTCTAACTTTTATCTTGACTGTGGGCTATTATCTGAGCAGATATTCTAATCTAAAACTAAGAAAAGAAAACTTTTTTTGGAATACTGAAATTTCAAAAATAATTCTTATAATAGGACTTCCTCCATTTGTTATGCAGCTTGTAAATAGTCTTATTCAGATTATAAACAACAATATCCTCAAGGCTTATGGAGGAGATTTTGCAATTGGAGCCATGGCTACTGTAAATGGTATTGGAATGCTTTGCCTTATGCCTATTTTCGGAATAGCTCAGGGATCTCAGCCTATTATTGGGTATAATTACGGAGCTAAAAACTATCTTAGAGTAAAAGAAACTATCTACAAATCTGGAACATTTGCATTTCTTCTCCTGGTTATTCCGTATTTTATAGTTCAATTTTTTCCGGATTATGTTATCAAAACTTTCAACAGTGATCCCGCTATTGTAAATATCGCTGTAAGAGGTTTAAAAATATATACGCTTTGCTACCCTACAATCGCCATAGGAATGGTTGGAAGTCAGTTTTTCCAGGCTATTGCCAAACCCAAAACAGCACTTTTCCTAAGTCTCGCAAGACAGGCTCTAATCCTTATTCCTGTGACTTTGATTCTGACTCCCCTTATAAAACTGGATGGAGTCTGGGTAGCACAACCGGTCTCGGATTTTCTTTCTGCAATACTTGCTTCATACTTTGTAATAAAAGAATTTAAGAAATTTACAACTTTTCAAAATGAAGAAATTGTAGAAGAACCGATTATTGAAAATTTGGTGGAGGAGAGATGTATTTAGAACCCAAAGAAGCTTTAGGAAAATATATAGCTATACTCTCCAGAAGATCCCATCTTTTTCTTACAAAAGAGTTACTTGAAAATGGATGCGATATAGTTCCAGGTCAGATAATGTTTCTTATGACTCTTTATAACCACGGAAGTGCCCGTCAGGACAACTTTCACCAACTCCTTCATATAGATAAAGGAAACAGTGCCCGTGCAATTAAAAATCTTGAAGAACTTGGATATATCTTTCGTGTGCGGGATGAAAAAGATAGGAGAGTTTATAATGTTTTTCCTACAGAAAAAACTTTAGAACTTAAGCCACTGATATTTTCAATCTTAAGAAAATTGGATAGTTTTTTAGGTAGTAATCTCTCTCCACAAGAGCACAATCAGCTTCTAAATCTTTTGAAAAAAATCTAAATAAAAAAATCCCTCCAAAATAATTTTGGAAGGATTTTTTTTTATTTTTTAAACAAATTAAGAAATTCTCCATACCCCTCTTTCTCTAAATTTTCTACAGAGATAAATCTCAGAGCAGCTGAATTCATACAATATCTTTTTCCTGTAGGAGCCGGTCCGTCATTAAAGACATGACCTAAATGAGAATTTCCATATCTGCTTCGAACTTCTGTTCGTGGCCAGATAAGCTTATAATCTTTTTTTAAAACTATATTCTCATCTACTAAAGGTTTTGTAAAACTAGGCCATCCTGTACCTGATTCATATTTATCTTGGGATGAAAATAGTGGCTCTCCGGAAACTATATCCACATATATTCCCATTTCCTTATTATCGTTATACTCATTTTTAAACGGAGGTTCTGTACCCTCCTGCTGAGTAACTTTATACTGTATAGGTGTAAGTATCTTCTTCAGTTCATCTTGAGATGGTTTTTTAAAATCCTGCCAATTTCCAGCCAGTAGAATAGTTCCCATAATTAATAGCATACCTCCTATAATTTTAATTCTCACAACGGACTCCTTATTGGGATTTTTCTCCCCAAACTTTCTTTAAGAATTGATCTCTTCCTGATCTGTTACGATAATATTCATATCTTATTGGATTTTTCTTAGCATAATCTTGGTGATAATCTTCTGCATCATAAAAATTTTTAAAAGGAATCAATTTCGTAGCAATCTTATCGAATTTTCCATCCACTTTTATCTTTTCCAAAGCTTTCTTTGCAATTTTTTCCTCTTCTGGATTTTCATAAAAAATAGTAGGCGAATACTGATATCCCCTATCTACAAATTGACCCTCACCGTCTGTAGGATCCATTATCCTTAAAAAAGAATCCAACACTTCTGAATAACTTATTTTCTCATCATCATATTTCACTCTTATAGTTTCAATATGTCCAGTTTTACCTGAAGAAACTTCTTTGTACAGTGGATTTTCTACGTTACCTCCTGAATAACCTGATACTACATCTATAATTCCTGGTATTTTTTCCATATCAGACTCTGTACACCAAAAACATCCACCAGCTAAATAGGTTGTTCTTTCAGCTCCCAAAGATAGAGATGATAAAATTATAATACCTCCCAATGATAATAATTTTTTATTTAAATTCATAACCTTCACCTCACTTGACTGAGTATAACTTAAAAAAAAAATAAAATCAAATGAACAATTTATTTCAGCATAAAAAAAAAGCCCGGAAAACCGGACTTTTTAAATTCAATTAGATTGATTTTATGTTAGTTGCTACTAAACCTTTAGGACCAGTTGTAACTTCAAAAGTTACCTCTTCTCCTTCAGATAATTTCTTGAATCCGTCTTTTTGGATTTCAGAGAAGTGTGCGAATACATCTTTCCCGTCCTCACCAGTAATAAATCCAAATCCTTTTTCCTCGTTAAACCATTTAACTGTACCTTTCATTGTGTACCTCCATATTATTTTTATTATGATTAAATCTCAAATCTAATATTATACAAAGATACCCGAAGGTACTGTAAACATTAAAACCTAATTTGTAATTCCTTATCACATAAATTATTATACACTACTTTTCATTTTTTGTACAGAAGTTTATTTTTAAATTGTACTATTTTTTTATTTTTTTTTATTTTCTCTTATTTTAGAGGATTTTTAACTTTAAATCTGTAAAATATTTTGAAATCCAGTAAAAAAATAGAGGAGATATCATATGGATAATATCGTTTTTGCATTTTTGCTTACACTTTTTGCCGGACTTTCTACTGGTATTGGGAGTTGTCTGGCTTTTTTTCACAAAAAAACTAATACAAAATTCTTAGCCCTATCCTTAGGTTTTTCTGCAGGAGTTATGGTCTATGTTTCCTTTGCTGAAATTTTCCCCAAAGCAAAAGATATTTTAGTAGAAAATATGGGTTTAAAAACTGGAAGCTACGTTGCTGTAATTTCTCTGTTTGGAGGAATGCTTTTTATAGCTCTAATAGATAAATTTGTTCCTTCCTATGAAAATCCGCACGAACCAAAAGATATAATAGTTATGCTCTCTGATGAAGAGGTGGCACATCACCACAAGAAAAAAGCACTTTTGAAAATGGGAACCCTTTCAGCTGTAGCAATTGGAATTCATAACTTTCCTGAAGGTCTTGCAACTTTCCTTTCAGCTGTAGAAGATCCTAAACTGGGTATCCCCATCGCTTTCGCCATCGCTATTCACAATATTCCCGAAGGAATAGCTGTTGCAGTTCCTATTTATTTTGCGACAGAAAGCAGAAAAAAAGCCTTTAAACTTTCTCTTCTTTCTGGTCTTTCTGAACCTGTAGGAGCAATCGTAGGTTATCTTCTCCTTATGCCTTTTATGTCTCCATTATTATTCGGAGTTCTTTTTGCAGGTGTTGCTGGGATAATGATATTTATATCTATGGATCAGCTTCTGCCAACTGCTGAAAAATATGGCGAACATCATCTTTCCATATATGGATTTGTTTCTGGAATGTTAATTATGGCCTTAAGCCTCCTTCTATTTCTTTAAAAAAAGAGCTGTGTGCACACATAGCTCTTTTTTTAATTTCAGTGTATTTTCAGTGTGACCAATCTATTTTTTCGGAAGAAAAATAATAAATCTAAAAATTTTTCCATCTATTTCAAGAGAATATGAAAAATTTAAGAGCTCTAAAATACTTTTTACAATCGAAAGTCCAAGACCGGATCCCTCTATATCTGTCCCAGATACATTACTCCCTCTTTTAAAAGGTTGAAAAAGATTTTCTTTTTTCTCCTGAAGATTTTTTTGGAGCTCATTTGCTATAACCAATCTGTTTCCCTCAACAAAAATATTGAGAACACTCTCCAAAGGAGCATACTTCATGGCATTTTGAATTAGGTTGTCTAGAACTACTTTAAAAAAACTATAGTCAGTTAGAAGACATATATCTCTACCTATATCTACTTCCACATCCAATCCTTTATCAATTTCTAACATCTCATATTTATAGATCGAAGCCATCATTATTTTTTTCAAATTTATATTTGTATGATTCAAATTATTTTTGGAGTAACTTATTTTTGAAAGAGTCATCAGATTCTGGATAAGCTCTCCCATTCCCTCTGTTTCTTTGATTAGTTTTTCATATGCTTCTAACCGTTCTTTTTTACTAAATCTCTCCTCTTTTCTCAGATTTTGACAGATCATATTTATGACTGATATAGGAGTTTTCATCTCATGGGATGCATTTCCAACAAAATTTTTAAGGCTCTCCATGGAGTCCTTCAAATTTTGAGACATCTCCTCTATCGATTGTGCTAATTCGCCAATCTCGTCCTCTGTATCTATCTCCAGCTTTTCTACAAATTCTAGATGAGCCATCTTTTTTGCTGCATCATTTAGTTTTTCTATATTTCGGGTAAGCCTTTTAGAGAAAAAACCTCCTAAAATAAAGCTTAGAATAAGTGCTATTCCCATTGAGATAATTTCTACAAGGGTAGCTTCATATCTGTAGCTCTCCATTGAAATCAGAGGAAAAATTATATGAAGAGGAGTTCCATCTATATTTTTTGTATAACTCAGATATCTTCCCCCAGATTTAGTTTTTTTCAGTTCTACAACCTCTTCTGTTATACTAGGTTCATATATGCTGTTTTTTCTGTTTCCCATATTAGTAGAATAATTTCTTCCTTTTTGACCATATGGATTTTTATTTCCTAAAGTTATTTGAGCTCCTGTTTCTTCACTGATGTTCTCTATATACTGATTAAGATTTTCTGTATCCCCTTTAAAATTTTGAATTTGCTGAGCCAGAGCGGGAATTTCCATTTTTTTTCTATTAATATAGAATCGATCCAAAAATGTCATGTTGAGCAGTTGGACCAAAGCTATTCCCAAAAATGTCAGAGTAACAGAATATAAGAGCAGTTTTTGAAAAAAATTAACCTTTATCTTCTTCATAGAGATACCCCATTCCTCTCAAAGTTTTAATTCTGTCACTATAAACCCCCATTTTCTTTCTAATTTTTTTTATTATAGTATCCACAGATCTATCCCCACCACAATAATCAAATCCCCAGACCTCATTTATAAGCTTTTCTCTACTTAGAACAAAACCCTTATTTCTGATAAAGTATTCCATAAGCTGACCTTCTTTAGGTGATAGTTCAATCTTCACTCCGTCTATTGAAAGTTCCAGGGTTCTGATATCAAAACCCAGCCCCTTATAGTAATAGCTACTGTTTTTATCGATTTTTAATACTCTTTTTATTCTAGCTGTCAAAATTTTAAGATTTATAGGTTTTGTAATGTAGTCTTCGGCTCCTAGTTCCAATCCCCGAAGCTCATCATACTCAGTATCTCTAGCTGTCATCATTATTACCGGGATACTGCTATTCTCTTTTATCTCACGGCATATTTCCCATCCATTTTTAGTAGGAAGATTGATATCCAAAAGTACCAGATCCGGTGTTTCTATATAAAATTTATCTATAGCTTCCTGACCATCAATTGCAGTTATAATTTGAAATGGTTCATCCCTTAAAAACATTTTTATTGAATGGGCTAAATTTTTCTCATCTTCTACAAGTAAAATCTTTTTCACCGTTGCACTCCTCTTTATATGTTTTTTACAGTTTCAATTTGAAAACAAATATATTTCTTTCTATCTCTATTGCATATTGTATTTTTAATAGCTCCAGTATCCTTTTTACAATCGACAGTCCTAGTCCAGAACCCTCAATTTCACTATTACTGTTACTTCCTCTGTTGAACGGCTCCAAAAGTTTGTAGTTTTCCTCATCTATTCTATTTTCAAAACTATTTTTTATAAAAAATTCTCCAGCCTCATAATAAATATCTATTTTTTCTCCATAAACAGAGTATTTTAAAGCATTCTGAATCAGATTATCCACCGCTATTTTAAAAGAATTATAATCTGTCTGGATTTCTAAATTTTCAGGAAGAACTAAATTTATTTCTAAATCCTTTTCAATTTCTAAAAGTTCATATTTATTCAAGGAATCTTTTACGAGATTTTTAAGATTAAAAAATTTTTTTGCCAAAAGATTTTCTGAATAGCTTACCTTTGAAAGTATCATTAGATTTTCAATAAGGGATGTCATTTCCCCTGTTTCTCTTACCAAGGTATTATAAGCTTTTTCCAAATCTTTCGGATCTTTTAAGACTCCCTTCTTAAGATTCTGAGACGTCATATTTATAACCGCAATTGGAGTCTTCAATTCATGAGATGCATTCGAAACAAAACTTTTCAAACTTTCTATTGAGTTTTTAAGATTTCTAGCCATTTCTTCTACAGACTGAGCTAGCTCTCCTATTTCGTCCCTGCTTTGGATATCTATTTTTTCTACAAAATTTAACTGTGCTATTTTTCTAGCTGCATCATTCAATTTTTCGATATTTCGTGTAAGTCTTTTTGAAAAATAGCTCCCCAATAAAAAACTTGCTCCAAGTGCTATCAGTATAGAGATTAATTCTATGATTTTTGCTTCATATCTATAATTTTCAAGAGAAATTAGAGGAAGAGTTATATACAGTGGAGTTCCATCTATATTTTCCCTATAGATTAGATATCTCATTCCTGTAGAACTTTTTCTGAGTTCCACCACCCTATTTTTTTTTGCTAACTCATATTTAGGATGTCTGCTTTTCTCTATATTTTTATCTTCAGATAGATTTTTAACCGGGAGATTCCTTAATTCCTGAGGCAAAAAATTCCCAAATCTTATAATCATTCCAGTCTCATACATCTCACCATCTATATAGTTGGTCAACTCCTCAGGGTTATTTTTTAATTTTTTTATCTCCTTTGCAACAATAGGAATCTCTATTTTTTTTCTATATATATAAAATTTGTCCAGAAGGGTAAAATTTAGAAACTGTACCACCGTTATACCTACAAAAGCTATAGAAACTGAGTATACCATTACTTTATGAAAAAATTTAGCCCCTATTCTCCTCATAGATATATCCTATCCCCCTTAAAGTTTTAATCTTTTCACTCTGAACTCCAAGTTTTTTTCTCACTCTTTTTACTAAAGTATCCACAACTCTATCATCCCCATAAAAATCAAATCCCCATACTTCGTTCAGAATTTTTTCCCGACTGAGAACAAAACCACGATTTTTTATAAAATATTCTAGGAGCTGTCCCTCTTTTGGAGATATCTCAACTCTTTCTCCATCTATAATCAGTTCCAAAGTTCTTATGTCAAATGTTACTCCTCCATTGCTATAACTACTGTATTTATCAATTTTCAAAACTTTTCTCACTCTAACTGCCAAAACTTTGAGGCTTATGGGCTTGGTTATATAGTCTTCAGCTCCCAACTCGAGCCCTTGTATCTCATCGTATTCGCTATTTCTTGCTGTCATCATAATTACAGGAATATTGCTACTATTTTTTATCTCCCGGCATATTTCCCAACCATTTTTCTTAGGAAGATTTATATCTAGAATTACCAATTCTGGAGTTTCTTCATAAAATTTATCTAGGGCAGTTTCTCCATCATGGGCAGCTATTACTTGGAAACCCTCTTCACTTAAAAATTTTTCTATAGCCAGAGAAAGATCTTTTTCATCTTCTACTATAAGTATTTTCTTCATCTCTTCCTCCTATTTTCCCTTCTCAGTATTTCTATATTTATTATAACTTATCTTTGTGTTTCTATTGTGTCCATTATAACATTAAATCAAAAAGCTTGATTTGATATTTTTTAAACTATTTTTTCTTTTAAAGGATTTTCAAAAAAAATATAGAATATTATTTTATCCTTCTATGTTTAATAAAAAAATCCTTATCCATGGCGAATGGTAAGGATTTTTTTATTTTCTACATATTTCTTGTCACTATTATGTCTACACCTGTATTGAAAATATCTTTTAAAACTATATCTCCCATTTTCACTGGAGATTTAAGCTTTATATCTTTAAGCAATTCCATACATTCGAATATTTTTTCTTTAGGGATAGATCCTAAAGTTTTTACGGGAACTCTGTTATGGATTCCCCCTTCTATTACAACCGTAGAAGTTACAACTCTTTTAGGAGCTATAAGTTCCTCTTTTCCATAAACTTCTCCACGTGGACAAGCATTTCCTGTTACCTTGTATCCGTTCTCTACGTCCACTTCCATATGACAGCCAATAGGACATACTATACAAATCATCTCTACCATTATCGACCCTCCTCCAGAGAAATAACTATATTCCCCGTTACTGTTTTCAACATTTTTTCAGGAATAATTATCTGTTCCATCTCTCCCGGTGCCAGATGCTTTCTCGGAAATCCTATAATTTCACGTTCTCCCTCTTTTACTGTTATTCTCTGATTCTTATAAACATTATTTACTCTCATAAACACTGTAAGATTTCCTTGAGCTTGATCCAGGTTTATAATCTGAGGGACTGTATAAGTTATTCCAGCTCCATTAGCTACATAGACTATTTTCCCCTCTATACTCTCTTGTCTTAAAACATAGTCCGCTGCATTCTTTCCTGCACGCTCTCCCTCTGCACTTACAAAATCTACGAGGTCATGAACATGAACAACATTTCCACATGCAAAGATTCCCGGAACTGATGTTTCCATGGTTTCATTTACAAGAGGACCACTAGTTCTCTTATCCAGTTTAACTCCAAGCTGATTTGAAAGTTCATTTTCAGGTATAAGCCCCACTGAAAGAAGAAGTGTATCGCAGTCATAAGTTATTTCCGTTCCCTTTATAGGTCTTTTATTCTCATCTACTTTAGCAATTGTAACTTTTTCAAGTCGTCCCTCTCCCTTAACATTTATTACCGTGTGAGAAAGAAGAAGTGGAATATTAAAATCATCCAGGCACTGAACAATATTTCTCGTAAGTCCTCCCGAGAAAGGCTGAAGTTCAACAACAGCTTCTACTTTTGCTCCCTCAAGAATCATACGTCTAGCCATTATAAGTCCGATATCACCTGAACCTAGAATAAGAACTTTTTTTCCTACCATATATCCTTCCATATTTATATATCTCTGAGCTGCTCCAGCTGTAAAAATTCCAGAAGGTCTGTCTCCAGGAATAGCTATAGCTCCCCTTGTACGCTCACGACATCCCATAGCAAGAATAATAGCACCCGCTTCTATCTCTTCATACCCTCTTTCCGGGCTGATTACAGATATTTTTTTCTCTTCATCTATATTGAGCACCATAGTTTCTAACATAACATCTATTTCCATGTTTTTAACCATATCTATATACTTTTGGGCATATTCCGGTCCTGTAAGCTCCTCTTTAAATCTGTGAAGTCCGAATCCATTGTGGATGCACTGCTGTAGAATCCCTCCCAGTTCCTTGTCACGTTCTATTATCAAAACTTTTCCTGCTCCCTTTTCTTGGGCTGACTTAGCCGCTGCAAGACCTGCAGGTCCTCCTCCTATAACTACTATATCATATCTCATACTTTACTCCTTACCCCTTAGTCTCTTCTGTCAATATATACGAATCTCTCTTATCTAACATTACCTCTTCTAAAGGTATATTTAGTTCTCTAGCCACTATCTCCTGAACTCTAGGTCCACAAAAACCACCCTGACATCTTCCCATTCCTGGTCTGCATCTTCTTTTTACTGCATCTAGTGTTGTCGCAGAAACTGGTCTATGAATAGCATCGATTATCTCTCCCTCAGTTATCATCTCGCATCTACAGATAATTCTTCCGTAAGCTGAATCTTTTTTTATAAGTTCAGCTTTTTCCTGTGCATCCATTTCCATGAATATTTTATGTTCTCTAGGAGGAATAAAACTATTTTTTTTCTCTAAGATTACTCCTGCTTCTCTTACCATATCAGCAGCTGCAAGAAATATTGCCGGAGCTGCTGAAAGTCCTGGAGATTTTATACCTGCCACATCAAAGAATCCTTTTACTAAAGACTCCTCTATTATAAAATCCTGTCTATCTGATTCTGCCCTCATTCCCGAGAAATTTCTGATAGATTCTCTAAAATTAATATCCTTTATAGAATGGCTTCCCTTTGTACGTATATATTCCAACTGTTCTGCTGTTGTAGAAAGATTATCCCTGTCTCCTACTCCTTGAGAGTCTGGTCCAACAAGTAAATTTCCATGAGTAGTTGGAGTAACTAAAACTCCTTTTCCAAATTCATTTGGGCACTGGAAAACTGTATGATTTACCCTAGCTCCCTGGGCTTTGTCCAGCACGTAATACTGACCTCTTCTAGGCTCTATTCTGTAGCTTGGCGGAGCTATCATATTATGAATTATATCTGTATGTACTCCTGCACAGTTTATTATATTTTTACTTTTAAAAATTCCATTATTGGTAAGAATTTCAAAACCTTCTTCTAATTTCCCGATAGATACTACCTCTGTATTAAGGAAAAGTTCCGCTCCATTCTCCACTGCATTATCAATAAGTGCTGCGGTGAATTCCCAAGGAGAAATAATTCCAGCCGTAGGTGCATGAAGAGCTGCTACTATCTCTTCCGCTACGTTGGTCTCTATTTTCTTTACTTCCTCTTTTGAAAGAATCTTCATTCCTGGAACTCCATTTTTTTCCCCTCTTTCCAATAACATCTCCAAATGCTTTTTCTCTTTTTCATCAAAAGCCAGTACCAAAGATCCGTTTCTTTTAAAATCTACGTGAAGTTCCCGGCACAGTTCTTCATACATTGCATTTCCTGGGATGTTATACTTAGCCATAAGAGTTCCCGGTTCGGGATCATATCCCGCATGGATTATGGCGCTATTGGCTTTTGTTGTTCCATTGGCTACATCCGTATCTCTATCCAATACTGCAATTTTCAAATTATATCTGGAAAGCTCTCTAGCTATTCCACTTCCTATTATTCCTGCCCCTACAATCAAAATATCATACATTATATCCTCCTTAAAGTTCGAAAAAAAAGAGAGCATGAAAAAAATTAACCTTAGGTTACATTTTTTTCAGCTCTCTCTACTCTCTTGCTGTTTTATTTTATTATTATTTTTTCTCTATATGGACAGTTTAACACAAATTTTACTCTTCGTCAAGCTCCCATTTCAAACATCTTTTAACCGCTTTTTTCCATTCTCCATGTTTTCTTTCCTGATCGTCTTCCGGCATATTAGAAAGGAATTCTTTGTTAAGAGACCAGCTTTCTCTTATCTCTTCTTTATTTTCCCAGAAACCAACTGCAAGTCCCGCAAGATATGCTGCTCCTAAAGCAGTAGTTTCAACTATTGCTGGCCTCATAACTTCTGTTCCCATTATATCAGCCTGAAACTGCATCAAGAAATTATTTGCCGAAGCTCCCCCATCTACTTTTAAAGCTGCCAGTTTTATTCCAGAGTCCTCTTCCATAGCACTAAGTACATCTTTAGTCTGATATGCTATAGATTCCAATGTTGCTCTTATTATATGATTTCTATTGCTTCCTCTTGTAAGCCCTACAATAGTTCCTCTTGCATACATATCCCAATATGGTGTTCCCAAACCTACAAAAGCCGGTACAAAATATACTCCTCCATTATCTTTTACCTGTGTGGCAAAATACTCACTCTCTTTAGAGTCATTTATAAGTTTCATCTCATCACGTAACCACTGAACTGCTGCTCCTGCCACAAATATACTTCCCTCAAGGGCATATTCAACTTTTCCGTCCACTCCAATAGCTATAGTTGTAAGAAGCCCATTTTTACTGGTGATCATTTTTTCTCCTGTATTCATGAGCATAAAACAACCTGTACCATAAGTGTTTTTAGCTTCTCCTGCCTTAAAACAAGCCTGCCCGAAAAGAGCCGCCTGCTGATCTCCTGCTACTCCTGCAATAGGAACTCTGTGTCCTCCTTTTCCTCCAAGATTTACATATCCGAAAGTTCCACTGGAATCTTTTACCTCTGGAAGCATGCTTTTTGGAATATTAAGCTCTTCCAGCATTTTTTCATCCCATTTAAGGTCCTTTATATTATATATCATAGTTCTTGATGCGTTGGTATAGTCTGTTGCATGGACTTTCCCATTTGTAAGTTTCCAGATAAGCCATGTATCTACTGTTCCGAAAAGTAGGTCTCCAGCCTCGGCTTTTTCTCTGGCTCCTTCCACATTATTCAGTATCCATTTAATCTTAGTTCCTGAGAAATACGCATCAATTACAAGACCTGTATTTTCTCTTACATAATCCTGAAGATTTTTAGCCTTTAATCTGTCGCAGATATCAGCTGTTCTTCTGCACTGCCAAACAATGGCATTATACACAGGTTTTCCAGTATTTTTATCCCAGACAACTGTTGTTTCTCTCTGATTAGTTATTCCTATCCCTATTACATCATGAGTCGAAATACCAGACTGAGCTATAACCTCGGCCATAACTCCACTTTGACTTGCCCAAATCTCCATAGGATCATGTTCAACCCAACCTTCCTTAGGATATATCTGTTTAAACTCCCTCTGAGACGATCCAACTATTTTCTGATTTTCATCAAAAATTATAGCTCTTGAACTTGTTGTTCCTTGGTCTAGTGCTATTATGTACTTCATATCTTCCTCCTGATTTTTTTTATTTTTTTATATTTCTTTTATATTTTCTATACAAAAAGTGC
>JBOFEZ010000122.1:0-25281 GCA_051648365.1 Fusobacteriaceae bacterium
TGATTCCTCTTTCTCTTTCTTCTGGAGCCGCATCAATGTTTGCGAAATCAACTTTTTTAGCTAGTCCTAAATCTGATAATACTTTAGATATAGCAGCTGTAGTTGTAGTTTTTCCGTGGTCAACGTGTCCGATTGTTCCAACGTTAACGTGGGGTTTGCTTCTTTCGAATTTTTCTTTAGCCATTCTTTCATTCCTCCTGATTTGTTTTTAATACCATACTAAATAATATACTAATAAACTATTTTTTTCAAGTAAATTTTCTGTAAATTTATTCATTATTTACAAAGACTTTTACCGATTCTATTTTTCAAAAAAACTTATAAATAAAAAAACCACACGTTCATATGCTTCTGTAACATACCGGTGTAGGATTTAAAGTGGTGGTGAGAGAAGGATTCGAACCTTCGAAGGCAGAGCCGTCAGATTTACAGTCTGATCCCTTTGGCCGCTCGGGAACCTCACCACATTATTAAATTGTTTGGTACCCCGTAGGGGAATTGAACCCCTGTCTACAGAGTGAAAATCTGTTGTCCTTACCACTGAACGAACGGGGCACTCTGAATGGTGCCTCGTGTCGGAATCGAACCAACCACCTACTGATTACAAGTCAGTTGCTCTACCATATGAGCTAACGAGGCATATCTGTTTTCGTCATCTACTTGCGTTTCAGACATTCATAAGTATACATCACTTTCAAAATTTTGTCAACATCTTTTTTTGATTTTTTCAAATCGTTTTACCAATGTTGTAAAATGGAGGCGACGACCAGATTTGAACTGGTGCATAGAGATTTTGCAGACCTCTGCCTTACCGCTTGGCGACGTCGCCATCAATTTTGAAAATGGTGCCCAGACGCGGAATCGAACCACGGACACGGAGATTTTCAGTCTCCTGCTCTACCGACTGAGCTATCTGGGCAAAAATGGCGGGAGTGACGAGGCTCGAACTCGCGACCTCATGCGTGACAGGCATGCGCTCTAACCAACTGAGCTACACCCCCAAAATTTAATGGTGGTCACAACAGGACTTGAACCTGTGACCCCCTGCTTGTAAGGCAGGTGCTCTCCCAACTGAGCTATGCGACCATCTTTCCACTGCTCAATAAATATACCACAGAAAAAATATTAATTCAAGCTTTTTTTTTATTTTTTAAAAAAAAGGATTCACCAGGGTCTTTTCTCCTGGATGAATCCTCTTTTTTATGCTGCTATCAATTTTGTAAGTCTAAAAATTATCTCCATCAAAAATTCTTTATACTCTTCACTTTTTATATCGCTCACATGATCCAAAAGAGTTTTTATATCCTCTTTCATCTCCTCTTTAGAGACTCCATAATATATATTTTTAACATCTCCAGAAACTTCAGTCATAAGCATATCATGAAGATTATTCAATATATTCGACTCTTGATTAGGTATTTTACTGAAATTTTTACACTCATTTAAAATTATTCTTATTCTTTCATCACTTTTTATCATAAAGGCCTCCATGTATTTTAAAATATATCTTTATAATTTAATTTACTGTTCAAAGTTCTTTATTCCTTTTATTACTTCTATTATATCTACAGAAAAAGCTGAAGAAGGGTATACCTCATATTCAGTGGGAGCCTTAGAGCATTTTTACCTTCCAATATTTTCTTTAACTGTTCAGGATTTTTTTCGATATAAGCTAAATAAGAAAGTATCTCAAATATTAGTTCACGTTCTTTTTGAACCCCTCTGCAAAGATTATCCACGAAAGAAAGTTTATCTAGTGGGGAGAGCCATTTTCTGTTATATGAAAAATCCCTTAAACCTTTATAGATATCTATTTTATCTTCTATGCTTCGGTTATTTTTTATATACTCTTCAATATGTTTGCCTATTCCCTCGTAAGAAAGAGGATTATTCAAATCATAATTCCCTTTTTTATAATCCTTTACATCTCTGCTATTACCTCTAAAAAAATCATACACTTCTTCAGTTACACCTAAATCTTGGGGTGTTTGGAGAGGTATTTTTACAATTATAGATCTTGATTTTATAGTAGGCAGAAGATTTAAACTTGGAGAAAGCAAAATAAAAAAATTATTTACTGGAGGTTCTTCTATAGTTTTCAAAAGTGCATTGGAAACCTCTTTGGAAACTTTATGGAAATTTTCCAATATAAAAATTTTCTTACCACCCTCATAGGATGTAACTCCGCTTTTTTCTATAATCTCCCTTATCTGAGCTATTTTTATACCCTTTTCTCCATCTAATATTTGAAGATCGGGATAAGAATGACTCTCTGTTCTCTTGCAGACACTGCATTGACCACAAAAATCATAGAGCAGTTCAGAACAATTCAATCCCTTGGCAAAGGCAAGAGCTATTTCCAAAAGTTGTCCTGTGTCATTTCCATGAAAAAGATAGGTAGCTGAACTTTTCTCCCGCGTCAATTCGTTTTTAAGAAAATTTTTCACATCCTGATGACATTGAAGTTCCTTTATCATAATTATCTTTCTACTTTTTCTATTTTTCTCAGTATATCTAGCTGTTCAAGTGCCATTCCAGCTCCAATAACAACACTTTCCAGAGGATTTTCAGCTAATCTAACTTTTAAATTAGTGGATTGAGACACTAAATCTGTAAAATGTCTTATAAGAGATCCTCCTCCTGTCATAACTATTCCATCGTCCACTATATCTGAGGATAATTCAGGAGGAGTCTTTTCAAGAACAAGTTTTATACAGTTTACTATCTCCATAAGGGAATCTTTTAGAGCTTCTCTAACCTCTTCAGAACCTATTTCTACAGATTTAGGAAGCCCCATTATCATGTCTCTTCCTTTTACAATCATAGTTTCTTCCTGCTCAAGAGGTATAGCTGTACCTATCCTCATTTTTACCTCTTCAGCAGTTTTCTCTCCGATTAGGAGACTGTGCTTTTTCTTTATAAATTTTATTATATCTGCATCAAAATTATTTCCAGCCACTCTTATAGTTTTACTCACTACTGTACCACCCAAAGAGATCACCGCTACGTCAGTAGATCCGCCTCCTATATCAACTATCATATTTCCTTGCGGTGCAGATATATCCATACCTGATCCTAAAGCCGCGGCACGTGCTTCCTCTATAAGGTAAGCTCTTTTTGCTCCAGCAGAGATAGCAGCTTCCAATACAGCTCTTTTTTCAACCCCAGTAACATCAATAGGTACACATATCATTATCTCAGGCATAAAAAAACTGTATTTCCCGAAAACTTTTTTTATAAAATATTTTATCATAGCTTCAGTTATGTCGTAGTCTGCAATAACTCCTTCACTTAGAGGTTTTACAGCTATTATTGAATCTGGAGTTTTTCCAAGCATCTCTTTGGCTTCATTTCCTACCGCTAGAACCTTTCTTGTTTCTTTGTCCATAGCTACCACAGAAGGTTCATTCAGCACTATCTTTCCATGCTTCTTGCTATATACCAAGGTATTCGCTGTTCCTAAATCTATACCTATACTTCTTCCTCTACCAAAACCAAACATCAGATTATCGCCTCCATCTCTTTTATTATTTCTCTTATCCTCTCTAGTTCTCCCCTTTCATACAAGAGAGCTATCAATACTTCAAAGGCAGTAGCCTCTTTATACTCCATAACTGAGCAGGATTTCGGAAAAGTTTTTATATTACTATTCTTAGCTCTTTTCACTATTTCTGCATCCTCTTTTTCTAAAAGAGGATAAATTTTCCCGAGCATTATACTCTGAATTTTAGCATGGACAAATTTTTTGCAATATTTGTTAAGATTCGATATATTATATCCCTTAGCTATCCCGTGTTCCCTTACAAAAAGTTCCCATACTGCATCTCCCCAATAAGCAAGAACTAGCCCATTTGCCTCTTTTACATTGACCATTGGGTTGCATCCTTTCCATCTTTTATTTTTATTCCCATCTCTCCCAGTCTATCTCTTATTTTATCCGACATAGCCCAGTTTTTCTCACCTCTAAGATCTCTTCTGATTTCTAGCATAAGTTCTACAAGTTCAGATGTCATATTGTCAGTTTTCTTTTCTAGGGCAATCTTAACTCCTAAAACATCTTCCATAACTTGAACGATATATTCTCTTGTGGCTTTTATAGTTTCTAGAGCTTCGGCAGTAAACTGCTCACTGTCCAAAGTTTTATTTAAATCTCTTACAAGTTCAAAGATAGATCCGATTCCAAGGGCAGTATTAAAATCCTCATCCATTCCCGCTACAAATTTTTCTTTACTAGCTTTAAAACTCTCCACGAGTTCAGTTCCGTTATTTCCATCTGCTGTCGCATTTCCTTTAAGGGCATTTTCGGATCTTGAGAGTGCATTTCCAATTCTCTCCAGTCCTGCCTTAGCCTGTTTCATCTCCTCTTCTGAGAAATCGATAGGCTTTCTGTAGTGAGAACTAAGTACAAAAAATCTAACCACATTTCCATCATATTTCTCTAGAACCTCTCTCAGCAGGAAGAAGTTCCCTAGAGATTTAGACATTTTCTCTCCCTTAACATTGATATATCCATTGTGTATCCAGTATCTTGCGAAATCTCCTCCAGTCGAGCATTTAGATTGAGCAATCTCATTCTCGTGATGAGGGAAAATAAGATCTTGTCCTCCTCCGTGGATATCAAAAGTTGGTCCAAGAATTTTATTGGACATAGCTGAACACTCTATATGCCAACCAGGACGCCCTTCTCCCCAAGGAGATGTCCAACTAGGTTCTCCAGGTTTAGCAGCTTTCCAAAGTGCAAAATCCAAAGGAGATCTTTTTATTTCATTTATATCTATTCTAGCTCCACTTTGAAGGTCTTCTACATTTTGTTTAGAAAGCGTTCCATACTCTTCCTTATATTTTTCAACAAAGAAATACACATCGCCATCCACTTCATATGCATAACCTTTCTCAATAAGAATCTCTACAAGTCTTATCATCTCATCAATATATTCTGTAGCTTTCGGACGAATCATCCCCTCTTCTTTAAGATTTATTTTTGCTGTATCTTCAAAATATGCTGCTATATATTTGTCTGCCACGTCCTTAAGAGTTATCCCTTCCTCATTGGCTCTTTTTATCATCTTATCATCTACATCTGTAAAGTTTTGAACATACTTAACTTTATATCCTCTGTATTCAAAATATCTTCTTACTGTATCGAAGAACATTGCAGGTCTAGCATTCCCTATATGTATATAGTTATATACCGTAGGTCCGCATACATACATAGAAACCTCTCCTGGAACCAGTGGTTTAAATTCATCCATTTTACCTGTAAGGGTGTTGTGTATTTTTATCATTTTTCATCTCTCCTTCCTAGATTTTCTATTTTGTCAATCGCTTCACTTAATACTCTATCATTAACTTTCCCTACTATTTTTATTCTTTGCTCTAGATTAAAAGCCTCAAGCTTCATCTCTTTCCCATCAATTTTTCTATCATAATATAAAATTTGATTATTTTTTAATTTTACAGGATTTTTTTCTTTGAAAATCAATCTCTCTTCTCCAAAGTAAAGATAATCACCTTCGAGTTCAGCTTCTATTTCTAATCCTATATTTTTTTTCTGAGAAATCCATCCAACAATTTTTTTTATTCTCTCTTTTTCTTTGAATTTTACAATTCCGCTTTCCTTCTGAAAATTATAGATAGCTTCTTGGTCTATATCTTCCAACATTCGAACTACATCCACTCCAAGTATATTCTGCCAAAAATTAAAAAGAAACTCTATCTTTTCATCTCTCTTCAAATATCTCCTCGCAATATCATAACCTTTAACATAATCCTCATTTCTGATATACAAGGTTTCCTCTCCTATGTATTTCTGCAAGTTG
Organism: Fusobacteriaceae bacterium; assembly: GCA_051648365.1. Taxonomy (GTDB): domain Bacteria; phylum Fusobacteriota; class Fusobacteriia; order Fusobacteriales; family Fusobacteriaceae; genus JAGNZR01. The sequence continues at coordinate 5,820 of JBOFEZ010000122.1, forward strand.
TTTTTATATCCATCTTTAGAAATTTTTAGTTTTAGTTCTTTAAAAGATAAAAATGAAAAAATATTCATTTTATTCTGTTTATAATCCATTACTACAGAAAGGGTGTCAAGTCCATAGACATCTTCTTTTTTGAAGCTAAAAAAAAGTATCCCTAAATTTCCATATTCCATATCCCAAAGAAATTTTTCTCCCTCATCTGACATAGTTGTCCTCTGAGAGATTAATTCCTCTATTTTTTCAGATTTTCCAGAAAAAATATAGTTACCTCTGTGTGGCCTCATATAGAGTTCATCTATCCCAAATTTTTCCAGACCCAAACTCTTCATATATTCAGATTTAAGTATATAATTCTCCCCTGTAAAGTTAAAATATTTATTCAGTTTAAAATAATACAGAGGAAAATTCACACCTACATCTAGGACAAGAACAGGATTTTTATCGGTATTAAAAAGGGAAGTTGTATCAATAAGGTAGAGACCATAGATTTTTTTCTGAATCTCTTTTATTTTTTCCTTATCAAAGTTATAGCCTTCATTTTCTACAAATTTTAGAAAATCTTCTATATCCATGCCTTTTATATTTTCATTGACATAGGCAACCCTTAAATTATCACTCAGAAATTCTCTAGGAGATATTTTATAAATTTTATATCCAGATAAAACAGCAATGAATGAAATCAACACTACACAAAAACCTCTCATGATTTTCGTCATTCCTATCCCTTCCAAACTCTGTTCAACTCTTTTAATATAAGAGGTATATTCTCATTTTTGGCTACCCCTCCAGAGAAACGTGTCCTGTCTATAAGATTATAATCTAATTTTATATTTTCTTTATATTCTCTGAAGTTTTCCATAGATAGCAATCTATCTCCGTTGGGAGCATATATTCGGGACCCTCCCCAAAAGGAAACCCCATCTTCTACACCTGTTCTATTTACCATTGTTATGAAAATTGTATTGCTTATAGCCGCACTACGAAGAAGAGAATCCCACTCTTCCTCTATACTCATCACATCTCCCAGACCTCTTGCAGGACTATTGGTAAGAACTATTACATGCTCAGCTCCATCCTGGGCTAGGATAAAAGTTGATGTTGGATGCCACATATCTTCACAGATAAGCATCCCTATTTTCCCAAACTTTGTATCGAAGGCTCTTATGCTATTTCCAGCCTTAAAATATCTAGCTTCATCAAACATTCCATAAGTTGGTAGGTAGACCTTCCTGTGTGTATGCAGAAGTTTTCCATCCTCTAGATAGTAAGCTGAATTATATATATATCTGTCAGAACTTCTTTCAACTCCTCCGACAACTATAGAGATTTCTTTACTCAATTCCAAGAGTTCTACAGGAATTTCCTTCATCCCTGTGCTGAAAGCTAAATCTTCAAGAAGATACCCACTTAGGGCAAGCTCTGGAAAAACTATAATATCATTCCCGATTTTTATAGACTCCCTACATATTTCCACTATATTCTCTAAATTTTTTCTCACGTCTCCCAAAATAGGCTTATACTGTGCTAGTTCTATCTTCATCTTTCCAACTCCTTGCAATTTTTATGTCTTCCACTGTTGTGATTTTTATATTCTCGTAATCTCCGAAAACTATCTTAATCTTACCTCCATATCTCTCTGCAAGAGATGAATCATCAGTTCCTAGAAAGTTTTCCTCTTGAGCTTTTTGGTATATTTCTAGAAGATAATCCCTTCTAAAACACTGGGGTGTTTGAGCTAATATCAGATTATCTCTAGGTGGTGTATTTTGTACTATCCATAGAGAATCAACTATTTTCACTGTATCCTTAGCTTTTACACCTACAACCGTTCCATCTATCTCTGTTTCACCCTTTTTAAGAAAACTGTAACTTTCCGAAAGATAAGATTCCTTCATAAAAGGTCTAGCTCCATCTTGAACAGCAACCAGATGACAAGTAGCCGCCTGAAGTCCCAACATTATAGAATCTTGACGTTCAGCTCCTCCAGAGACAACTTTTAAACTTTTGGTTATCCCAAACTCTCTGCACTGGCTTTCTATAAGTTCCTTATCTCCAGGAGGGGCAACAATAACTATTTCTTTTACAAGTTCTGATTTTTCTCCCACTAAAACTGAATGTAGATAGAGAGGAAGGGAGTCCAGCTCCAAATACTGCTTAGGAATCCCTAGGTTCATACGTTTCCCTGAACCTGCTGCTGCCACTATAAGAGTAAATTTCTCATCTATTTCAAGGTCACCACTGTGCATCCAAGTCCTCCCTCGTTATGTCCTCCTATTCTGAACTCCTTGACATATCTACAGCCTTTAAGATATTTAAGAATTCCTTCACGAAGAGCTCCAGTTCCTTTTCCGTGAACAACATAGATATCATTATATCCGCTCATTACAGCACGGTCCAGATAAGTTTCTAGCTCAAATACAGCTTCATCCACCATCTTACCTCTTAGATCAATCTGATATTTAACCTTCGTTCCTGTGCCAGTTCCTGCTGCTGCATATGTTCTCTTCTTTTCTTCTTCACTCTTTCTCATATCTAGGAGAGGAAGTTCCATTTTCAAGATACCTGCCTGAATTATTGCTGTTTCTCTGTTTTTATTTATCTTCAGAACCGTAGCAAACTGATTAAGACTTTTTACAAAAACCTTATTCCCCTCTTTAAAATCAATTTTTATTTCAACTTTAGCTTTAGCCGTCACATTCTGAGATTTTTCTTTAGTCAGAGTAGTTCTTAAGTGTGTAAGGCTTTTCTGAACCTCTTTAAGGTCCTCTTTTTTATTTTCCTCTTTCTGAATCTTTTCTATAAGACCTGCCGCCTTAGCCTGCATATCTTTCATCATCTGTTCTGCCTTCTCATAACTACTTCTCAGAATCTCATTTTTCTCCCTTTCAAGGGTCGCCAATTTTGAGCTGTAATCGTTTTTTTCTCTCTCTAGAGTAGCTTTCAGAAGGGCTATTTCTTCCTTCATAATCTCAAGCTCATCAGATTTTTCTTTAATATTTGCAATCATCTTTTCAACTTTTTTATTTTCATCACTTACATAAGATCTGGCCTTTTCAATTATAGCTTCTGAAACTCCTAGACGTTTAGCTATAGTAAGGGCATTACTCTCCCCTGGAATTCCCACAAGAAGTCTGTAAGTCGGCGACAGAGTTTCCACATTGAATTCCATAGAAGCTGTCTCTATATCTGGATCGTTATATCCGTGAGCTTTTACCTCACTGTAGTGTGTAGTTACCAGTGCTTTACATTTTTTTTCTTTCAGATGATCAATAACCGCCATGGCAAATGCCGAACCTTCTACTGGGTCTGTTCCCGACCCCAACTCATCTAGAAGTACAAGGGAGTTTTTAGTTATACCATTTAAAATTTCCTGAATATTTTTTAGGTGTGCCGAGAAAGATGATAGGTTTTGCTCTATACTCTGTTCATCTCCAATATCAGCAAAAATACCTGTAAACATACCGATACTACTTCCTTCTCCAACTGGAACAGGTATCCCAGAAAGAGCCATAAGAGTTATAAGACCAGCTGTCTTTAGTGCAACTGTTTTTCCTCCTGTATTTGGTCCTGTGATAAGTAACGTATTGTAGCCCTTTCCTATTTCGAAAGTCAGAGGTACAACTTTATCCTCAGGAATAAGAGGATGTCTGGCTTTTTCTAAAATCAGCATCTCCCTTGTATTTAGACTGGGAACTATCGATTTTTTATCTAGAGCATATTGCGATTTAGCATTTAGGTAATCCAGCTCAAGAACAGCCTCTCCCAGTAGGGTTATATTTTCATAGTTTTCTTTTATCGTTCCTGCTATACGAAGAAGTATCTTTCTGATCTCATCTTTCTCACGTATTTCAAGTTCACGCATCTTGTTATTAAGAGATACTATTGATAATGGTTCAACAAAAACCGTATGACCACTCGAAGATCTATCGTGTTCTATCCCTTTTATGATTCCTTTGAAATCTGCTTTTATAGGGATTACACTACGTCCATCACGTGAAGTTATAAGTCTATCTTGAATGGCATTGGCATAAGCCGGATTAGCAAAAATATCATCAAATTTCTGTCTTATATTATTTTGGAGAACCTTTTTATGAACTCTTATATCTCTAAGATCATTAGAGGCTTCATCTTTTATATTTTTTTCATTATCTACAGTACGATTTATTATATCTTCAATGTGTTTAAGTACAGGTATATCTTGAAATCTATTGCTTAAATATCTGTATTTATCCAATTCTTCCAAACGATTTTTAAAAATTCTGAAAATTCTCAAATTTTGATTAAGTTTCCAAAGCTCTTCGGCATCTAAATAGCTTCCTAAAAGTTGAACTTTTTTACTCATATGGCATATATCATCTATTCCCGAAGGCTCAAATCCTCCATCAAATTTAAGAAGGTCCATAAAATCTCTTGTAATTTCAAATTCTCTCTGTAACTGGGAATAATCCCTCATTGGCTGAAGTTCCAAAACTCTTCTGTAAGTAGTTTCTACCACTGCATAAGATGCAACTTCTTCCCTTAATTTATTAAATTCTAAAACAGAATAACTATGATTATTCATAACATCTCCCATATGTATCACATTATTTTTTATTACAACTTGCCCATTATATTTTCTTTTATATTATATCATACAAAATAGAGAATATGAAATATACATATTTAAATTTTTACTTGATTTTTTAAGCTTTGGGTGATATAATAGCCTGTACTATTAATCGTGCTATTAATCTAAAAAGGAGGTGCCACTATGCAAAGATGTGAAATATCAGGAAAAGGAATAATTTTCGGAAACCAAATTTCTCACTCTCACAGAGTTACAGGAAGAGTTTGGAAGCCAAACCTTCAATCAACTAAGATAATGATCAACGGAACTCCAGTAAAAGTTAAAGTTTGTACTAAAGTACTTAAAGCTTTAAAAGGAGCTAATGAAGTTGAGGTTATGCAAATGCTTAAAGTTAATGCTAACACTCTAAGTGACAAGCTTTCTAAAATCTTAAGCAAGTAATTATCGCTTTAAAACTGCATAATTAAAAAAAAGACAAGCTAAATTGATAGCATGTCTTTTTTTTATTCCCTAAGTTTTTAAAAGCTTTCTATGAGAAATTGTTCCGGTATGAAAAAAGAGCCTGGAAACCAGGCTCTTTGAAAATTTTACTTTTCAGTTCTTGTGTAAGGTATAAGAGCGATATTTCTAGCTCTCTTAACAGCTTTAGCAATCTTTCTTTGTAACTTAGCGTTAGCTCCAGTTACTCTTGATGGATTGATTTTACCCTTATCTGAAACGAATCTCTTTAAAAGATCAACGTTTTTGTAATCGATTTCGTGAGCTTTAACTCTAAGTTTAGCTCTTCTTCTTCTGAATTCTGCCATTTTTTAATTCCTCCTCTTTTTATAAACTTCACGTTTTTTAGTTTTTTGTTAATTACGCTTGCTTAACGATGATGTATCTCATTACTTCTTCGTTAATGTTAAGCTTTCCTTCAACTTCAACTAAGTTAGTTCCGTCCATTTCGAAAGTAGTTAAAACATAGAATCCAGTTTTCTTTTTATCGATAGGATAAGCTAGTTTTCTCTCTCCCCATTTCTCGTTTTTAAGAACGTTAGCTCCAGCCTTTGCAAGTATTCCTGCAACTTTCTCGATTGTAGCTTCTCTTCCCTCTTCTAAGATTGTTGGGTTGATGATGTACATAATTTCATATTTTTTCATTTACTTACCTCCTCCCTATGGTTTTGGCCCAAAGGATATTACCTTCAAGCAGGGCATTTATAATTATACCAAAGCTTACATATTTTTGCAAGTTTTTTTTGTATTTTTTATACTGTTGTAATCTCTTTTTCTTTAAGAGCCAGTAACTCATCTATAGTTTTTATAGTAGCATCAGTAACTTTTTGGATTTCTATCTCCATTCTTTTTAGCTCATCTTCAGATATCTCTCCATCTTTCTCAAGAGTTCTTAAATGGTTGTTAGAATCTTTTCTAACATTTCTTACTGCTACTTTACCGTTTTCAGCTTCAGTTTTAGCAATTTTTACATATTCTTTTCTTCTGTCAGCAGTAAGCTCAGGTATTCTAAGTCTTATTACTTTACCATCATTACCTGGAGTAAGTCCGATATTTGATTGCATTATAGCTTTTTCTATACTAGGAATCATCGATTTATCCCAAGGATCTATCATAATCATTCTAGCTTCTGGAGTTGATACAGTTCCTATCTGGTTAAGAGGAGTTTCACTTCCATACATATCTACTTTTATTCCATCTAACATAGACACACTAGCTCTTCCTGCTCTTATTGAACCGAATCTGTTTTTTGTAGACTCGATAGCCTTGGCCATTTTATCTTTTGAATCTTTTAATAATTTTTGTGCTGGCATTTTTTTTCTCCTTATATCTTTTTTATTATGCTTCTACTACAGTTGTTCCTATATCTTCACCCTGCATAACTTTTAGAATATTCCCCTCAGTTACAGAATCAAATACAATTATAGGGAGTTTATTTTCTCTGCATAGCGATATTGCTGTAGCATCCATAACTTTCAGATCCTCATTTAAAACCTGAGTGTAAGTTATAGTCTCATATTTTTTAGCATCCGAGAATTTCATAGGATCTTTATCATATACCCCGTCGACTTTTGTAGCTTTCATAACTACATCAGCATTTATCTCAATAGCTCTTAGAGCTGCTGCTGTATCTGTTGTAAAGTAAGGATTTCCTGTTCCACCACCGAAAATTACTACTCTTCCTTTTTCCAGATGACGCTGGGCCTTTCTCTTGATAAAAGGTTCTGCTATTTTTTCCATCTCAATAGCCGACTGAACTCTTGTAGGAACTCCAAGTTTCTCTATAGCATTTTGAAGAGCCAAAGAGTTAATTACAGTTGCAAGCATACCCATATGATCTCCTGTAACTCTATCAATTCCTTGAGCAGATCCAGAAATTCCTCTAAATATATTTCCACCACCTATAACTATAGCCAGTTCCACACCAAGATCTGTTACCTCTTTTATCTGCTTTGCATAAGAAGTGATAACTTCTGAAGATATTCCGAACTCCTGGTCTCCCATAAGTGCTTCTCCACTGAGTTTTAACAGTACTCTTTTATACACCGATCCCATAAACAACTCCTTTTTATATTTTTTTTATAATATTTATTAAAGATGCTATAAAAATAGGGAATGCAGTTGCACTCCCTACTCAATCTTTTTAATTATGCCTTAAGTTGAGCTGCAACTTCTGCTGCGAAATCTACTTCTTCTTTCTCGATTCCATCTCCAACTTTATATCTCTTGAATGATACAACCGCGATATCTCCTGCGAACTGAGCAACTGTCTCTTTGTTTGCAGCTTTTACGAATATCTGGTTTACTAAACAGTTATCCTCATAGAACTTGTTCATTTTTCCAATTAGGATTTTTTCTATGATTTGAGCTGGTTTTCCTTCAGCTTCTAACTGCTTTCTAGAGATTTCTCTCTCTCTGTCTAAATCGTCAGTTGTAACTTCATCTTTATGACAGTATCCAGGATCCATAGCAGCAACATGCATTGCTATATCTTTAGCTTTTACAAGGTTAGCTTCAGTAGCTTCTCCAGTCATCTCAACGATAACTCCAAGCTTTCCTCCAAGGTGATTGTAAGTAGTTACAAATCCGTCCTTAGCTGTAACTTTTTCAAGTCTTCTTAGGTTCATGTTCTCTCCGATTTTAGCAATAAGCTCAGAGATAGCAGTAGCAACTGTCTTACCAGCTTCTATTTCTACATTGTTTAAATCTTCGATAGTTTTTATATCGTTAACAAGAGTTAGCTCTACTAATTTTTTTCCGAAAGCTACGAACTCAGGGTTCTTAGCAACGAAATCTGTTTCAGAGTTAAACTCAAGAACTACAGCAGTTTTGTGATCTGCAGAAACTCCCTCGAATACTAATCCTTCAGCAGCTACTCTTCCAGCTTTTTTAGCAGCTTTAGCCATTCCTTTTTCTCTTAATAGGTCGATAGATTTCTCTATATCTCCACCCATCTCTATAAGTGCTTTTTTACAATCCATCATTCCAGCACCAGTTCTCTCTCTTAGTTCTTTTACTAAACTTGCTGTTATTTCTGCCATGTTTATACCTCCTAAGTTTTTTCTTTTATTTTTATATAAGAAGAATTGAGTAATGTGTTATTACTCAATTCCAAATCTTTTATTTAGGTTTAGTGATTACTCAGCTGATCCTTCTTCTACGTTTACTGTTTCTGCTCCAGCAACTTCTGTTCCTTGCTTTCCTTCGATTATAGCGTTAGCCATTACAGAAGAGATAAGTTTTACCGATCTTATTGCATCGTCGTTTGCAGGGATTGGGAAAGTGATTAGATCTGGATCTACGTTAGTATCGATCATAGCGAATACTGGAATTCCAAGTAAAGCTGCTTCCTCAACTGCTAGAGTTTCCTTTTTAACGTCTACTATAAATATAGCAGCAGGAGCTTCTGGCATGTTTTTGATTCCAGAAAGGTTTTTAGAAAGTTTTACTAACTCTTTTCTGAAGTTAGCTGCCTCTTTCTTAGTGTAAGCTGTATCTAAAGTTCCATCAGCTTCCATAGTTTCAAGTTCTTTTAATCTAGCGATTCTAGTTTTTATAGTTTTGTAGTTAGTAAGCATTCCTCCTAACCATCTGTTGTTTACATAGAACATTCCTGATCTTTCAGCTTGCTCTTTTACAGCTTCTTGAGCCTGTTTCTTTGTTCCTACGAAAAGAACATTTCCACCTGCTGCTGCGATTTCTCTCATAGCGTCGTAAGCTGTTTCGATTTTCTTAAGTGATTTGTGTAGATCGATTACGTGGATCCCGTTTCTCTCTGTAAAGATGTAAGGTTTCATCTTTGGATTCCATCTTTTTGCTTGGTGTCCGAAGTGAACTCCAGCTTCTAATAGTTGTTTCATAGTTATTACTGCCATTTTTTTCCTCCTCAAAGTCTAATTAGGTTATTCTTCCATCAGTCTCAAAACTAAGTTATCCCAAAAATTTGAGACACCACACTTAGAAATAACTGATGTGTATTTTCATAATACCAAATTATTTTATCATAATTTTTATTCTATGTCAAATAGTATGTTAAATTTAATTGATTTTCTTAAGTAGTTCTCTGTATTGTTTTACCATAACTTTAGCCATAGATTTTCTTATAAGCTGGTACCATTTAAAACTCATACCTTCCATCCCTTTTACACTGTCAGAAAGCATTTTTTTGAAGAATTCCAACTCTTCAAAACTAAATCTAATTTCACTTTTATCCTTGCTGTTACAGATAGATATCATATATTCAAAGAAATCAGCTACCGGTTTCATCTGAGAAGCTCCAGGTACGGAAGGGTCAAACTGCTTTTTCCCCTCTTCTAGGAATTTTCCTAAGAATTTTTTCTCATTTTTATCCAGAGCTAGGGAATATTTTCTCTTTCCCTTACCTATTTTTTGCATAAGATTCATCATACCCATCATTGCTGATGCGTTATTCATCTCCATTGGATTCATGTTATTAGCATTCATTTTTTGCATTTTCATTATCTTCTATTCTCCTTCATTAAAAAGGTCCTATTACAGCCTCAATCTGCTCCTTTGTAATAGCTCCTGTTCTTAAAATTTTTATTTTTTTACTGCTCATATCTATTATTGTCGATTCTGTCCCCAGTGGACATACTCCATCATCTATAATTATATCCACCCTATCTTTAAACTCCTCTGAAAGTTCCCCATAAGATTTAGGTGTTGCTTCTCCTGAAATGTTGGCACTTGTTGTCGGCAAAACACCACCTGCTGATTCTATAACCTTAAGAGCCACGGGGTGATTAGGCATACGTACTCCTACCGTTTCTCCTCCAGAAACCATGATTTCTGGAACATTAGCCTTTTTTTTCAATATTATCGTGAGACCTCCAGGCCAAAAAGCTTCCATAAGTTTTTTTACAGGTTCTTTTTTAGCTGGTGTAACCCGGGCAATTTGGAATACTTTTTCTTGAGAGCTAACTAAGGCAATCAGTGGAGATGTAAAAGCCCTACTTTTAGCCTCATAAAGTTTTTTTATGGCGTTTTCAGACTCCATTCTGGCTCCTACTCCATAGACCGTATCAGTAGGATAAATTATTACACTGTCGATAGCCAGAAACTTACCTATTTTTTTATAGTCAGTTCCAGAGGCTTTAAAATATATATGGACCATTTTTAGCACCTTTATCCTATTTTTAAATATTTTACAACGAATATTGTATCATATGATATCATAAATTTTGTTTTTTTTCTAGAAAAAAAGCACCCCGAAAGGTGCTTCTTTCAATTTTTTATTTTAATCAATTCTTACTTTCTCAAAAAGGTCAGATATAGCTTGATTATTAACTATTCTAGTCAGTGCTTCTGCAAAAATCTCTCCTGTTGAAAGTATTTTTATCTTATCTATTCTTTTGTTATCTGGCTGTCTGATAGAATCTGTTACAACAACCTCTTTAAGTCCTGAATTTTTGATTCTTTCAATAGCTGGTCCCGAAAAAATTCCGTGTGTACAACATGCATATGCTTCTTTAGCACCTCTTGCTATGATAGCGTCAGCTCCTCCAGTTATTGTTCCAGCTGTATCTATCATATCATCGATAAATATTGCAGTTTTTCCTTCTACCTCTCCTATCAGGTTCATAACCTCAGACATATTTGGTTTTGGTCTTCTTTTGTCTATGATAGCGATTTTACAGTCTAGCCACTCAGCCAGTTTTCTAGCTCTTTTTACTCCTCCGATATCTGGAGAAACTACTACTACATTTTCTCCTTTAAGTCCTTTTTTGATAAAATACTTAGCAAGAAGTGGAAGTGCTTGAAGATGATCCACCGGGATATCAAAGAATCCTTGAAGTTGATCAGCATGAAGATCCATAGTTACAACTCTGCTCGCTCCTGCTTCGGTAAGAAGATTTGCTACAAGTTTAGATGTAATCGGTTCTCTTGGGCTAGCTTTTCTATCTTGTCTAGCATAACCATAATAAGGCATAACTACATTTATACTTTTAGCAGAAGCTCTTTTTAGAGCATCTATAAAGATAAGTAGTTCCATAAGGTTTTCATTTACTGGGTTAGATGTAGGCTGAATTATAAAGACATCTCTACCTCTAACTGTTTCATCTATCCTTACATATACCTCTCCATCTTCAAATCTAACAATTCTCGATTCTCCCAGGGGAGTTCCAAAAGTAGCTGCTATTTTTTCAGCTAACTCTACATTTGCTGTTCCAGAAAATATTTTCACATTTGCCGCATTGATCATTAATCTTTCCTCCAATCAAGTTTTATTATCTGTTTGCTTCTTGCCACAGCTAAAGCTTTCCCAGGTACATTTTTTGTAATTACTGAACCTGCCGCTGTAAGTGCCCCTTCTCCGATTGTTACCGGAGCTACTAACATTGTGTCACTTCCTATAAAGACGTTTTTTTCAATTGTAGTTTTAAATTTGTTTTTTCCGTCATAATTACAGGTTATGGTTCCTGCACCAATGTTAGTTTTTTCTCCTACAGTCGCATCTCCAAGATATGTCAGATGACCTGCTTTAACACCTTTTTCTAGGGTAGATTTTTTTATCTCTACAAAATTCCCAACATGAACGCCCTCTTTCAGATGAGATTTTGGTCTCAAATGAGCAAAAGGTCCCACTGTTACCCCTTCTTCAAGAATACTTTCTTCTAGAGCCGAACTTTCTATTCTCACTCTGTTTCCTATTTTGCAATCTATTATTCTTGTATTTCCAAGGATTTCACAATTTTCACCAATTTCAGTTTCTCCCTGAATAAGAGCTCCTGGATAAAGTATAGTATCTCTTCCGATTTTTACCCTATCTTCTATATATGTATTGGCAGGATCTATTAATATAGCTCCATCTTCCATAAGTTCTATGTTTTTTCTTCTTCTCAGTTCGGCTTCAGCCTGTGCAAGTTCAACTTTAGAATTTACTCCTAGTATCTCAAGATTGTCCTGAAGAAGATAACTTCCTACTTTTTTTCCATCTCTTACTTGAATACCTATTACATCCGTAAGGTAGTATTCCCCTTTATCATTTTTATTGTCTATTTTTGAAAGAGCCTTCCAAAGTTCTTGAGAATCGAATATATAAACTCCTGCATTTACCTCTTTTATAGCTTTTATTTCAGAGGTTGCTTCTTTCTCCTCTACTATAGCTATAACATCGCCTTGCTCTTTTACTATTCTTCCGTACCCGAAAGGATTCTCATAGATTGATGTAAGTAAAGTTGTTACAGCTCTCGATTCTCTATGGTGCTCATATAGTTTTTTTAGAGTTTCTCTTCTTAAAAGAGGGGTATCTCCGCAAAGTACCATTATATCACCATGAAAATCTTTAAGTCTAGGTTGAGCCATAAGTATAGCATGCCCTGTTCCTAGTTGCTCCTCTTGAACTACATAGTTTACATCTCCAAGAGCTTCTAATACAACTTCTTTCTTATGTCCAAGTATCAGAATATTCTCTTCTACTTCTATCCCATCCAAAAGATTCATAATCTTTTTCACCATAGGAATTCCATTTATTTTATGGATTACCTTTGGAAGATCTGATTTCATTCGTGTTCCTTTTCCAGCCCCTAAAATAAGAGATCTCAGCTTCATTAATTCCTCCATCTAAGTTTTGCTATTATATTCTATAAAAAAGTATAACATATTTTATTCGAAATTACATTTAAAAATCTTTCATTATATTGTCATAGCTCTCATTTATTTTTTTTATCATTTTCTCATGCTCTATACGCTCATTTTCACCAGCATTTGTATGTTTATCCGGATGATGCTTTTTCACAGCATCACGGTAGGCTTTTTTTATCTCTTCTTTAGAAGCACCTTCCTGAATTCCTAGAACTCTGTAGTCCTCTCCCTTGTCACGGACATTTCCAAAACCTGTTCCTGACTGGTTGTAATAACCACCACCCTCGCCATACTGAAAACCACTTCCTGACGCTCTTTTGAAAAACTCTTCAAAATCCTGAGTGTTTCCACCGCCAGAGGAATGATAATAAAAATTTGCTCCTTTTTTTCTTTTAGGGGCATTTTTTCTATTATACAGATAAATTCCTAAAACTACCAGGAATATCAATGGATTTGCTATAAGCCAGGCAAGTATAGAGAATCCCAGGGTGAAAAATAACCCTGTTATAGCCAGCAAAATAAGAGGGAAAACATTAATTAGTCTTCCTGTGCTGGTTCCTATAAAAAATAGTATAAAAATTATAAAAATTAAAAACATAGCCATTAATTTTGACCTCCAACTCTCTCTCTCAGCTTCTCAATTTTTTTCAAAATTTTCTCATCTCTAGGATCTATCTCATAAGCTGTTATATATTCCTTTAGAGCTTTTTTCTCTCTTCCCATCTCTTCATATTTTTTTGCAAAATCCCTATGGGCTAGATATATATCAAGATCCAAGAATATAGCAAAATCATAATTCTCAGCTGCTTCTCTTATCATTCCCATTCTAGAATAAGCATTCCCTAGAAGAAAGTGAATAAAAGCAGCCTGAGGATCTATATCTACTGCATTCTCCAGTAGTTCAACAGCTTCCTTTATCTCCTCTTTTTCATAATAAAGATACCCTAAAAAGCCTAAAAAATCTGAATTTTTAGGTTCTAACGATATCAGCTTACGATAAATTTTTATAGCACCGTCAATATCCTCCATATAATACAGAAGAGAAGCCAGTTTTTTTAAAAATTTCTTGTTTCCAGGTTCAATGAGAAGAGCTAATCTAATTTCAGCTTCCTCATTCTTGAGCATTTCCTGAGTTTTATCTTTATAATTTTTAAATATCTTTGTTTTCAACATCTCGATCACCACTTTTAAAGTTTTGAATTATACCCTGTTGAAATAATTATAACATACTTTTACTTTTTCTACGAATAAAAAAAAATCGGGTAAATACCCGATTTTTTATCTAAGATTACTTAGCGTCTTTAGCTATTTGAGCTAGTTTTGCGAACTCAGCAGCGTTGTTAAGAGCGATATCAGCTAGTACTTTTCTGTCTAGAGTGATTCCAGCTTTCTTAAGTCCGTTCATAAGAACAGAGTAAGTAACTCCGTTGATTCTTGCAGCAGCGTTGATTCTGATGATCCAAAGCTGTCTCATTTTTCTCTTTCTTACTAGTCTATCTCTTGTTGAGTAAACTGCAGCTTTAGTTACTGCTTGGTGTGCTTGCTTGAAAACGTCACCAGACGCACCTCTAAATCCTTTTGCTGCTTTTAAAACTCTTTTATGTCTTCTTCTTCTTACTATTCCAGTTTTAACTCTCATCTATTTTCCTCCTATCACTAATCTTCTTTAGTTATATATAACCTTATTATCTTCCTACTCCGTATGGTAGTAGAGCCTTCATGTGCTTTACTAAAGTCTCAGTCACAACTCCATCTTTCTTAAGGTTGTTCTTTCTTTTTTTAGACTTCTTTGTTAATATGTGACTTTTTCCAGAGTGCTTTATTACGAACTTTCCAGTCCCTGTTACCTTAATTCTTTTTGCAGCACCTCTATGAGTTTTCATTTTTGCCATTTGTGTGTTCCTCCTCTTTTCAATGTTGATTATTTCTTTTTTGGTGTAAGTATAAGGTGCTTTTGCTTTTCCCTATATTTTTTGTCCACCTCTGCTATTTCAGCAAATTTATCTGCGATCATATCTAGTGTATCTAACCCTAAATCTGCGTGCATTCTCTCTCTTCCAAAAAGAGTCAGTGTAACTTTTACTTTATGTTCTTTTTCAAGGAATTTATCAATATGCCCCATCTTAGTTTCAAGGTCATGTTGGTCTATCCTCGCACTTACTTTTACTTCTTTAAGAATAACCTGTTTCTGATTTTTTTTAGCTTCTTTCATCTTTCTTGTCTGCTCATACTTGAACTTTCCGTAGTTCATGATTTTACAAACAGGTGGCGTTGCTGCTGGAGATATCTCAACCAGATCCAGCTCTTTTTCTGCTGCTAATGCAAGAGCTTCCTGTGATGACATGATTCCTAACTGCTCTCCAGTTTCAGAAATAATTCTTAATTCTCTTCCCTTAATTTTCTCATTAATTCTAACTTTGTCAGAAATAATAAACACCTCCAAATATTTTTCCAAAAATTATATCATAAAAAAAGGACGTATGAAACGCCCTATTAAAAACATCTGCATATGATAATCCTAGCTTTCTAAATAAAGCATTGATAAAGATTTATCATTTCCATAGTCATAACCCTAAAATATATTCTGTTAAAGGGTGAGAAACAGGGGTTTCTTCTTGTATAAAATTTGTTTGTAACTCAGTTACGTAATTATTATATCAAACATTTTAAAACATGTCAATGGTTTTTAAATGTTTTTCATTTTAAAAATGGCGCACCCAGCAGGGGTCGAACCCACAACCTTCTGATCCGTAGTCAGACGCTCTATCCAATTGAGCTATGGATGCGTATTTTGTAAAAAAAAAAGGCAGTTTCCTACCTGAAATTACAAAGTGGCGGTGAAAGAGAGATTTGAACTCTCGATACGGGATTAACCGTATACTCCCTTAGCAGGGGAGCGCATTCGGCCGCTCTGCCATTTCACCGCATATATGGCGGAGAGCCAGAGACTCGAACTCTGAAGCGTTGCCGCGTCGGTTTTCAAGACCGATTCCTTACCAATTAGGATAACTCTCCAACAGAAGAAATATTACCATATTTATGTTCAAGTGTCAATTTTTTTTTAATCTTTTTTCATTTTTTTTATGATTCTAGAATTTTTAGAAAAAAAGACGGCTGAAAAACACTCTTTTCAACCGTTCTTTTCATATATATTTAAACTATTTAGCTGCTCTTTCAGCTATCAGCTTATTCATCTCATCTATAAGCATGTCTGCATTGAATCCGTGAGCCTCTAGACCCTCTCCTACGCTTTCACCTGAAGCGACCATACATCCAACTCATCCAAGTCCATATTTTCTGAAAATTTCAGTTATTACAGGATACTTCTGAACAGCTTCTAAGATATTCATATCTCTAGTAATCATCTTTATACCTCCAACTTTTATTTTTTTGTGTAACTTTACACATTTTAAATTAACTAATTCCCTTTGTCAAGAATTATCTTCCCACTACATTAAGGAGGTCATGAATTCTTACAACTCCAACTAATTCTCCCTCCTGGAATACTGGAAGAACGGAAATCTGACTCGTGCGATTTTCCATGAGATCAAG
The DNA here is from genome assembly GCA_051648365.1 of Fusobacteriaceae bacterium. Lineage (GTDB taxonomy): Bacteria > Fusobacteriota > Fusobacteriia > Fusobacteriales > Fusobacteriaceae > JAGNZR01. The sequence continues at coordinate 22,039 of JBOFEZ010000122.1, forward strand.
AGCATCTATAGCCATACGTGTAGACTCTATTCTACTATATTTTTTTGTCATAATATCTTCGGCTCTGAGATTAAAGAACTCTTCACGTCTGCCAAGAGCCCTTCTCACATCTCCCTCTGTTATTATTCCCAGCATACGGGTTCCATCCATTACACACACAGTTCCCAAACGTTTTTTAGTCATTATCATAACTACCTCATCCATTGAACTACTTTCTATGCATGTAGGAATATCTTCTCCCTTATGCATCACATCTCCCACCTTCATAAGAAGACGTTTCCCCAAACTACCTCCTGGATGGTAAAGTGCAAAATTTTCAGGCTTAAAATCACGTAGTTTTATAAGCACAGCTGCCAAGGCATCACCCATTACCAAGGTACAGGTTGTTGAAGCCATAGGAGCAAGATTCAGAGGACACCCCTCTGAATCTACACCTACATCCAGAATAAAGTGGGCAGATTTTCCCAGTCTAGAGTTAGGGTTGCCTGTCATAGCTACAAGCTTGGCTCCTATCTCTTTTATAGAAGGGAGAATCGAGATTACCTCATCTGAATTTCCACTGTTGGATATAGCTATCACCACATCCCGACTACCTATCATTCCCAAATCCCCATGAAGTCCTTCTGCTGAGTTCATAAAAACCGTTGGAGTTCCTGTAGAAGCCAAAGTTGCTGCAATCTTCTTTCCTATTATCCCTGATTTCCCTATACCTGTTATTACCACTTTTCCCTTGCAGTGGAGTATAAGTTCTGAAACTTGGGCCAATTCATTCCCTATCCGTTCTCTTACTTTTATCAGACTCTCTATCTCGTTGTCGAATATAGATTTCCCATAAACTTTTATATCCATGTTTCCCCCAATTATCTAGATTTTACCAGATCATCTATTGCAACAGCTGTTTTCAATATCTCTTCAAGCTCGTGAAGTTTCAACATGTTAGGTCCGTCACTTTTAGCCCTATCAGGATCAGGATGAACCTCAGCAAATATAGCATCTATTCCTATTGCAAGTCCAGCTCTCATAAGAGGGAATACATATTCTCTGTCTCCTGAAGTGGCGTCTCCTAGACCTCCTGGCTTTTGAACTGCATGAGTTACATCAAATACCACAGGATAACCAAACTTTCTCATTTCTAGAAGTCCTCTCATATCCACTACCATATTGTTGTAACCAAATGTGCTTCCTCTTTCACAAAGAAGAATATTCGGATTTCCAGATTCCTCCATTTTTCTCACTACATTTTTCATATCCCAAGGTGCCAGAAACTGACCCTTCTTAACATTCACTGGGAGTCCAGTTCCTGCTGCAGCTATCAAAAGATCAGTTTGTCTCGATAGGAATGCTGGTATCTGAAGAATATCTACAACTTTAGCCGCCTCAGCACACTGCCATGTCTCATGTACATCTGTGATTATAGGAAGTCCTAATTCATCCTTTACTCTTTTAAGTATTCTAAGCCCCTCTTCCATCCCTAGGCCTCTGTAACCGTGGATAGATGAACGGTTAGCCTTGTCATATGAAGATTTGAATATAAGGTTTATCTCCAACCTTTCACATATTTCTTTTAATTGTCCCGCTATATCCATTACCATCTCTTCTGATTCTATAACACAAGGTCCAGCTATAAGAGTAAATCTGTTGCGTCCACCAATATCAAATTTATCCCCTATTCTAACTTTTTTTACTTCTGAAACTATCATCCCTATGCCTCCTTATTTTTCAATATTATCTCTTTTCTCAGATACTCTCTATCATCGAAATGTATTTTTTCTCTTCCAAATACCTGATAGGTCTCATGACCTTTTCCTGCTACCACAATTATACTATTTTTTCCCGCTTCCTGCACAGCTTTTCTTATAGCCAGATCCCTTTCAGGTTCAAGCAAAACTTTTTCAGGATTTCGGAACCCCATCATGATATCCTTCATTATTATATCCAAACTCTCGCATCTAGGATTGTCAGCTGTAACTATTACCAGGTCACTGTATTCCTCTGCTATCCTAGCCATTTCAGGACGCTTTTTGGTGTCACGCTCTCCTCCACATCCGAAAATAGTTATAATCTGGTGTTCCCCCAGCTCTTTTACTGTTTTCAAGAGATTTTCAAGAGCATCCCCTGTATGGGCATAATCAACTATGGCAAGAAAATCCTGTCCGCAGTCAACCCTTTCGAATCTTCCAGGAGCTCCCTCCATTTTTTCTACTCTATCCATAAGATTTTCCCACTCTATTCCAAGAGCTAATCCTATACCTAAAGCCGTCAGAATATTATACAGATTATATCTTCCCAGAAGTTTTATCTTACGTATCTCTTCTTTGCCACGGTAAATAAATTTCACCATGGTCTTATCCCCTGAATACTCTCCCTTCAATTCTCCCTCTTCTATCCCATAAGAGATTCCTCCATGGGCAAGATGATATCTTTTTCCGTAAGGGTCATCGACATTTATAACCGCTTCTCCCCCATCTTTCAGAAGAGAAAATATCTTTTCTTTTGCTCCGAAATACTCTTCCATGGTTTTATGAAAATCTAGATGCTCAGGAGTTAGGTTTGTGAAAGCTGCCACGTCTAGACGGAGCATTTTTACTCTCCCTAGAATAAGAGCATGGGAACTTACCTCCATCACCAGATATTTTATCCCTTTTTCCACAGCCTTCAAGCAGAACTTTACCAGGTCCAGTGATTCAGGGGTTGTATTGGGAGCATCGATGATTTCATCTCCTATCTTATACTCTACAGTTCCTATACGGGCAATTTTTTCCCCTTCTAGAATATTTTCCACAAGGTAGCTCACCGTTGTTTTTCCGTTTGTTCCTGTTATTCCTACTATTTTTAATTTTTCTTGAGGATAATCATAAAACTGAGAAGCTACCTCTCCTAAATTTTCTCTCAGATTTTCTATCTGATAATAATCTATTCCAGAAATTTTTTCCACAGGATCACTGTGAATAATAGCTCTAGCTCCAAGCTCCACAGCACGTTCTATATAACGGTGTCCATCTACAGCGGCACCTTTAAGAGCTACAAAGACTCCGTTCTTCTCTATTTTTCTAGAGTCATGCTCCATATGACCGTATCTTCCTCTATTCAGCATCAGCTCTTTAAAAATTTTTTCCATGCTTCCTCCCTGAAATTTATTTTATTTCATTCTAACATATATATTACAAAAAAAGGAGAGTCTCCTCTCCTTTTCTTTAGAACATTTATTTTACTTGCCCGAAAGCATCCCGAATAGCATCTTGA
>JBOFEZ010000123.1:0-4742 GCA_051648365.1 Fusobacteriaceae bacterium
AATGGGGGCGTATTTTTGAACGATTTCTAAACAGAAATGTCATACTTGGTTAATATAAATTAAATTAAGCGAAACAAATAAATAATAGTAAGTCACAGAGAAAGCAAAAGGCAAAAAGAAGCAGCAATCAGATTTAAAGGGTAAAGGAGAACGCATGAATGCTGAAGCTTGGAGAAGTGTGTTAGCTGCCCAGTGAAGGAAAAGCAAAAGCTTACAACACCTGGTATTCCCAGGCGGTCTCCCATCCAAGTACTAACCAGGCCCGACCCTGCTTTGCTTCCGAGATCGGACGAGATCGGGCGTTCTCTTTTTTTTTTTATCTTTTTTATTTTCCTTTCAATTCACAGATTTTCAATTACATCATTTCATCACATTTACACACATTTCAGTTCATTTATATGTTTACATAGACATAAAGGAAATAAAATAAATAAAATACACACAAATATATTGGCATTTACTCAATTTGCAACATCCAATCTCAACCAAAATTGTTTTATTTTTACCAATTGAAGCGTATGTCTTCCCCTGGCTCCTGATATATTAGCTTATTTGTACTTACAAAAAAGTCTTTCACCTCTTTCTCTCCGTATTTACAAATCAACTCCACATCTCTTTTTGTTATTGACTTGAATAAATCCTTTATTTTAACCTTCCTCCCCTCAAAATGTGCATAGTTCCTTCTTAGAACCACTGCTAGTCTGGCATGACTTAATATAAAGTTTATTAGGCAATTGTCTATTCTTTTCTTTTCCTCCAAAATCCCAAACAAAAACATTTTACCCCATTCTTCCTCTGATTCAACTTCCACACCCCAGTTTTCTATTAACAGTCTTTTTAGGAAGTCAAAAAAATCAACCAAAGCCTCACATCTCAGAAAATAATGTAAAAAACTCTCATGGCCTTTATTACACACGTCACACATCGCATTTACCTGATTGTTTATTTTATTTAACACTACATTTGTGTAGATTCTATTATGTCTAATCAAAAAATCATTATTCTCGCACTCTATACTGTTATATTTTACATTCAAATTTGACCATATTTTTTCCACGTCCATATCGTCAAATACCCTCTTCCACACTTTCTCTGCTGCTGGCTCTTTTCTAACATCAACAATTAGCCTCCTGTATACATTTTTGACACTCAAGGTTTTGATTTGATATTTCTTTCCATCATCATCTGTATACATCTCCGGCATACATTGTTGTTTTTTAGATACACATTCAGTTTTAATCAGATTTGTCCATTGTATGGGTATACTTGATTTAATCATTTCATATATTTTGTTCACTTTATCTCTGTTCTCCATTCCCTCTAACTCACACACAGAGTCATAGATGCAGTTGTTTCTAAGGAATCCTGGAATAACTTCATACATAATGTCTTTTATTTGTTTTATACCTCCTTCTATAAATTTATGTTCATATAACGTTTTATGTTTATGTTTAAGCTTTTCATTTAGAAACAGTGGTAGATTTTTAATCATATCTAGGTCTTCACACTCATACTCTATCTTAGGCAGAAACCGCCTCCATGCCTCTAATACCTCCCGGTATATTTCTGGTATTCCTCCCGTCATAGATTGTTTAAAGCCCATGTACCAACCATTTTCCCCCATTCCTCCCACATCATCAATATATTTTCTTAAGAATTCCTTCCACCCATAATCCCATCTGCCTCCCATATATTTTATCACAGTTTTAATTCTCATAGCAGTCCTTTTTATGTCTAGGTCCATCAGATTTAAACCTCCTTCCCATCTCTTTCCCACCAATGTTTTCTGTGCTATTTTCACCCCTTTTCCCTCCCATATAAAATCACACACAATTTTATTCAACTCATTCATCACCCACCCTGGCATTTCGATTACATTCATTACATACACACATACTGACAACAACAGACTATTTACTACAATTACTTTCCCATTTAATCGTAATTTCCTCCCTTTCCATACTGCGCATACTGTTCTTATTTTGTTAATCACCCCAGTCCAAGTTACATCTCTTGCTTCTTTGCTTTCCACCCCTAAATATACGCCCAGTACTTTTATATATTTTTCTTCTACTTTTACCCCTACTTCTACTCTCTCAATCTCTCCTATGTACATTATCTCTGATTTCTCCCTATTTATTTTTGCCCCTGATGCTTTCCCATACTTCTCTACTATCTCTAGAACTACTTTTACACTATTTCCTTCCCTCACTGTGATTGTGGTGTCATCCGCATATTGATTTATGATACATATACCTCCATACGGCAGATCAATCCCGACTATCCTTTCATCTCTCTTAATTGATGTGGCAAGAGGCTCTACTGAGATGGCATACAGTAATGCGGATAGGGGACATCCCTGTCTCACTGATCTCCCCACCTCAAACTTATCTGTTAACACTCCATTGATCTTTACACAGCTCTTTGCCTTTTCATATAGCTTCCTCACCCACCCCACTATTTTCACCCCAAATCCAAACTTATCTAGTACTCTAAATAGGTATTCATGCTCTACCCTATCAAATGCTTTATTCCAATCAATCCCTATCACTATTCCTCCTTTCCTATCTCGTTTCATATACTCTATCACATCTCTTACTGTCGCTATTGTGTCCGCTATATCTCTGCCTGGTACGCTATAACTCTGTGTTGGTTGCACTATACTCCCTATCACTTTTTTCACTCTGTTAGCTAAAACTTTAGTTAATATTTTGTAATCAACATTTAGCAAACTGATTGGCCTGTAATTCCCTATATCTAACCTATTACCTTTCTTATAAACTAAAGCTATCACTCCCTCTACCATCCTGTTTTGCACTACCCCTGTTCTTTCTATCGCTTTGAATACTTCTACTAATATTGGTGCTACCTCTTCCTTATATACTTTATACCACTCTATGCCTATCCCATCACTCCCTGGACTTTTTCCGCTCCTTAGCCCCTCTATTGCCTCTATCACTTCTGCCTCTTCTATCTCCCTATCACACCAGTCTCCATCTTCCTTACTTAGAACATTCTCTACACTTCCTAGTATGTCATCTATACTTTTCTCATCTATTCCTCCCCTTCTATATAACTCTTCATAAAATCCCTGTACTGTCTCCAGAATCTCTACATAATCTTTTGTTGCCTTACCTTCTTTTGTATTTATTTCACTTATATATGTTTTACTTTGTCTTCTTTTCTCTAGACCTAAAAAATACCCCGTACACTTTTCACCTTCTAATGCATATTTTGCTTTGCTCCTTAGAATCGCTCCCCTACATTTCTCCCTCTCATATTTTTCTAGTGCCATTTTAACCTCTATATATTTTTCCATACTGTATCCTTCTTCATCTTCTGCCTTATCTAACTCTTCTCTCAATCTTTCTCTCAACACCCTTTCTTCCTTTATCTTTTCCCTTCTTCTTTTCTTACTATATCTTATGCTAATTGATTTAATTTGGTCCTTCATTGTTTCCCATCTTTCTCCTATTCTATCGTCTAATTCACCATTCACTTTATGCTCATCTATCCTCTCGTTTTCTCTATTTAATAAATCCTTCATCTGTATCTCATATTCTCCCTCCTCAATATATCCTGCATTTAATATCCACATCCCTCCTCCTACCTCCTCATTCCCTATCTTAATTTTGAACCTAACACTATCGTGATCGCTTAAACTATTTCCTTGATGCCTTATACCATCTATGTACCTAATTATTTCTTCTTTTGCTAAAACTAAGTCTATTCTACTCTGTTTCAGTATCCCTTGCCTCGATTGTTTCCTTGTGAACTCTCTTTTTTCTGGATTTTCATATCTCCACACATCTATTAATCCCTTGTCTCTTATTATATCCATCAACATTCCTCTTGACTTCTCCCATCTGAATTTTACCCCCTTGCCAACGTCTAATCTACTACATTTTATATTGAAGTCTCCCACTATAATACATTTTCCAACAACTAATCCTTTTAACTCTTCTATAATTTCTCTCCTGTCTAATTCTATATTTGGAACATATATATTTATTAATCTAAAATCTACATCTCTATACCTAAATTCGACTATCAAAATCCTTCCTCTCTGATCTTTATATACTTGTTTTATATTTTCTACCCTATCTTTTTTAATTAATATTGCCACACCTCTTGCATTCTTAGCTCCGTTATTGTAATATATGTCTCCCTTCCATTCTTCTCTCATCTCCTTCACCTTATCCTCTTCCCAATTAGTTTCTTGTATACAGATGATATCGCTTCTAAATGTAAATAGTAACTCTTTCATCTTAATTTTATCCCTTAACCCATTTATATTTATTGATGTTACAGTGGCCATGAGAGCAAACCAAAACACGTATATAATGAAATAAAACATTTAAACAAATATCACATACCCGCCCGTGGTTCTTTTATCTGTTCAGTCTGTTCTCTGTCCATCTCAGATTTTCTCTTTGCACTCAGTCTTTTGATCTTCGATTTCAGTCCTTCTCCTTTATTTCTCTTTTTTCCGCTACTACTTTCTTTTAATTCTGTTACAGTTCCTTCCTTTTCCTCTTCTTCACTTCTTTCCTTTTCATTGTTTTCTCCTTTCTCATCCTCCTCCTTCTCCACCTCCTCCTCGCTCTCTCCCGACTGCTCCATCTTTTCCTCATCATCATCCTCTTGACTGGAACTTTCAGCTCTATCTCGCCATTCCATTTTGTTTCTTTCTTCACCTCCCACGGCTCCGTCCATCCCTTGTCTTTCCACATCATCAGTTG
>JBOFEZ010000124.1:0-13797 GCA_051648365.1 Fusobacteriaceae bacterium
CATTTAAAGCAAAAATAAGATTTCCGTCATATCCCCAGTTATATTTTCCTGGACAAGGGCTTAGGGGAAGAAGCTCAATCACATTTATTCCCAGTTCCTTCAGATAATCCAGCTTTTCTATTACTCCTTTTATATCACCGCTTTCAGAAAAAGTTCCTATATGTAGTTCATATATTACAGCATCTTCCATCGAGATACCTTTCCACTCCCTTTCACCTCTTCTCTTTGGAAGTTCCGTAACTAAGGAAAAGCCGTGAACTCCCCCCTTCTGTCTTTGGGAAGCTGGATCCGGATACCCCTTACCATTTATCAGAAATTTATACTCTGTTTTTTCTTCCAATTCAGGTAAAACGATTTCCCAATATCCTAGCTTATTTTTTTGGAGAGGAAATATTTTTTCTTCCCCATTCTTTTTAACTAAAAGCTCCAATTTTCTCTTTGTAGGTGCAAAAACTCTGAATTTTGATTCTCCATTTTCATAATAATGTCCCAGTCTCATGTAATCTCTCCCCCATATGAATCATTCTCTTTTTTAGAAGGTTAACACCGAAAATATCAAAAGTCAAGTCTTTGAATATGTTTGAAACTATGATATAATTAAAACTATATTATGTATAATAGGAGAAAAAATGAAAAGAAAAATATTTTTAACTATTCTCGGACTGACAATGTCCCTCAATCTATTGGCAGATCCTGGGAATGGGAATGGCAATAATAAAATGAAAAAAAATAAAGAAAAAAATGAAAAAAACATTCCTACTACTCTTCCTGCTCACAGACCAAACCTTGATTGGCAACATGACGGATGGTACGGGGACGATAGTTATTATCAAAAAAACTGGGGCTTCTCCAAAGATAATTTCAGAAGCTGGCTGAACAGACACCCTAATCTTAATAAAAAAGATAGAAAATCACTCGAAAAACTTTATAAAGATCAGCTTACACATGAAAAAAAACTTAGAAAAAGTTTCCAAAAATACGATAGAGAGATATCTCTTCTTCCAGCATATCGGAACCAGAGAGATCCTATGGGAGCCTTTATCGAAGATTATCTCTATAGGGGAGACTCCATGAAAAACTATAGATTTTCAGACAGTTTCAGAAATGAAATGAACAGAGAAGAAAAAGCCACCCAAGACTTCTTTAGATTTTTAGGTAATTTCAGATAGAAATATAAAAAGAAAAAAAATCCATCTCTTTCGCAGAAATGGATTTTTTTGTTCCTCAATTTTTAAAATCTTTGCTACATAATTTTTTTTACAGGAACTTTGTCTTTAGCTTTTTCCATTATTTCAGTACTTGGCATTTCCATCTGAGTGCTTGGCATTACTTCATTAGTAGTTTTTGCAGGAACAGTTGTCACTTCTTTAGATGACGGATTCTCAACAACTGTTACCTGTTGAACTTCAGGTTCAGGAGTTTTCTCCGGCATAACACTTGAACATCCTACCGCTGCCAACATTAATCCCATGATTAACATTAACTTGATTTTCATTTTTTTCCTCCTTTAATTTTTATAGCTTCGATAAATTAATTATCTTGCTATAATTTTATTCCAAGAGATCTCAAATTATCCTTTATATTAATTTTTTTTGCTCATCTCTAAAGATTTTTCAACAGTTTTTGAAACAGCTTTTATAACTGAATTACGAAATCCATTTTCTTCCAGTGCACAAACTCCCTCAATTGTAGTTCCTCCCGGAGAGGTAACAGCATCTTTCAAAGTTCCTGGATTTCCAATATTCTCTCTCAGCATCTTACCGGCACCTATTAGAGCTTGGCTGGCAAAAAGATAAGTTTCCTCACGAGTCAATCCATATTTTACTCCTGCATCACTCATAGCCTCCAGAAACATATATGCAAAAGCCGGAGAACTTCCTGCCATTCCTATGAAAGCATCTATTTTACTTTCCGGAATACAGGCACACTGGGATGATTTTTTTAATATATCTATAACTTTTTCTATATCTTCCTGAGAGCAGTTTTTGTTTCCAGTAATAGAGGTCATTCCTTCTCCTACCATTATAGGAGTATTTGGCATTATTCTTATTATTTTTTTATCGCTTCCCATATAATTTTCCAGTTTTTTGAGCGTCACTCCTGCTGCCATAGAAACAACAATTTGACCCTCTCCTATCTCTTCCAGATGCTGTTCTATAGCTTCCTCCATCTGATACGGTTTTACACCCAAGAAAATAACATCTATATTTCCCAATTTTTTTTTGTCATAAAGATGAATCTCTCCATATTTTTTTATCTCATCTATTTTTTTCTGACCTCTTCCAGCCACATAGATAGTGTAATCTCCCTCTGTTTTATAGAGTGATTTTACAATCGCTCCACCCATGTTTCCTATTCCTATAAAAAGTAGATTCACAATATTCCCCCTAATTTTTTATTTATTATATTTTACCACATAGCATCTATTTTTTACACTTATTCCACTTCCTCATTATACGACAAAAACTTTGTTCTTTTTTTTCGAACAAAAAATTTATTCTTTTTAATATTTTTCATTGTTAATATAATAAAAAAACTATTTTTTTATGAACACTCCATAAAAAAAATTTATCTCTATAATTTTTTCCCAAAATCTGATATTCTTATATAGTAGAATATAAAAATATATTTCAAGATTAGGAGGAACTTTTAATGTTTGGTTTATTGAATAGAATTAATGATTTTTTTGCTTTTTTAGGTCCTGTGACAGATACAGCCTGGGACTTCCCTAGAAATTACAGCTGGTATTCATCCCTTCCAATTATAGGAGAATTTTCTCTAGCAATACTTGTTCTTATGGGCAGCGGAATCTTTTTCACATTCTGGCTAGGAGGAGTTCAGATAAAGTATTTTAAAAAAAGTATCTCTCTTTTAAAGGAGAAAAACACCACCGATATAGGATTATCCCCTTTGGCTGCTTTTCTTCTGAGTAGTGCCACAAGAATAGGTCCAGGAAATATTATGGGAGTTACCGGAGCTGTTACAACTGGTGGACCTGGAGCACTATTTTGGATGTGGGTAAGTGCCTTTTTCGGGATGGCAATAAGCTTTGTGGAAGCTACTCTCTCTCAGATTTTCAAAGAAAAAGATGGAAATGATTATGTGGGAGGAATCGCTTACTATGGAAGAAAACTTTTAGGAAATTCTAAAGGTGTAGGAATCACGATTGCCCTGGCATATATCACCTATGCTTTATTCACACTTCCAGGACAAGTTTTCCATATGTTCACAGCCTTCGGAGGAGCTTTAGGTCAGATTACCGGAAAAAGTTATGAAAGACTGGATTCTGTTTATATAGTAATCGGAATTATAATCATCCTTATCACTGTGCCAGTTATATTCGGAGGAGTAAAAAGAGTATCTAAGGTCACAGATTTCATAGTTCCGGTTATGGCTGTATTATATTTTATAATAGCTCTTATTCTTATACTGATAAACATCGATAAAGTTCCCTACTTTTTTAGCTCAGTATTTTCGAATGCTTTCACTCCGGATGCAATTTTCGGTGGAGCTTTTGGAATCGCTCTTCAGCAAGGTATTAAAAGAGGACTAATGTCCAACGAAGCTGGTCAGGGAACTATTACAATGGCTGCTGCCTCTTCTAATGCAAAACATCCTGTGGAACAGGGATTCGTCCAATCATTGGGAGTCTTTATAGATACTTTTGTTATCTGCACTGTGTCAGGGTACCTTGTTATCATTGCTCAACCTTGGAATCAGCCGGGAATAGATTTTGCCCAACTAAAAATAAGTAAACTTAATACCTTTACAACATCTTTGGGAATACTTGCTCCTGGACCATTTGAAGTTCCTATTCAAGTTATAATGTCTCTCTGTTACGGACTTTTTGCTTTCTCTACAATAATTGGAATGATAGCTTTTATCGAAATCTGTGCTACTGAGATATCAAAAAAAAGAGGAGTTTCAATTTTCTTTAAAGTCATATCTTCACTTATTTTCGTTCCTTTCGGAGTCCTTTGTGTATGGACAGGTTTAGAATTAGATAATATTTGGGTTATCAGTGATTTAACAAATCTGATGATGGTTGCTATAAATATTCCTCTTATCTTCCTGGGAAGAAAATATGTAAAAGAATCTTTAAAAAATTATGAAAACAATTAAAATAAAGCGGAGTGAAATTTCACTCCGCTTTATTTTTTAATTGTTTATCAGATGGCAGGCACACATATATTCAGGTCCTACAAGTTTAAGAACCGGTTCCTCCATAAAACATCTTTCACTTACCATGTTACAACGGGATCTGAACCTGCATCCTTCTGGAGGATTTATCGGGCTCGGTATCTCCCCTTCCAGTTTTATCTCTTTTTTTCTTTTTTCATAATCTGGATCCGGAACAGGAATCGCAGACATCAGTGCCTTTGTATATGGATGTTTGGGATTGTTGAAGAGTTCTTCCCCACTTCCTATCTCCACAAGTTTTCCTAGATACATAACTCCCACTTTATCAGAAATATGTTTCACCATGGACAGATCGTGAGCTATAAAAAGATATGTCAATCCCAATTCTCTCTGGAGTTTTATAAGTAGATTTACAATCTGTGCTTGAATAGATACGTCCAGGGCTGATATCGGTTCATCACACACTATAAACTCAGGATCTATAGCTAGTGCTCTTGCTATTCCTATTCTCTGTCTCTGCCCTCCTGAAAATTCATGAGGGAATCTGCTACCATGCTCTTTATTCAGTCCTACAAGTTTCAGCAACTCTTGAACTCTAGCTGTTCTGGCTTCTCCCTTATGTAGTCCAAAAATATCTATTCCTTCAGCTATAATATCTCCCACTGTCATTCTGGGATTGAGTGATGCATAGGGATCCTGAAAAATAATCTGCATCTCTTTTCTTAGATTTTTCCTCTCTCTCCCTTTCATATCATTTATTTTTTTTCCCTTAAAAAATATTTCACCCTCTGTAGCATCATAAAGTCCCAAAAGAGTTCTACCACAGGTAGTTTTTCCACAACCTGATTCTCCAACCAAACCTAAGGTTTCTCCCTTTTTTATGGCAAAACTTACCCCATCTACTGCCTTGAGAACTTTCCCCTCATCCACATGAAAATGCTTTTTTAAATTTTTTATCTCTAAAATTATCTCTTCCATACTATTTCACATCTCCCTTAATAGGATTTTTAACTTTTGGTGCATCTTCATGCTGAAGCCAACATCTCACTCCTTGAGTTTGGCTAATAACTGTTTCTGCTGGTGAACTTTCTCTGCAAATCTCCATACAGTATTCACATCTAGCAGCAAAAGGGCAACCTACAGGAGGCTTTATCAGATCTGGTGGTGTCCCTTTCAGAGAATAAAGTTCTGATTTGTTGGCTGTATCCAATCTGGGAACACTTTTCAAAAGAGCCCATGTATAAGGATGTTGAGGATTGTAAAAAATCTCCTCTTTAGTCCCGCACTCTATAATCTCTCCTGCATACATTACATTGACTCTGTCTGCAACTCCTGCCACAACTCCCAGGTCATGAGTTACAAGAATTACTGCCGTCCCCATTCTCTGCTGAAGTTCCTGAATCAATTCCATTATCTGTGCCTGAATTGTCACATCCAGAGCAGTTGTAGGCTCATCAGCTACAAGTATTTCAGGATTACACGAAAGAGCTATAGCTATCATAACCCTCTGACGCATTCCTCCTGAAAACTGATGTGGATACTCTTGAACTCTTTTTTCTGAATTGGGAATATTAACTATTTTCAACATATTTATAGCTTCTTTCAAAGCCTCTTTTTTAGAAAGTTTTTTATGGATAATTAAACTTTCTGCAATCTGATCCCCTATTTTCATTGTGGGATTTAGAGATGTCATAGGATCCTGGAAAATCATGGCAATTTTTCCGCCTCTGAGTTCCTTCAGCTGTTTTTTATTGTATTTTAAAACATTTTCCCCTTTAAAATTTATCTCCGATTCTTCGCCTATAACGGTATTATTTTCAGGGAGTAGCCTCATCAGCGATTTGGATGTCACTGTTTTCCCACAACCTGATTCCCCTACTATTGCAAGGGTTTCTCCTTTTTTCAAGAAAAAATCTATATTTCTAACAGCCTGAACCTGACCTGCATATGTATTAAATCCTATTTTTAATTTTTTTACCTCAAGTATCTTTTCCATTTTCTCCCCCTGTTATTGTCTTAATTTTGGATCCAAAGCATCACGAAGTCCGTCTCCAAACAGACTGAATGCCAGCATTGTCAGAGCAATCATAAAAGATGGAAAAAACAGCTGTGAAGGATAGAACATTATATTTTCTCTAGCCGCAGAAGCCAATGCCCCCCAGCTCGTTTCTGGTGACTGTACTCCCAATCCGATAAAGCTCAAAAAAGCTTCTGCAAATATGAGTCCAGGTATACTGAATGTTATTCCCACTATTATTACACCTAAAGTATTAGGTATAAGATGTCTTATTATTATCCTCATAGGATCAGCACCTAGGGCTACTGCTGCTGTCACAAACTCCTGTTCTTTCAACTGAAATACCTGTCCCCTTACTACTCTAGCGGTTCCTGTCCATCCTGTAAATGTCAAAGCGAACACTAAGGAAAACATACCTGCTCCTAGGTAGAGAGATATTATTATTACCATAACAAGATAGGGAATACTCACAAGAATTTCTACCGTACGCATCATATAGTGGTCTACTTTTCCTCCGAAGTATCCCGCAATTCCACCATATAGGCATCCTATAATAACATTGGTCAAAGTACCTATGACTCCAATCAGCATTGATATTCTTCCTCCAACCCATACCCTTGTAAAAATATCCCGACCTAGGGAATCGGTTCCGAACCAATGTTGGGAGCTGGGAGCTTTATTTATCATCTTGGAATTTGTTACTTCATAAGCGTGTCCACTTATCCAAGGTCCTATTATTGTCATAGTAATTATAATTATTAAGATAATCATGGAAATTATAGCTACCTTATTTTTTTTTAATCTTCTCCATGCATCTTGCCAATAGGTCATACTAGGTCTCATTATTTTTTCAGAATCAGCATCCTGGCATCCTACTATTTTGAATTTATCCCTACTTATCATTTTTCTCCCCCTATTTTTTTCCTTTAAATACTCTTATTCTCGGATCTATAAGTCCGTAAAGTATATCTACCGCAAGCAGTGAAATTATATAAAAAGTATTCAACATTATAGTTTGAGCCAATATCATAGTAAAATCCCTGTTATTTATTGCTGAAACATAAATTTGACCAAATCCTGGTATTCCAAATATAGACTCTATTACAAAGGATCCTATAAAAACTCCTGCAATCTGAGGTCCAAGTATTGTAATTGCTGGAAGTATAGCATTTCTCATAACATGGCGCCACGTCAGTGCAAAACCTGTAACTCCTTTCGCTTTAGCAGTAAGTATGTAATCCTGTCCTAAGACATCCAGTACACTGGCTCTTAAATATCTGGCATATATTGCTATAGAGTTAAGACTTAATGCAAGCATGGGAAGTATCGTATATTTAAACTGACCAGCACCATTTGTCCATCCTATTGTAGGTAGCACCATATATTTAACTGTAAAAAAATACTGTAAAGTTGTAGCCAGAACAAAACTTGGAATAGAAATTCCTAAAATAGCAAAAAACATCACTAGGAAATCCGGCCATTTATTACGTTTGTATGCTGCTATAATTCCTAGTGTCATCCCTGTAGAAACTCCCAGGGCTAAAGCTCTCAAGTTTATCTTGGCAGAAATGGGTGCTGCTTCCATTATCATGTCCTTCACATTTCTTCCCATAAAAACCAAAGAAACTCCCATATCAAATCTGAAAATCAGATTTTTCATATATCTGAAATACTGGATTATAAGTGGCTGGTCTAGACCATATTTGGCATAAAAGTTAGCCTTTACCTGATCGGGAAGATTTCTAGCCATTGATGAAAGAGGATCTCCCGGAACTAAACGTATAATGAAAAATACCAAAGTTATTATAATAATGAGAGTTATCAGCATGGAAAAAACTCTTTTTAAAATATATCTTAACATTTCTCCCCCTTTTTAAAATTGAGGGCGATCAAAAATATGCTCGCCCTCAACTTTTTTAATTTAACTTCTGTTATTTTCCTTGAATAGAAACCCCTTTCATATTATAAACACCAGGGACTGTAGGAGGATTATATCCTTTTACATATTTTCTAACAAATGTTGAGTTCATTCTATAAAGAGTCGGAGCTATCACAGCTTCATCTACAATCAACATTTTTTCAGCTGCTTTAAAATGCTCCAGTCTTTCTTGAACATCAGTAGTTTTTGAGGCTTTATCTATCAAATTGTCATATTCAGCACTTTTCCATCCATTTTTTACAATTCCAGCTGTGGATATCCACATATCCAGGAAAGTATTCGGATCATTATAATCCCCTGTCCAAGCCTGTCCTCCCATTTCATAATCTAGCTCATCATTTCTCTTTTGGTATACAGGCCATTCTACAAATTCAGCTTTTATTTCTACACCCAGATTCTTTTTATACATCTGCTGAAGATATTCTGCATATTTTCTTGACCATTCAGAAGTTCCAGATGATAAGAAATTGATAGTAACTTGTGAAGGATCCTCTGGAAGTCCTAGTTCTTTCAGACCCTCTTTTAATACATCTACCGCTGTAGTATCCATTTTTAAAAGTTGATTTAATGGCTCACCCACCTGCTCTCTATATTCCTTTCCTCCAATCCCAATTCCTTTAGCTACCCATCCATATGCAGGAATAAATCTTCCGTTGAAAAGAACGTCATTCAGTTCTTCTCTGTTCACTGCCATACTAAACGCTTTTCTCACTTTCTGATTTTTGAAATATTTGCTTGTAGTATTGAAAGTTGTGTAGTTTGTTCCCAAAGCTGATTTAGATATAAATTCAAAAACTCCCATCTGATTAAACTTATCCATCCACTCAGGTTTAGTCGCTCCTCCTACATCTACCTGTCCATTCAACATCAGATTCATTCTGGCATTTTCATCCGGCACAATAGCCATCTCAATTTTTTCCAGTTTTACGTTTTCTTTATCCCAATAAGTAGGATTTTTTTCCAGAACAACTTTATTATTGTGCACCCATTCTTTTAAGATAAAAGGACCATTGGCTATAAGAGTATCTGCTTCTGAACCATATTTATCTCCGCTTTTTTCAATAATATCTTTTCTCTGAGGAAACATCACTTTAAAATACCCTAGTTCCAAGAAATAAGTCGTTGGCTTAGCCAATGTTATTTCTAATGTAAGATCATCCAGTGCCTTTACTCCTACCTCTTCAGCTCCAATTTTTCCAGAGTTATAATCGTCAGCACCCTTTATTGGTGACATCAAGAAAGCATATAGAGATCCCGTTGCAGGGTCCAAAGTTCTAAGCATTCCATATACATAATCATGGGCTGTAATTTTTTGTCCATCTGACCACGTAGCATTTTCTCTCAATTTGAAGGTATACTTCATTCCATCTTCGCTTATCTCCCAAGACTCGGCTCCAGCAGGAACTATTGACTCCACTCCTTTTTCGTCTACATGAGCACTTACAAGTCCCTCATTATTAAGAGAAATTACCACTGACGAGTAACTATCTGTTGCTTTAGAAATATCTAAAGTTTTAGGTTCGGCATTTAGAAATGTTCTAAATTCCTGAACTTCAGTTTTAGAAATTTCTTTTCCCGTTTCTGTATTTTTTTCTGATGTTTTTCCTCCGCCACACCCTGCCAATAGGAGTGATGAAACTAAAGCTAAATACATAATTTTTTTCATTTTAAACCTCCACTCTTTTTTTGTAACACTATGTTTTAATTATACACAACATTTGTATTTTTACAACTTTCATATAATAAATAGATATTATTCAACAAAAGAATTGGGTAGTAGCTAATTTTTTTGATTTATCTGAATTGCGCTATTATATATTATTCCTGTTTTTGAGTATTGTTCCAATATTTTTTCAGCTTTATCTGAAAGAATATCTGTGACAATCTCTATTCCACGCATTTCAAGTTCTTCCCTCCAATTTTTAGGAAGAGGTCCCTCATCAAAGCCTGTAATTTTTTAACTGTTTCCCCTCTGGCACCTATTACAACCTTGTTTATTCCTGCCCAGATAAGAGCACCATAACACTGAATACATGGCTGTGAGCTCGTAACCAATTCTACCTCTCTCACACTCCCGAGGTCATAGCTTTTAAATTTTCTTTCAGCCATTATTATTGCCAGATCCATTCTTTCATCCTGGGTCTCATATTTTTTTAAATAGCTGCCTTTATAAAATTTCTCTAGACATAGTATCCTCCATCTGTTTCAAATTTTATATCAAATACTACCATAATTACCTCCTTATATCAAATTGCACCCACTTCTTATATTCTCTTCATATAGACGAGTATTTGGTATCTATTATACTAAAGAAAATTCTGAAATCGATATAGAATTCTTTATAAAAAAAAGAAGCTTACCCTATTGGTAAGCTTCCATGTTAAGAAGTTCATCTAATTTTACAAAAGTATATCCCTCTCCTTGCAGATAAGGAATAAGAATCTTTAGTGCTTCATATGTTCTCATTTTTCCAGGTTGAGTGTGCATCAGAATTATGCTCCCTGATTTTATCTGTCCCTTGGTTATTTGAATCACACTGTTCAGAGTTTCATGATTACTCCAATCTCTGCTATCGACATTCCATCCGATAAGAACCATATTCAGACGTCCTAGGGCTTGAAGTTTACTTTTTGTAACCACTCCGTAGGGAGGTCTATA
Source organism: Fusobacteriaceae bacterium (assembly GCA_051648365.1). Taxonomy (GTDB): domain Bacteria; phylum Fusobacteriota; class Fusobacteriia; order Fusobacteriales; family Fusobacteriaceae; genus JAGNZR01. Next base: position 10,755 of record JBOFEZ010000124.1, read on the forward strand.
CATTTTAGGATTCTTTTTTAAAACATCCCTTATTATCTGATTTCCTTTTGAGACTTCCAAGAAAATTTCATTTTCACTATAATTTTTTAAATTGGGGTGAGCATAAGTATGATTAAGAACAAGATGTCCCTCATCAAAAGTTTTTATAGTCTCTTCGGGATAATTTTTAATATAGCTTCCGATAAAGAAAAAAGAAGCTTTTATATCATGTTCTTTTAAAAGCTCTAAAATTTTTAAAAGAGATGTGTCGTTGGGACCATCATCAAAGGTAAGTGCCAAAAGTTTTTTTTCAGAGCTTCCTCCTCTTATTACTTTTGCCATTTTAGGATTTTCATCCCAAAAACCTATATCATAAGGTGTCTCTTTTGAAAAGACATTCATATTAAAAACTATTAGGAATAAAAAAATTTTAAAAAAATTTTTTTTAAACATAAGTAACCTCTCTCAAATATATTTTACTATATAATATATTTACTTATGCTTTCTCATTTTTCTTTTTTTTTATAAAATTCCCTCTACCTTCCAAATAAGTTCTTCCATCATTTCCTTGAAATTTTTAAGTTTTGATACCTTTACATTTTCTCCATAAAGTTTCACTTCAAAACTAGGGAATTTATCTTTTAAATTAACTTTAGTTATCTCTTCTTTTTCAAAAAGTAAAGCTCTTTTCTCAATTTTACCTTCAATTTGAACTAGTAGCATACCTTTTACAAAATCAACAATAGCAACTTGAGATACTTTTTCAACACCCTCTTCTTTCTCTCTTCTTATTTTTCTGTTCTCTGAATTCAATCTTTTATTTTCAGTACGCTCAGCTGTGGCTTTCTCTTCTAAAAGTCTGTTTCTTTTTTTCATTTTTTTCATAGTACCATAATTTTTTCCTTTTGCTGTATCTTTGCTTAATACCTTCATAAACTCCTCCTCTTGACATATCATCTATTATATGTTAAAATATATCTACGGTTATATAAATTTAAAATTCTAAACATGTAAAATCTATTTAGATTTTTTACGGGGGGTAATAATGTCTAAATTATTAAAAATATTTTCAGCAGTTGCTGTACTAACTATTTTATCATCAAATACGTCTTCTGTACAGGCTAAATCTTCAAATATTAAAATAAAATCCAATAAAAAAATTGAAAATTCGGATACTGAAGATCAAAAAGTTCCGGAAAATCCTATACAGATAGATACAAGCAATTCAAAAAAATTAGCAGTTAAATTAAGTGAAAAAAAAATCGACGGTTCTCTCAATCCAAAAGAGCTACATAAATATTTTTCAGAGATAGATTATGAGGCTTTTTCAAATGCTATTGAAGGTTTTAACAAAATAGAAAATAAAAAACATAATCTACTTACTATCATCGATTATACAAAACCATCTACTCAAGAAAGGTTTTATGTTATCGACCTAGAAAAAAATAAAATACTCTATAAAAGTCATGTAGCACATGGAAAAAACAGTGGAGAGAACTATACTACAAAATTTTCCAACAAGCTAAATTCATATCAGACGTCTTACGGATTTTTCCGTACTGCTGAAACTTATCAAGGAGGTAACGGTTACTCCCTAAAACTGGACGGACTCGAACCTGGAATAAATGATAGGGCTAGAGAAAGAGCTATTGTTATACATGGCGCAGCTTATGCTAACCCAAGGAAATCTTATGGAACTAATGATAGGCTAGGAAGAAGTTTGGGGTGCCCAGCTCTTCCTACAGCTCTCAACAAAAAAGTTATAGATACTATTAAAAATGGTTCTCTTATCTATGCTCATGCCAATCAAAGCAATTATGCTATGAACAGTAAAATTATAAGTGCTCACTAAAAAAATGGGAGAGGCAGATTATGCCTCTCTCAATTTTTTTACAATCGACTTTCTATCTATCTCTTTCCCAAAATATATAGCCTCTTCAATTTCCCTGTTACACCCTTTCAAAATTTCATCTGTCAATTTTTTTTCCGATTGGGTTTTTGGATTAAAATTATATCTTTTATACATATAGCTACAATAATCCTCATAAAATTCAGATAATTCAGATTTTTTACCCATTTTTTCCAGATAAATTTTCCATCCTTGAACTTCCTTTTTCCCTACTTTTTTTACTATTTTTTTTATTGCTATAAAAATAAAAATTATTATCATAATAAAGTTTAGAAAAAAAGACAATCCAATTAATTTTTTCTCCTTAAAAATTTTTTCTAAAAAAGATGAACTTTCTAAAAATTCCAATTTAACTGATTTTTCTATTTGTTTTTCTTCTGTTTTTTCTTCTTGAATTTGAGGTGGAAAAGTTTCAGAAGTTTTATTTTCAGAAGCAGAGATGACGTTTTTATCCTTGCCACTGATATTTATTTTCTCTCCAATTATTCTTTTTTCTCTATACTTTCCTGTTTCAGTATCTAAATAGGCGATAACTGTTTCAGGCAGTAAAAATTCTCCTGATTTTTTCGGGATAAAGGCGATTTCAAAAAGTTTTTCACTGTAATATCCATTTTCATCTACTCTTTCATCGCTGTTCTTAAGAGTTTCATAGATAGTAAAATTTTCGTCTGAAATTATTCCTATTTTTTCTATATTGTCCAGGTTCACATCTCCCGAAAGCTTTATATTGAGTAAGACAGCTTCTCCAGCCTGGACAGATTTTCTACTAAAAGAGTAATCCATATCTAACTTTCCCACTATTCCATGGAAGTTTTCAGGTTTTCCCTCTGGAAGAGGTAAAATTTCTATCTCTTTTTTTAAGGCTCCCGGATAGTAATAGTCTCCTGTTATAACTTCCACTCCTATACCTTTAACCTGTTTTTTCCCACTGGAAGTTCCCTGGATAACTCCTCGATAAAGAAGAGTTTTTAGAGCGTTCCTTCCCTGATAAAGTTCCATACTCTGAAGAGGATTTCCATTTCTGTCTCTAGGTGTAAAATCTTTTTCCAAAAAATCTTTATATTCAGGTCTAGAAATTACAGAAAAGCCTCTAGGATTTTGGAAAAGTAGAAATTTTTCCTCGATAAAAATTTTTTCTCCGAAATAATATTTTTT
>JBOFEZ010000125.1:0-1350 GCA_051648365.1 Fusobacteriaceae bacterium
GATTATTTTGGATCTTAAGAGCAAATTAGAACTATTGAATATTATAGCTATGGAAAATAGTGAAGAGATAGATAACAGTGTTATTATAGAAGAGGAGCTGTTCTTGGCACTAGAAAGTCTAGGGTATAGTAAAAAGGAAATAGATAATCTGATAAGTAAAAAGGAGATGAAGGAATTCCAATCTATTGAAGAGGCTATAAAAGCTGTTCTTAAAAAGATTAGGGAAAAGAAATAGGAGGCTTCATATGAAAAAAATCTTTGTTTTGGATACCAATATATTGATTCATGATCCCCGTAGTGTATATAGTTTTAAAGAAAGCGAGGTTGTCTTACCCATATTTGTGATTGAAGAGATAGATGAACTTAAAAGAAAACCATCTACTGCTATTCAAGCTAGGATGGCATCCAGAGTCATTGAGGAGATAAGAAAAAAAGGGTGCATAGCTAAAGGGGTAAAACTTGAAGACGGTATAGTTTTCCGTGTGGAGATAAAAAATGACCCTGAATTATTACCGAAATCTTTGAGAAGGGATGTTGCAGACAATAAGATAATTTCTGCTATTTTAGGAATACAAAAAGAGAATTCTGAAAAAAATGTTGTTCTCATAACTAAAGACATAAACATGAGAATTAAAGCAGATGCTCTAGGAATACGGGTAGAAGACTATGAAACGGATATGGTAAGGTATTCGGATCTCTATGAGGGCTATTATGAAGTGGAGATAAGCAAAGAAAATTTTGAAAAATATGAAAAATCTGGAAAAATAAAAGCCCAAGATTTAGAAATAGGAATCGAGCTACAGCCCAACTGTTTTTTAAAAATGAAAAATGGAGAAAAAGAAGCTACTGGAAGATATGCAGATGGAAAAATCAGTAAGCTCCAACTGGGAGATATAAATACGTGGGGAATAAGAGCTCGTAATGATGAACAGAGATATGCAGTAGATCTTCTCATGGATGAAAATATAAAAGTTGTAAGCTTGGTGGGAAAAGCTGGAACGGGGAAGACTCTTCTAGCAGTGGCAGCAGGTTTAGAGCAGGTAGTGGAAAGGAAAAAATATAAGAAACTACTCATAGCTCGACCAGTTGTACCTATGGGAAAAGATATAGGGTATCTTCCAGGTTCAGAAAAAGAAAAACTAAGACCATGGATGCAGCCGATTTATGATAATATAGATTTTCTGACTGATGCCAAAGAAGCTGGTTCGGGAGAAAAAGTTGTAGAGGGATTGGAAGCTATGGGAATACTTAAGATAGAGGCCCTAACATATATAAGAGGACGTAGTATCCCAGCAGGATTTATCATTATAGATGAAGCTCAGAATCTGACTCCTCTTGAGATAAAAACCA
>JBOFEZ010000126.1:0-1180 GCA_051648365.1 Fusobacteriaceae bacterium
ATAGCTAATAAGAAGGAGAGGAGATTTTTCTAAAAAAAAGATAATAAGGAAATAAGGATAAAAGTAAGAAAGTAAGAAATAAAGAAGATAAAAAGAGGTAATAAAAGGTAGAAAAAGGAGGTAAAAAGGAAATAAAAAGAGAGATAAAAAGAGGTAAATAGGGAAAATAGGCTAAGATAAGAGATATAGCCTAAAAAGGTAATAAAGAGGGATATAGCTATAATAAGCTAAGAAAGAAATATAGCTAGAAAAGCTAAAAGAGGGAGATATAGCTAGGGAAAGCTAAAGAGAGGGTAAAAAGAGAGGTATAAGGCTAAAATAGCCTATAAGAGGTCTAAGAAGACCTTCTAGAGGTATTCCAGACCGACCTAGCTAGGCCTGCAGGGATCTCTTTAGCTATAGAAGCCGCTGAGATAGCCCTAGTTCTGGTCAAGGTCAGGCCTATTGTGGCATCGAGCTGGGCAGCTGCTAGAGGGCCTACAAGCTGTTGGAGCTTCTTATAGGTCTTGGCAGTCTCTAGGTCCATAAGGCCACCTGCAGAGATAATAATAGGCTGAAAGAAGGCCCCTAAAGACCTATATTTCCGGCGTTTTTCCTCTGCAGCCTCTGTAAGGGTGCTATAAGGGTCCTCTCTTGCTGAATCCTTAGAAATAGCAACAATTTGGATATCATAGAAATACCGGCTTGTTCCTAAGGTAACAGCTAGGTCAGCCCGTAGGCTAGTCTCCTTATTAACTAGGGGCTCTTTTTCTACCTCTAGGGAAGGCTGGCTGCTAAGGGCTCTATAAAAGGCCCCTACAATCTTATCATGCCTTGCAATCCACCTTCTGCTAGCACCTTTACAGGTATCTTCATGACCTAAAGCTGCTATAGTCCCACAGGAGCTACAGGGCAAGCTAGGGGGCTTAATAGAGTAAAAAAGCCTGCTTCTCAGGGCTTCAGTGATCTCAGAGTCTGCAAAAGATAGGTCTTTCTTAGTAGGCAAGACTCCTAGCCACTTACGGCCTAAATAGCTTGTATTTTCAAGCCTAGCTTGCTTATAGCTAGTAGGTAGGTCTTGAAGGAAGCTCTGTAACCTAGCCTGATTAGCCTCTTTTAGTACTTCCTGGGCTGTTTTTCCTAGCCTAGGGCCTATATCTATAGGAGGCTTTTTTCTGATTTTTTCCAGGATAGGTTCAGA
>JBOFEZ010000127.1:0-61400 GCA_051648365.1 Fusobacteriaceae bacterium
AGAAAAAGAGGTATTGATTTTACCTCTTTTTCTTTTGAAAAATAAAATGTGGCTACCTCTTGACAAAACTCAATACTTCAAGATCAACAATTTGTTTTCTAAATTCATCATCATATTTATGTCTAGACATCTAGGACACCTACCTTAACTTTTTTTCTATATAATAGTACATGTTAAAGTAAAATGTGTCCACTAAAAGATTCTAACATCAGGAGTTCCCTTACTTTATAAAGCATAATCCCAGATGCAACTGCCACATTAAGAGACTCAGCTGTACCGTATATAGGTATAATAACTTTGTGCCTCGCAAAATTCAGGAAGTTTTCTGAAACTCCTTGCCCTTCGTTTCCAAATACAATTGCATTTTTATTTTTTAGATCTATCTCATTATAGTTTATAGAATCTTTTGCTAGAGCTGTAACAAAAGTTTCATAATCTCTCTCTTCCAGAAGAGAAAGAATCTCACATTCTTCTAGATATATTATATTCATAGCAAATATCGATCCCATACTGCTACGGACAACCTTGTCGTTATAACAGTCCACACTTCCCTTAGTCAATAAGATATCTCGGAATCCTGCTGCATCACAGAGTCTGATTATTGTTCCTAGATTTCCAGGATCAGCCACACGGTCTAGGACAACTATATTATTTTCTAAATTTTCTATTGAACCTGTGTGAATTGGGTAAACAAAAATAATACCCTGAGAGTTCTCTTGGGTAGAGAGTTCCTTGAAAAGTTTGGAATCTAATATGAAGGTCTTAACAGAATATTGAAATCTGTTTTCTACTCTCTCCTGTATCTCATCGTAGTAAGTATCTTTTATAATAATAGCTTCAGGAATTTCTTTGAAATCTAAAAATTTGTGTCCCTCTGCCAAAAACAATCCTAGCTCTTCACGATATTTTTTCTGCTTAAGTTTTTTGAATTTTTTGTAACTATTGTTCTCAGAACTCATTATTTTCTCCATATTGCATACTCCTTGTAGAAATTTTTCTCTATTCGTATTATACTATAGATAATGTAAAAAAAATAGGAGGAGTGCAATGAATACTTTAAATTTTCTGGGGCTGATACACTCTTTTAAGGTAAATAGATACCCGAAAGCTGAAAAAATAGCAAATATGGGGCTTTTGGGGGTGAGGGTAGCTCAGGAATATTCACGTAGAATAGATATACTGAGCGAAGAGATGTGTTACTATCTTATGGATATACACTCCTCTCTTCTTCCGTCAGAACCAAAACATTTTCTTAGAATGGTAAAACCGCGTTCAGATATATTTTATAATTTGGAATTTTATGATAATGACCCCTTTGCATATAGCCATGTGACACATGTGTATCGTGCTACACTTAAAGATGGAACAGACTGCAGTATAAAAGTTATAGATGGGAAATCAAAAAAAGATTTTTTAGATGATATATACAGTATAGAGAAAGGTATAAAAATATTTTCAAAAGTGTCTCCAGTAATGGCAAGGATGTTCTTTGCTCAAGATATAATAGAAAATATCAAAGACAGCACTCTAGAAAAAATGGATTTGAATAAGGAAATAAGGTATACAGGGTACCTAGCAGGAATATGTGAAGACTATAGAAATCTCTACCATCTTCATAATCTCAAGTTCCCCCGTATATACAAAGAACTTTCCACCGAGAATTATATTGTAGGAGAATATATCAGCGGAGGAAATGTAAAGGAACTTCTAAATGAAAAAAAGATGAAATACAATAAATTTCTAGAAATTATGAGATATCATCTCTTTTATATTTTTGTTATGGGAACTTTCCATTCGGATATCCATGCAGGAAATATAATAATAGGAGATAAGGGAGAGATATATTTTATAGACTGTAACAGTATAACCGAGATAGAGGACGAATTCCGTATCGATTTTTATAGATTTTTGATTGAACTGTGTGACGGAAATTATGAAGATTCGACTAGATATCTGAAGAAGCTTTCTAGAACTCTTATTCCTGATAGAAAATATCTCAATTTCAAAAAACGTTCTCGTGAGATATTTGCCCAAGCCGAGAATAAAAAGATAAAAGAGTTTCAATTTTCCCGTAAGATAATGTCACTGTTCAGAGCAGCAGCAGAAAATGGTATGACCTTTGACAAAAATATTTTTCCACTGCTAAAAGCTTTTATACGATTGGAGGAGATGGCATACCGTACCCTACCAGAAGCATTTTTTGTTAAAGATTTGAGAAACGAACTGAAAAGATATGAAGATTCTGTTTAAAAATTAAAATTCTGGAGGTTATATGACATATCAGGAAAAAATGGAAGAGTTAGACAGATTTATAGAAGATAGAGGAAGCTCTGAACTAGAACTTATAGCCATACTTCATAGAGCACAAGAGATATTGGGGTATATATCAGAAGAAACCCAAAAATATATTGGAAAAAAAATAGGTGTATCCCCTGCTAAGATTTATGGAGTTGTTACTTTTTATAACTATTTCACACTAGAACAGAGAGGCGAACACAAAATTGTAGTATGCACAGGAACAGCTTGTCATATTAACGGCTCGGGAATTCTACTAGAAAAAATTAAAAAACTACTAAAAATTGAGGAAAACCAAGTGACTAAGGACGGTTTTTTTTCTTTGGAAACTGCTAGATGTCTTGGTGCTTGTGCTCTTTCTCCTGTTATAAAGATAGATGAAAAAATTTATAGTAAAGTAAAACCTGAGATGTTAGAATCCATATTGGACGAATACAGAAGCAAAGAAGAGAGCGGAACTCTAGAAAAAAATCATTTTTTTGAAATTGAAAATATAGAGAAAATAAAAAAAATTCAAGAAAAACAGTACAGAGTTAGAATCGCCAACTCTACCTGTGCTATCTCTTCCGGCTCCAAAGATATTATAGAAAGTTTTGGCAGATCACAAGATTCTCATAAATTCGAAACCATAAAGGTGGGATGCATGGGATTTTGTTACTGTGAACCTACAATAGAGATAGAGAGTTCGGGGGAATCAATATTTTTTGGAAATGTAGATGGAAAAATAGCACGAGAGATAGCAGATGTTTTAGAAATTGAAAATGAATGTGAACTTTCTCTAGAAAAAAAACTCCAAAAATTTTTGGATTACAGAATATACCCCAGAGAGTTGGAAGTGAGGGTGGCTTTAGAAAATTGTGGTAAAATTGATCCCATGGATATAGATTCTTCACTTTTCTATGGAAGTTACGAAAGTTTGAAAAAAGTTCTGAAAGAATATTCTCCTCAGGATGTGGTAGAGATTATAAAAAAATCTGGTCTGAGAGGTCGGGGTGGAGCAGGTTATCCCACAGGTGTCAAATGGGAAATTTGTAGAAATACTCCAGGGAGTGAAAAATATATTGTTTGCAATGGTGATGAGGGAGATCCGGGAGCTTTTATGGACAGAGTTATATTGGAAAGTGATCCCCATCAGATTTTGGAAGCTATGGCTATTGCCGGATATGCAATAGGTGCAGAAAAGGGAATTGTTTATATAAGAATAGAATATCCTTTGGCAGTAGCAACTTTAAAAAATGCAATAGCTCAGGCCCAATCACGGGGATTTTTAGGGCAGAATATTTTTGGAAGTAATTTTTCTTTCCATATAGATATAAGACTTGGAGCAGGAGCTTTTGTATGTGGAGAAGAAACAGCACTTATACACTCCATGGAAGGAAAAAGAGGAGAACCGACAATAAAACCTCCCTACCCTGGAGAAAAAGGATACTTAGGTTATCCCACCACTGTAAACAATGTGGAAACTTTTGCTCATGTACCTAAAATAATGAGTAGAGGCTACGATTGGTATAGGAGTATAGGAACAGAAAGGAGTCCGGGAACAAAGGTTTTTGCCCTTGTAGGAAAAATAGAACGATCAGGTCTTGTGGAAGTACCTATTGGTGTTACCCTAAGAGATATTATCTACAGGGTGGGCGGTGGAATCAAAAACGGAAAAAAATTTAAGGCTGTACAAACTGGAGGTCCTTCAGGAGGATCGCTTTCAGAGTCTGAGCTGGATCTGAAACTAGACTACGAAAATCTTTTGGATGCAGGAACTATGATGGGTTCAGGAGGAATGATAGTTATGGATGAAGATGATAACATGGTAGAAGTTACTAAATTTTATCTAGATTTTTCCAGAAGCGAATCATGTGGGAAATGTTCTCCGTGCAGGATAGGAACAACAAAACTTTATCAACTTCTGGATGATTTTACAAAAGGAAAAGGCACTCTAGAAAAACTCCTCCTTTTGGAAGAGTTAGGGAATACTGTAAAAAGAGCCTCTCTCTGCGGACTGGGAAAAAGTGCACCTAATCCACTGCTTTCTACTATAAAAAAATTCAGAGCAGAGTATCTGAAAGGTTGTGGTAAATAATGGATATCACTTTAAAAATTAACGGGAAACAGTTTAATGCTTCTGGAGATGAAACCATAATGGAGGTATGCCATAGAAACAATATAGGTATTCCTCACCTATGCCATCTGAAAATAGACGGCATATATACGAACGAGTGTGCTTCTTGTAGAATTTGTGTGGTAGAAGTAGATAAAAAAGAATCACTTTTTCCATCTTGTGCTACCAAGGTATGGGAGGGAATGGAAGTTATAACCAATTCTCCAGAACTACTCAATATAAGGAGAGGAATACTGGAACTTATACTTTCCAACCACCCTAAGGATTGTCTTGTCTGTGAAAAATCAGGTCAGTGTGAACTGCAGAATCTCTCTCAGGAATTAAGGGTAAAAGAGATACGTTACCCTTGGGGAACAAAAGGAATAGAAAAAGAGATGAACAGAGCTATAAGTCGTGATTTGGATAAATGTATAATGTGCAGAAGGTGTGAGACCATGTGCAACACCTATCAAACCTGCAATATAATATCTGCAGTAAAGCGGGGAATAAATTCTGTAATAACAACTCCCTATAATAAAAGTCTAGAAGATGGTTACTGCACTTTCTGTGGTCAGTGTGTAGCAGTATGCCCAACAGGAGCTTTAACAGAAAGAGATTATACTTGGAAACTCCTAGAGATTCTTTCTAAAAGGGATAAAACTGTAATAGCTCAGATAGCTCCCGCAGTCAGAGTAGCTTTGGGAGAAGAGTTAGGGTATCCACCGGGAACCAATGTGGAGAAAAAAATAACTTCGGCTCTGAAAGAACTGGGATTCCAGCATGTGTTCGATACTTCCTGGGGAGCAGATCTTACAGTGATGGAGGAAGCGGTTGAATTCCGAAAAAGACTGGAAGAGGGAGAAGAGCATAAGGGTAAAATTCAACTTCCTTTACTTACTTCATGTTGTCCGGCTTGGATAAATTTTCTCCGGAAAGATTTTCCTGACCTCCTGGGAATAGCATCTACCACAAAATCTCCACAGCAGATGTTTTCATCTGTTGCAAAGGAGATATGGGCAAAAAAAATAGGTGTTTCGAGAGAGAATCTCGTAGTAGTATCCGTAATGCCCTGTCTAGCAAAGAAACAAGAGGCTCATAGTCCAGAATATTCCAAAGACGGAAATTATGATACAGATCTTTCTATAAGTACAAGAGAGCTGGCCCATATGATAAAATCTTCATCAATTAATTTTGATGCTCTTCAAGATTCAGAGATGGATAATCCTTTGGGACTTTATTCTGGAGCAGGTGTTATTTTTGGAAGAACGGGTGGAGTTGTAGAAGCTACTCTAAGAACGGCATATAAACTCATAACTGAAAAAGAGATGGAGGAACTAGAATTTATACCGCTGGAAAATTTGGAAGATATCAGAAAAGCAGAGATTTTACTAGGAGATAGAAAAATTAGAATAGGTATAGCTCATGGATTGGGGTCTGCTAGAAAACTTCTGGAGATGATAAGATCTGGTGAAGAAAAATTTCACGGCATTGAAATTATGGCCTGTAAAGGCGGATGTATCGGAGGAGGAGGTCAACCCTATATCCGTGGTGATGTAAATATTCTGAAAAAAAGAATACAGGCTCTCAATGCTATCGACGAAGGAAAAACTATGAGAAGAGCACACGAAAATCCAATGGTACAAAAAATTTACAGGGACTATCTAGGAGCACCGGGCTCTCTAAAGGCTAAGGAACTGCTCCATAGGAAAACTATTGACTAAACCTATAAAAAATTATATAATAACAGATGCTGTATAAATAAAATTAAAACTACTCAATAGAGTAAAACGGGAGGTTGACAGGAATGAAAATCAAAAAAATAGTTACCTTACTTGCACTACCATTTCTTTTATTAGCGTGTGGAGATAACGGGTCAAAAAAAGAGGAAAAAAATCTGTATATCTATACATGGGCTGATTTCATACCAAAATCGGTTTATCAGGAATTTGAGAAGGAAACAGGAATTAAAATTATTGAGGATATCTACTCTTCTAATGAGGAGATGTTTGCAAAATTAAAAGCTGGAGCAAAAGGTTATGATATAATTATGCCGTCAACTGACTATGTAGAGATACTTAACAATGAGGGAATGATAGAACATCTGGATAAGAGCAAGATATCTACCTTGGGAAATATAGATCCTATAGTTTTTGAAAAGGTTCAATATTTTGATAAAGAAAATGTAATGTCTGTTCCTTATGCAATGGGAGCAACTGGAATAATAGTAAATAAGAAGTATGTGAAAGATTATCCAAGAGATTTCTCAATCTATCTGAGAGAAGATTTAAAAGGAAGGATGACACTGCTAGATGATATGAGAGAGGTTATGACTTCTGCTCTTCTGACTTTAGGATATCAGGCTGACACTATGGTGGAATCGGAAATAGCCGAAGCTAGTGAACTGGTAAAAAAATGGAAGAAGAATATAGTTAAATTTGATGCAGAGTCTTTTGGAAAGGGATTTGCAACTGGAGAATTCTATGTGGTTCATGGGTATTCTGACAACGTATATAGAGAGCTAGATGACGAACAGAGAGAAAATACAGATTTTATAATTCCTGAAAAAGGAGGAGTATCGTATATAGATTCTTTGGTTGTAACAAAAGGAAGCAAGAATATGGAAAATGCTTACAAATTCCTAGAGTTTATTCATAGACCCGAAGTATATGCTAATATAGCTGATGAGCTTGAGATTCCATCTATAAATATTCCTGCCAAGGAACTTATGCAGACAACTCCACTATATCAGATTGAAGATCTTAAAAATACTGAGATACTAAAAGATATAAAGAATGCTCTGCCTATTCAAAATAAATATTGGCAGCAGATACTTGTAGCACAATAATTCACACAATGTCAAGGTGACACTGAGTTACCTTGACTTTTTTTATGAAAAATAGTATAATCATAATATTCTAAAAATTTTGGAGGCTAAATTGAAATTCAACATAAAGAGAGAGGAACTTGTAGAAATATTGTCGGATTTCTCGGTTATTCTAAGAGAAAACAGTGTAAAACCTGTGTTGGCAGGAATATATATAGAGGCTGTAGGAGATGTACTTACTTTCTGCGGAACCAATATGGAAATAGATCTTATCAGAACTGTTAGGTGCCTGATAGGAGAAGAAGGTAAGGTTGTTATAAAGCCTGCACTTATACTGGAGTATATAAAACTTCTCAATGTAGAAGAGTTAGAGATAAAGCTTCAAGAAGATACACTTTATGTTCATAGTGCAGAATTTTCTGTTATGGAAAGTGAACTTTATCCTGTAATCAAAAAAATAAATTCAAAAAAACTTACAGAGATAGCTCCATTAAAACTGAAAGAGAGTTTAGAAAAGGTAAAATTTTGTGCCTCGCAGTCGCCTGATAATTTGGCAATAAACGTAGTAAGAATGAATTTTATGAAGGAGTGTGCAGAGTTTGTTGCCACAGATTCATTTAGAATGGTATACCTTAAAGAAAATATAAATTCACTAGAAGAAAAAACTTTTTCTATGCCTATAGATAGTGTAAATTCACTTATCCGTCTTATGAAATATTCACAAACAGAAGAGATAGAGATAGAATTTTATGAAAATTATCTCGTATTCCTTTGGGGAAACAGTTATTTTGCAACTAAGCTTATAGAGCTACAATTCCCTAACTACTCAGCTGTTATGGCCAATAGTTCATTCTCTAAAGAGATGGAATTTAACAATAGTGAGATAAAATCTTCCCTAAGAAAGGTGATTTCTATATCTAAAAGTAGTTCTGAACTAAAGTACGGAGGAGCATTTGATTTCAAAGGAAAAAAACTACAAATAAAAGCTAGCTCAGGAAGTGCAAAAATTTCTGAGAAGGTCAATATGATGAAAATGGGAGAGGATTTTAAAGCTTCCCTCAATGCGAAGTACATTTTGGAATACGTTTCTATGGTAGATAAAAATATAGTTATAAGAGGAAATGATTCCCATTCTATGTTCCGGCTCCAGGAGTTCGGAAACAGTAACTATCTATATATAATGATGCCTCTTGCAGTTCGTGATTAAAAAAGAGGAAAAAAAGCGAACACCTCCTATAATATAATAGAGCATTTAAATTAAGGAGGAATCGAAATGAAAAAAATTAAGTTATTTGCATTTCTAGCATTAACTGTTTTTGTTGTAGCATGTTCGGGAGATAAAAGTGAAACTCCACCAGTAGAAACTCCTGTACAGGTTGAAGAAGCTGTGACTGAGAAAGTTGAAGCAACTACTGAGGCGGTTACTGAAAAAGTTGAGGCGACAACTGAAGCAGTTAGTGAAAAGGTAGAAGCAACTACTGAGGCAGCAGCAGATGCGGTTGAAAAAACAGAAGCAACTGTAACTGAAAAAGTAGAAGCTGTCGTGGAAAAAGTTGAAAAAACTGCAGAAAAGGTAGAGAAAACTGCAGATGAAATCAAAAAGGTCGGAGATCAGATTAAAGACAAAATCTCAAACTAAAGAATAGGTTCGTTGAAGAGGTCACAAAAATGACCTCTTTTTTATTTTAAAAGTTCACCGGCAATTTGAAAGGCTTCTTTTTCATCACGGGCTATATATCTGATTTTTTTGTTGATTTTTTTTAAGTATAGTGTAACTTCAAGATTATTTCCAATTTTTTTCATTCTCATAATAAACCTCCAAAGAATATTTTTTGTTAATTCTTTATCTTTTTAAATCAATTATATCCCAAAAGATTAATTTTATCAAGATTAATATTCTAAAAAATTAATTTTAACCATAAAAGTTTAAAAAATTAAAGTTTTGTGTTATAATTAGTCGTGAATAAGACTAAAATTAAGAGGTGATCCCGTGGATTTTAAAGATAAAATAAATTTATATATGAAAAGAAAAAAAATAACAGGACTGGAGCTAAGTAAACTATGTGATATAAGTCCTCAGTATTTTACCAATATAAAAAAAGGTAGAAAAATCCCAACCTTTAAACTATTGAATCAGATGCTGAGCAATCTCTCTCTTCTGGACTGGGAAAAAGAAGAACTTATAGATCTATGGAAAAAAGCAAAGGATCCTGATTACTCTGTAGGAATAAAGAAAAATGATTGTGAGATAATAGAAGTCCCTCTTGTAGGAAAAGTTTCTGCAGGAAGAGGATACCTAAATTTTGAATCCTCAGGAAACTCTATTCCTTTTATAAGTAATAAAAAATTGGATTACTCTAAATGTTTTGCTATGACGGTAGAGGGTGACAGTATGGAGCCCAAGATAAGAGACGGTTCTGATATAGTTGTAGACCCGGCTACCAATAACTTGGAATCCAATCTCAATAAGATAGTGGTGGCTGATTTGAATGAAGAAACCTATGTAAAAATTTTGAAACTAGTGGACAATAGACTTTGTCTTCAGAGTATCAATCCTGATTATCCGGATATCCCTGTAAGGAAAAGTGATAATCTGAGAGTTGTGGGAAAAGTTGTGGAGATAAGATATCAGGAATTTTTAAAATAATAAAAAAAAATTTTTCTCTATGGAAGAATGGTGATTTATGATATAATTATCGATGTGTCAAAATTATTATATTCAAAGGAGGAAATATTATGAAGAAAAAAATGTTAGCTGAATTTATAGGAACTTTCTGGCTAGTTCTAGGAGGGTGCGGAAGTGCTGTTCTAGCAGCAGGATATCCTGAGCTGGGAATAGGATTTACAGGAGTGGCTTTGGCTTTTGGATTGACTGTTCTTACAATGGCTTATACTATAGGACATATTTCGGGGTGTCATCTAAATCCAGCAGTATCTGTAGGACTTATGGTAGCAGGTCGTTTTGATAAAAAAGAGCTGTTCCCTTATATGGTGAGTCAGGTTCTTGGAGGAGCTTTAGGAGCAGGTGTACTTTATCTTATCGCTTCAGGAAACGCAGATTTCTCTTTAGCTGGAGGTTTTGCTTCTAACGGATTTGGAGAACTATCACCTAATGGTTATAGTATGGTTTCTGGATTTATATGTGAGCTTGTTCTTACAATGATGTTCCTATTTATAATTATAGGAGCTACAGATAAAAGAGCACCAAAGGGATTCGCTCCAATAGCTATCGGATTAGGGCTTACACTTATACATCTGATAAGCATCCCTGTTACAAATACATCTGTTAACCCTGCTAGAAGTACAGCGGTTGCAATTTTTGCAGGAAGCGGAGCATTAGGACAGCTGTGGCTATTCTGGTTGGCGCCAATTCTAGGAGCTATAATTGCTGGAGTGGTTTATAAAACTGTATTCGAAGAGAAGTAATATAGAAGTAAAATTAAGAATGAGTTCATCAAAGAGCTCTTCTTTTTTTTTGTTAAAAATCTTCATTGAAAAAGCTGTTAAGTAGGAGTATAATAAAATTGTATTAAACAAACTTAATCTAGGGGGAATAAATGAAGAAAATTGGTTTGATTGTATCTTTTTTGTTTGTTAATTTTACACTTTTATTTGCAGGGGTTATAACAGCTGAGGAACTGAGCAAAAATTTGAATAAGTATACTATTATCGATGCCAGGGGAGAAAAAGAGTATTCTAAAGGACATATTCCAGGAAGTATACCTACCTCGTGGCCTGAGCTTTCTAATATGTCTGGAAAAAATGGAGATAAGGACTGGGGAAATGTTGAATTGAACAAAGAATCTCTAACTGATAAAATTCAAAATTTAGGAGTAATGAAAAATAAACCTGTTATAATCTACGGAGATGCACTGGCTTGGGGAGAAGATGCTAGAATATGGTGGACTCTGAAGCTTGGGAATTTAGAGAAAATATCTATTCTTTCTGGAGGGATTAACGAATGGAAAAAAAATAATTTTCCAATGACGAAGGAAAAAACAACACCTTTAAAAGGAGATTTTGTTGTAGAAAATATAAATCATGATATAGTTATCGGAACAGACGAGCTTGCTAAAAATTTAAAAGATTATAAAATAATAGATACAAGAGATCCAAAAGAATACAGCCAGAAAGCAATACACGGTGAAGTTAGAGATGGACATATTCCAGGAAGCATCAATATAAATTATGTGGAATTTAGAAATGAAGAAGGATTTTTTATTTCTCCAGAAGAAACTAAAAATTTAATCTCTTCAAAGGGAATAAGTAAAGATGATGTTATTGTAACCTACTGTACAGCAGGAGTAAGAGCAGCTATGGTAGCATATGTTTTGGAACAAGCTGGATACAAAGTTAGGAATTATGATGCTAGTTTTGCAGAATGGGCAGGAAGAAAAGATCTTCCGATAGCGAAATAAGAAAAGAGAGTCCGATTGGACTCTCTTTTTTAGATATAAATTACATCTCTATAAGTTGATACTTTGAATCTGTTTCACCTGTGATTTCATAGAGTCTGTCAGAAGGGATAAGGATAATCTCTCCTGAATTTAAGATATGATCCATTCCCTCAATATTTATCTTGAGAGTTCCCTCTAAAGTGAAGATAAGAGTGTCATTGTCTACTTTGTTGTTTTCTATCTCTTCCCCTGCACTTATAGAAAAAAGTATGGATGTTGCAGTTTCTCTTTGGTAAATTCTTTTGCTTACAATTCCACCAGGGGTATAGCTAATTGTATCTTGAAGTTTTATGATTTTAGATTTTTCAATATTATTTATTCCAGTCATTTCAGTTCCTCCCTATATTCTTACTACTGTAAGTAGCATTTTAAATTCTTCCAGAGCTAGCAGTGAATGAGGAATATTAGCAGGCATAACTATGCTTTCTCCCTGGCTTAGGATATATTTTTCAGTTCCAATAGTGATTTCTACTTTACCTGCAAGAACTACGACCATAGCATCTCCAGGTGCAGAGTGAGTCCCTATACTTTCTCCCTTATCAAAAGCAAAAAGAGTAAGTCCTACGCCATTTTTTTGAGCTAAAACTAAACTGCTCACAGAATTTTTCCCTACCTGAATCTGATCTTCAAGTTTTAAAACTTCTTCGCTTTTTAAATTTTTAAATATTGACATAAAAACCTCCCTTGATATTTTCTTATAGATTAAGTATAACTCTTTTTTGAAAAAAAATCGGTAACATAGGTTTCTTTTTTATAAAAAAATATTAATATTCTCGAACTCTTGATTTTTACACTTTTTTAAGGTAGAAATAAAGTATACAAAACAAAAAAAATAAAATTTGAAAGGAGAATGATATGAAGAAAAAAATTATGTTTACAGCTTTTCTGTTGGTATTCGGGCTAAGTATAACAAAAAATGTAGAAGCAGCAAAAGATGTTAAATTTACAGAAGTTCCTTACGGTGCTTGTCCTAAAAAAATGACTGTGGAAGTTAAGGATGGAAAAATTGCTCACTTCTCAGCTGAAAGAGGATGTAATGGAAACCTGAGAGCTTTAGGTATACTTCTTGAAGGAAAAAAAGTTGAAGATGTAGTAGCACTTTTAGATGACAACCACTGTACTGGAGCTGTGTTAACTGGTTATACATCATGTATGGATAATCTTGCTGAGATGCTGAAATATCATTCTTTAGGAATTGGAAATGGTCATGTTGAAGCAATCAGAGAAAATCAAAAATCTGGAAATAAAGTAACTGAAAAAAAATTAGAAACTAAAAAAACAGCTTCTTTGGGTCATGTTTGTGTAGGTTGTGGATTCTGCTCCGCAAGTCAAAAAAATGGATAATTACTAATTCTATATAATCGGGAGGAAATTATGAAAAAAATAATGATGTTGGCAATTTTAATTCTTTCAACACTCACTTTTTCAAAAACTATAAAAAAGGAGGGATCAGCTTTTGCTTTTAAAGGAGATATGAAAGTAGAGGTAGAATTAGAAGGGACAAAAATTCTAGGGATAAAAGTTTTAAGCCATGAAGATACTCCGAAATATGCAGATCCAGCTATTGAAGAGATAACAGAAGAGATACTAAAGAAACAATCTACAGAAGGTATTGATGATGTTGTAGGTGCAACATACACTTCTAGAGGACTTAAAGAAGCAGTGCAGAATGCTTTAGATAAAAAATAAAAATATCTAATCTAAAAAAGGAAAGCTTTGAATAATACAGTATATTATTGTACCAAAATATATAAGGAGGGATGCGTTATATGCCAATGACAAAAATTAAAGATTGTGATGCAGCAAAATGTGTTTACAACAAAGATGGAGGATGCCATACATATGGAATAAATGTAGGAGATGATACCCCTGTTTGTGATACTTATATGGTAGGAGGAGAGAAAGCCGGAGTGGCTGCCATGGGTGGAATAGGTTCATGTAAAGTAAAAGATTGCTATTATAATAACGCTTTAGAATGTTCGGCTAAAGAGATACATATGCATCAGAAACGTGGGCATGTAGACTGTACAACATTCAGAACTAAATAAAAAAAACTGGCAGGTTAGTATACCTGCCTTTTTAATTGGAAAAATCTTGATTTTTCAATAGAAAATGTTGTACAATATAAAGATAAGGATATATTGAGGTGATTTGATGTTAAATGAAATACTAGACAATTTAATCATTCAGAATATCTCTGTTTCTCTCAGTGTAGGTATAGGAGAAAACAGCTTTAAAATGAAAACTCTTTCCAAAATTATAAAAGATGCGGATGAAGCTCTTTACTATTCTAAACAAACAGGTAAAAATACAATAAGCTTTAAATAGGGGGATATATTATTATGAAAAAATTACTTTTAGGGGCACTTTGTGCTCTATCTATGTCAGCATATTCTTTGGATACACATCTGAGATTCGGAGGAATCACAAATGGAAAAACATATTCAGGAGAGAAAGCTGGAGAGAATTATGCACCGGCAATAGGACTTGAAATTACTCAGTCACTTCTGCTGTTTGACATAGGAGGAGGTATTCAGTATAATGGTGGCAATTCAGCACTGGATATAGATACTGTTCCGGCATATCTTCTTGCAAGATGGAATATATTTCCGATAGCAATAAAACCATACCTTGTAGCTAAAGTAGGAAAATCTCTTTATACTAGTGAGAAAATTAATGGAACAAATCCAGAAGCGACTTACTATTATGGAGCTGGATTGGGAATGAATATCAGCTTCCTTCAGGGAGAGATACTTTACTCTAGAACAGAATTGGAAGATTCTAAAAAATATGATTCTATGGATCAAGTTTCAGTGATGTTAGGATATAGATTTTAAAAAAACTGGTCACACTGAAGTCACAACCAATTGTTAATATTATTAATATAACAAAAAACAATTGAGGGAGTGATTTTATGAACAAGACAATTACAAGATTTAGATGGGGAGTGCAGCTTGCTGTTCTAGCTCTAGTGACAGTTATGGGAATATTGCATCAGACAATGGGGGGAGGTTTTGAAGGATCTCCTACAGTCCATGCAATCTGCCCCTTTGGAGCATTAGAAAGTCTTTTTAACCTTTTAACAGGAAAAAGCTATATTGCAAAAACATATTATTCCAATACTGTTTTAGCTTTGGGATCAGGATTGCTGGTATTTTTTGCAGGAAGATTTTTCTGTGGATGGATATGTGCCCTGGGAACCATGCAGGATATTCCAGCTTTTTTTGGAAAGAAAAAACTTCTGGTACCCGAAAAGTTAGACAAATACCTTAGATGGATAAAATATGTGGTTCTAGTTGCTATAATTTATTTCACTTGGAAAACTTCAACTCTGGTTATAAATCCCTATGATCCCTTTGCAGCATATAGTCATATATCTGCAGGATGGGGAGAACTGTGGGGAGAGTATTCCATAGGATTTAGCATACTGGTAACCATGATTTTTTTGTCATTTTTCTATGTGAGACTTTTCTGCAGATATATCTGTCCCCTAGGAGCTGTATACAGCATATTGGGAAAATTCAGTTTTCTTAAAATAAATCGTGACAAAGAAACTTGTGTAAACTGTAAAAAATGTACTAAGGTTTGTCCTGCTGCTATTGATGTTGCCAAAGCAGATAAGGTAAAACCAGTGGATTGCTACTCATGTATGAAATGTGTTGCTACATGCCCTACAAAAACAAACTCTCTCAGCACAAACTTAAGTTCACCTGTACCAACAGTAAAATTAGCAGGGGCTGCCTTGGGAGTTTTTGTAGGAATAATACTAGCTACCAAAGCTCTGGGATTCTTTGAAACTATGCCTAACTCTTTGGATAAGATTCTTAAAAATAATCCTGCCAATATCCGTGGATGGATGACCTATGAGCAAGTTATTCAGGAATTCAAACTAGAAGAGAAAGAAGTGTATGAAAAGCTTGGATTCACAGAGGAGGAACTTCCTCTTAGTACTCCAATCAAAATGAGTGGAGAGGCCTATGCTAAAAAAAATCTTGAATTTGATGACGGTATGATAAAAGGGATAGTAGCTGAAATGGTTGGAGTTACTCCGGAAAAGGCAGTCACAGGAGAAGCGACTTTCACCTTCAGTGGAAAACTTACCTTGAATGAGATATGGACAGGAGTAGGAATGTCTCCTGAGGAGCTGGTAAAAAAACTCGGTCTTCCTAAAGATATCCCTCTGGATAAATCTGTGAAAGATATGAAGGAGGAGTACAATCTGGACATAGAGAAGATGAGAACTGAGATTGAAAATTTGCAGAAAAAATAGAGAAGAAGAGAGTTCACAGCTGTGGACTCTCTTCTTCATTTAGAATGCAATTGGAATTTTTGTATTTCAAGAAAATCACTCCAAATAAATTTTATTTCCTATTGAAAAATCTCCTTAAATAGTTTATGCTATAGGTAGGAACACGAATACAGGAGGAGAGAAATTATGAAATTTAAATTTAACCATTTCAACTTTAATGTACTGGACTATGAAAAAAGTTTAGATTTTTACAGAGATGCACTTGGACTAGAGATAGTTAGAACTTATGAACCTGAGGATGGAAGCTTTAAGCTATTTTACTTAGGAGATGAGAGCAGAAGCTTCACTCTTGAGCTTACATGGCTCCTAGACCGTGAAGAGGCTTATGACCTTGGAGATGAGGAGTTTCATCTTGCTTTTGTAACTGATGATTACGAGGGAGCATATAAAAAGCACGGAGAGATGGGAGTTATCTGTTTCGAAAATCCTGAAATGGGAATATACTTTATAAATGATCCTGACGGCTACTGGGTAGAGATAGTTCCAGAGAAGAAGAGATAATTATGAAGAGAGAGAAGATAACCTACATATTTAACAGTGGATTTATATACGAAGACATGAAAAACGTTTTTATATTCGATTTCTATAGAGATTCTTCTAGAGATGAGAATATCGTACAAAAATATTTAAACGAAGTTTCTCAAGATAAAAAAATAACGGTTTTTGTATCCCATGGACACCATGACCATTATTCAAAAGAAATTTTTAATTGGAGAGAGTTGAGAGAGAATATAAATTATGTCATAAGTAATGATGTAACAGAGGCTTATAATTTTAGAGATAATAAAACAGCATTTATGGAAAAAAATGAGAGTATTTCTTTATATACCGGAGTCACTGTTCATTCTTTCGGATCCACAGATATAGGGGTATCTTTTCTTATAGATACAGGAGATAAAATCGTATTCCACGGTGGGGATCTTAACTGGTGGGATTGGGGAGAGGAAGACAATGAAGAGGAATCTTCTTTTATGGAAAAGAGTTACAAAAGTATAGTTAGGGACATAAAAACTTACTTAGGATCTAAAACTCTTGATCTTGCATTTTTCCCTGTAGATCCAAGACTGGAAGAGAGAGCATATAAAGGTGCACTTTACTTTATAGATGAAATATCTCCTCAAAAAATGGTTCCCATGCATTTCGGGGATAACTTTCAAGTTTGCAGACAACTAAAAACACTATGTAAAGACAAAAAGATAGTCATAGCAGATATAAAACAAGATGGAAAAGTTATTTTTTAGTCGGTTTTATCAAATCGATTGTAACGCACTTCTAAAAATCCCAGGTATATTTATATCTGGGATTTTATTATAGGCAATTTTGGAGGGGCAAAAAAATTATTGACAAATAGTGGAAAAATTGATATAAATTATTAGCCGTACAAGGTTGAGAGTGCTAAAAAGGGAGGGCAAAATGAGAAAAGAACAAAAAAGTTTTCAAGCAGAGACAAAAGAACTTCTAAATTTAATGATCCATTCTATCTATACCCATAAGGAGATTTTTTTAAGAGAGCTTATTTCAAATGCATCAGATGCAATAGATAAAGTTAGATTTAAAAGTCTTACTGACTCTGAAATATTAATGGCAGGAGAGGGGTTTCAGATAAAGATATCTTCTGATGTTGAAAATAAAAAACTTATAATTGAAGATAACGGAATAGGAATGAGTTACGATGAGGTGCTGGAGAATATAGGAACTATAGCAAAATCAGGTTCCAAAGCTTTTAAAGATTCTTTTAATGAGAGTGAGAAAAAAGGTGATGCAGATATTATCGGACAGTTTGGAGTAGGATTCTATTCAGCCTTTATGGTAGCTGACGAAATCACTTTGGAAACAAAATCCCCATACTCTGGAAAGGGAGTAAAGTGGAGTTCTAAGGGCGATGGAAGTTATGAAATTGAAGAGACAGAAAAAGAAGGAAGAGGAACTAAAATTACTCTTCATATAAGAGAGGAGGAGGAAGATAAGAAATACCTTCAGGATTATCAACTGAAATCTCTTATTAAAAAATATTCGGACTATGTAAAATATCCTATAATGATAGGAGAAGAGAGAACAAATTCGACTAAACCTATCTGGAAAACAGCTAAAAATGAGCTGAATGACGAAAAATATAACGAGTTTTATAAATCTAATTTCCATGACTGGGAAGATCCGGTACATCATATGCATATGGATATCCAGGGAAGTCTCGAGTATACTGCACTTCTTTATATTCCTGGAAAAGCTCCTCATGATTTTTATACAAGGGATTTTAAGAGAGGACTTCAGTTATATTCGAAAAATGTATTTATAATGGATAGGTGCGAAGAGCTGATTCCAGAATATTTGAGTTTCGTAAAGGGACTTGTTCAATGTGATACCCTTTCTCTAAATATATCAAGAGAGATTCTTCAGAAAAATAGCGAACTCTCTGCTATAGCTAAAAACTTAGAGAAAAAAATAATAGGTGAATTCGAAAAAATTTTTAAAGGCGAAAGAGAAAAATATATCGGGATTTGGGAGGCTTTCGGAAGAAATATAAAGTACGGAGTCCAGGATATGTTTGGAGTGAACAGGGAAAAACTTCAGAACCTACTTATTTTCAAATCTTCTAAAAAAGATGAATATGTGACTTTGAAGGAATACACTGAAAATATGGATGGAGAGCAGAAAGAGATATACTATGTTTCTGGAGAGGAGATATCCATACTCAAGACTCACCCTAAAGTTAAGTCACTTCTGGACAGAGGATTCGAAGTTCTCTTTTTAACGGATAAGATAGATGAGTTTGCCATAAAATCCCTTAAGGAGTATGACGGTAAAACTTTTAAGTCAGTAAATGAGTCTGATTTCAAAATTCCTGAATCTGAGGAAGAGGAGAAAAAGACAAAAGAGATAGAGGAAAAGAATAAAGGGCTTCTTGAAAAATTATCAGATATTCTTAAGGGAGATATAAAAGAGATCAAACTTAACAACTCTTTAGGAGAAAGTGCTGTAGCTATTTCCACAAAAGGTCCTGTATCTCTCGAGATGGAAAAAACCCTTTCTGAAATACCTGGAAATGAAGGTATCAGAGCCGAGAAGGTTTTGGAGCTTAATCCTGAACATCCTATCTTTAAAAGATTACAATCTGCAGAAAAAGATGAGGAGATCAAAGACTTGGCTGACATCCTATATATTCAAGGGATGATTATAGAAGGTTTCCCTATTAAAAATCCAGTTGAGTTTGTGAATAAGTTAAACAAATACATGAGATAAAAACATTATTTCATGTAAAAATAGAACTTTTTTGGAGGCTCTGCAAAATCGATTGTAGTGCATTTTAAAAAAATATGCGTAGTTTTATAAGCCGGAATTAATTTTGAGACATTTTACGAAGTCTTCAATTACATAGAAAAAGAGAGAGTAACTTCGAAGAAGTTACTCTCTCTTTTCTTATGACTACTGTTCTATAATCTCTACAAGTTCCCAGTTCTCTTCAACTTTTTTAAAGTATCTGATAACCCAGTTTATTTCTAGCTTGTCCTTTAACTGATTTATATATTTTACAGCTTCTTCCGGAGCAGGGAAAAATTTTCTCCCCTCGATAAAGTCATAACTTTCTTCGTTGACAATTTTTGTGCCTTTAAATACTTCAACCTTAAACTGTTTTTTAAGACTCTCTCTTTTAGCAAAGTTCATAAATTCTCTCCTCTTGTTATTATTATGACTGCTGCAATTTCAAATCTAACATCATAGGAAAGATACCTAAAGGTTCTTTTATAACATTAAAACCTAATTTTTAATATACATAGACCATCTATATATTATACACTAATTGTACAAAGAAGTACAGATTTTTATCTGTACAAAAAAGGAAGCCTTCAGATAGCTTTTGTGGTATAATTATTTTAGGAAAGTTATAGGAGGTTTAAGGGTATGAAAAATAGGAAAAAAATATGGGATATAACATTTTTAGAAAAATCAAAAGAGGAGTTGGGATGGTATGAAGAGGTTCCAGAACCATCTCTTTCTCTGATTTTAAAATATTTTCCTTCCAAAGAAGAACTCATTATAGATGCTGGTTGCGGAAGGGGAACTCTAATATCTTATCTGATGCAGGAAGGGTACAAAAATATTTTAGGATTAGATCTCAGTGAAGGGGGGCTGAAACTTTTAGAGGAGGATTTGAAAAATAAAATTACAAATAATAACAATATAAATTTTATGGTAGCAGACCTAAGCGAGAAAATATCTTTTTCTGAAAAAGGAAAACTTTGGCATGATAGAGCTGTTTTTCATTTTCTTTTAAAAAAAGAGGAGCGGGAAGAGTACAAAAAAAATCTTATCAACTTTTTGAAACCAGGAGGGATTTTTATAATATCATGTTTTCATGAAAAAAATAAAGCTGAAATGTGCAACGGACTTCCTTTGAAAAAAACTACAATAGAGGAACTGGCAGAATTTTTTGAAGAAGATTTTTCTCTCCTCGAGAATTTGAACTACGAATATTCGATGCCTTGGGGTGATAAAAGAGAATTCCTATATGGTGTTTTCAAGAAAAAATAAATTTTCTTTAATTATTATTAAAGGACTTTAGGAAGGTGAAGGAAGGTTTCTTCACCTTTTGTGCTTTTATTTCGTTTTTAAGAGACATCCAACCCAGTTCGATGATTCTATCGCAAAACTTTTTCTGATGTGTTTAAAAGCTGAATTATAGATAAGCAAAAATAATTATTATTCGATTGATTACTAGATTAATAATTATTCTTCATACATGAATAACAATACTGTATATAATGTTAATTATATGATAAATAATTATTTTTTTAATAATTATTCTGAATAATTATAGAGTTTTAAAAGAAAACCTAGAGATCTTTAAGAGGTTTTAAGCTCTGTTTTATCTCCAGGTAATGATTTTGAATTTCAATTAGAAAATCAAGAGTTGTGAAAATTACCAAAAAAATAATTTTCTGTAATTTTTATTATTGGACTTTTAGTATTTTTTTATTATTTTGTCTGAATCGTCCTTCTGATTAGGGAAAAGTCTGTGGAAAAACATTTTGAAAAATCTTTTTTCATCTACCTCAGTATTTACCAAAACGTTATTGTTTCTTCCGTAAAATTTACCTATATCGATAAGAGTCTGACCTATGGCAGGACCATTTTCTACACATTCTAAATTAGAGAAAAATCCTGAACACAGAGTTGGATCTATAAATTGTGCCACAGCGAGAGGATCATTTATTACACATCCCAAAGTTCTTTCTTGCATCCAGTGGAAGTCCACATAGAATCCAGTTATATCAAAAATGAAATCTGCAAGTGGAGAAGGGATCTGTCTCAAGTATTCTCTATAGTTGGGAGTGAGAACTATTTTTCTTGTCACATCCAGTGGTACAAGCTCTATTGGATTTTCAATATTATTGAAAACGATATTCACAGATTCAGGATCTACCCAGTAGTTAAACTCAGCTACTTGGGAACAGTTTCCGTTAGTTCTGAAGGCTCCTCCCATAGCAATTATTTTTTCAGCTTTTTTCAAAATATCTTTTTTCTTATTAACAGCTTTTGCCAGATTTGTCAAAGGACCTAGAGCTATTATAGAAACATCGTTATTTTCATCTAACTTATCAATTATAAAATTTTCAGCACCCCGGTGTAGAACCCACTCAGGAAGTTCGATTTTTTCTAATACCTCTCCCACTCCATCCATACCGTGAGTATCCTGAGCAGTGATTAGTTTTCTCTTTATAGGATTGTTGTCTCCTAGATAAATAGGGATATCGACTCTGTTTAGAAGTTTAAGTACTCTGTAGGCATTTATACCTCCCAGTTCCACAGGAACATTTCCCGCACAGATAGTTATACCTAATATTTCCAGTTCCGGAGATTTCAGTGCCAGTATAAGAGCTAGGCAATCGTCTATCCCAGGATCACAATCTATAATCACTTTTTTCTTAATCAATTCTACGCAACTCCTTTTTCTATAATATTTATTAAAGGTCTTTTTTAATCTAGCTTAGGAACTGGTATTTTATCCAGTACCCTCTTCTCAAGAATAGATTTTGCATTTATATATATTTCAGTTACCCTTGTATCAGCATGTCCTAAAAAATCCCTGATTTCTAATATGTCTGCTCCGTTAAGAGAAAGCTCAGTAGCTATTGCATGACGGACATTATGTGGACTGATATCTTTACCGATAACTTTTCCCATATCCTGTATGAGTGAATAAAGTCCACGATAGGACATCTGGGTATTTTTTTCAAAAGAACTAGGAAAGAGAAACATCTCTTCCAACTCTTCTTTTGAAGGCTGATACATTTTTTCCACATAATGTTTATACTTAGCTATTTTTTCTACCAGATAGTCATGCATAGGTTTATACTGTTCTTTTCCACTTTTGGTTTTTTCCAATTTTATATAGTGTTCACCATCACGCTTCAGAAGATGTTTGAACTGAAGATTTAGGAGTTCATTGCTACGCATACCAGTATAAAAAAGAGTTTGAAGTATAAGTGAGTTTCTATAACTTTTATCTCCTCTTACGGGATACTTCTCTAAAATCTTTTTTATATCTTCATAAGAAAGCTTTAGTATGTTTTCTAAATCTCTGCTCGTTTTAAAAAGTTGTACATGCTTGAAAGGATTTTCTACTCCATTTTTTTCCAGTTCTCTGTAAAGAGATTTTAGGGATGAGATAATTTTGTTTATTGAAGTTTTTTTCAAATTTCTCTCGTTCATAAGGTGGACAAGATAATCATCTATATCATCCCGCTCTATTTCGGACATAAGATTTATAAGTTCTTCCTGTCCTATGGGCGTATCACCTTCATAGACATAGTTAAGAAAATCTTTCAGATAAAAAAGATAATCTTTAATTGTTTTTTCACTACGGTATATATCGAATATGGCTTTCTTTTCTTCCCGGGCACGTTTTTTTCTACGAGAAGTCGCTAGCCCCTGTTCTGGTCGCTCTATAATATCCATTTCCACCAAATTCCTATAAGTTTATTTATGGAAAATAAATTATTTTTTTAAGATATCTTCTATATTTATTTCTATTACTGCTCCTAATTCAAGGTTTCCTAATTCAAGATTTCCAAATTTAATTCTCTTTAGATAAGTTACATCATTTTTTACAGCATGCATCATTTTCTTTACTTGGTGGAATTTTCCTTCCTGAATATTCAGATAGATTTTGTTGCTTTCAACTCTTTCTGCCTGTGCTGGTTTAGTTATATATCCTCCGATATCTACTCCAGCTTCTAGAAGTTTCATATCAGCATCAGTTATATTTTTTTCTAGTTCCACATAATATATCTTATCCACATGTTTTTTTGGAGAGATAAGCTCATGAGCTAATTTTCCATTATTTGTTAAAAGTAGGAGTCCTACTGTATCCTTATCCAGTCTTCCAACTGGGAAAAGATCTTTACGGTTTACCCAGTCAGGAAGAAGGTCCATAACTGTCGGGTCACGATAATCGTCCACAGCTGTGATATATCCCTCACGCTTATTCATTACATAGTAACGAAACTCCTTATACTCTAGAGTTTTACCTTCAAACTCAACTTTATCTTTTCCAGGAACTATATTCTCAGTTACAGTTTTTGCTGGGGCTCCATTTAGAAATACCATCTTATTTTTAATAAGATCCTTTGTCTCTCTTCTGCTACATATTCCGCATTCTACTAAAAATTTATCTAATCTCATATTAACTCCTTCATATTTTTATTTTTTTTATTTTTTTCAAAAGTCCATTTTCATTCATATATCTTATTTTACCAAAAACAGATCGTTCCTTCCAGGCACGGTCATGTTTTCCATAGCACCACGCAACTCCTGTAAAGGAGTTTGGATCTCTTCCATCTAAAAAGTATCGGTTATTGAGGTAAAGAGTATGGTTAAAAGCTGTTTCGGGATCAGGGCTCCACTCCAAAATTTTTTTAGCCCAATACATCCTTAGATAAGAATCCATAGTTCCTAGTGTTACGAGTGATTTCTGAGCCTCGTTCCAGTATTCGTCGTGGGTTTTCCAGTTTTCTAACTCTTTCAAGGTATAAAGGTAGGGACGATTATCCCCTTTATGTTTTTCTAGAGTTTCATAGCACCAAGAGGGGAGAATTTTATTGAAATCAGAATAATTTCTATTGAAATAACAGAAATTAAAAGCCAGTTCCCTACGAACTATAAGTTCTTCCAAAAAACCTTCTATAGCCTCCTCGGCTTTACCACTGTTTACAACTTTATTGTATATATAGTGGGGAGAAATCTGCCCAAAATGGAGAAAAGGGCTTAGTCCCGAGTGAAAATTTTGGAAAGGGCTATTGGAATAAAGATGATAAAAATCGAGTTTTTTTTCTATAAACTCATCCAAAATTTTTTCACCTGAAGTTTCTCCACCTTCTATGCAGAGAGGATAAAAATTATCATCAGATATCGACTGAAGAAAATTTTCTCGATTTTCTTTATTTTCAATATCCCAAAGTTTTTCTTTAAGACTCTCGAATTTTCCATAATTTATATTATGACACTTTATTTTGCTTCCATCTAAAAACTCATCCCTGGGATTTTTAATAAATCCAGAAACTTTGCTATTTATTTTTTTTCTCACCGTATAGGCTCCGTACTCCTCATGATCGGAAGCTGTTTCGACGGGAACGATAAGGTTGGACTCTACTTCATAAAAAGAAGAACTATTTTCTCTTGTAATTTTCAAATTGAGATCTCTATTAAAATTCAGATAGCCTTTATCAGTTACTAGAGCCACTGAAAATTTCCCTATCTCCCCTGCAATTTCGGCAGGATCTCCCAAAAAAATATTCAGTTCAATTTTTTCATTTCTTAAATTTTTCTGAAAATTATATATTCCATCCAGAAGAAATTGATAGCTTCTACGCTTTGCTTCTGGGTAATCTGGATTTAACACAAAAAATAAAAGCAATGGTTTACCTGTTCTTTCTGACAGATTTTTAGAAAATTCAAGAGTGTGATTATATTTTATCCGTGGCGAGTTCTGTATCCAACAGGCTACATAATCTCCTTCTTTATCTAATTCCTTATTATTGAGATTCCGTACTCTTTCTCTTTGGACCATAGTTTCTCCTCTCTAAAGCAATATTTATATTATAACATATTTAACCATAAAGTAAAACATCGTGGAAATTTTTCGAAAATATAGTATAATATCTTTAGAAAAAGATAAAGGAGATTTTAATGATAGATTTTAAAAAAATAGATGAATATATAGATATTATCGAAAACAACAGAATACCGGAGGGTATGGATTTTAATAACTTGGCTCTGGATTTTTTCAAAGTCACTCAGACTCTTCCTCTTTCTAAATATCTGAGAAAAATAGACCGTACGAACAGAATGCCGAAAATAATGAATATGAAAAAAGCCGGGGAAGTTTTATATTACAGCGAAAAAGATGAAGATGTAAAAAGTTTTCTCAGCCGTAAAGGTTATAAGGAGATGCCACAGTTTAATTACCGTTCTATCCTACTTTTACGTAAAGTAGAACCTCTCGATAACTGGATGAAAGTTCTTCAATTTTATGAGGGAAAGGGAAGTCTTCAAGAAATTTCAGATTCTTTAAAACCTAAACTCCTTCCACTAGAAGTAGAAAAACTGGAGAATCACGTTAAGGATGAACTGCGAGTAGATGATAAAGAGTTAAACTGGATTCTGAAACTCTTTGGAAAAGTCCAAAAGGATAAACAACTTCAAAAATCTCTAAAAAAACTTCTGGATAATTGATAATATTTTCTTTACTTTTCAGTGCAAAACCTGTATAATTTATTCTGGAAATTAAATAAAAAAATCCTGTTTTCAGGGACATGTTCGTTTGACCATCCATGTATAAAAAACTAGGCTTGTAAAAAAGTTTAGGGGGCAGTATGCCCTCTTTTTTTTACTCACTTAGTTTATATATATAACTTTGGTTAACCGGCATATCAGCTGGTTTTTTTATTGGAAAAAATTAAAAAAATATAGAAAGGTTGGTAACTATGGGAAATCGTTACAGTAAAATAGATGAAGAGAATAGGCGGGAGATAGTTCTTCTAAAAAGCTATCCATGTGCCTACGGAAAATGCAGTTTCTGTAATTATATCGAGGATAACACCCGGGATGAAAAACTTATGGAGAGTGTGAATTTTGAGACACTGGATGAGGTGACTGGAGAGTACGGTTCACTAGAAGTCATAAATTCCGGTTCTGTATTTGAACTGCCCCGAACAACACTGGAAAAAATCCGTGAAATAGTGGAGAAAAAAAATATAGGTATTCTCTATTTTGAGATCTATTACGGTTATCATAAAAGGCTGGAAGAGATAGTCTCTTTCTTCCCAGGAGTAGAGATAAGATTCCGTATGGGACTAGAGACTTTTGACAATGATTTCAGAGTGGATGTCTATAATAAAAATTTTCGTCTGGAAGAGAAAGAACTTCTTGAACTTGGAGAAAAACTCTTCTCTGTATGTCTTATGGTATGTACCCAGGGTCAGACAAGAGAGATGATAAGGAAGGATATCGAGCTAGGTCTGAAATATTTTCGGAGTGTCACTGTAAATATATTTATAGATAACGGAACAGTTGTTAAGAGAGATCCCGAACTAGTAAAATGGTTTCTGAAAGAATTCTATATTCTAAGGGAAAATCCACGTGTAGAACTTCTTATAGATAACAAGGATTTGGGAGTTTTTGAACAATAATTTGAAGGAGAATAAAAATGAGAAATGAATATCTATGGTTAATAATGCTGATAGTCAATTTTGGATCTATCATGTTTGCTTATAAAAAATTTGGGAAGATAGGGCTTTATATCTGGGTTCCTATCTCTACTCTGATGGCAAATCTTCAAGTTGTACTTTTTGTGGATCTTTTTGGATTTGGAACTACTCTAGGAAACATTATGTATGCTGGAGGATTTCTTGTAACAGATATACTTTCTGAAAATTATGGAGAGGAAGAGGCTAGAACGGCTGTTAAGATAGGATTTTTCACTATGATAGTGGCTACACTCCTGATGCAGATAGCAATCAATTTTACTCCGAGCGGTTTTGATGAAGCACTGAATAACTATGGGAGTATGAAGCTTATATTTGGATTTATGCCAAGACTTATGGTGGCTGGTTTGGTAGCTTACGGAGTATCACAGTTCCACGATATCAGAGCATATAACTTCTGGAAAAAAAGATTTCCTGCAACAAAACATATCTGGATTCGTAATAATCTGAGCACTCTTGTAAGCCAGTTTATAGACAACCTTGTATTTACAGCTATTGCCTTTTGGGGAGTTATGCCTTTTGAAGTACTCCAAGAGATATTCTGGAGTACTTATTTCATTAAATTTATAGTGGCTTCAGCAGATACACCTTTTGTATATCTAGCTAA
Organism: Fusobacteriaceae bacterium; assembly: GCA_051648365.1. GTDB lineage: Bacteria > Fusobacteriota > Fusobacteriia > Fusobacteriales > Fusobacteriaceae > JAGNZR01. The sequence continues at coordinate 27,351 of JBOFEZ010000127.1, forward strand.
CTATATGAAGAGAAACAGTAAGGTTCAAGAGATTAAGGTTGAAATCTCCTAATCTACTGGTTAATAATTTTATGAACCAATTCACTTATAGAATGAGAAACCTGCCCATAGTTAACTATGGGCTTTTTTAAATAGATAATATTGGTTGAATTTTTTTTACAAGCTTCAACCTTTTCCATCTCTCCCCCTGTTTTACCAGATTGCTTAGTTACAAGGTGCTTAATACTATATTCCTGTATCATAGCACTGTTCATATTTTGGGAGAAAGGACCTTGAAGTGCCAAAATATTTTTAGGAGATATACCAGCATAGTTACATTTCTGAATAACCTCGAGTGTGGGAAGTACTCGGAAATAGATACTGTTTAAATTTTTTAAATTTTTAAATTTCTCTATTGTATTACTTCCTAAAGTGACCAAGATATTTCCCTGGAGAGCTTCTAAATGCTCTGCTATTTTTTCTGGAGTGGCGAAACAATTTTTTTCCTCCATCTCTATCTCTTCCCTCTCATATCTGAAATAGGTAAGATTCATCTCTTTTGAAATCTCTATGGCATTAGCAGATATCTCACGAGCATAGGGATGGCTTAAATCTGCCACCACTTCTATTCCTTCATCTCTTACAAATTCACGAATCTCATCATAAGACAGTTTTTTTCCTAAAGTCTTTATACCATACTCTTTTAAAAGTTCTTCACCATATTCTGTGGCAACAGTAGCTATTAAAAGATTTTTTTCGGGGAACATCTCTATAAAATCTCTGGAATCTTTTGTTCCCCCAATGACCCATATCACAGCTTATAACCTCTTGGAGTTATCATCTTTCCATCAGCGATATAGGTTTTTGAATTTCCTATTATTACCATTGTAAACATATCTATATCTAGATTTAAAAAATTCTCTAAATTACTAAAAGTACAGCTCTCTCCCTCTCTTCCTATATTCTTTAATATTGCCACAGGAGTTTCAGGAGATTTATGCTTCAAAAATATCTCTTGAGCTTCTACTATCTGAGTTGTTCTACCTTTGCTTTTAGGATTATATAGAGATATAACAAAATCTCCCATGCTTGCCATTTCTAGTCTTTTTCTTATAACGTCCCAATCAGTTAAAAGGTCGCTCAGACTTATAGTTGCAGAATCATGCATAATTGGAGCACCAGCAATGGCTGCACCGGCGATTGAAGATGTTATTCCTGGAACAACTATCACTTCTACCTCTGTATCCTTGGCAACTTCCAACATTATTCCTGCCATTCCGTAGATTCCTGCATCTCCACTACTTATTAGAGCTACATCTTTTCCCTCTCTGCATATTTTTAATACCTCTTCACATCTCTCAACCTCTTTTTTCATTCCTGACGAGTAGAACTCTTTATTGGAAAACTCATCTCTCACAAGGTCTATATATGTGCAGTAACCTGCTATAACATCTACCTTTTCCAAAGTTCTATAAGCTTTAACCGAGATGTTTTCCATATCTCCAGGTCCGATTCCTACAACATAAATTTTATTTTTTTTCATTTCCAAAACTCTCCTCATAAATTGATAGGGTAACTCCATCTTTTACATATTTTTCTTCAATTAAAATCCCTGTTTTTCCTGATGCTAGAAATGCACAAGGAGCAGAAACAGAAGAAACTCCAATTGAAGATTTTACAAATTCAGAACCTTCAAACATATCTTCTATCTCTCTTATCTCATCACGGGATATTATTCTCAGTGTCTTGTCCAAATCTGCAACTGCCTCTAAAAGACCAACTTCATCTGCCTTCAGATCCACTGTGGCAAAAAGTTTTATGCTTTTCAGAGAGAGATTATTCTTCTTCATAGCTTCTAAGATAGCTGATATTATCTGTTCTTTACTCGTTCCTCTTCGGCACCCGATTCCAAGAACAAGATTTTTAGGATAGATCCTCATTATCTCTACCTCTTCTCTGTTAGAGGCTATTACAACTCCGCTTGGAGATTTTTTTCCACCTAAGTTTCCCTCTTCCCTAATAATTTGAAGATTATCTGGAATCATAAGTTCCACAATCTGTCCATCAACCAATAGGCTTGTGAGTTTTTTCGCTTTTTCTAGTGACTCCATCTGACAATTCAAACGTTCAGACAGAGTATCCAGTGCAATCTTACCTGTTACATCACTACTTGTGGTTATAATAGGTGTCATATGGAATTTTTCCGAGAGTTTTAGGGAGAGTTCATTGGCTCCACCCAGATGTCCTGAAAGCAGGGAGATTACAAAATTCAGATTCTCATCCACTACAATCACAGCAGGGTCAATATCTTTGCTCTTTAAAAGCCCAGCAATTTTTCTGACAACTATTCCTGTTGCCATAATAAATATATGAGCATCGTATTTGTGGAAATTGCTATTAAGTTCCTCGGTAAAATTGTCCATCCCTATCCACTCTGGATTCTCAGAAAAAGCAGAATGAAATTTTTTCAGAATAAAAACATCGCACCTTATTTTTTCAGAAATAACTTTCCCTGTAATTCCTGCACCCTTTGTCACTGTCCAAAGAGCAATTTTTTTTCCGTAGCTCTCCCTCATACCTATATTCCTTTTCTGTATTCGTGGGTAAAGCTTTTATCATAAAGCTTTGACAGTTCGAAGTTATCTCCTATAAAATCTCCCACCAGTATCTGTGCTGTCTTTTTTATTCCTGATTCTTTTACAAGCTCTTCTATGGTTTCCAGAGTTCCTATAATAATATTCTGATCTTCCCAAGTTGCTTTCTCTACTATGGCTACCGGTGTTGTAGTTGGATAGTGAGTAATCAGTCTTTTTACTACATCCCCTATCATATGTACAGAAAGAAATATTGCCATTGAAGCTCTATGGGAAGCAAGTTTTTCCAATGCTTCCTCCTCAGGAACAGGTGTTCTTCCCTCCAGTCTTGTACAGATAACAGTTTGAGAAACTCCTGGAAGAGTAAACTCTCTTTTGATAGCAGCAGCAGAGGCAACAAAGGAAGAAACTCCAGGTATAACCTCGTATTCTATTCCATCGTTATCCAGTAGTACCATCTGCTCTCTTATTGCACCATAGATAGATGGATCTCCAGTATGTACCCTTGCTACAAGTTTACCTTCTGAAACTCCTCTTTTTATAACTGCGACAACCTCTTCAAGAGTCATACCAGCACTGTTAAATATCTCTGCTCCATCTTTATGGCATCCTATTATAGCTGGATTCACCAAAGAACCTGCATAAATTATTATATCTGCCCTTTCTACTATCTTTCTACCCTTTACCGTTATTAAATCTGGATCTCCTGGCCCAGCTCCTATGAAATAAACTTTTTCCATTTTGAAATTCCCCCTTTTTTTAATATCATAGTGGAGAAATATTCTACCTCTTCACTCTTCATATTAGCTATATCAGTATATATTTTTTGATTTTCTTTACCACAGTTGGAAACTATTACTGCATTATGGATATTTCCAGTACTCTCTAGCGCCTCTTTAAGCCTGTCAAAATTTTTAGAAAGTTTCATAAATACTATATTGTCTGCACTCGCGATCTCCTGTACCAGATTTAACTCAGGATTGAGAGAAATTATCTTTAGAGACTCCTCTCCCAAAGTAAGAGGTATACCTAAAAGTGAAGCCATATCTACAAATGTAGGTATTCCTGGGATACTTTCCATCTGAATGTTTGAATCTAGATGCTCCAGTATATATGAAAATGTACTGTATATCATTGGATCCCCAATTGTAAGGAATCCTACATTCTTACCTTGTGCCAATAGCTCTTCTATTATTTTTGCATTTCTTTTTCTAGATTCTATTCTTATATCCATATCCTTTACCATGGGAAACTCTAAGAAAACTTTTTCTATCTCTTCCTTTAAAAATTCTTTGGCTATACCATAGGCTGTACTACCTTCACCTGTTTTAGCTTCAGGAAGTATTACTACATCCAATTTCTTTAATACATTGACAGCTTTATATGTAAGCATAGAAGGGTCTCCCACTCCTACACCGATACCATAAAATTTATTCATCCCCTTCTCCTTTTTTAGCTGAAATTATAAATATAGGATTCTCTCCATACATCATAGTATACCCACCTACTTTTCTACCTCTGCTTACAGCTACATTACAAACCTCTATCTCGGCAAAGTTCAGTTCTTTTAGAAGAGAAAGAGCAGAATTTAAAGTTTCTAAGGCTATGGCATTGAGAACTATTATCCCGTTTTTTTCAGCATTTTTTAGAAAGTGGAGGAGTATCTCTCTCAGTGAACCTGTAGAACCGCCTATAAACATTCTATTGTAACTTATTTCTGGAATCATTTCTGGTGCTCTTCCCTCTAGGAGAGTCAGATTGTTACAATGGAATTTTTCAATATTCTTTTTGATGAGGTCACAAGCTTTCTCTTCCTTCTCGACCGCATAGACTTTACCATCTCTGATATATGTTGAAGCTTCAACAGCTATGGATCCTGTTCCAGCTCCCACGTCAATCAATATTGAGTTATCATCCAATCTTAACTTACTTATTGAAACAGCCCGAACTTCCTGTTTTGTAATAGGAACGTCTCCAGTTATAAACTCTCTGTCATATATGTGTCCCATACTATCTACCCCTTTTCTATAATCACAATATTCATGGAGAACTCCATGTGATTCTCGTAATCTTTTGCATAAAACCAATATATTTTTTCATTTTCATAGGAGAGATTTTCTCCTACTCTAACTATTAAATCTCCTAAACCATTCTCTGTAAGTTTTTTTCCGATAGTATGAGGTGTGTTCTCCTTATCGGTGAGAAGGACTACTCCTGATTGGCTAAACTCTAGAAGTTTTATATAGTCACAATCCCTTCCGTGGAGACTCATCAAAAGATAGCTGTGCCAGCATTTTTTTAGTTTAGCAAAAAGATACTGAAAAGATGTTATTCCAGGAATTACATCTATCTCTCTTCCCATAATATTACGATTTATAAAATCCAGAAGACTATAAAATCCTGTATCCCCAGAAACTAAAATTGTAATCTCTTCATCTCTTTCCTCCAAAACTTCCAGAAGGTGGGTGAATTTTTTTAGAAGGTAGATTTCCTGTTTATCCAAAAGATTTTTTACAGAATCTATTAGCCTAGAATCTCCAATCAGAAGAGTTGAATTCTTTATAGCACGAACTCCCTCTTCGGTTAGATACTTTTCATTCCCAGGTCCAGCTCCCACAATATTAATTTTCTTCAATTATCTCACCTGCCATTTTATAAAAATCTCTGCTATATCCCAGAACCTCTCCACTGAAAGAAAAGAGTAGGGATTGACACTCTATCGCTCCACGTGTATATTCGGCACATTTGTCTGCTGTTTTTTGAGCCAGAAGTTCAAAAAGTTCTTTTTTTTCTATATAATTACAGGCTTCATCCACTGTATTTGAACTCAATACTTTTTTTATATTTTCTATCGGTTCTCCTACTAGAACTCCGTTGGCTGCCATTATCTCTAATCTTCCATCTGCCACTCTACTATGGGTTTGGAAGATTCCTCCTGCTACCTTGACTCCTTTACCTATATGTCCCACAAGAATGACCCTTTTGAAACCAAGTTCTGTGGCAGAATCCAACATAAAACCTATAAAATTACTGATTACTACCATACGGTTGCTGTTTATTCCCATGGAATTGCAGAATCTTTCCCCGTAGTTCCCAAATACAAAAACTACCCAATCCTTTTCCCAGTTTTCCCTTATTACTTTAAGTTCTACGTAGAGAGATTTTTTCCAAGCCTCTTCACTCATGGGCTTTACTATCCCCGTGGTTCCCAATATGGATATTCCTCCCAGTATTCCAAGTTTACTGTTGAGAGTTTTTTTACCCCGTTCAATTCCCTCTGGAACAAATATTTTCACAAGAATCTTTTTAGAAATTTCCATTTTGTTTTCTGAATTTAAAACTGAAACCACAGCCTGGGTAATCATCTCCAGTGGTCCTGGATTTATGGCATATTTTCCAACCTCAGACTGGATACCTTTTCGAGTTACTATCCCGACTCCTCTTCCTCCTGTTATAAGTAAAGAATCATCTAATTTTAAATTCCCTTTTTTGAGATCCCTCTCTTGGAACTCCTCTACCAGAGTCACTCTTGCACAAATTACTATTCCATTGGTTACATCGGGGTCATCCCCTGCAAACTTTATAACTGAGGCTCTAACACCTCTGCTATCCAACGTTATAGAATTTATAGGAATAGTCATCTCTTTTCCATTGAGACTTTTCAGAAAAACAGAATCTGGCTTATCCCCATGTAATAGATAAGTCAGTGCAGCCTTTGTAGCTCCGGCAGCACAGCTTCCAGTTGTGTATCCTGTTCTCAGTTTTTTTTCCATTAAAACCCTTCTCTTTTATGAATCTGATAAAGTATTCCATGAAGTATAGCTACAGCTACCGTGCTTCCTCCTTTTCTACCTTCAACAGTTATATAAGGAATATCAGAATCTAGGAATATCTCCTTAGATTCTGAGGCTCCTACAAATCCTACAGGAACACCCACGATAAGAGCTGGTTTCTCTATTTTCCCCTCTTCAATAAGTTCTTTTAATCTGAAAAGTGCCGTAGGTGCATTTCCAATCAGAAAAATCTTTGTATTAGGAGATTCTGAACCTTTTTCCATTCCAACTATGGATCTTGTCACTCCACGCTCTTTTGCAATTTTCATAACTTCAGAGTCTGAAACAAGAGAGTAAGCACGAATCCCATATTTTTCTAAAGATTTTTTACTGAGTCCGTTCGCTATCATCTGAGTATCACAATAGATATCATACCCATTTTCTAGGGCTTCCATACCTTTTTCTACTGCCCCTGAACTGAATTTTAAAAGATCAGCATACTCAAAATCTGCTGTGGTATGTATAACTCTTTTTATTACAGTGGTAATAGATTCTGGAAGATGATTTATCTTATCTCCTAACTCCTCTGATATTATCTCAAAACTTCTCTTTTCAATATTTTCAGGTATCTTGATATACTCCATTCTCTATTCTCCTTTTATTTTTGCTAAAAGATTTTCTAAAATCTCCATACTTCCAAAAAAATGAAGATGTGGATATCCTGCAATAAAATTATTATGGCTATATCCACATTTCCACTCTCTTCCATCAGCTTTTGTCAGCAGGTATTTCAATTCCATCTTTCCAGCTTCTGTTATTTTTGAATAATGAAACTCATGAGCCTTACCGAATTTTCCATCCATGGAGAGGTTTACATATCCAAATCTACCTATATCCAACCTTTTCCCCATAGTGATTTTACAGTCGGCCAATCCACAAAGTTCCACGTACTCTCCATCCAAAGTTTCCACTCCTTCTGAAAGGTACATAAATCCTCCGCACTCTCCAAGTATTGTTTTCCCGGATTTCTGAAATTCTCTTACAGATTCTATCATGCTTTGATTCCTGTTCAGTTCTTTAAGATAATTTTCAGGATATCCACCACCAAAATAAAGAAAGTCTACATCGGGAACTCTTCTATCTCCGATAGGAGAAAATTCCACTATCTCTATTCCTAATTTTTCCAAGAGTTCAAGGTTATCCTGATAATAGAATGAGAAAGCTCGGTCTTTAGCTACTCCAACTTTTAACCCCTGATACCGGTTCGAATACTCCTGGAAGAGAGAGACTTCACGGAGTTTTTTCTCCTCTCTATTTTCCAATTGAGATATTTTTTTAATTCCGTCTAAATCTATTGTTTCTCTCATAGATTGGGCGATGGAATCTATTTTATCTTTTAAGCTTTCTACCTCTTCAGCTTGAAGTAATCCCAAATGTCTGCTCTCTATATCAAAAAACGAATCTTTTTTTAGGTATCCTAGACAAGGTATCCCTGTATATTTCTCTATGGCTTCCTTATAAAGGTTATATGTTTTTATTGAAGAGACCTTGTTTATTATGACTCCGGCTATATTCACCCGAGGATCAAAAATTTTATATCCCAAAACTTGAGCCCCTATACTGGTTCCCTTTCCCCCCCCATCTACAACTAGAATTACAGGAAGTTCTAAAACTCTGGAAAGATGGGCTGCACTATAATTATCTAAGGAATTATCGATTCCGTCATATAGACCCATAGCACCCTCTATTACAGAAAACTCTCCAGCATGCTTGTAAAAGCTATATTTGACTCCCTCTTCCCCCATAAGGAAAAGATCCAGGTTGTAACTTTTTTTTCCAGTTACAACCTGGTGAAAAGTGGGATCTATAAAATCTGGTCCAGATTTAAAAGGGGATATCTCCCCCAAAACTTTCATTAGTCCCATGGAAACAGTAGTTTTACCTACTCCGCTACTAACTCCTGCTAGCAGGAAGCCTCTCACGATATTTCACTTACTCTTTCTACTAAAATATCAGCCATTGATTTATGGGCTCCTATAGCTTTTCCTAATTTGAAATTGATATTTGGATACTGTGCTTTCATATCTTCTAAAATCTCAGGAATATCTTCTTTTATATGAATTCCAGAATAAAGAAAATATGGAACAACTTTTATTGTTTTAGTTTTAGGTTGCTCTGTTAAAATATTTCCGATAACAGTCGGAATATTAGGAGTGGCATTTTCCATATGTGCACCTCTTACTAACTCTTCACCTAATTTGCTATCTACCATCTTTATTACATTCTCAAAGTCTGATTGTGCTTGAGAACTTCTACTTCCATGACCTACTATTAATATTGCTTCCATCTGTTACCTCCTGAATTTTTTCTATTATTTTCCTATTGTTTTCTCTATTTTTTATTGCAAGCCTTACAAAGCTATTATCTAAAAATCTAAAATTTGATGCATCTCTCACTAAAATATCCCCTTCTAACATCTTTTTTCTGAATTCTTCAGAAGTGATATTAAGAAGTTTGAGAAGTATAAAATTTGTTGCTGTTTTATAGACCTTGAGATTACTATTTTTTTGGAGTTCCTTGTAAAACCATTCTTTCTCTTCAGTAATCCAAAGATAAGTTTTCTCTATATACTCCTTGTCCCAAGGCAAGGTTTTCCCCCCAAGTTCTGCAAAACTATTTATGCTCCAAGGTTCTCTCAGATTATCTATTTTTTTCAGAAGCTCCCTATCAAAGCTTATACCATAACCTAATCTCAAACCTGGAATTCCGAAAAATTTGGTAAAAGCTCTGAGGATAAATATGTTTTTATTTTTAAGAAGTGAAGCAGAGAGATTCTCCCAACCTTCTATAAACTCTATAAAACACTCATCTATAAAAAGTTTTTTACCTCTTGCTAGGAGTTCCTTATTCAGTTCCTCAATTTCGTTAAGAGGTATAAATTTTCCCGTTGGATTATTTGGATTACAGAGTATAACTAGCTCTTCATCCCCCAGTTCACTCAGAACTCTCTCCCTGTCCAATCTGAAATCCTCACCCTCATAGAGTTCATGGTAAGTCACTCTGCAATCTATATTTTTAAGTGCTCTCTCATACTCTGCAAAGGTAGGAGAGATTATCATGGCACTTTTCGGAGATAGAGCTTTCATGTATAGAAATAAAACTTCTACTGCTCCGTTTCCTACAACAACTTCATCGGAATCCACCCCGTTGAACTTCCCAATATTTTTCCGAAGTTCCAGATAGTTTACATCGGGATATTTTTCTAAAAGATGAAAGTTTTCCATAATATTTTTTTTAAGATTAGAGCTCACACCCAAAGGATTTATGTTTGAACTGTAATCTAAAATTTTATTTTTTTTTTCGGTATCAAAACCGTAAATATCTCCTCCGTGGAGTTTTTTATTTTCCATAGTTTTAAATTTTTCCCCCTATAAGATAAGCAAGTCCCAGAAAAAAAAGTAGAGCTACTGCTGAACTTCCGTATAGAAGATTACAGCATCTTTTGATATCTTCTCTAGTGAGGTCTCGCACTCTATCCCCTATTGTAGGTTTTTCAAAAAATTTTCCAAAGTAACTTGTTCCTCCTCCAAACTGGACTCCCAAGGCTCCTGCAAAAGCTGATTCAGGATTCCCTGAATTCGGGCTACTGTGATTACTTCTATCTCGAAAAAAAATTCTCCAAGACGATTTGTAGTCCATTCTCATCAGCATTCCGGCTACCGGAATAAGAAATCCCCCAGCTAGACGAGCTGGAATAAAATTCAGAAGATCATCAAATTTCGCTGAAAACATTCCAAAATCTATATATCTATCGTTTTTGTATCCCACCATGGAATCCAGAGTATTTACTGCTTTATATGACATGGCAAGTGGAAGTGCTAAAGTTATTCCTCCCACTGTGATAAAACTTCCTAAAAAAGCATAGAACATGGGTGCTATAACTCCATCCACAGAGTTTTCACTTATTGTTTCCAGTGTCCCTCTTATTATCTGATTTTCATCTAGAGTGCCTGTGTCTCTGCTCACCAGATATGAAAGTTCTTTTCTGGCTAGAGCTATATCGTCTTTTTCCAAGATTCCATACACTCTTTTTCCCTCATCTCCCAAACATCTTGTTGCCAGGGTAGTGTAAAGCAGAATAATTTCAGCGAAAGTTCCCAATTTTGCCAGAAAAAAACTCACAATAAAAGTTGTTCCAAGAACCGATAGGAGAAGTAAGCCTCCTGCAATTTTTTTATTACAGAATTTATAGAGAACTTTTTCAGAAAATGTTATAAGTTTACCGATAACTCTTATGGGATGAAAACTGTAGTTAGGATCTCCCAATAGGAGGTCTATCCCATATACAAGGGGATATATTTTTATAAAATTCATCTCTCAATCTCCATAATTTCGTAGAGCTTATCCATCATGATATTTTCTCTTAGAAGAGTTTCTAATTTATCCAGCTCTCTCTCTCTATATTGGCTGAAAGAAAGTGAACCTTGGATCTGCTCCATCCCCTTTTTTTCTCTCAGGTTATTGAGAACTCTGTCTATAAATTCTTTGTTGTCAAAAATACCATGCACATATGTGGCGAAAATATTCCCATGAGATACAGAGGTTACAAAATCTCCCTTAGGTGTCTTTGTTACTCCCTGATGAATCTCATATCCTTCAATCTCTATACCCTCAAGATTTTCAAAGAACCCTTTCATATTTTCCAGCTTCCCGCTGTACTGTTTTGTGTTTTTCTCTTTTTCCATTACTGTTTCAAGGTTGAGAAGTCCCATTCCTGGAAGCTCTGGAAGACTTGATTCTATCTGATAAGGATCTTTTATTCTGTCTCCCAGCATCTGAAGTCCTCCACAGATACCTATTATAGGAGTTCCTTTTCTAGAAGATTTTATTATCTCTTTTATTATCCCTTTATCATGGAGATCTTTTAGGTCTTCAATGGTATTTTTTGACCCTGGAATAATGATGAGGTCCTCATCTCCGATTTGAGATGCTTGGGTAACATAGTTTAGTGAGACATCCTCGTAGATATTGAAAGGATCAAAATCGTTGAAGTTGGATATACGCATATTTTTTATTACGGATACTTTTATAGCTCCCTCTTTGTCTCTCTTCTGGAACTTGGCACTCAGTCCATCTTCATCTTCAATATCCAGTTCTGCATAGGGAATAACTCCTATGACAGGTATACCTATCATTTTTTCAAGTTTTGCTAGTCCCGGACGTAGTACCTCAATATCTCCACGGAACTTATTTATTATTACCCCACGGAGGATTTTTCTTTCGTTCTCAGGTAGGAGCATAACTGTTCCCAGGACTGAGGCAAAAACTCCTCCACGGTCTATATCAGCCACAAGAACGGCTGGTGCTCCAACCATCTCTGCCATTCCCATATTTACAATATCGTCATCTACAAGGTTTATTTCAACAGGACTTCCTGCACCTTCCATAATACATACTTCGAATCTATCTCTTATATTTTTTTCATAGAGTGCCAATATCTCACCTTTTAAAGTGGACTTGAATTCTGAATAGTCAAACCATCCCATATTTCCTATGGATTTTCCATTGAGGATTACCTGACTTTTTCTCTCTCCTGTTGGTTTAAGAAGTATGGGATTCATAAAAGATTGAGGTTCTAATCCGCAAGCGATAGCTTGTACCACCTGTGCTCTTCCCATCTCATGTCCCTCACTCGTTATAAATGAATTTAGTGCCATGTTTTGTGATTTGAAAGGCACTGTGGAGAAGCCATCTTTATAGAATATTCTTGCAAGACCTGCCACTGTAAGACTTTTCCCAGCTCCAGATGAAGTCCCGACTACCATCAAATTCTTATGTTTTTTCATTTTTTATCTCCTTCTGATATAAAAAAATTCCAAATAAAAAACCCACCATATCGTGTTTTAGCTAAAAGGCAAAACCTTTGCTATGAACATACCGTAGGTGGGCAGATATTGACACAATAAATTTCAATATAAAAATTTCTTACACTTTCGTCCTCGCGAAATTTGTAGAATCCGGTAGTTCATGGCAGTTCTCCTGACTTAGAATCATCTTACTCCCAACCCTTCCCAAAAAATCCCTAAAATTTTTCAGTGGTTTTGCTGGTTTCATCCTCATTACAGTGGCGGGACCGTATAGGAATTACACCTATTTTTCTTTTAATCAAACAATGTTCGAACCATTTACTAAGCTATTCAATTTAAAACAAATCATATCATACTAAATTCTTTCGGTCAACTTTTTTATACTATGTTATATAAAATATAAAATATGGAATCTTCTGCCATATATAATATCAAAATTTATTTTTTTTAATTTGACAGCGTTGAAAACAAATGCTAAACTTTTCCTATGATAATGAAGGAGGAAAATGAATATCAAACTTAAAAAAAATAGCTTTAAATTTTTGATAGGGACACTTATTTTACTATTGGTATCTCTTTCCACAATCTCAATACTTATAGGCTCTGTTCAGCTAAATCCTTTCACCATCTGGAAAATCATTTTAAATAAAATTTTCTCTAAAGATATATTCGAAGTCGATTGGAAAAAAAATATAGAAGTTATAGTTTGGAATTTAAGAATGCCAAGGGTGCTTATGGGAATTATCGTTGGAGCTTCCCTGTCTTTAGCAGGGATACTTATGCAGGCTCTCACAAAAAATACACTGGCAGACCCTTATATTTTAGGAATATCTTCTGGAGCAAGTACCGGAGCTATTCTTGTTATAATTTTAGGAGGAGCCGGAATTTTTTCTGTTCCTTTAGGAGCTTTTACTTTGGGGCTTTTAACTTCTTTTCTTGTCTTCTATAATTCCAGTAGAGAAAATTTTTCGACTTCAAAATTGGTGCTTACCGGAATAGCTGTATCCTCTTTTTTCTCGGGGATTACTACTTTTTTGATTGTTGGTGCATCAAAAGAATCTGAGGTTAAAAGCGTCTTATTCTGGATGACGGGAAGTTTATCTGGGAGCAATTGGAGTTCTGTAGGAGTATCTTCTGTGGCACTTCTTATCTCTTCAGTCATCATCTATTCCATGCATAGAGAATTGGATATTATCATGACAGGAGATGAGGTAGCCGAAACTCTCGGAGTGAATGTAGCGAGACTAAGACTTATAATAGTTGTAGTTGCATCTCTGCTTTCAAGTTTTATTGTGGCTAATACTGGAATAATCGGATTTGTAGGTCTGGTCATACCACATATAGGAAGAGGAATTGTCGGTGCCAAGCATAAGAGATTAATAATTTTTTCTATTCTCATAGGAGGCATCTTTCTTTTGATTACTGACTGCATAGCGAGAGTCTTATTAAAAGGTCAGGAAGTTCCTCTAGGAGTTATAACATCAATGATAGGAGCTCCATTTTTTATGTGGCTAATTAAAAAAAGCTCTTATAGTTTTGGAGGAAATTAAATGTTGCAAATAGATGATTTATCTTATGAAATAGATTCAAAGCAAATTTTAAACAGAATAAATCTGAGTATCCATAAGGGGAAATTTGTAGGTCTCATAGGTGCAAACGGCTGTGGAAAAAGTACTCTTCTTAAAAATATCTACGGTAACGTAAAGCCTAAAAACAGCAAGGTTTTATTGGAAGGGGAGAATATAGCTGGCATCGAACGTAAAAAACTTGCTAAAAAATTATCAGTTTTAACACAAAGTCAGCAGATAGATTTTGATTTTACAGTTGAAAACATTGTCGATATGGGTAGATATTCCCATAATACACTTTTTTCTAAGGATAAAAATCAAAACATCGAGATAGTAAAAAAATCCTTGAAAGATGTGGGCATGTTGGATATGAAAGACAAAAGTTTTTCAACTCTTTCAGGAGGAGAGAAGCAGAGAGTTCTTATCGCTCGAGCTTTTGCACAAGAAACAGATTTTTTGATTTTGGATGAACCTACCAATCATCTGGATATAAAATATCAGATTCAGATAATGGATATAATAAAAAGTCAGAAAAAAACTGTTCTAGCGGTGATACATGATATGAATATGGCCAGCAGTTACTGTGACCATATAATCGCTTTAAAAGATGGAAAGATTGTAGCAGAAGGCTCACCTTCACAAATTTTTACAAGTGAAAATATCCAAAATATTTTTGGTATAAAATCCCATATCATAGAGCACCCGATTAAAAAGACACCTTTTATCATATATTTATAGGAGATCAATTATGAAAAATAACCTTATAGTTTTATTTTTACTACTATTCAACATCCATGTTTTTGGAGAAAGTTCGGTTCCTAAAAGAGCTGTATCAACAGCTCAGTTTACAACAGAAATTCTTCTGGCTATTGGAGCCGAAAAGCAGATGATAGGAACGGCTTATCTGGATGATGAGATACTTCCCGAATTAAAAGAAAGTTATGACAGAGTTCCGGTTTTGTCTAAGACCGCTCCTTCGAAAGAATATTTCTACGAACAAAATCCGGATTTTTTAACTGGATGGAATTCCATATTTACATCTAAAGGATTAGGCTCAAGGGAGGAATTGGAGGGAAATGGAGTCCAGGTCTATTTTATGAAATCTCAAAATTCTAATAAAATTGAGGATGTATATAGTGATATCTTAACTCTTGGTAAAATTTTTGATTTAGAAAAAAATTCTAATGCAATTGTAGAGAATATGAAATCTGAATTCCAAAAAGTGAAGTCTTTGCTTCTGAAGGAGCAGGTAAAAGTTTTTGCATATGACTCTGGAGAAAATGCTCCCTTTATTGTAGGAGGAACAGGAATAGGGAATACTCTTATAGAGATGGCTGGAGGTACTAATATATTCAAGGATACAGCAGGAAGTTTTGTCAATGGAAACTGGGAAGAGATTCTATTTCAAGACCCAGATTATATTATTATTGTAAATTACGGTAAGACATCTTATAAGGATAAGGTAAATTTTTTAAAAACAAAATCACCTTTAAAAGATCTTGAAGCTGTCCGTGAAAACAGATTTATAAAAGTTAATTTAAGCGAACTTTCACCGGGAATAAGAAATCTAAATACAGTGAAATACCTCTTTAAAAAGTTTCAATAATTTTATTCTAAGAAAAAACCGCATGGACTACCTTTAGTCCGTGCGGTTTTTTTATACCTAACTATTTTTTACGATTTTTCCTTTAGCTATTACTTCAAGAAGTTCCAGCTTTTCATCCAGTAGAACTATGTCTGCAAAATATCCTGGCTGAAGTCTTCCATATCTGTCATCGACTTTTATAGCTTTTGCCGGATAGAGAGTAGCCATCTTAACTGCCTCTTCCAGTCTGATATTGGCATGTCTTACTAGATTCTGCACTCCTCCTATCATTGTAAGAGCCGAACCTCCAAGAGTCCCATCTTCTCCAAAACATTTTCCATCTTTATGATAGACCTTGCTTCCTTCAAAATAGAAGTATTCCATATCTGTTCCTGCTGGAGCCACTGCATCTGTAACTAGGAAAAGTCTCTCTCCCATAAGTCTGTGTGCCATCTCGATAGCAGCATAGTCACAGTGGAAACCGTCAGCTATTATTCCAGCAGCTATATCCATATTCAGAACTGCACCTGCTGCTCCAGGTTCACGGTGAGTGAAAGAACTCATACCGTTATAGAGATGGGTAGCCATAGAAATTCCAAATATTTTCTTCTCTTCCACCTGTTTGTATGTGGCGTTGGTATGTCCAAGTGCCACTCTTATACCACTTTCTGCCAGCTTAGAGATATACTCTCCACTTATATTTTCAGGAGCCACAGTAATTATTTTTACCAGTTCTCCTCCAGCATGAGTAATCTCCTTCAGCATATTTTCGTCCATTTTTCTTATAAACTTGGGATTATGGATTCCTTTTTTCTCCAGAGAGATAAAAGGTCCCTCTATATGAAGTCCAAGAACTCCATTTTCTTCTCTGTTATGGTAGTCTTTCATAAGATTCAGAGCAGACTGAATATTTTCATCACTTGTTGTTATAAGAGTGGGAGTAAAAGATGTACATCCGTATTTTAGATTTGTTTTATGCATAACCTCTAAAGTTTTTTGAGTTATAGAATCATTGAGAAGAACTCCTCCACATCCATTGAGCTGAAGATCCATAAATCCAGGAGTTACATATCCTCCCTGGGCATCTAGAATTTCAATATCTCCATATCTCTCTTGAAGTTTTTCCTCTTCAACAATATTTAGGATTTTGTTCCCTTCGATTATCAGAGATTTTCCAGTTTGAAATCTTTCCCCGTCAAAAATTTTTCCATTCCTTATTGCGTACATAAAAACCTCCTATCTATTTCCCTACTCTTGCATAAAGTTCTGCCATAAGTTTTTCAGAATCCAAATATTTCTGCTCAATATCCTTGAAGTATCTGTATGTTCCTACTTTAATTTCTGCACAAGCAGCTTCGTCAGAAACTATTATACCTTTTCTATGAAGTTGAAGAGCTGAAATTGTCCACATGTGATTAACTCCCTCTTCGATAGCTTGACGAAGAGCTCTAGATTTATTATGTCCGTTTACCATGATAAGAACCTCTTCAGCAGCCAAGATAGTTCCAACTCCCACCGTAAGAGAAAGCTTTGGAACCGCTTCTAAATCTCCACCGAAGAATCTTGCATTGGCAATGATTGTATCCATAGTAAGTTCCTTATCTCTTGTTTTTGAAGCCAGAGAAGATCCAGGTTCATTGAAAGCTATATGTCCGTCAGGACCTATCCCTCCAAGGAAAAGATGTATTCCTCCAACTGAGGCAATCTTATCCTCATATCTCTCACATTCAGCAGTATAATCTTCTGCCATTCCGTTTAGAATATTTATATTTTCAGGTCTGATATCTATATGTCTAAAGAAATTCTCATGCATATAGTAGTGGTAACTCTGATCGTTGTCAGGACTAAGTCCTACATACTCATCCATATTGAATGTAATTACATTTTTAAAAGATATTACTCCATCTTTGCAGAACTGTATCAGTCTTTTATACATTGCAAGTGGTGTTCCTCCTGTCGGCAGTCCAAGTACAAAAGGTTTTTCAGGTGTAGGATTGAAATCTAAAATTTTATTCGCCACATAGATTGCAGCCCAGTCCTGTATTGATTTTTCTGTGATTATTACTCTCATCGTTTTCCCCCCAAAGTTTATATTAAAAAAATTTATTTATTAAACAAGCTTCATGTCTTCAGTCATCTGAAAAGCATTATCTAGAAATTTTTCTGCTAGTTTTCTGTCATCCAATATAAGTTTTACATATATTATATCCAGAAGAGAAAGCTGTGCTATTCTATGGGTAAAAGTAGAAGTCATAGCACTTGAATCCGAAACAGTCCAGAGATATATATCTGAAATTGATTTTATGGGGTTGTTTGCCATATTTGTCAGAGAGATAATCTCTACCCCTCTTCCACGGAGTTTTTTTGTTATAGTATATGTGTCCAAAGTTTTTCCGCTCTGGGATATAACAAAGGCCACATCTCTATCATCCATTCCTGAAACATGAAGCATCTGTATATGTTGATCAAATTCAAAAATAGCATCAAAACCTATTTCTAATAATTTAGATTGGAAATATTTTCCTATGACAGCCGAGGATCCTGCACCGATAACCAAAATTTTTCTGGCTCCTTTCAAGGCATCTACTGCTTGTTCTATATTTTTCAAATTAATTGTTTTTAAAGTTTTTTCAAGAGAGCTTATGTTTCTTCTAAGAAGTTTTTCTGCGATATCAGCAGTCCTGTCATCTATTTTAATCTCTTTATCTATAAGTTCTAATTTCTCATCTGAAGCTTCACCTTTTATAGCTTCCGCCAGAGAGATTTTAAATTCAGGAAAACCTGAAAATCCCATTTTTTTTGCAAATCTCACAATAGATGCCTGACTTACCCCGGAGCTTTCAGCTAGCTCATAGGTATTGATAAGTCTTATCTTAGAGAGATTATCGTTTATATAATCTGCTATTTTTTCATCTGTTTTTGAGAAATTCTCTCTCATCTCTTTTAATTTTATAAGTGTACTCATATACCCGCCTCAAATTTTTTTCCTTGAAAGCTACCTCTTCTTTTGAGTTCTTTCTCTATACTGTTGAGAACATTTATTTTGTTACTGCTCCATAGAGGTTCTAGAAGTTGTTCTTTGTCGCAATCCCCTGTAAGTCTGTGTATAACAATATCTCTGGGGATATTTTCAAGAATATCTACAACTCTCTCTACATAGGTCTCTAGAGAGATGGAATGATATCCATTTTCTCGGAACTCTTTCTCCAGTCTGCTGTTTTTCATAACATAGAGGCTGTGAATCTTTATCCCCCATGTTCCACACTCTACAGCAAATTTTGCTGTTTCCGATGAATCTTTCTCATCTCCGTAAGGAAGCCCTACTATTATATGGGTAACAAATTTTATCTCTCTTTTTTTTAATTCCTGGGCAGCTTTTTTATAAACCTCACCCTTATAACCTCGATTTATTTTTTCTCCTACCATATCATTCCAGCTTTGAAGCCCTAGCTCCAACCACATAAAATGATTCCTGTTTATCTCAGATAGAAGATCTAAAATATCCTCTCCCAAACAATCGGGTCTGGTAGCGATAGCAATACCCATAACTCTTGGATGTTTTAAAGCTTCGTAAAAAACTTTTTTCAAGTACTCTACATCCCCATATGTATTTGTAAAGTTTTGGAAATAAGCGATAACTTTTCCCTCGGGAAATTTTCTACTTATAAATTGGAGCTGATTATCTATCTGTTCATGGATAGATAATCTACTATCTTCGGTAAACTCTCCACTTCCTTTATCACTACAGAATATGCATCCGCCTTTCCCAACCTTTCCGTCTCTGTTGGGGCAATTCATACCTGCATCCAGACTCACTTTATATATTTTCTGTCCAAATTTATCGGTGAAACATTCACTAAGCGAATAATATCTACTACTCACAAACATTACACCTCCTCTAAGAATCAACATCATTATACACTATGAATTAAAAAATCACAAGAAAAAACCCTACTTTTTCAAGTAAGGTTTCTTTTTTCATGTTCCAGAAGCCACTGTTTTTTATCCAGTCCTCCCCCATATCCTGTTAGGGTATTATTGCTCCCTATTACTCTATGGCAAGGGACAACTATATTCAATATATTTTTTCCGTTGGCTCCACCAACTGCTCTACACCCCTTAGGGTTCCCTATCCGGATAGCTTGTTCCTTGTAGGAGATAGTCTCTCCATAAGGAATATTGCACAACTCTTTCCATGCTTTGTTCTGAAACTCTGTTCCATTCAGTTGTATAGGAAGATTGAAACTATCAAGTTTCCCTTCGAAGTAGAGAGCGAACTGTCTAACTGCCTCCTCCATTAAAGGATTTGTTCTCTCTGTTTCAGTCCGTTTTTCCAGGAAGAGAGCAGATATAAGATAGTCGTCATCTCCTCTCAACTCCAGAATTCCAATTGGAGTATCCAGATAGGCCAAATATTTATTCATTGTAATATAGGTTCTCAGTAGGGAACTCAGGATCGCAAGTTATATCTATTCCCAACTTTCTGAAAGTCTGCTCATCATTTTTCCCAAGAATTGTCGTAGAGTGAGCCTGTGAACCTTTCAGAAGAGAAAGTTTTGCCATGGCTGCATGGGCCATAGGATTTGTAGCTGCACAGATAGAAAGAGCTATAAGTATCTCTTCTGAATCTAAAGACTTAACTTTATTCTTAAAAGTCTGAGATTTAAGTTTAAGGATAGGATCTAAAATAACTGGAGATATCAGATGCATCTCGTCATTTATTCCTGCTAGAATTTTAATGGCATTTAGAATAGCTGCAGAAGGAGCATCCATTATATCTGAGTGTTTTCCAGTAACCATTGTTCCATTAGGAAGTTCTAGAGCCAGTGAAGAGTGAATTTCACAGTTATGTGAAGAGTTTTTTACTTTCTGAAGATTTTTACGGGCAACTTCTACTACTTTTCTGTCTCCTTCGTCTAATCCAAGATCATTCATTATTCTAAAAGAAAGATCGAGTGCTTCTTTGTCTATATATCCTTTTTTATGCTCACATGCAGTCTTGAAATATCTTCTGATAATTTCCTGCTCAGAGGCATATCTCACTACTTCGTCATTGGTGATTCCGAATCCCACACGGTTAACTCCCATATCAGTAGGAGATTTATACATAGATTCTTTACCAGTTATTTTTTCTATTATTTTTTTCAGAAGAGGGAAGGCCTCTATATCACGGTTATAGTTTACTGCTACCTCGTTGTAGGCTTCAAGATGGAAAGGATCAATCATATTTACATCTCTTAGGTCTACAGTCGCTGACTCATAAGCTATATTCAGTGGGTGCTTTAGAGGCACATTCCATACAGGGAAAGTCTCAAATTTAGAGTATCCAGCTGTTGTTCCTCTTTTTGACTCATGGTAAAGTTGGCTCAGACAAGTACCAAGTTTTCCGCTTCCAGGTCCAGGAGCTGTTACAACAACAATAGGTTTTGTAGTTTCAATATATGGATTTTTTCCGTATCCCTCATCGCTTACTATTGTGTCGATATCATGTGGATATCCTGTTGTAGATTTATGCTTATATACCTTTATACCTCTCTGCTCTAGTTTATTTATAAAGACCTTTGTAGCAGGTTGTGAGTTATATCTTGTTATTACAACACTGTTGACCTCTAATTCGTATTCTCTCAGGTCATCTATAAGTCTAAGTACATCCATATCATAAGTTATTCCGAAATCTCCACGAATCTTGTTTCTTTCGATATCTCCCGAATATACACAGATAACTACTTCTACCTTCTCTTTTAACTTGTGTAAAAGTTTTATTTTAGCATTTTCATCAAATCCTGGCAGAACTCTTTTGGCATGAAGGTCAAAAAGTAATTTACCTCCGAACTCCAGATAAAGTTTATCAAAATTATTTACTCTTTCCAGTATATACTTTGACTGTTCCTCAAGATATTTGTTGTGATCAAAACCGATTTTCATAATTGCTCTCCTCCTAATAAATTTTTTAAACAAAAAAAGGCGAAAAAAAAAATCGCCCCGCTCTCAGTAAGATATTATGAGAATTTTTTATTTAATACTAAGGAATCCCCTTAGAATAATAATGCTATATTAAAATATAATTTTTTACATCATTAAAATTATACTACGGAGAATAAATTTTGGCAAGAGGATTTTTGAGAAAATTTTATTCTTTCCTTAAAAAATTGATTTTAATATTGTAGACTAATAGATTTAATGATAAAATATCCTAATAAGTTCAACATATAAAATGAAGGAGTGTTTCTATTGGAAAAAATAGTAAAAAAAGGAGAATTGCATCCGAATAATCCTCACAAGGGAAAATATAACTTCAAAATTTTAACCAGTAATTTACCAGAGTTAAAAGGGTTTGTCAGAAATAATCCTAACGAGGAAGAAACAATAGATTTTAGCGACAATCAAGCTGTTATCTGCCTAAATAAGGCTCTAATAAAAACATATTATGATATTGAGAATTGGGATATACCAGAAGGTTTTTTATGTCCTCCTATTCCAGGAAGAGCAGATTATATACATTATATAGCAGATCTTTTATCCCAAAAGGAAAAGGTTAATGTATTAGATATCGGTACCGGTGCAAATTGTATCTATCCTATCATAGGTAGCCAAACTTATGGTTGGAACTATATA
The DNA here is from genome assembly GCA_051648365.1 of Fusobacteriaceae bacterium. Lineage (GTDB taxonomy): Bacteria > Fusobacteriota > Fusobacteriia > Fusobacteriales > Fusobacteriaceae > JAGNZR01. The sequence continues at coordinate 49,332 of JBOFEZ010000127.1, forward strand.
GCTTCGGATATAGATACAAAATCTATTGAAAATGCTCAGAGGATAGTGGATTCAAACGAAAATTTAAAAAACAAAGTGACACTTAGACTTCAAAAAGATAAAAATCATATCTTTATAGGAATTATTGAAAAAAATGACAGATTCCATTTGACAATGTGCAATCCTCCTTTCCACTCCTCTTTAGAAGAAGCTTTAAAGGCAAATAAAAGAAAGGTTGATAATCTTAATAAAGGAAACAAAGATATTAAAAAAGGATTAAATTTTGGTGGACAGAAAGCTGAATTATGGTGTCCTGGCGGTGAACGTCTTTTTCTTAAAAAAATGGCCAAAGAGAGTGCGCTTTTCGCTTCTCAAGTAGGTTGGTTTACATCTTTAGTTTCTAATAAAGAGAACGTAAAACCTACAATAAAGATTCTCCAAAAATTAGGTGCTCAATGCCGAATTTTAGAAATGAGCCAAGGACAAAAAATAAGTAGAATTTTAGCATGGACTTTTGCTGACTGGAATTAATTCAAAAACTGTGTTATAATAAGCATCTCTATTGCAAAAAATTAATTTAGGAGATGATATTATGAACCAAACCTTTACAACTTTTTTTAATGAGTTTATAGGCGCTATGGCTAAAGCCTCGCCGATTTTAATAAAAAAAGTTATATTTCTAATAATTTTAGGACTAAGTTATAAGCCTGTAAAAGGTTTCTTGATGAAGGCCTTTAATAAATTTTTAACTATAAAAAAACTAGATGAACTGCTACTAAATTTTTTAGAGTCTCTTTTAAATATTCTTATACTTATCTTCTATGGCTTAAATGTAATTCAGATATTGGGAATTGAAACAGCTTCCCTTCTAGCACTATTGGGATCGATTGGTATCGGTGTGGGACTTGCCCTAAAAGGAAGTTTATCCGATCTTGCAGGAGGAATACAGATTTTAGTTTCTAGAAACTTTACGAAGGGAGATTTTATATCTACCTGTGGAGTGGAGGGAATAGTTCAGAAAATATCTTTTTTATACACTGTTTTATATACTGCTGATAATAAATATATAGTTATACCAAATGGGAAACTTTCATCAGAAGTTATAACCAATGTGGGAGCTAATAAAGAAAGAAGAGTAGAGTGCATATTTTCAGTGGCATATGATACTTCCATAGATAAAGTAAAAGAAGTTTTGACAGATATTGCTAAAAATCATGAACTGATTCTCCAGGATAAAGAAATTTTTGTAAGATTAGAAAAACATAGTGCAAGCTCTCTAGATTTTACAATGAGAGTATGGACAAAAAAAGAAAACTTTAGAGATGTGACCTTTGATTTGCAAGAACTGGTTAAAAAAAGATTCGATGAAGAGGGAATTGAAATACCATATACTAAAATTGATGTATATCAAAAATAAACATATAGAAAAAAAGGATAACGACATTTGAACTTGTCGTTATCCTTCTTTTAATTTTATGCTGTTACTTTTTCATCTGATTTTATCAGTTCATATCCAGCTACTTTATTAACTATAATTGCAATTGCTCCATCTCCTGTTACATTGCAGGCAGTTCCAAAACTGTCTTGAGTAAGGTGCAGAGCAATAATAAGTGAGCTCATTACTGGTGTAAATCCAAGCATCGCTTCTATCAGCCCAAGAGCTGCCATAACTGCTCCTCCTGGAACTCCAGGAGCTGCAACCATCGTCACTCCAAGCATAAGAATAAACCCAAACATATGTGAGAAAGATACAGTTAGACCGTTCATAGCCATAACTGCCATAGAACAACTTACAAGACTTATTGTACTTCCAGAAAGATGTATCGTAGCACATAGCGGTACTGCAAAATCAGCTATTCCATGATTAACTCCATTTTCCTTCGTCTGTTGAACAGTTACTGGAATTGCAGCAGCTGAAGACTGAGTTCCTACAGCAGTAAAGTATGCAGGAAGCATATTTTTAAGAAGAGTTACTGGATTTGAATTAGAAACAATTCCTGCTATCGAATATTGAATAAGTAGAACAGCAAGGTGAAGAAGTATTACAACTCCAAATACTTTTGCAAATCTAGATATCATTCCCTCAACCTGTCCGGCATAAGCCATATTAGCGAAAATTCCTGATATATAGAATGGAAGAAGTGGAACTATTATATTTGCAATAATTTTTTCAACTATGCTCTGTAATTCTCCCATGGCATTTTTAATAGTAGTTCCAGTTATTACAGAGATTCCTATCCCTATAGTAAAAGATATTAAAAGTGCTGTCATAACGTCCATAATTGGTGGCATCGACACTGTAAAATAAGGTGCCAATTGACTTTTTGATACCATATCCTGTGCAACCATGCTAGCAAAAACTGATTTATTTACAAAATATGCTAGACTTCCTGAAAAAATTGTAGAAAGATATGCTATTGCTGTAGTTACTGCTAAAAGTTTTCCGGCTCCCTTTCCTAAATCTCCAATTCCTGGGGCAACAAACCCTATTATGATAAGAGGTATAACAAATTTAAGAAAATTTCCAAATAATCCGCTGAAGGTTGCTAAAATTCTTACAGGAATTTCCATTCCCATTTTTCCTAATATTACACCTAGAGCTAATCCGATGAATATTTTCGGTAATAGACCTAATTTTTTCATTTTAATCTCCTTTTTTAATAAATATTCTTTAAGTATAACATATTATCAATTAAAGCACAAGTAATATTGATATAATATATAAAGTGTTTCAAATTGAAAAATATGTAAAAGGAGGTTTCTAAGAATCTAAAAAGAAATTAAAATGACTCAAAACACACGTTAAGTCTCTTTAGGACACAAAATATTTGAAAAAAAGAATTCAAATCTCAAAAAAATAAATATTTAAAAATTCAAAAACTGCTATGGTCTTATATATATATAAGACATGGAATAAAGTCATAAAAATTATAAGACTCTCTGATGTTTAAGAAATTTCTATTCCTGGAAATTTTAGATCGATATATTTTTTTATTTTGTTTTGGACAACTGCTCTATTTTCCGGGGTGTAAAAACCTCCTTGAGTAGCTTTAATCTCATCAAGATGATGTTCACGTCCCTCATCTGTAGTTCTGTCACGGATTAAACCATCTTCTGCTATAACAAATTTCCACTGTCCTTTCTCATCTTTCTCGAGATCTCCTCCAGCTCCACAAACCTGGCACTCTATTGGCCAGTAAGTTCCGTCCCATTGGACTTCTCCTTTACTAAGGGAATTAGAATGACAGTTGGGACACCATCCGAAATCAGCTTCTCCTAACCATTTCCTCTCTTCTGGAATAGTCTCTATAGCATTCATGATATTATCTCCAAGAATTTTCGCTCTTTCAATCAAATCATCATGAAGAAGACATTGAGCCGGTGCCGGAACTCTTTTGGCAAGAATCATATCCACTATCTTTAGAGATGTTGTAAATGTTGTTGCAGCCATAGCTTCTAGAGCCATCGACTGCCATGAACGAGTAGAACCTCCCACAGCTATAAGTCCTGCCACAGGATATTTTTTTTCTATGGCTCCTATTGAGCTGAGAAAAGCTGTTTCATAACTTAAATTTCTATGCATAAATTTCAAGAAAGTAGCACTGGGCATCAAATCATATATGGGAGCTGAAAAAATTATCGCATCCTGTTCTAAAAATACATTCATTAAAACATCTTTATCATCCTTATTGGTAAGCATGCAATCTACTTTTTTTCCTGAAGACATCCCATGAGTACAGATAGTACATCCTGTACATTCCTCTATATGATAGTCCTTCAGATTTATCATTTTAACCTCTGCTCCTCTTTCTTGACATGCCAAGAGAGCCTCTTTCAATAAAATTTCTGAATTGGAATTTTTTCTTCCTGCTGTTACTCCTAATACTTTCATACTTCATCTCCTTATCTGCTTTATAATCAACAGAGATTAGTTTAAACCTTAGGGTAACCCTCAAGTCAATATTTTTCTACAGGAATTTTTAAAATTTTTACACAGGGGCTGTGTTTGTTTGAAATACTGTGGTTTGTGACGTCTTCAATAAAAAGATCCCCTTTTATTTTAAAGTTGTTTTCTCTGATCCATTCCAGAAAATTTTCAATAACTATTTTATAACTTTCTTGAGAACTTGTGTATAAAACTGCATATTCTGAAGAGATAAAAGTATAGCTATTCTCATATTCCTTTATCTGTTTTGTCAGTAAGAATTTTTCAGGTTCATATTTCCCTTCTGTAATATTTTCTTTGGAAACTATAAAACCAAAAGAATGTTTTTCTGTCCATGTTATATCGCCTAAAAGATTATCAATCTTTTTCATATTTTTTACTGTTGCTTTAAGTTCAAAGGAATCTTGTAATAGATATATCCCCTGCATCTCTCCAAAAAAACGGATAGAAGGAACTCCATCCTTTTGTTCAATTTCTTTTAGATATTCTAGAGAATTTTTACCCTCTAAAAGTTTTCTTTTTTTTTCTAAGAGTTCATCAATTTCCTGCTGATTTTTTTTTAGTTTTTCTTCTATCTGTTTCAATGTCCAAGAATAATCAGATTCTTTCAAACAAATTTTTATCTCTTCTATAGAAAATCCTAGCTCTCTAAGATAAAGTATTGTCTTAAATTGAGATATCTGCTCTCCTGAATAATATCTGTATCCATTTTCTCCTCTCAGAACAGGAGAAACCATACCTTCTTTTTCATAATGAATAAGAGTATGTTTTCCTACTTTTAATATTCTAGACATTTCACTGATAGTACAGTATTTGTCGATTAAATAATTTTCCATAATGAAGCCATCCTTAAAATTGATTTGAAATCAGTACACATCTTTTCCCGTTCAGGAAACATCTATTACAAGAGATGCACTTAGCCCGTGATCTGTCTTTTATCCATCTATTTATAAGGTCAGGCTCTGAAACCAAAGGTCTTGAAAGTGAGATAAACTCTATTTTAGAACTATTTAAAATATCTTCTATTCTTTCAATATTTTTATGCCCTCCGACTAAAGCTACAGGAGCAGAAACTGTCTCTGCTATTTTTTTTCCCTGGTCGTAAAAGTATGATTCCTCATCTGAGCTTTTCATCATTCTGATAACTCCCTTTCCAGGTTCAGAGGAAGCTGATCCCCCGCTTACCTCAATAAGATCTATTCCCATTTCTGAAAGTTTTTTGCAGAGGTAGAGGTTGTCCTCTAGAGTGGCTCCCTTTTCCATAAAATCTTCGCAATTTATTTTTATAGAAACAAAGTAGTCTTCTCCTACTCTTTTTCTTATCTCTTTATAAACCTCAAAAATAAGTCTACATCTGTTTTCGAGGGTTCCTCCATATTCATCATCTCTTATGTTGTAGTAAGGGTTTAGGAATTGGCTTAAAAAATATCCGTGAGCTCCGTGAATTTGAACACCGTGGAATCCTGCTGTTTTAGCTCTTAGAGCTGCGTCTCCAAAAGCAGTTACTATTTCTGATAGCTCCTTTTTTGTTGCTCTCTTAGGGGTAAGTTTGGAATAAAGATTTTCCACAGAAGATGGTCCTAAAATAGTTCTGTTCTCTAAGTTATAAAGGGTTTGACTGCCTCCATAGACTATTTGAAGAATAATTTTGCAACTATTGGCCTGTGCAAGTTCTATGATCGGTTTGTACCCAGGTATAAATTTATCATCATATATTCCCAGCATATATGGAGCTGGCTGATCATTTTTCATAACATTGGCAAAACTTGTGATAATAGTTCCGGTTCCTCCTAGAATAAGATCACTGTATACCTCTAGGAGTTCCTTGGTCATCTCTCCGTTTTCCTTACAGAAATTTCTTTCGTTGGTAGCCGATCTGATAGCTCTGTTTTTTGCAGTCAGATTTTTTATATTTATTCCATCAAAAATAGTTTTCATCTTCTTTCTCCTTATCAAGTAGTTTATTTAGAATAATTATAACATATTTCATATTAAAATTTTTATTGATTTGACATCGAATTTTTTTTAAAGTAAACTTCCGTATACAAAAGATATTCTAAGTAAATTTTAACCATACGAGACTGGAGGGAAATAATGAAAAAAATTACAAGTATTTTATTGCTATTAGCTACACTAGCATATGCTGAGGAAAAAATAGTTGTCCCTATGTATAGAGTGGATGAAAAGGGAATAAAAGAACAGATAGGAAGTGTGACAATAACAGAGAGCAAGGAAGGATTGGTTTTCAATTCTAAGCTTTCAAGTATTCCTGAAGGCAACCATGGTTTTCATATACATGAAAAACCAGATTGCGGAACTATGGAGCATGATGGAAAAATGAGTCCTGCTGGGATGGCTGGAGGACATTATGATCCAATGCAGACTAAAAAACATGAAGGACCTGAAGGGGACGGACATTTGGGAGATTTGCCGTTTTTAGTTGTAAACAAGGACGGAACATTAGAATCAGAAGTTGTAGCTCCGAGGATAAAAAAAATATCCCAAATAAAAAATCGTAGCCTCATGATACATGAGGGAGGAGATAACTATTCAGACCTTCCTACAGCTCTTGGAGGAGGAGGGAAAAGAATAGCCTGCGGAATCATAGAATAGGGGTCTTGCCCAAATTTAGTGTAAATTTATTTCTTGGCTATCAAGTTTTAAATGTCCTGAGAGCTGCTTTGGTAGCTCTCTTTTTTTAAGATATTTTTCCATCTCCACAATTAATATCAAATTAAAAATTCCAGAAATATTTCCACCATAATATATTCTAAAAAAACATACCCCACCCCAACAGGGGGGGTTGATTTATAAAAAAAAGTATGTTAAGATAAGTACAAGATAAAAACATTACCGTAGAGCGGTGAAGGGAGATGGATATGAAAACAGATAGAGAGAAAGCGGTTCTCATGCTTAAAACTTGCAGAGGACAGATTGATGCAACACTTAAAATGATAGAGGATGGAAGATACTGCATGGATATTGTGAACCAGATACTGGCAGCAGAGGCTCTACTCAAGAAGTCAAACAAACTTATCCTAAAGCAGCATATGGATCATTGTGTCAAGGCAGCTTTTAGAACAGAGGATGCAGAGGAAAAGTTAAATGAGGTTATGAATATATTGACCAAGATTATGAAATAGAAAGACCATAGGAGGACAATAGAATGAAAGAAAAAATATTTAAAATAGAAGGTATGACTTGTTCTGCGTGTTCAAGGCATGTGGAGCGAACTGCCAAAAAGCTTGCTGGAACAATAGAAGCCAGCGTAAATCTTGCTACTGAAAAACTTTGGATCAAATTTGATGAAGCACAATTAAATTCCGAGCAGATAATGTCTGCAGTAGAAAAAGCCGGATATAAAGCAATAGATGAAGAAGGATTAGAAAAAAATGACAGGGAAAAAGATCAGAGAGAGGAAGAGATAAAATCTCTTTGGAAAAGATTCCTAATATCTTTAGTTTTCACAATACCTCTCTTAATAATCTCTATGGGGCATATGGTAGGATACAGCCTTCCTGATTTTATATCTCCTGAGGTAAGCCCACGAACTTTTGCACTATCTCAGCTGATTCTTACTACTCCGGTTATGCTGGTAGGAGAAAAATTCTTCAGAGTTGGAATAAAGACTCTTTTAAAGAGAAGTCCCAACATGGATTCTCTGATTGCCATCGGAACCTCTGCTGCATATATCTATGGAGTTTATGCAGTTATAAAAATATTTGCAGGAGATGTGCAGTTTGTCCATGTGCTTTATTTTGAATCTGCGGCAACGATACTTCTTCTTATAACTTTAGGAAAGTATCTTGAATCGGTAAGCAAGGGGAAAACTTCAGAGGCCATAAAAAAGCTGATGGGACTTGCTCCTAAGACAGCCCGTGTTGAAAGAGAGGGGAAAGAGACAATAATCCCTTTAGAAGAGGTAAAAGTAGGGGACATAATTATTATAAAACCTGGAGATAAGGCTCCAGTAGACGGAGTGGTAACAGATGGAACTACCTCTATAGATGAATCTATGCTTACAGGTGAGAGTATTCCAGTTGAGAAAAGTAAAGGATCTCCTATAATAGGAGCCAGCATAAATAAAAATGGAACTATAAAATACTGTGCTACAAAGGTAGGAAAAGATACAGCTCTTGCCCAGATAATTAAACTGGTTGAAGATGCTCAGGGATCCAAGGCACCTATAGCAAAACTTGCAGATATAATATCTGGATACTTTGTTCCTGTGGTAATGGGACTCGCAGTAATTTCAGGAGGAGCTTGGTATCTGACTACTGGGAATATTGAATTTGCTCTCACAATATTTATATCAGTGCTAGTAATAGCCTGTCCATGTGCTCTGGGACTGGCAACTCCTACTGCAATAATGATAGGAACAGGAAAAGGTGCTGAGTACGGAATACTTATAAAGAGCGGGGAAGCTCTAGAAACTGCCCACAAAATTCAGACTGTAATCTTTGATAAAACAGGAACCATCACAGAGGGAAAACCTAAGGTAATAGATATCGTGACAGAAAATGGAATTTCAAAGGAGGAACTCCTTATACTGGCCGCAAGTGCTGAAAAAGGTTCTGAGCATCCTCTGGGAGAAGCTATTGTAAAAGCCACAGAAGAGAAGGAATTCCAACTGAAAAAAGTCGATCATTTTATGGCTATTCCAGGATATGGAATAGAGGTTATAATCAATAAAAAAGATATTCTTCTTGGAAATGAAAAACTTATGAGAGAGAGAAATATAGAACTTAAAAGTCTTGAAATGAAATCTCATACCTTTGCAGAAGAGGGAAAAACTCCTATGTATATTGCTATAGACGGAGTTGCTGCAGGAATAATAGCAGTTGCAGATACTGTAAAGGAAAGCTCAAAAAATGCAATAGAAGTTCTTCATAGAATGGGAATAGAAGTAGCTATGATAACAGGTGACAACAAGAGAACTGCCCAGGCCATAGCAAAACGGGTTGGAATTGACAGAGTTTTTGCAGAAGTGCTTCCTAAGGATAAGGCAACAGAGGTAAAAAGACTTCAAAAAGAGGGGAAAAAGGTTGCCATGGTAGGAGACGGAATAAATGATGCTCCAGCACTGGCCCAGGCAGATATAGGAATAGCTATCGGGTCAGGAACAGACGTTGCCATAGAATCAGCAGATATCGTACTTATGAGAAGTGATCTGATGGATGTATCTACAGCAATAAAACTGAGCAGACAGACTATCAAAAACATCAAGCAGAATCTGGTATGGGCTTTTGGATACAACATATTGGGAATCCCTATTGCAATGGGAATACTGCATATTTTCGGAGGTCCCCTTCTGAGTCCCATGATAGCCGGAGCTGCTATGAGTTTCAGTTCGGTATCAGTAGTAACAAATGCATTAAGGCTTAAAGGTTTTAAACCTGCAAAGATTTAAAAAGGGCTGCCATATCTGGTAGCCCTTTTTTTTAAACATACTTTTCTAATCTGTCTCCATATTCAAAGAAAGGATAATCTGTGTACCCATTTTTCCCTCCAAAGTAAAAAGTTTCTTTATCTGGCAGAGCAAGAGGATAGCCCTTTTTAAATCTTGTAACCAGATCAGGATTGGCTATATATGGCACTCCGCAAGAGATTAGGTCGCAAAGATCTTCCTGTAAGGCTTTTTCTCCCCGCTCTAAATCATAACCACTGTTGAGAGCCAGAATTCCCCTGTAGATATCTCTTAAATCTCTTGTGGGGAATAGGGATTTTTTTTCAGGATCATAATCCTCTATTCCCATTGAGCTCTCATTTATCTCTAAAAAAGCCAGATTGTATCTGTTCAATTTTTCTATGATATACAGATAGAGAGGCTTGGGATCAGGATCAAAAACTCCGTTGAAACAGTTGTAGGGAGTGAGTCTTATGGAAGTATTTTCAGCACCGACCGACTTAACTACCTCATCTAACACTTCAAAAAGGAATCTGCTACGATTTTCTAAAGATTCACCGCCATATTGATCAGTTCTTTTGTTGCTATTTCTTTTCAAAAATTGATCTATGAGATAACCGTTAGCTCCGTGGATTTGAACGCCGTCAAAGCCTGAAATTATAGCGTTTTTAGCGGCTTTTCCAAAATTTTCGATTATTCTTTGAATATCTTCCGGGGTAGCTTCCCTTGCAGGAGTAACATCAACAAAGCCATCCCGAGTCACGGTTTTCAAAATATCGTTTGTAGGACTAGGAGCCACAGGAGTCTTACCTCCTATAAGTGAACTGTGAGAGATTCTTCCAGGATGCCAAATTTGTAGGAAAATTTTCCCTCCTTTATTATGAACAGCTTGAGTGACTTTTCTCCACACTTCCATCTGTTTTTCATTAAAAATCCCAGGAGTATTAATATATGCAAAACCATCTTCACTTATTGCAGTGGCTTCAGTTATTATAAGTCCAGCTTCAGCTCGTTGCTCGTAATATAAAACTGCTTCAGAAGATAAAACGCCATCCTCATCAGCTCGATTTCTTGTCATAGGTGCCATCAGAACTCTATTTTTTAAATCCATATTTCCTATTTTTAACTCTTGAAAAATTTTCATATAATCCTCCTTTATTTTGCTTTCTCCCTTAGTATGCTCGCGAAAAAGATAAAAGTCAAATTCGGATTTTATTTTATAGTTAGCCTAAAATAGAAATTGTCTTTAAAACTATATTATAATACCTCTCCAACTCCAGAGAAGTTAGGAATGGAATCTTGTGATTATCAATATATTCCTTTGAAACAGCCAGACTTAAAACAGCTCCGGTGTTTTTTATCAAACCAGTACCACCAATTTCATTGTGAATTTCGTTGGACATAAAAGTTACTCCTCCACAATCTTGACTTATGAGTAGAGCTAATTCTGCAACAATATCAACTTTTTCTTGTGAGGTAGGAGCTGAAGCTAGCTTTCTCCCTAAAGTTTCAATTTTTTCTCCTATTTCAAAAGTTTTAGACTGAAGAGCCCCTTTTTTTCTTTTCATGGAGTTGTGATCATAGTAAAGGAAGGGATACTTTAAAGTTGAACAAGCCTCAGTAAGTGCCTCAATCACTTCAATCCGATCGTCCACCTGATCTCCTCTTACAATAAAAGTATCTTGGGATAGAGAATCTAGACTGCTATTGAAGAATTTGGATTCTACAACAATGGTGGGTATTCTGTCCAAATGAAAATCTTCCACAATAGTTTTTTTAGAAAAATAATTGGAGTTCCCCTCTAAATCCTCGTTGGGACCAATCCCTCCGGAAGTACAATTGACTGTGGCTAAAAAAGAAACCGCAATATCATTGATATCCAAAACAGCTCCTAAAATATATCCGTGGTTGCTTCCTACATCTTCAGTTGTAATTTTGAAATTTTCAGGAAAATTTCTATAAAAACCATCTAGAGCAGCATTTGCAATGGCTGACTGGAGAGCTACAGGAACTTCTGAAACTCCCTGTCCATAAATTCTTCCAAACTGCTCTAAGACAATTGTATGTGTCAGAAGTGCTTCTTTCCCAATAATTCCTGAAATAATATTTTTTTCAAAAGGGGTTACTCCTCTTCGAGCCACACCGTAACCGGTACCCCCATTTTTTAAGTTTACTATGATCTTATTTCCGTCAAAATTTATATCGGATATTTCTAAAGAAAGATTTGTTGCTTTTTGAAAAAAGTATAATACAACAGCTAATCCAACAGAATCATCTTGAACTTGACCATTTATGCTATGGCAATGCCCACATCCTACATGACCTACAACTCCAACTGAACCATAACTGCTTTTACTGAATTTAATCATCTTCTCACCTGCTTCATATAATTTGTATGTCTCCTATTATACTATGAAACTTCGGATTTAACACTATATTTTCTTTGCTATTTTCCCAGGGCATCTGCTGTAAGAATAGCTGACTCAACCATATCTGGAGTTATCTCATATGGGAAGTTATGGATAGTTTCCCCTGGAACACATGAAGCTAGAGCAACAGCCTTTACCTTTTCTCTTATATTTTCCTTTACTCCCAGAGCTTCTAAAGTTGTAGGAAGACCGATTTTTTTACAGAACTGGATAACACATTTAGCTTCAGAAAGCTCATTTTCAAGTATCAGCTGAGCTATTGTTCCAAAGGCAACTTTTTCTCCATGATACATATGATGAGTTTCTTC
>JBOFEZ010000128.1:0-6482 GCA_051648365.1 Fusobacteriaceae bacterium
ACAACTCGTGCACATGTAATCTTGGCAGGTGCTCGTCCTTTAGACTGTGTTGTTCCAGAAGCAAAAATTCCTTCTGTGAGATCAAAATTTAAAGGTAATATGGATGTTGTAAAACTTGAAAAACTTATCAATGAACACGGTGCCGAAAAAATCGGACTGATTGTTTTAACAATAACAAATAACTCTGCTGGAGGTCAGCCTGTATCTCTACAAAATACAAGAGAGGTTTCAGCAATTTGTAAAAAATATGGAATTCCAATGTGTATAGATGCTGCCCGTTATGCTGAAAATGCTTACTTTATCAAGAGAGATGAAGAAGAGTGCAAGGATATGCCAATCAGAGAAATTATAAGACAGGTATTCTCATATGCTGACTACTTCACAATGTCGGCTAAAAAAGATACAATTGTAAATATGGGAGGACTGCTAGGAGTAAAAGATGCCCAGAAGAATGCTGATATTATTCTAAAAATAAAAGCTAACTGTATCAGTTATGAAGGGTTTACAACATATGGAGGATTAGCAGGACGTGATCTTGAAGCACTTGCAATAGGAATAGAAGAAGGGATTGATGAGACGTTCCTAGAGTACCGTATAGGTCAGATGGAGTACCTAGCTGCCCGTTTGGATGAAGCGGGAATTGCTTACCAGTCACCGGTAGGAGGTCACGGAGTATTTGTGGATGCATCTAAAATTTTCCCTCAACTTCCTTACCATGAGTATCCTGGTCAGACATTGGCTATCGAGCTTTATAAAGAAGCCGGTATCAGATCTTGTGATATAGGATCATATATGTTAGGGAATGACCCAGATACAAATGAACAGCTAGAAGCTGACTTTGAATTTACACGTTTGGCTATACCTCGTCGTGTTTATACTCAGGCTCATCTAGATATAATTGCAGATGCACTTATTGAAATAAAAAAACGTGCTCACGAAATTAAAAATGGTTATAGAATCACTTGGGAGCCACCTATTCTTAGACACTTCCAAGCATCACTAGAGCCAATAAAAAAATAAGCGTAAGAAATTGAAAGTTAAAAATTATAGAAAAATCAGTGTGATCTTTTTGGATTACACTGATTTTTTATTTGTAATTGACAAAAATTATAAAAAAAGTTACAATATTTGATACGATAAAAATACGTTTTTAGGAGTGATATATGTTTATTTATACAATAGTCAACCCCGGTAGTGAGAAACTTTTAAAAGAAGAGATTGCCTACAAATATCCAAATCTTAGCTTTGCATATTCAAGACCAGGATACCTAACTTTTAAGGATAGAAGTGGGAATTTTGACTCTAACAGCAGATTAAATCTAGTTTTTGCTAGAAGTTATGGAATGTCTCTTGGAAGGTTTACACCTGAAACTATTGAAGCTGAGATTAAAAAATATCCATCTTATATAGTTCATAGATTCTCCATGATTAAAGAGGAGTTTTCAGGAAAGATAGCTAAGATAGGAGATACTGTCTTAGATGTTATTGAGGTAAAAGAGGGAGAAATCTGGCTAGGAACTAGAAAAATAGATGAATTTTGCTGGAAATATCCTGGAGCTAATCCTCATATCTCTCTTCCAAAAGAATCTCCTTCAAGAGCTTATCTTAAAGTTGCAGAGGCTCTTCTTTGGGCAGATTATGATTATAAAGATAGTGAAAATGTGCTTGACCTAGGTTCTGCCCCAGGTGGATCAAGTTATGCTCTGATAGAGAGAGGATTCCGTGTTTGGGGAGTGGATAATGCTCTTATGAGTGAGACTCTTCTAAAAAATCCGATGTTTACACATCTTAAAGACCCTATGCAGAGAGTACATGACGATGTTCTTCCTAGACCATGTCACATCTTAATTTCAGATGTAAATGTACTTCCATCTCTTAATATGGGACAGATAAAAAGATTTACCGCTATGAGACCAAGTATTCACACTGTCTTCTATACTTTAGAAATCGGAGAAAAAATAGATGTAAGAGAGGTTTTAGATCATATTAAAACTTTTAAGTATTTTGGATTCAAGGAAGTAAGAGCAACGCAACTCCCAAGCCACAAATCTGAAGTTTTATTATACGGTAAAAAATAAATTAAAAAAATGTAACCACTGTTACTGATTTTTTCTAAAAAAAAAGGTAATATATATAAAGGGTGGTGATAGCTGATGAGTATACATGGCGGAAACTTACAAAAAATAAAAGATGGCAAAAGAACTTATGGAATAACTCCACATATTCCCGGAGGATTTATAACACCTGACAAATTAATGAAAATAGCTCAGGTTGCTAAGGAATACCAAGGGGTTTTAAAAATCACATCAGGACAGAGAATTTTAATAACTAATTTAAAAGAAGAGGATCTCACGGATATTTGGAGTGAGCTGGGAATGGAGCCGGCAGTTAGGGCTCAGAATTCAATAAAAAATGTAGAAATCTGTCCGGCCAACTATTGTAAAAGGTCTAAATATCCTTCGATAGGTCTGGGAATGAAAATCAGTAATAATTTTCACGGAATGGAGCTTCCTTGCAGAACCAAGATAGCAGTTGTAGGATGTAGAAACGCTTGTACAGGTGCTTATTCGAAAGATATTGGAGTGATTGCCGATATAGATGGAAAATTTTTTATAAGTGTAGGTGGAAGTTCGGGATTCCATCCTCGGAGTGCAGATATTTTAATGAGAGGGCTATCTGAAGAAAATGCATATACTGCAGTTCAAACGGCATTGGAATATTACAACGAAAATGGTCAGATGGGTGAAAAACTAGGGAATTTTATAGACAGAATCAGTATAGATATATTTAAAAGAGATATTTTAAAACTATTGGAAGAGAAAGGAGTGAATGAAAATGATAACTAAAGACACTATAATAGGGAACATAATCGAGATGAATCCAAAAGCTGTAGAAATTCTTATGAGCTATGGAATGGGGTGCATCGGATGTCCTTCATCACAGATGGAGACTCTAGAACAAGCTTGTGAAATTCACGGATTAAACCTAGAAGAAGTTTTAGGGAAATTAAATCAAAACTAATTTTTAATGGAGGATAGATGAGTTTACATTTAGGAAAAATACATTATTGGCTTTTCAATAAAATTTTATGGTTTGAAAATTTAGAAGAAAACATTCTGGTGTCTGCATCTCAAATGGGATTAGATACTGAGAAGGTAAAAATTGAATTTGAAGAAAAATATGGAAAAAAACTTCAAAACAAAAATTTAGAAGAAATCATAGATAGTAGCAATATCCACGGATGGCTACAAAACAGAATCCATACCTCTGAGGGAAGAATGGCAGCATGGGTAGCTTTTATTCTGAAGAACAGAGAAGATGGAGTTGAAAAATTAAGAGAAACTTTCATGAATCAAGGAATTTTAGCTGCTGAAGAAGCTAAAAAAGAAGCAGAATATACGTTGGCTACAGATATATATGGTTGTGTAAACAATTATATTTTAGATGGAATGCCTTGCGACAGAGTCAATGTTGTATCTGTATCAGAGGATAATCTAGTTGCTTGGGAAAGAAGAATCTGTGTACATAAAGATGTTTGGGCAAGAGAGGGCGTTGACGTAGCTATTTTTTACGACTTAAGAAACGCTTGGTTAGATGTTTTTGTAAAAAACTTGAATAGCAATTTTGAATATGTTGTAGAATCTGAAGGGAACTATAAAATCAGAAAAATCTAAAACTGTTCTGTCATTAAAATCAGGGGGTATCCGTTATGGATATCCTCTTTATTTAATAATGAACTTATGAAAAAAGGGGAATTATGAAAAATTTATCTCTGGTAAAACCCGATGAAAGGTATAAAAAGAGTTTTGAAAACTATGTTTTAGCGTATGAAATTATTTCTGATTTCATCTGTTTTAGCAAGTACAGTGAAGCGTTATTAAACTTTAAAGGATATTTAAACTATCTCTCTAATCTTTCAAAAAAAGAAAATCTTTTTCCAGGAGAGATTCCTGTTTCAACATTCTGGCTTATAGATGAAGAGGAAGTTGTCGGTGTGGTAAGGATTCGCCATGAAGAAGAGGAGTTTTCTGGACATATTGGCTACGATATATCCCCGAATTTTAGAAACAGGGGGTATGGATTTCTAATTTTAACATTTGCCTTGAAAGAAGCTCAAAATTTAGGATTAAAGAAAGTAATTCTGACATGCGAGATAAATAATATTCCTTCTAAAAAAATTATAGAAAAAAATGGTGGGAAATTTTTAGAAAGAATCTATGACAATGAGGAAAATGAATACCTCTATAGATATGAAATCAGATTCAAAAAAAGAGAGCTACACGGGTAGCTCTCAGATATTTAAATATATAGAATATAATTTTCCAGGAATTAAGTCGTAATAATTTCTTTATTTAATCCCTCTTCAACTGCATTTGCTACAACTTCTCCTTGATGGGCAAGTCTCACTTCAGGTTCTGAAGGTAGTCCAAATCTTGGGATAAATCTGTCAAGACCTGTTAAAGTCAATATCAGAATACTTCCCACAGCTATAAAAGCCATAAAGTTAAACTTGATTAAATCTATAGGATTGAATACATGAAGAGGATAAACTGCATTGGCTATACCTATATAAAATCCTATATAAACATGCCATGGTATCAGTTGAGATCCGAAAACTCCAAGTGCATCACTGAAAGTGGCATTTCTCAATCTTAAAGTTTCAATATCTTCAGGCTTTCCTACCACATTTTTTTCTACCAGTTCTCTTATGATAGGTCCCACAGTCACTATTTGAGCCATCTCATCAGCTAGAGCAGCATTTCCTAAGATAGATAAAACTCCATTGTAAAACATAAGTTCTCTTACATTTCTAGATATTTTTTTCACCAAAATTGAAACTGGTCTGAAGGCATCCATATTTTTCATGATTCCACCGAAAGCTGCTACCCACATCATCATAACTATTACCCATGAACCAGCATCTGCAAATCCTGTTGTAATAAGTTCCAAGAAACTTTCTAAACTTTCCACTGTTCCAGCAAAAGTTCCCAGTACATAAGCTGAGATTATTCCTACAAATAGGCAGAGTAAAGTCGCCATTCCACGGAATGCACAGATCAAAACTAGAACAAGTGGGATTGCCATATATATCGGCACACCGTCTCTCACCTGATTTAAAAGTGCTTCTGCACTTGGTCTTTTTTCTGCCAGTGCCGCCCAAGCTTCCTGAGGAATCTGAGCTATTGCTTCTGTTGCATTTTCTGTTACATTTGGAAGATCCATAATTAGACCTGCTACAAAGAAAGATATAACTGCTAGAACTAAGACTAATGCTGACCAGACTCCCTGGTGTCTTATTCTTTTAACTACTTCAACTTTTTGAATTCCTGAACTGACTATTGTTGTATCAGAAATAAGTCCTATATTGTCTCCGAAACATGCTCCACCGGCTATTGCTGCCAAAGTCAGATACAAATTGCCTCCAACGAGATGGTTCAGCCATAGGAATATAGGTGCACATGCAGCAAAAGTTCCCCAGCTCGTTCCTGTCGCTATAGAAAGTACCGAAGTTACCAATACTCCAACAACTGCAACTGTTCTAGCTGTAAGTCCAACGTTCATAGAAAGATTGATTATTGAAGCCCCTACTCCTGTAGACATAAATGTTTCTGCCATCGCATAGGCTGCCATCAGTATAAAGAAAGCTATCTGCATCTCTCTTGCATTTTTAATACAAGAATCCATTATCTCATCTATCTTTTTCTTTCCGAATATCACCGCCACCAATGCGGCATAGACTGTTGCCATAGGTGCAGCTATAAGTGCATCATAACCTCCAATCATGAGTCCTGCCAGTAGTGCTACTGGACTTAGTTTAATTAAAGACATTAAAATTTCCATCTGATTCCTCCTAATTTTAATTTTAAACAAAAAACCCTCCAAGAGCAATCTTGAAGGGTTCCAGTATAGCAAAATTAAAAAAATTCAGCTGTTTAGTTCCCTCTAAAGATAGCACTCCACATAATTTATGTGACACTCGTGGATATATTATATCCAAAAGCAACCTTTAACCCTTTGGTCCGGATTAAAAATTTCGGCAATTACCCCTTTCACTTTCATTCACAGGGGACCACCCCTCCTGAAAGCTACTTTTGGTTTTTGCGCCTCTACTATTAGAGAATTTATTATTTTTATTTAGTCTAGCACAAAAAAAATCCGTTGTAAAGAATTTTTTTCATTTATTTTAGATATCGAGTAAAATCAATTTTATTTTTTCATATGTAAAATATTCTGGGAGAGATTCCTTAATAGGTTTTAGTCTTTCTCTTCCTACCTGAGTTATTGCCTCCGATACAAGTTTTTTTTCCTCTGGAGTATAAAATGTTGAGAAATCGAGTTCAGGATAAAACTCCTTTGCCTTAATCAAGTGGCTCATGACTGTCGGAAGTTTCAGTCCCTGAAGTTCAGCAATTTTTTCAGGTGAAAATCCATTTAGAAAAAGTTCTCTGCTACTTTCATAAGCTGGTGCTTTTTCTAAATTT
>JBOFEZ010000129.1:0-1218 GCA_051648365.1 Fusobacteriaceae bacterium
TCTTAGAATAGAAACTTTGAAACTGTCATCCCTCATACCTCTCAGTATCTTTTCAGCTTTCCACTTGCTGTTAGCATAAGCTTCTTTTGGATTAACAGGATCATCTACTGAAATTATTTTATCGTGATCAAAGTATCCATGAGTTCCATATACTGCCACTGTAGAGTAGAAAACAAAATGCCCTACTCCAGCATTTTTGGCACTCTCTGCCATCTGTCTTGTCAGTTCTGTGTTTACCTCGTAATATTTCTCCTCAGGTGCTCCCTTCATCTGGTGAACCAGAGCTGCCAGATGGAGGATTGTATCCACTCCACTATAGTCAAGCTCCTCAGGTCTCACCTTTAGCAAATCCACTGGGATGATGTTGTAATCATCCGCATACCGCTTTATAAAGTTACTCCCTATAAAGCCTGATGCTCCTGTTATCATCAAAGTTTTTTTCATAGCATTCGCTCTCTTTTCTGAAGCAACTCTCTATCTTTTACAACATGATGATTCTCTACCTTTCCTATTATCTTTAGTAGGGTGGCTATTATCATCCAGATATCATTAAAGAAACTTCTTGTATTTACATAATAGAGGTTCAGCTCTATCTTGTATGGCATTATCTCGTTGATATAGAAATCCTCAGGGTTTTCAACTCTGTTCATGATATACTCCTCATCAGAGAAAACTATACTTGCAGGGCTACTTACTCCACTACGAACAGTGAATATCTCTTTTTGTCTTTCATCATAATGGTACAATCTTCTTGGAAGCTCAGGTCTTGGACCTATAAAGCTCATATCTCCCTTTAATATATTCCACAGCTGAGGTATCTCATCTATCTTAGTCTTACGTAGTAACTTTCCAAGCGGAGTTATCTCGCTACTGTTACCTCTTATCTGTAAGGCACCTTTTTCTCTATCTTCATTGCTCGTCATACTACGGAACTTGTAAATATCAAACTCCTTCATTCCCTTGGTAAGTCTCTTTTGGGAAAAAAGTACCTTCCCAGGAGATGTCAGCTTTATAGCTATACTCACAACTATTATCACTGGTAGAAGTATTATGAGTCCTATCAGTGCCATTGTAAAATCAAATACTCTTTTCATTTTACTCCTTCATCTCCATCATTTTTTATGATGTGCTGGTTCCCTATAGGTTATTATAAATCGTTTCATTATCTCTTTCAGTTTTGCAGTTTCAGGATTTTTCACGGCTTCCCTAAGTTCATTT
>JBOFEZ010000130.1:0-3094 GCA_051648365.1 Fusobacteriaceae bacterium
ATTAGAGACACCTAAGAACCAGATGGAAATTTTCACTGAAAAAAAATTGGTTCCTTATAAAATGAATTTTACAGGAAAATGAATTTTACAGGAAAAAGAAACATTCCAAAAACATATGTAGAAGAATGGATACTTTCTCCAGTAGTTAAAAGATCTATTTCTCAGACGGTGAATATAATAAATGAGATCCATTCTAAATATGGGGTACCGGAAGAGATAGTTATAGAGATGGCAAGGGAAAAGAATTCAGAGGAAAAAAGGAAAAGTTTGACAAAATTTCAAAGTGAAAATGAGAAAACAAATAAAGAAATTTTTGAACTTATGGAAGGTAAAAGCTCAACTAAAAAAAATGGACTTTTTGAAAAATTGAAATATTGGAAAGAACAGAATGGAGTCTGCCTGTACAGTGGTAATATTATCACAAGAGAAAACCTTATAAATAATCCGGAAGGGTATGAGATAGATCATATTATTCCGAGATCTATATCTTTTGATGACAGTAGAAATAATAAAGTTTTGGTGTGTCGTGAAGAAAATCAGCAGAAAAAAAATATGTCTCCATTTCAGTATTTGTCCATAAATGGAAGATACGAAGAATATAAATCTAGAATAATGAAGAGTTCTCTTAACAGATTTAAGAAGGAAAATCTGCTCTTTGAAGGAGATTTAGACAGATATGCCCGTAACTTTATAGCCAGAAACTTAGTGGATACAAGATATGCTACAAGAGAGATATTGAATATGCTTAAAAAGTATTATATGGACAATGAACACAAGGTTAAAATAAAATCTGTAACAGGTCTTATGACCAGTCAAGTAAGAAAGATGTGGGAATTCCGAAAGAGTAGAGAAATTTCTCATGCACACCATGCCCAAGATGCACTTATCATGCTGGCTTCAGAGAAAATTGTAAACAGACTGTCTAATGTTAAAGACTACTATGACGGCGATGAGAATAGAACTTCAGTAAATATGAAGACAGGAGAAATCTTATCTGATGAAGAGTATAGAAAACTCTTTAAGCATGAGTACGGTGAGAGAATAAAAAACTATGACAGATATAGATATTCCCACTATGTGGATAAGAAACCTAACAGGCAATTAACAAATGAAACAATTTACAGTACAAGAAAAGTTGTAGAATTGGAAAAAAAAGGTAAAAAAGAGGTGGAAGTTGAGAATGAATATATAATAACTACCCTCAATAATATTTATGATAAAACAAATAAAAATATAAAAAAGAAGCTAATCCTTTCTTTGCATATTTTAACGAACATGGAAAATTTATCACTAAATATGCAAAAAAAGAAAACGGTCCACCTGTAATGACTCTAAAATACAGAGAATCAAAACTTGGAAATCATCTGGATCTGTCACATAAATATAATGTCAAAGACAAAAAAGTTGTAATGCTATCTATACCTGCACTGAGAGCAGACTTCTATAAAAAAGGTGATACTTGGAAATTTGTGACAGTTACTTATCTAATGATGCAGGATAAGGGAAAATATTATGACCTGAATTCTGAAGAATATGAAAGAAGAAGAGAAAGTAAAGATATAGATAATGGATATCAATTTATGTTCTCTCTATATTCAGGAGATATTCTTGAACTGGAAAAACAGGATGGAATTAAGGAAAAAATTAAGTTCAAGGGAGTTAATAATGATGGACGAAATACTCTTGAAGTAGATTTTATTGATAAATTGAACGGAAACTATATTGAAGGAATAAAAAAGCTTCAAGAAATTCTCAAAGAAAATCCAGATATAAATATAAATAGATTCTATGAAAAAGTCTATGGCATCATCGGAGAAAAAATAGAACTATTAAAATGTAAAGAGTTTATCCAGAAATATCCAGTGAGCAGCAAACAGAAATTTTTAACAATCGGAAGAGATATACAGTTTTTAAGAAAAATATATACAGATGCTTTAGGAAAAGAATATGACTCTAAAGAAAAATTTGTTTCAAGAATTTATAAATAAAGTGTTGCATAAATAGATGGTATGTGATAATATGTGAGTGTTAAGTCGACGGACTTGACACTATACTTAAATTTTCCAAGACCTACTAAAATAAGGTCATTGGACCGGAATCACCCGCCTTTTTAGGCGGGTTTTTCGTTTTAAAAAATAAAACTCGGAGAAGATTTATGAGCTGGAGAACAGTTTATATAACACAGTGTGAAAAGATATCGCTATATTTAGATAATTTATTGGTTACAAAAGATGAGGTAGAATATAAAATCCCGTTGAAAGATATAGGCAGTATAGTGGTTGAAGACTATAAAGCTACATTTACACTCAAAATATTAAATAAGTTTATAGAGTATAATATACTTTTAATCACTTGCGATGAAAAGTATCTACCTTATGCTTCCTTAATGCCGGTAGGAAACCATTCGAGACAGCATAAGGTAGTAATTAATCAAATATCATGGGAAGAGTCTGGAAAAGAATATCTCTGGAGGGAGATTGTGAGACAAAAATTAAAAAATCAGAAAATAATTTTAAAAATTCTCCATAGAGACAGAGAGATAATCGAAAAAATGAAAAAATATTCTGAAGAGGTAGAACTCGGAGACGCTACAAACAGGGAGGGTATCGGAGCAGGAATCTATTTCCGTGGATTATTCGGAGATGAATTTAGAAGAAAAACTGCTGACGGAGTCCAGAATAGTGCTTTAAATTATGGTTATGCTATTTTAACTTCTAAAATGTCAAGAGTAATTTCCAGCAGAGGACTTCTACCGTATTTAGGAATTCACCACAAAAATGAGTATAATCAGTTTAATTTAGCCTGTGATCTAGTAGAAGTATATAGACCTGTTGTAGATTTTTATGTAGCTGAACATCTCAAAGAAAAGGAATATTTCTCTAAAGAGGACAGAATAGAATTAGTTAATATTTTAAATGCGAGGACATTATACAGGGGTAAGAAAGAACACATTGGAAATAGCATGGAGATATTTGTAGATTCGATTATAAATTTCTTCCTCACTGGTGAAAATATAGAGGAGAGAGTGCCATCATTAGAAGGGCTAGAACTCTATGAGTTATAAATTTATGAGATTACTAATAATGTTTGACTT
>JBOFEZ010000131.1:0-1088 GCA_051648365.1 Fusobacteriaceae bacterium
ATAAAATGCTCTTACCACATGGGTAGGAGAGGTAAATCTCCATTTTCCACCACCATCTTCCATGGTCTTCCACTGATCATAGAGATCTAGGGAATGGGATCTGGCCTTTCCCTTTAATTTTTCCATTTCTGATTTTTTACCTATTACAAATCCAAATCCTGGAACTCCTTGTATACACTTATTAGACGAACTGATTAAAAAATCTATTCCTATTTTTTCCATGTGAAATTTTATTCCTCCAAAACTGGACATGGCATCTACTAGATATATTTTTCCGTATTTTTTTGCCAGTTCTCCCACTTTTTCAATTGGATTTAAAATTCCAGATGTTGTTTCACAATGAACAATGGCAAGATGAGTTATATCCCTATCTTTTTTTAGAACTTCTTCTATTTCTGATAAATTAGGAGTAGAGGTTTGAGGAAATTTAAGCAGGGTATAATTTATTCCTCCTGTGCTACAGATTTTTACCATACGATCTCCGTAGGCTCCGTTGGAAATAATTAAAATTTTCTCATCCTTCCCCACACCACTGGTTAGAAGTGATTCTACTGAAAAAGTTCCGCTTCCCTGCATAGGAACCATAGTGTAATCCTGTTTCTTAGTGGTAGCTATGTTTAGCACCTTTTCTCTCATATCTTGCACAAGTGAGTTATAACTTTCATCCCAAGTACACCAATCTTTCAGCATAGCTTCTCTTACCCCTTCTGAAGTTGTAAGTGGCCCTGGTGTCAGCAATATATATGGTTTCTCTTTTATATTTTGTATTTTCATTTTTTACACTCCGCTTTTATTTTCAATTATATCTATGATTTTTTCTAAATCTGCAATCTCATCTACTACGTAATCGGCTCCAGCATCAAAAAATCTTTTAGCTGTTTTATCCATATGGTATCTCAGCAGAGTCGGCTCCATTGTCTCTACCTCTTCCTTAGAAAATCCTAGTTCGCTTCCACCTTTTAATATTCCCACTGCCCAAACTCCGGCACCTTTCCCCTCTTTTATATCAGATATTGTGTCCCCTATTTTTATAACAGCTTTCCTATCTGGAAGTTCTAGTTCAATCATATTTTTGTAGATCATATATG
>JBOFEZ010000132.1:0-1925 GCA_051648365.1 Fusobacteriaceae bacterium
TTACAGATATCGCCACAGAGAAGAAATATTATTTTCGAGGACTCTTGAAGTACTCTATCTAGATCTTTAAGATTTTTAACTGCATTAATAATTCTGTTTTCCCCTAAAAGTTTTTCAAACTTCTTTTCCACAGTCAACTCCCTCGAACAGTGTTTCAATTACATTCTTTTAATCTGATTATAGCACTTAAATATTATTTGTCAAGTCTTTATTTAGCAAACACTTGAAAATCAGATTTTAAATAAATTCTTTTTTTGAATTCCAAATTATTTCTATAAATGCCAATAAAAAAGGTCCTACTCCCTTGGCATCATTTTCTACAATAGGTTCAGAAATATAATACTCATACGATCCATCTCTTTTTTTGTTTTCTTCAGGGCCTAGACCTGCCACTAAACAAATTCCTCCTAAATTTAATTCACCTTTTTTTTCAGTAAGGTATTTTTCACATATTCCGTAAAAAGCTTTTTCTCCTTTTTCCCTATATTCCTCATTAAGATATCCTAATCTCACTCCCTTCAAAAGAGTATATGCATACATAGCACTTCCACTGGTCTCTAAATAATTCCCCTCTCTTCCTCCAAAATCCAAAACCTGATACCACATTCCGGATTCATCTTGATATTTTAATAAAGCATCTATCGCTTGTATAAATATTTTTTTTATATTTAGGAACTCATCTTCCATTTTCCCTTCCATTATTTCTAAAATATCTACGAGAGCCATCACATACCAACCCAAAGATCTAATCCAATACGTATGAGAAAGCCCCGTTTCTTTATCACACCAGAAAACTGACCTACTTTCATCATATCCATGATGAGTCAATCCTGTTTTCTGATCTTTCATTATTCTGTCCACATTCATAATTTGATTATATACATCGTAAAAATTTTTACAATTATTATACTCCACCTCATATTCCATATAAAATGGCAGAGCCATATATATTCCATCTAACCATACTTGATTTGGATAGATTTTTTTGTGCCAAAAATTACCCTCTTTTGTTCTCGGCTGCTCTTTCAATTGACCAAAAACAGTTTCTATAGCTTTTCTATATTTATCTTTTCTAGTAATTTTATAAAGCTCGAAAAGGACTTTACCCTCATTTATACTATCTATATTAAACTCATCTTTACTAAAACCTTTTATACTTCCATCCTTAAAAATATAATAGTCTATAAACTCATCTGCAAATCTAAGATACCTCTCATCTTGAGTCATCTTATACATTGATAAAACTCCCTTTATCATGCAGCCATCTATATAATTCCATCCCAAAGTTTTTCCCGCACGTATGCCCTCTATATTCCAAAGAGGCATATCAGGTCTCGAATTTCCTATAAGTTTATCTAAGTATCTCATTATAAATTCATTCAACTGAACTGGATTTTTCATTTTTCATTTACGATATAAAAATCTGTTTATATCGTACCCTCCTTTCCTTATTCTTTATCAATATTTCTTTCAGATAACAAAAACCTGAAGTATCACTTACCTCAGGTTTTTGATTAGTAAATTATCTAACTTGCCATCCACCGTCTATAGCAAGAATATGTCCATTTACATAGTTGGATGCTGATGACGACAGGAATATTGCTCCTCCCACCAAATCCTCAGTTTGCCCCCATCTTGCAGCGGGTATTCTAGAAAGAATCTCTTCATTTCTTTTCTGATCAGCTCTAATTGGTGCTGTATTTGCAGTTTCGATATATCCAGGAGCTATTGCATTAATCTGAACATTCTCACATGCGAGCTCATTTGCAAAAGCCTTTGTAAGTCCAGCTACTCCATGTTTTGATGCTGTATATGACGGAACAAATTTTCCACCTTGAAAACTTAGCATAGAAGCTATGTT
Source organism: Fusobacteriaceae bacterium (assembly GCA_051648365.1). GTDB lineage: Bacteria > Fusobacteriota > Fusobacteriia > Fusobacteriales > Fusobacteriaceae > JAGNZR01. The sequence continues at coordinate 1,862 of JBOFEZ010000132.1, forward strand.
TATTATTTTTCCAGATCCTTGTTTTACCATGAATCCAGCAGCTACTTTACTCAAATAATAGATT
>JBOFEZ010000133.1:0-3358 GCA_051648365.1 Fusobacteriaceae bacterium
CTTATATACTCTACAGCAGAATCATCTATTCCCCTACTGTAATAATATAGCATATCTGCTCTTGAATTTCCATATTTTCTATTTAATTCAAGATATGAAATTCCTCTCACATCTTCTACATTCGTTATTCCTTCAGAAAGAAGGTCATGGCAGAATTTTTTGCCTACACCAGGAATAATTCTGATAGGCTTCTTTCCTATATAGCTGGAAAACTCATCTTCATTATTAAATATATATATTCCCGCAGGTTTATTTATGTCTGATGCTATTTTGGCAGTAAGTTTGTTGTACCCTATACCTATAGAACAGGTAAGCCCTGTTATCTCTTTTATTCTCTTCTGAAACTTCATTCCGAATTTTTTTTTGGCTTCTTCTTCATTTTTTATTATTCCCGTGAGATCTATATAGCCCTCGTCCTTGGCAATAAATTCTACCCTATGGGTTATCTTAAGTACCAAAGAATGAATAAGACTTGAAACTTCCTCATAGAGGTCCATATTCACAGGGACAACAATAAGACCTGGACAGAGTTTTTTGGCTTCAAAGACAGGCTGAGCCGAACGGACTCCGTATTTTCTTGCTTCATAACTGGCAGTACATATAACTCCTCCCCCCACTACAAAGGGTTTTCCTTTGAGTTTGGGGTTTTCTCTCTCTTCAACACTTGCGAAAAAGGAGTCCATGTCATAGTGAAGGATTAATCTTGATATTTTTATCACCTCTGATTTTACTAGTTCTTTCATAATCCCTTGTAAATCAAGGTTTTTTCTACTATCTATATTATATAGATTATTTTTATTAAGTCAACAAAGACCTCGCTCGTTAGTCAAAAAAATTTTAATTTAAAAGCTCTATTAAAAAGTTTGATAATTTTACTAGAAATTGATACAATCCTTATACATGAAAATGACCAGAGCCATACCGCGAGAGACAGGGAGATAATGGAAAAAATATTAAATGAAAAAAGCCATCCTTTCGGATGACTTAGTTTTTATGTTTTTTATTAACCTCTTCCTGCTTTTTAGTTTCGTGACTTTTATATACAAAAGCACCCACTATTGCTCCTACAGCACCTAAAACAAGAGCAAAACCTTGAGTTGGTTTATCTTTTATAATTAAGTAGATACCTCCAAAAATTATCACTAAAGCTATAAAAAAAGCACTGCATAATCCGCCTATAGAAATAAATTTAAAAGTAAACATTTGATCCTTATCTAATTTATGTCTATGAGATTGTTCTTTTTCAGCCATAATTAAAATTCTTTCAGCCGCAGTTGGAACAACTTCTGCATAACCTTTCAATATATCAGGGTGTGGAAGCGGTCCTTGATATGCTTCCTGCTTTGTGATGGTTACTTGTTGATTACCACTAGTTTGCTTTGCTATTGAACCCTTGTGTTGCCTTGAATTCATCAATACCCCCCTTAACACTATATCCTACCATTCTCCAATCTTGCTTTAGAGCTTCATAGTCTGATTTTGTGCTTGGAGTTTTCAATATAGGTTGAGGATTGAATGCAAGTGTAACAGATTCCATAATCGCTCCAACACTAGCAATAAATAAACCGATTTTATTTTTTATCATCTCAATCACTCTCCTTTAAAAACTAAATATCTTTACATATTTTACCATAAAAATTTGCATTATCAAATATATAATTTATATTCATCTTAAAAATTTTTCAACGACTAAATTTCCAAAGATTGAGGTTTTCTGATATAATAATTCCTGTAACATCTGAATTTGAAAGGAATTTTATGGAAAATCTATATTTAAGAGAATTATCCCGTCTGAGCTTCTCTTCAAGAGAATCAGTAGAGGGATTTCGAGGGCTTGACGAGTTTAAAGATTATCTGCATGTGGAGAGAGAGATTGAGAGAGATTTCCTTTCTGCCATACACTCTGTGGAAAATAATCCCGGAGGAAAACTTCTATTTATCAATGGTAATGTGGGAGATGGAAAATCCCATCTCATATCCCGTGCAGTTCAAGAATATCCACATATTATGAAAAATTATAAAATACACAATGATTCCACCGAAAGTTTTTATCCGGAAAAAACCTACGTGGAAACTCTTATAGAGGTGCTAGAACCATTTAGCGATAAAAATATAGAAAATAATAGCCAGAGCCTTATCCTGGCTATTAACTTGGGAGTCCTATTTAATCTGTGCGAAAATCCATTTTTTAGAGAAAATTTTTCTCGATTGAAAAAAATTATAGAAGAATCGGGAATTTTGCATAATAGAGCTGAAGAGATTCCTTTTCACAGGGAGTTTTTTTCTCTTTTTAGTTTTGCTCACTATCCGATGACAACAGACTATCTAAGAGAGCTCCTAAAAAAAGTTTTAAATCCCAGCGAGGAAAATCCTTTTTACAAAGGGTATATGGCAGATATAGTTGATGGAAGAGGGAGTATACTTCACAAAAATTATATTTTTTTGAGCGAGGAAAAAATACAAGAAAGAGTTATCGAACTTCTTATTGAAGCTGTTATAAAAAATAAACTCCTGATTTCTACTAGAGAGATCCTCAATTTTATGTATGATATTCTTTCTCAAGAAAGAGAAATTTTTATCTCCATCTTCAACTCTCCTGACCGTTCGCCTCTTCTCAACTATCTGTCAAAATTTGATCCCACAGGATTAAGAAACAAGGAAACTGACGAAATAACACTTCAGCTTTTTAATCATGGCAAGGATATTGGAAGGGAGATAAGAAAATTATATTTCACTTATGAAAATTGGGAAATATTTAGAGACCCTATCTATCTACAGTATATCCAGGATCTCGGTGCTTCCAACTCTGGCGATAGGAGAAAAATAAGAAAGTTGTGCGACGAAGTCATGAGTTCTCTATCTCTTTGGAAAAACGGAAAAAATTTCAAAAGAGAGGGATACCTTGTAAAAACACAGCTTTCTTCTAGATACCTTATATGTAAAAAACTTATCTGGGAGATGGGAAAAATTTCTGAAAAAAAAGTAGGAAGGTCAGCTATACAGCTGAATTTTTTCAATAGAGAGAAGGGAGAAAAATCTCTGCTTTTAGATTATGAAAGTTACTCCCTTATTAAAAAAATTCTCTCAGGTTATTATCTCACCCAGGACGATATGGAAAACTCCCTTCTTCTTCTGGAATTTTGGGAGAACCTTGTAAAAGAATGGACTCTTCCAAACGAAGAAATCTATTATGATATTTTAACAGGTAGAGAGTTACAGATAAATCTGGAACTCTACGGAGATGAAGAGGATTACTACCTAAGGGGGAGAGAATGAACTGGGAAGCAAAAAGAGAGTTTTTAAAAAAACAGTTGAACTATAACGACGAAAAAAAACAGATGCGTCACAACTTGGAAAA
>JBOFEZ010000134.1:0-1679 GCA_051648365.1 Fusobacteriaceae bacterium
GGAAAAACTTATCCACCTTAACTACCTGTTTTCCATCAAAAAAAGCTTTGTATTGAAGCATAGTTGTGAACATTCCCCAACCATTGTCAGATACTGACTTTCCAAACTTAAGAGCTTTACTCATACCTTGCATATTCAAGAAAAAATATCAACAACAAACAAAAAAGTAGGCGATTCATCCCGCCACCTGTAGAGGTGAGGGAATTCTCGCCCTAACACTGTTAAATTTTCCATTTCAGAGATCATTTTTTCAGTCGCCCTTATTCCTCCTGTGGAGTTATACCAAACTTCAGCATCTAAAAATATTATTCTGTCCTTCTCATAAGCTGAGGTGGATTTGATAATAGAATTATCAAAAGCTTTATTGGCACTTATATCTCCTCCAGCCACTGCAGCTCTATCTATTACAAATAAAAATTCTGGATTTTTTTCTAATACATACTCGAAAGTTATAGCACTTCCATGATTTGAAGCTTTTATATCTCCCAAAGCTTTAAAACCAAAATAGCTGTGAATCATTCCGAATCTTGATTTTTCTCCATAAGCTGAAATTTTTCCGTTGTTAGATAGGGTAACTAATCCTGTGTATCCCTTTCCCTTTATGTTTTTTCCTACTATATCTATTCTTTTTTCTATTTTTTCCACTGCTGATTTTATTTCATTTTCTTTAGAGAAGATTTTCCCAAGAATCTCATGATTTTTTTTAAAGTTACTTATATAATCCTCTCCGTTTGTAGCCAGGTATATAGTAGGAGCTATTTCTGAAAGTTGCTTATAAAAAGGTTCCTGTCTTCCTGAAATTATAATAAGTTCAGGTTTTATAGAGTATATTTTTTCAAAATCCGGCTCTTTTAATCCTCCTGCATTTTCATATTTAGCATCTTTAAATTTCAATAAAAAACTAGGTAGATTACTTTTTACCACAGCTTTTACCTCTACATCTAGATAGTTTAAGGTATCCAAAATTCCATAATCAAAAACTACTATATTTTTGGGATTTACTGGAACTTCAGTTTTTCCCCCAGCATGCTCCACCATTATTTTTTCTCTGCTACTGTCAATTGCTTTCTCTCCTCCTAAAAAAGTATAACCTAAAAATCCAATTAAAGCTCCTATGATTACCAATAATATTTTTTTCATACTTCCTCCTATTTTTTAAAAATATACACAGATATTTTTGCCATCTATCTCTTGAACATCTATTTTCATCTCATAAAGTTTTTCTAATTTATCCTTTTGAACTATATTTTTTGTATAATCCATATATTTTACCCGACCATTTTTCATAGCCACAATATAATCTGAATAAACTGAAGTGAAGTTTATATCGTGCATAACTAATACAACCGTTTTATTCAGTTCATCTGCCATTTTTCTTAGGCTTCTCATCATCTGAACCGAATTTTTCATATCTAGATTGTTCAAAGGTTCATCTAGCAATATATATTCTGTGTCTTGAGCAATTGTCATAGCTATATAGGCTCTTTGCCTCTGTCCTCTTTTTCCAGTTTACCCTGATTATGAGGAAACCTTCCAAAAGATATCAGCTCGTAAACTGTCAATCGCATATTGGTGCTATTTTCTTGCTTTAAAATTGACAGTGTTTTAGAAAGTTCCCGTTTATCCCAAAGCTATTTTTTTTTCCATCTACAAAGACTTCCCCAGAAGTAGCTTTTACA
>JBOFEZ010000135.1:0-80571 GCA_051648365.1 Fusobacteriaceae bacterium
AGATAATATTTATTACAAGGATTATGCTCTTGTCAAAGATTTTTATTACAATTTAGTTTGAAGGAGCATCACGGGATTCTAACATAACTTTAAAGAAGAAAAGGTTATTGAAAATACAGAAAAAACCGCATCGAGATTAAGCTCTTGATGCGGTTTTTTGATAGTACTATATGCTATATAAAAAAATCATTTTAAAACTTTTCTTTAAAGCTACATTTTTTGCACAGTTCTTCTACTGCTATATGATTAGAAAAACCATCATAGATAGCTTTTGCTCTTTCGCTTTCTATAATATTTTTAAAGTTATCTTGAAAAATATTCCCCAAATTAGTTACTCCTTCACCATCTAAACAGCAAGGAACAACTGTTCCATCTGCCAGTATAGCAACTTGATTTCTAAGTCCGTAACAAAATCCTTTCTCCTCATAATAAGCATCACTCAGTTCTGGCCATTTAAACTCTAATTCTGAATTTATATACAACTTATCTTTTATCTTCAAACCTTTTCCCGGTACAATGAGTTCAGAAATTTTATAATCTAAATTAAATTTTTTCTCTATTTTATCCAAAATATAATTATTTCCTTTTTGTTGCAAAGAATTTTTATCATCTTTATTAAAGTTCCAAAGTCTTAATGAAATATATGTTTTATTTTTCTCTAAAGATTTCTCTGTAAAAAAAAGAATATTTTCAAGATAATTATTGTAGTCAATAGATTCTAAATTTCCATCAAAACTATGTAATGAAAAATTTATTTGCCTAGGTGCTGTTTCACCTAAAAGTAGTTCCATACGATCCGCAATTAAAGTTCCATTTGTTGTTATATTTACAAAAAAACTCTCTTTTTTAGCTATTTCGAGAATCATATCAAGATTAGGATGGAATAAAGGCTCTCCTTTTACATGAAGATAAATATGCTTGCTGTATTCTTTCACCTCTTTTAATATATGAGTGAAATTCTCTATCGACATATATTGAGCTTTTCTTTTTGTAGTAGGACAAAAACTACATTTCAAATTACAAATATTAGAAATTTCGATGTATATTTTTTTAAATCTATTCATATTTTACTCCTTTTCACATTCTTTTAGTTTATTATATCACAAAATTATAAAACTAGTGTTTTTTAATGCTGTTAAAGTCTCTGTAATCGTTTTTGAGAGCTATCTAATTTGAGACAAACAAATATAAGGGCTAATTTTTTCTAGTGCCTTAAAATCGATTTAAAATACCAGTGTTTCCAATGCTTTTTTGTGTTTTTCCCAAATTCTATACCTTATATAAAATCTCAATTCCTATAACCCCTATTTTATATACCTTCCAACTTTAGAGATTTGGTAGAGATTAATCAAAAATAAAAAAGGGGTTTTCAGTAACTGACTACTGAAAACCCCTCTATATTTAAAGGATTACTTTACAACTATGTTAGAAGCTTGAGGTCCTTTATCTCCGTTGATGATTTCGAACTCTACTGCCTCTCCTTCGTTAAGAGTTTTGAATCCTTCTTTTTTGATTTGAGAGAAGTGAGCGAAAACGTCCTTTCCATCCTCACCAGTAATAAATCCGAATCCTTTCTCTTGGTTGAACCATTTAACTGTACCTTTCATTTAGATACCTCCATTTTGTTTTTTTAATGTTAGAAACCCATTAAATAATTTTAATCTCAGAGGAATCCTGTAAAAGTATCTCTAAAATAAATATTTAAAGCAATTAAAAACATTACTATTGTTAAGTATAACATGGGTTTTTATTTTTGTATAGTATTTTTTTTTGAGAAAATTTTACTCCATTTCACTGTATTTTTTTATTACATTTTTCCAAAGTTTCTGTTTTCTCATAATAATCTCTATGAATTCTCTTACAGCACCGTCTCCTCCAGCTCTTTCAGAAACAAAATCCACAATATCAATTATATCTGAGCATGCATCTGACGGTGCACCACTGAAACCTGAAAATCTCATAGCTCCATAGTCGTTGAGATCATCTCCCATATAGGCTATATTTTCAGGAAAGACATCGTATTTTTCACAGATCTCTTTAAGCTTCTTCACTTTATTACTGACACCCTGATGGATCTCATTTATTCCAAGCTCCTTCGCTCTCCGACTCACTATTTCCGATTCTTTTCCTGTAATAATAAAAACTTCTATGCCGTTCTGAATGGCTCCCACTATGGCAAGTCCATCTTTCACACTGAAACTTTTCAGTTCCTCTCCATGATTACCTATATGAAGTTTTCCATCTGTGAGAGTTCCATCCACATCTAAAACTATTTTTTTTATATTCATAAGGAGTGTCTCCTAATTCTTAGTCGTTAAGTTTTAAAACTGATACGAAAGCCTCTTGAGGAATTTCAACGTTACCAATCTGCTTCATACGTTTTTTACCCTCTTTCTGCTTTTCTAACAGTTTTTTCTTTCTCGAAACGTCTCCACCATAACACTTAGCAAGAACGTTCTTTCTGTAGGCTTTTATAGTTTCTCTAGCCATTATTTTAGCACCCATAGCTGCTTGAATAGGAATTTCGAACTGCTGTCTTGGTATAATATCTTTTAGCTTTTCACATATAGCTCTTCCTCTTCCATTCGCATGATCTACATGAGCTATGAAAGAAAAAGCATCTACTGGTTTTCCACTTACTAGTATATCAACTTTTACAAGTTCAGATTCTTTATAACCTATCATCTCATATTCAAAAGAAGCATATCCTCTTGTTCTGGATTTAAGTTTATCATAGAAATCTATAACTATCTCTCCCAATGGAAGCTCATAAGTTACCATTGCACGGGTATCATCTATAAATTTCATATCTATATAGATTCCTCTCTTTTCTTGGCAAAGCTCCATAACATTCCCTACATAATCTTTAGGAGTAATTATATTTCCTTTTATAAAAGGTTCCTCTATTTTTACCTTACCTCTTCCACCATCTGGAAAATCACAAGGATTATCTATAACTATTATATCTCCATTTTCAAAAGTAACTTTGTACTCAACCGATGGCATTGTAGAGATAAGATCTATATCATACTCTCTTCTTAGTCTCTCTACTATGATTTCCATATGCAGAAGTCCTAAGAATCCACAACGGAATCCAAATCCTAGAGCTGTTGAAGTTTCAGGAAGGAATGTCAGTGAAGCATCGTTCAGCTGAAGTTTTTCAAGAGCTTCACGTAAATCCACATAATCATCTGTTGAAATAGGATAGATTCCCGCAAAAACCATGGACTGAGCCGGTCTGAATCCTGCTAGTGGATATTCACAAGGATTCTGGGCATTAGTTACAGTATCTCCCACCTGTGTATCCTGTATTGTCTTTATTCCTGTAATTATATATCCAACTGAACCACTTGTAAGTTCATTCTGTGGTTTCATTGTAGGAGCGAAAATTCCACACTCCAGTACATCAAAATCTTTTCCTGTTGACCAAATTTTGATTTTGTCTCCTTTTTTTATAGACCCCTCAAGAACTTTAACATAAGTTATAACTCCTCTATAATCATTGAAAAGCGAGTCAAATATAAGAGCTTTCAGTGGTGCATTTTCATCATAAGTAGGTGCTGGTATTCTCTCTACTATCGCTTCTAAGAGATCCTCTATTCCTATTCCTGATTTTGCAGAAGTAAGAACTGCATCGTGAGCAGGGATTCCAATTATATCCTCTATCTCATTTCTAACTTTTTCCACGTCTGCTGCTGGAAGATCTATCTTGTTTATAACAGGTAAAATCTCCAGATTATTTTCAATAGCCAGATATACATTGGCAAGAGTCTGTGCTTCTACACCTTGAGCCGCATCTACTATTAGCAGAGCTCCCTCACATGCAGATAGAGATCTAGATACCTCATATATAAAGTCAACGTGTCCAGGTGTATCTATCAGGTTAAGCTCATACGTATTTCCGTCTTTAGCTTTATGGTAAAGAGTTACGGCCTGGGCCTTTATTGTTATTCCTTTTTCTCTCTCTAGCTCCATAGAATCTAGAAGTTGTTCTTTCATATCTCTCTGAGTAACTGTTCCAGTCGCTTCTAAAAGTCTGTCAGCGATAGTCGATTTTCCATGATCTATATGGGCTATGATTGAAAAGTTTCTTTTAAATTTTTGCTCCATTTTTCCTCCTAATTTTTATCATTTTTCCCTTTATTATAGCATAAATTATAGGGTTAGTCTATATAAGATAGGGAATCTCTCTCAGAGGAAGGGATTACTATCCTAAAACTTCTTGAAGCTTAGTTATAAATCTATCTACATCCTCTCTAGTTGTATCAAAAGACGTTACAAATCTCACATGATTTTTCATGTCGTCCCATATGTAAAAGTAACAGAACTCTTGCATTACTGGTATTATTTCAGGTGGTAAGACTGCTATTATGGTATTTCCTTTTACCTCATTTATTACCTCTACCTCAATTTTTTCTAACTCCTGAGCAAAATATTTTGCCATATGGTTGGCATTTTTTGCATTTTCATACCACAGATTTGTTGAAAGGTATTCTATATACTGTGCTGATATGTATCTCATTTTGGAGTTTAACTGGAGATTTTGTTTTCTCATCCCCAGAAAATTTTCAGCTAATTTTTTATTGAAAAACACCAGGGCTTCTCCATACATAAGTCCGTTTTTTATTCCTCCGAAAGAAAGTATATCTACTCCCAGGTCTCCTGTCATCTCTTTTAGTGTGCATCCCAGATGAACTGCTGCATTGGCTATTCGAGCTCCGTCCATATGGAGATACATTCCATTTTCCTTGGCAAATTTTGATATCTCCTTTATCTCTTCTAGGGTATATATTGTCCCCAACTCTGTTGCCTGAGTTATACTTACCGCATTAGGATTTGGTCTGTGAAAAGTATTTTTAAAACTGAAATACCTTTTTGCTGCTTCTATATCAAGTTTTCCGTCCACTGATTTTACAGGCAGTATCTGTACTCCAGTAATTTTAGTAGGTGCTCCAGCTTCATCTGTAAATATGTGAGCCGTTTCCGGAGCTATTATACTTGTAGCTCTTCCTTTCATGGCTTCCATTGCTAAAACATTGGCTCCTGTTCCATTTGTCACAAAATACATCTCTACATCTCCGAAAATTTTTCTAAATTCTTCTTCTGCTCTCTTTGTATATTCATCCATTCCATAAGCGAAGGCATGTCCCTGATTAGCCTTTATAAGTGCTTCCATTATTTTAGGATGTACTCCACTGTAATTGTCACTAGCAAAAAATTTATTCATATCTCTCCCCCATTTTTTAGTTTTTGTTCTTATCACACTTTGATTCTACAGTATATTCTGTTTTTTTTAAAGTTTTTTATATTCTTTTTCCTTGCAAGGGAATAAAAAAAGTGTATAATAAATATAGATTCATATATTTATCATATCTGATTTCAATGGAGGTTTTATGAAAAAAATATTTACCTTAGCACTGCTCTCTTTAAGTATTATTTTTACAGGATGTACAGCTCTTTCTGGTAAATCTTCAGTAGAGGGAAACACTTACACTATGGTCTCTCCTTATGTTAATTCTGAAATGACTCTTTCTTTTCAGGATGGACAGATTGCAGGTTTTGCAGGAGTTAACAGATTCTTCGGTCCTTACAAACTAAAAGGAGATATTTTAGAGCTTGGAGCACTGGGAATGACAAGAATGGCAGGACCTCTTCCTGAGATGCAAAAAGAGGATTTTGTAATTTCTATATTCAATGGAGCTGAAAAGCTAGTTCCTCAAGGAGAGTTTATTACTATAACTTCTAAAGATGGAAAATCTCTTAAATATAGAATCAAGAAGTAATTATTAGAAATAGGTGATTCCGCTTCTAAAAAAGAAACTGAGTCACCTATTTTTTAATATCTAAAATGTATAACTTAACTTCATCCCATACACAGTTTCCCTATAATTTTTTCCATATACTCCCAAAACTTCTAGACTGATAAGAAGATCTTCAGCTATATAATATCCACTTAAGGCACTTAAAGTCAGTGTATCTCCCTCCAAGTTAAATTTCCCAAGTTTCATTTTGTCTCCAGAAGAGTTTATAACTTCATATTTTTTGTTTTCATTCAGAGGCGAAGACCATCTAGCATTGAATTTAAAAAGATATTTTGTATAATCTATAAAATAAGTTATTCCTGCACCTGCTGTCCCCTGGGCTTCGTTTCCTTTTTTATATTCATAATCTTCTATTTCATAGTTAGAAAGTAAATAACCGTTAAAATCTAGTCCCAGATAAGGATATATATATTGACGCTCTCCTAGATGAAATATTTTTCCACTTTCTATTCCGAAATTAACATCTTCACGATGCTGACTCTTTCCTAAAATTTCAGCTCTGCTAAAACCTATTCCCAAGTATCCCATAGTAAAATAGTTATTTCTAAAATATCCTAAATAGGCATTTACTCCTATGGTTCCTATCTCCTCTTTTTTAGATTTCTCCTGATAATCTACTTCTGAATCTATATATCCAAAAGATACTCCTGTTATCCATTTGCTGTCTACCACATCTGTTTTTATATTCCTGAATTGACTGGTAGTACCTATGGTAAACCCTTCTGACCTGGTGTCGTATCCCGAATAGGTCCCATCACCTGAAAATTTCCCATCTCCTCCATAAACTTCTATATTCTGAGTACTTCTACTCGTTCCTGCTCTTGCCAACATCGATGACAAAATCCCTAATCTCATATACTGCTTTCCTTTCTCTGTTACAACTTTTGAGTTTAGTTCTGCAGTATTATTTGAATAAAAAGCAAATGTACATATGCCTATAAGGGGATATAAGCTCAACAAAATTTTTTTTCTCATAATTAATCACTCCCCATTAATTTTCTATAATATCTTTTTATATTATTCTCTTGTTTCTCATTTTTTCTTTTATTTTAACACAAAAAAATAAGATGAACAATTTCTTTTGTCCACCCTATTTTTAAAAATTTTTCAATTTCAACTATTACTCTCCGAATGAAATTCCATAAATTTTATGGTGTCCAGCTGGGTTCATTTTGAAATTTTTGACATTATTCTGTACTCCCACATTTTGAGTTGTATAAGCCATTGTAATAATTGGAAGGTCTGCTTGAATTTTTTTCTGTGCTTCATCATAAATTTTTATTCTTTCTTCGTTACTTGTAGAAGTTCTAGCTTGGTCTAACAGAAGATCTATCTCTTCATTTACATAGAACGATCTATTACCCCCTCCTCCAAGAGCGGACGAATGGAATAGTGCATATAATCCGTAGTCAGCATCTCCTGTCACTGTTACCCAACCGAAGATAAACATATCGTGATCTCCTCTTGCAGTTCCATCTAGATAAGCTCCCCACTCAAGAGTTTCTATAATTACATCTACGCCAATCTGCTTCAGTTGATCTTGAACTATTGTTGCTATATCTCTTCTTGCTGGATTGTCATTTGTCCAAAGTTTAAATTTAAGATTTTCATTCCCCGTTTCTTTCAATAGCTCTTTTGCTTTTGCTTGATCATGAGGATATGCCTTAGCATCTTTTGAGTATCCGAATACTAAAGGTCCTATTGGTGAATTTGCAGGTGTTCCCGCTCCTTGATAAACTGTTTCGATAATTGGAAGTACATCTATTCCATAACTAATAGCTTCTCTGACTTTTATATCATCAAAAGGCTTCTTTCTAGTATTAAACCCTAAATAAGCCATTGATAATGATGGCTCTTCGATAAGAGTAAGCTTTTCATCTTCTGCAACTCTTTTTTTGTCCATAGGCTCAATATCATAAGCTATATCTATCTCTTGAGTTTCAAGTCCTATTGTTCTGTTTGTACCCTCTGGTATACTTCTAAATACTACAGTAGAGATTGGTGATACTCCTTTATAGTAATCAGGATTAACTTTCAAAGTTATAGAATCTCCAGCCTGCCAATTACTCATCATATATGGTCCAGTTCCAACTGGCTTCTGTCCATATCCGTCTCCACCTACTTTTACAGCTTTCTCATTCATAATTGACGCTGCTGTATGAGCTAGATGGTTAAGTAGTGGACCAAAAGGTTGTTTTGTTGTTACTCTTACTGTATAATCATCTACTATTTCCACTTTTTCTATAGCTCCTGCTATATGTGTAACAGTTGGAGATGCAATCATTCTATCTAAAGTGAATTTAACATCTGAAGCTTTTAATTCCTCTCCGTTATGAAACTTAACTCCTTTTCTTAAGTGGAATACTGTCGTTTTTGAATCCGGCTGCTCCCATTTTTCAGCAAGTCCCGGTTGTGGTTGCATCTTTTCATCTTGTTCAACTAATCTGTCATAAATTTGTGCTGCGATTCTTGATGATGGTTGGTCATTTGTTGCATGTGGATCTAGAGTTTTAGCATCTGCTCCCTGGGCAATTACTAATCTTTCTTTTGCTGTTGTTTTTTGAGCTTCTCCTTTTTTTCCTTCGGTTTTACTTTCACCTGAAGATCCGCCACATGCTGCAAACAAAACAAGTGTTGACATTGCAAGCAGTGTTTTTTTGAATTTGTTATTCATTTTATCCCCCCCAAACATTTTTTAAAGAACTTAATGTTCTGTTAATAAATAAAATATACTATTTTATTTATAATTTGTCAACAAAAAACCCAGATTTAAATCTGGGTTCAGCTTTGTCTCTATATTAATTTTCTGATACTCCACCTTCGAATGAAACTCCATAAACTTTATGATGTCCTGCTGGGTTCATCTTGAAGTTTGTAACATTTTTCTGAGCTCCAACGTTTTGAGTTGTGTAAGCAAGAGTTATTACTGGAAGATCTTCTTGAATCATTTTTTGGGCTTTATCATAAAGTCCAAGTCTTTCATTGTTATCGCTTGAGCTTCTAGCCTGGTCTAACAGTGCATCAACTTCTGGATTAGAGTAGAATGATCTATTTCCTGCTCCACCTTTTGCCGATGAGTGGAATAGAGCATATAGTCCGTAGTCAGCATCTCCTGTTACAGAAACCCATCCTAGGATGAACATGTCATGATCTCCTCTTGCAGTACCGTCTAGGTAAGCTCCCCACTCTAAAGTTTCAATAGCAACATTTACTCCTAAAGGCTTTAACTGATCCTGAACTATTGTAGCTATATCTCTTCTTGCTGGGTTATCATTTGTCCAAAGTTTGAAATCAAATCCTTTTTCATGTCCAGATTCTTTCATTAGCTCTCTAGCTTTTTCCATATCATGAGGATATGCCTTAGCTTCCTTTGAATATCCGAATACTAGAGGTCCTATTGGTGAGTTTGCAGGTGTTCCTGCACCTTGATAAACTGTTTCAATAATTGGTGTTGCATCTATACCATAAGCGATAGCCTGTCTTACTCTCTTATCATCAAATGGTTTTTTATTAGTATTGAATCCAAGATAAGCCATAGATAGTGACGGTTCTTCAATAAGAGTAAGTTTCTCGTCTTCTGCAACTCTCTTTTTATCCATAGGTTCTATATCATAAGCTATATCTATTTCCTGTGTTTCAAGTCCTATTGTTCTGTTTGTTCCTTCAGGTATATTTCTGAATACTACAGTAGGAATAGGTGATGCTCCTTTGTAATAATCTGGATTTGCTTTAAGAGTTATAGAATCTCCAGCCTGCCAAGTACTCATCATATACGGTCCTGTTCCTACTGGTTTCTGTCCGTATGCATCTCCACCATCTTTTACAGCTTTTTCATTTAAAATAGATGCAGCTGTGTGGGCAAGGTGATTAAGTAATGGTCCAAAAGGTTGCTTTGTAATTAGCTTAACAGTGTAATCATCTACTACTTCCACTTTTTCAAGAGATCCAGCTATATGGGCAACAGTTGGAGATGCCATCATTCTGTCTAGAGTAAATTTAACGTCTGAAGCTTTTAACTCCTCTCCGTTATGGAACTTAACTCCTTTTCTAAGATGGAATATTGTTGTTCTTGGATCTGGCTGTTCCCATTTTTCAGCAAGTCCTGGTTGAGGTTGCATTTTTTCATCCTGCTCTATTAGTCTGTCATAAATCTGAGCTGATACTCTTGAAGATGGCTGGTCATTTGTTGCATGTGGATCTAGAGTTTTAGCATCTGCTCCCTGTGCTACCACTAATCTTTCTTTAGCTGGTGCTGATACTTTTTTTGTTTCTGTTGCTCCATCTGCTTTCTTTTCTCCTGTAGATCCTCCACAAGCAGCTAAAAGAGTAAGAGCTGAAATTCCAAGTACTAAACTTTTAAATTTGTTGTTCATACTTTCCCCCCATTTCATTTTTATTTATTTAAAACTAGGTTTTAAAACTTTTTTAACTAAGTAGCTATTTAATACAGATAATAACCCCTTAAAGGTCTTTTGTCAATAATTAATGTAATATTTATTCATTTCATATATCTGTGTTCTCTTTAAATATTTTTGATGATTAAATTTTTTATATTTTTCTTGAATACAGAAGATTATTCTAAGGATTCTAGCTTTTTCCTTTTTTAAAATTTATTTTATATTTATTTTCCACATTTTATTCTTGATTTTATCAAGAATAAATGATAATATTTTTTTATAGTAATATTAAAAAAAAGGTGGTAAATGAATATGGATATATTAACATGGGAAGAGCACCTCTACACTTCAGTTTTTGATTCTACTTACGATGCATTATTAGATCAGTACAAAGAAGGAAAGCTAACTTTAGATGAACTCCAAATAAATATTGAGGAACAACAGCTTATTATGCTAAATTGTTCAACAGAAGGAGCAGCCAGATTTCAGAATTGTTCGGCTATGGTTGATGCTCATCAATTTGCTCTTTCTACAATAAAAAATGAGATGTTGTAATAGTTGTAGCAAAATAAAAAGACGGTTACCCGTCTTTTTATTTTAAATTATTTTAAATATGGAAATCAATACCTGTGTCATTAAAATCGTTATTATCCCTGCTACTACTATTGAAAGAGCACTCATAGCCCCTTCTATTTCGCCCATCTCAATAGCCTTTGATGTACCACCGGCATGACTGGAAACTCCTATTCCCACCCCTTTTGCTATAGGGTGAAGATCTCCTAAAAATTTGTAGAGATAAACTGCTACAACATTTCCAGTTATCCCTGTTATAACTATTGCAAATACAGTTATAGAAGGGATTCCTCCTATTGCCTGACTTAACTCCATTCCAAAAGGAGTTGTTATAGATTTCGGAATAAAAGATAATATCAATTTATAATCTATCCCTAAAATTTTCCCTCCTAAAAAAACCGAAAGTATAGCTACTAGAGACCCCACGCAACTCCCTACTATTACTGGCAACCAATATTTTTTAAGAAGTCCAAATTGCCTGTAAAGAGGCATTGCCAAAAGAACTGTTGCAGGAGGTAGAAAAAAATCTATCATACTACTTCCTTGATTATAATATTCCAAAGGGATACCGAATATCTTAAGAGTTAATATTATTCCTACTCCTGCTACCAGTATAGGATTAAAAATAGGTAATTTAGTTTTTTCCTGTATATATTTACCCAGCTGAAACATTCCTATGCTGAATACAACTCCGAATAATTTGTTATCGAACATAAATTCCATCTATCTCTTCTCCTTCCATACAATAAGGTAATGTACAGTTTTAGCTGTAACTGCCATTACTATAATTGTAGTAACTATTAATAAAATCAAAATCTTGAAAAAATCATTTTTTAATATTTCCATATATTCTATGACTTTTACCATAGCCGGAAGAAAAAGAATAAGCATATTCATCAGTATAAAATCTCCTGTTTTTTCTATTCTTTCTATCTTTATTACCTTGGTTTTCAGAAAAATAAAAAGTATCAGCATACCCACTATAACTCCAGGAATAGGAATATTCAATAACTCTTTCAATATGTTTCCCCCATAAGTTATCCCTAAAATTATCAGCAATTCAACAAGCATAAAATCCTCCTATAAAACTTTATCCCCCGGTTTTTCCGGGGGATATCTTTTTTTATTAATCTCTATTTTTCATTTGTGGGAAAAGAATTACGTCTCTTATAGACGGCGATCCTGTTAGTAGCATAACAAGTCTGTCTATTCCTATTCCTAGTCCACCTGTTGGAGGAAGAGCATACTCAAGAGCTTCTATGAAATCATCATCGATAACTGGCATAGCTTCATCATTTCCTCTCATAACCTCTTCAACTTGATCTTCCAGTCTTTTTCTCTGGTCAGCTGGATCATTCAGCTCTGTAAAGGCATTTCCATACTCTCTTGCATCGATAAACAGCTCGAATCTATCTGTAAATCTAGAATCCTTATCATTTCCTTTAGCTAGAGGAGATATTTCAACTGGGTGCCCGTATACAAATGTAGGCTGAATTACATGTTCTTCACATTTCTGCTCGAAGAACTCATTGATGATATAACCTATAGAGTTCATGTGCGGTGCGATTTGAACATTGTGATTTTTAGCGGCCTCTTTAGCTTCGTTAAAATCTGTAATTTCCCAGAAATCTACTCCTGTTATATCCTTGATAAGATCTACCATGTGAATTCTTTTAAAGTTCTCAAGAAGTAAAGTTTTTCCATTATATTCTACAGTTGTTGTTCCTAGAACTTTTTTAGCTAGATGAGATATAAGTCCCTCTGTAAGGTTCATCATATCTATATAGTCTGCATAAGCCATATACAGTTCCATCATAGTAAATTCAGGATTGTGTCTTGTTGAGATTCCTTCGTTTCTGAAGTTTCTGTTTACCTCATAAACTCTGTCAAATCCACCTACAATAAGTCTTTTTAGATAAAGTTCAGGAGCTATTCTCAAGTAAAGTTCCATATCTAGTGCGTTATGATGAGTTACGAAAGGTCTTGCTGCTGCTCCTCCAAGAATCGGATGCATCATCGGAGTTTCAACTTCTAAGAATGCTCTCTCGTTTAAGTAATTTCTAAGCTCATTCATTATCATATTTCTTTTTAGGAATGTTTCTTTTACATCTCTGTTAACTATAAGATCTAGATATCTTTTTCTGTATCTTATTTCAACGTCTGTAAGTCCATGATATTTTTCAGGTAGGGGTCTTATATTTGTAGACAGCAGTGTAAATCCTTCTCCTCTAAGAGTAAGTTCTCCCTTTTGAGTAATGAAAAGCTTTCCTGTTACTCCTACAATATCTCCAGCAGCTGCATATTTTATTAGAGAAAACAGTTCATCTCCTACTTCATTTTGTCTGATATAAACCTGTATTTTTCCTGTCTGGTCTTCAAGGTGAAAGAAAACAGCCTTTCCTTGCTCTCTAAATGACATTATTCTTCCTGCTGTTTTAAAGTCTTTTCCATCTTCAGGATTAGATTCTAGAAGCTCTTTAACCATATTTTCCTTATCGTATTTTTTTCCAAATGGATCTATTCCCATTTTTCTTATATCTTCTACTTTTTTCCATTTGTCCATTAAAATATGATCGTCTTTAATTCTGTCAAAGTATCTTTCCATCGATTTCCCCTTTTTCTATAATTTTATTTAATTTTTTAATCTGACTATATATATGTTAGCTTTTCTTGCCCAACTTGTTCCGGGGAAAAGTTCCATTACTTTTCTAAAGGTGCTTATAGCTTCCTCTTTTTTTCCTAATTTTTCATATGCTATTCCACAGTTGTAGTAACTTTCAGCTTTTCTTATTCCCTCTTCTGAGGATTTAAAATATTTTTTATAGTTTTCTACAGCTTTATCATAATTTTCAATCTTAAAGTAGGAGTCTGCCAAATAGTAACTTATATCTGCCTCTCTCACTCCAGATTTTTCTGCACGATTTAGTAGAAGTGTAGCTTCATTATATCTACCTCTTTCATAGGCAGTTTTCCCGTTTTCGTACTGCTTCTTCCCTTCAGATTCGCTATTATCCCAAGCTGGTTTTTTTTCTTTAATTTCGTTTTTAAGAATTTCTTCACTCTGAATCAGGGCTGCATTCTGAGTTTTAATTTCAGAAGAGATTCTTTTATCTACAACTATTTCTTCTTTTAGCTGATTTTTTTTCTCTTGAGTTTCTACACCCATAAAATCTGCTTCTTGCGAAGTCATTTCACTTTTCCCTCCGAGATATTCTCTTAAAGAAAAATCTAACCCTCTATTATATCTACTGTTTTCAATATAGAATTTTTCAACATTGTAGTTAGGATTCAATGATATCTCGTAATTAAAGAGAGCTGAAATATCCCTACTGCTCAGATTGTTCTCTTTTTTTAACTCTGCAATTTTTTCTTTTGCATATGCGTAATTTCCATTATTCATGTAAATATCTAAAACCATAAATCCTAATTCAAGATTTTTTTGACTCTCTTTAAAAGCCATGGTATGAAGATCTACAAATTCTAAAACATCTTTATACTGTCCAGAATTATAACTATCTCTAATTATACCATAAGTTTCTCCTTCAGTAAATCTATATTTCATCTTGTTTACGACTCTTATAACCTTAGTTGTTCCGTTCTGGAAATCTATCCTTATATTATAGTTTCCTTGATAAATACTTCTAAAATAATAATATCCTTCAGCTATTCTGCTGTCATACAATTTTTTATCGGTATTCAATAAAGAAAATTTTGTTACGCTTCCAGCTGGAAGTTTCAGGTATTCTCCTACATAGATTTCATAAGTACTGTCTCTACTATCTAGGAGATAGGCTCTTTCTCTTCTTTCTCGCACAGTGGCCTTTATATCCTCTATCTGACTAAAGGCAGTTTCTCTGTTGAAAACCCTAGTATTCTGAGACACTGATTGATCAGGAGAGAACCTCAAATCCTGTACATTAGGTGCAGGTCTCGATTGCTCAGTTATCATTTGAAGATTTGAACAACCAACACCGAAAAGCATCGCAAGTATCACCGTAAATTTTCTTTTTTTCATTACTCCTCCCAGATTTTTATTGTAAGAGTGTTTATCAGCTCATTTCCCTCCATTATATCATACGAAAAAGCTATATTTCTACCAAAAAAATTTATGTGGGCATTTTTAATTTTAAAATCTTTCTGAAATCCCATGGCAGAGTATTTCATGTTGCCTTCTCCATTCGGATTGATTTCCAATTCTAGATTAGCTTCTCCTGTTCTTTTCATTTTCAGAGAATCTGTATATATTAAAAATTCACATTTTCCCATACCACTTTCATAGGAATAGTAGGTTCCATTGTTTTCTATTTTTTTTAATGCCAACACCCTTTCTGTGCTTTTTTCTTCCAGGATATCTGAACTTTCAATTATAAGATTAATATTCATCGTTGTCATCTTCGTAGTTATAGTCATCAAAGTAGTCTTTATCTCCTAATTTATCTTCTCTATCATAATATTCATCATCATCGTAGTCACCTATATCTGCTCCTATGAGATATTCATCTCTCCAGTATTCAATAATCTCCTGAGCATGTCTCCTATCTGTTACATAGTTAATGTCATCTTCCTCTTCATCATAGAAAAATACGTGAATTTTTCCTTCGTAATCTTCAGTAACTATATATTCCTCATCTCCAAGAACCACATTTTCCAGAACATGCATCTCAAGATTCTCCTCATTAACTTCATGATAAAAAGTTTCGCCGTATGTGTACATTCAAATTACCTCCCAATAGATTTTAAAAATTTTATTTATGATATTTTATATTATTTAATATTCCAAACCATCTGTATATCTGTTCTAAAAGAATAAGTCGCATAAGCTGATGGGGAAAAGTCATTTTCGAGAAACTTAGTCTCATATCTGCAATTTTTCTTAAGTTATCTCCCACACCATAAGAACCTCCGATTACAAAGTTTATTGTGTTGTTTCCTCTAACTCCTATTTTTTCTATCTCCTCTGCCATCTCTTCCGAACTGCAGTTTTTCCCTCCTATATCCAGAAGTATAGTGTAACCTTTATGTTTTTGTAGAAGTTTTATAATCTCATCAGTTTCTTTTTTTATAGAACTTTCACGGTTACTGTCGTTACCATCTTCTTTAAGCTCAAGAATCTGAACCTTTCCAAAGGCTGTCATTCTTTTGAGAAACTCATTTATTCCATCATTTATATACTTTTCTTTTATCTTACCTATACAAATAATATTTACATTCATCCAGATGTTTCTCCTCTTAATTTTCTCAAAATCTTTTTTATTTCCTCTTAAATTTTTTCTCAATCTCATCAAGACTGAGTCTGATTATGATTGGTCTTCCGTGAGGACAGGTGTATTCTCCTATTTCATAGAGTTTTTTTATCAAACTCTCCATTTCAGAATATTTCAATCCTTCACCAGCTTTAATAGCACCTCTACAGGACATAGAGATTATTATTTTTTCCCTAGGATCTCTTTCTTTTTCTCCTTTCAACTCTTCTATGAGTTCTTGAAAAAGATTTTCTACTCCCTCTTTAAATTTAAAAAGTGGTACCGCCCTTATAAGAAGTTCTCTGTCATCAAAAAACTCTACATCAAAACCAAATTCTTCTAGATATTTCAACTGTGTAGCTATAAATTCCCTCTCTCGAGGATCTATTCTCAACCTTTTGGGTACCAAAAGGTGCTGACTATTTATTTTCTTCTCACTGAGCTCGCTTTTTAGTTCCTCATAAAGAATTCTTTCATGAACTATATGTTGATCATAAATTTCCAAATTTCCATCTTTTTCAACAAGGATATAACTGTTCATAAACTGCCCTATAATTTTGTACTGCACTATTTTTTCTGTTTTTAAAATAGTGACATTTTTCTTTTGAGGTATTATTTTTTCAGAGATTATCTTTTCTTCAACTATCTTTTCACTGTAGTTAATCTTTTCAGTTACTTTAAAATTCTCACTATTTTCCAATTCCTTAATCATCTTAGGAATCTTAGGAATTTCAGGTATTTTGGATATCTCATGTTTTTCCTCTGAAATTTTTTCAAACCTATCTAGATTCAGAGTTATATTATAACTTTCTTTAAGAGGTGAAATATTTTTTTTGATTATAGGAGAGTTTCTCTGTTCCAGAAAATTTTCACTTCTTATCACATCACTGGTTAAAATATCTGTTCCTGAATTTTTTTCCTCTATACTCTTTTTTACCCTTTCATATATCTCTCTGTCGTCCGAGAATTTGACTATTTTTTTTGAAGGATGTACATTGACATCTACCTCTCCCGGATCTATCTCTAGAAAAATGATTGCAAAGGGATAACGTCCCTTAGTTAATTTCGTGTAATAGCTGTCCATCACCGCATTCTCAACAACCTTAGATTTCACTATTCTTTTATTTACAAAGGTAAAAATAGAATCCTTAGTAGAACGGGTAAGAGATGTATTGCCAATATACCCCATTTCAGTTTTGATAAGATTTTTTAATGTGTTTCTTCCGAAAATCTCTACAATAGCATTATCCAATCCATTTCCCGAGCTCCTTATACTTTCTCTTCCCTCTATTAGAAGGGTTATCGAAACCTCGGGATTAGCTAGAGCTTCTTGAATAACTATCTCTTTCATATTCGCATATTCTGTTACATTTTTTCTTGAAAATTTCAGACGAGCCGGAGTATTAAAAAAAAGATCATCAATCTCTATCTTTGTTCCTCGCTCTCTTTCAAGCTCTTTCAGTGATGTTATTTTTCCAGCACTTACTGTTATACTGTTTCCCTGGGAAGAGTCTTCTGTTTTTGAGCTTACTCTCACTTTGGAAACTGCACATATAGAAGCCAATGCTTCACCTCGAAAACCATAGGATATCAAACGGAAGAGATCTTCTTTTTTAGAAATTTTGCTTGTTGCATGCCTTTCGATACAGACCAAAAGATCTTCTCTTCCCATTCCTTTTCCGTTGTCTGAAATAAGGAGTTCTCTTCCTCCTTTTTTTACCTCTATTCTTATCTCGGTACTTCCAGCATCTAAAGAATTTTCAAGGAGTTCTTTTAGCATGGCTGCTGGATTCTCAACTACTTCTCCTGCAGCTATTATATTTGATACTGATTCATCTAATATTTTTATGATTCCCATGGACAACTCCCTAATCTTTTGAACAACATAATATATTACTCTGAATTTTACACCATTTTTAAAAAGTTGCAAAGCTGATTTTGATATAAAACAAAAAAAAATTTAAAAACTAAATTTTTTTTTATTTTTCGCTACGTAGATGATATAATTTAATTATCTATCACAAAATATTTCAACAATTTTTAAATTTACCATATATCTGAAATTAAATCAAGATTAAAATTAGAGAGGCCCTTGTAAAATGATAAAATTCCTAGTTTCAATAATGTTTTTTACTTTTTTTAACCTAATTTATCCATCTTCAATTGACGACTATCTGCTTTTCTATGATGCAAAAAAAGATTTTGAAAATGGAGAATTCACTACTTCAGTCCTAAAGTTCCGTTCTCTTGAGGATAGCTTTAAAAGTTCGCCTATTGTGAAAAGCAATTACTATAAATATTATTATGCTCTCTCACTCTTTGAAAAAGGAGATTTTGAGAAGGGATTAAATTATATGGATCAAGCTGTTTATACACCTAAAAATTATTCAGGTAAAAACTTTTTTTCCCACGAAAGAAACTATTATCTTGCTCTTTACACTCTAGAGCAGGAAGGCTTAGAAAAAAGTAAACCCTATCTTCTCCAACTTATAAACGGAGATTTTTCTGCAAAAAATCAGGAGTATGAAGAATTTGCCTTCCATATGCTAAAATCAACCGAAAAAAAACTTCAGATTCTTTATGATATAAAATACTCAGATGTTTTTTTAAGATTAGATATTTTTTCCCAGGATGAACTTTCAGATATAGGAAAATATTTCTTTTCAAAAAAACTTTATGAAAAGCAGGAAATAATTTATTCTTATCTGTATCAGCAATATCCAGATAAAAAAGAGTTCCTTGTAGAGTATTTGAATTCTATGTTTTTACAAAAAAAAGTAGATGAGCTCCTGAGCCTTACAGAAAAGTTGATTAAGAATCAGCAGTTCCCAGAAATTTTTTATTTCAGAGGTCAGGGATTCCTAATGAAAAAAGATTATGCCCTGGCTATTTATAATCTCGAGAAAGCTGAATCTCTTAATTTCAAATACAATAAGAATTATCATAGCAGACCAGCCAGAGAGCTTATCGCTCTTATTTATTCTTCTTTGGGAGACTATAAAAACCTAGTAAAAACTTTAGAAGAGGGGGTTATTCTTTCAAAAACAGAGGAAAATCTTCTCATCGATGGGTATTTTAATTCGGGAAAAAGAGAAATCGGACTCAATAAAGCAAAAGAATTCCTTAAAAAATATAAATTCTCGAACAACTCCAACACTTTTTTCTATATGCTGAGCAATATGAAACCAGAAGATAAAGTAGCCTTGGAGAATTTTTACAATGAAAGTTCAGTTAAAAAAAATATAAAAATAGCCAATTTTATACTAAGTAAGATGGGAACATTCAATACAAATAATCAGTCTTCAAAAAATAATATTGAAGTAAAAAAACTCGAAAAAATAGCCCTGCTCCAAGATGCAGAGCTTTTAAGGCTTGCCTTGGAAAACAACAGACTTTTAATCCAGGATTCTCTTGTTAAAAATTATCTTGTAACTGATCTTTATGAAATTGGAAAGTTTTATAGAGCCGCTTATGAAAACTCTTTTTCCCATAGAAAAATTTTTTTCCAATATAAAAACCTCGCTCAGCTTCTTTACCCTAAGTATCACACCGAATACGTAGAAAAGGCTGTGAAGGAATACGATATCCCTGAAGAACTCTTATATACTCTTATGCTTTCAGGTAGCAGTTATGACTCTACCTTTATCAGTGTCGACAGAAAATTAGGGCTTCTACAGATAAATTATGATGAGTGGCAAGATAAAGATTCGAAATATTCTTTTGAAGAACTCTTTAAACCTGAAATAAATATCCAACTGGGGGCTTCAAAGGTAAAAGATTTACTTATCAAACATAAGAATAACAAGATTAAAGCTCTTATAGAATATTCCTATGGTGAAGAGGTTCTTGACTCCTTACATTTTGAAGGAGAGGACTTTTATCTCTATTCCATCAAAGATCCTATTCTGAGAGAATCTTTAAATAATCTGATTTTTACCTATATATACTACAAATTACTTTATTAGGAGAGAAAATTTATGAGAAACAGTAACTGGATATATAAAGGCAGGGTTTCTGCCCTTGAAAATATCAAAGATATAAATTATGATGTTATGAAAATTTTAGCAGGGAGAGGGATTAGAGAAAGTGAAGAGATAAAAAAATTCCTCCATCCATCTCTAGAAAATATAGGAGATCCTTTCGGTTTAAAAGATGTTGATCTGGCCGTAACAAGAATTTTAGAAGCTATTAAAAACAATGAAACTATTTGGATTTATGGAGACTATGATGTTGACGGTATCACTTCCACTGCACTTTGTTATCTGGCTCTTTCAGCCATAGGTGCCCAGGTACGTTACTATATTCCCTTGAGGGATGAGGGCTATGGTCTTAATTGCGATGCTCTTGATTACATAGCTTCTCAGGATGGCAAATTGGTTATAACAGTAGATTGCGGTATCACTTCCCATAAAGAGATTCAACATGGGAAAAATCTCGGAATCAATATGATAATCACAGATCACCACGATATTATCGGTGGGAACCTTCCCTCTGCCTTTGCAGTTATAAACCCGAAGAGAGAGGACAATCTTTATACTTTTAAATATCTTGCAGGAGTGGGGACGGCCTTTATGCTTCTTATGGGACTTTATACGAAACTTGGAATAAAGAATGAAATTTTCAATTATTTGGATATTGTAGCCATAGGAACTGTAGCAGATATAGTATCACTTAGAGGAGACAACCGTATTTTCGTAAAATATGGTTTAGAGAAGCTTAAAACAAGCAAATCAGAAGGACTTCGTGCCCTCTTAAGAAAAATTTTTTTCCAAGATCATGACACAAGGATATATTCTCCCTACGATATCGGATTTGTAATTGCTCCTGTTTTTAATGCTGCAGGAAGGCTCGAAGATGCAAAAAATTCTGTGGAGATGCTTATATCAAAAGATAATTCCCAATATAGCAAGATGATTGATGAGCTTGTTGCCAACAATCAGAAACGGAAGGAAATTCAAGAAGATATCCTAGAAAAAGTTATAAACTCCATAGAAGAAAAAAAACTAGAGAAAAATTCTCTTATTCTTGTTGCAGATAAAGATTTTCATCACGGAGTCATAGGGATTGTAGCTTCTAAAATTTTGGACAGATACTATAAACCTACGATTATTATGGAAATTGATGAAGAAAGCAACACTGCAAAAGGCTCATGCCGTAGTACAGAAGCTTTCAATATGATTGAGGGGTTAACTAAATTTTCCCACTACCTTCTCAAGTTCGGTGGACATCACGGAGCCGCTGGATTTTCTATATCCTTAGAAAATCTGGACAAATTCTATGAAGAGTTCAACCAGTACTGTCATTCTATTTTGAGTGAAGAGGATACATTGAAACCTATAAAAATTGCCGAAGATATCTCAGCTTATAAAATCGGTTTCAATCTCATGGAAAATCTTAAAAGACTTGAACCTTACGGTTTTGATAATCCTACTCCTTTATTCTCCATGAGAGAATGCAAAATTTCAGATATAAGAGCAATAGGAAAAGATTTGAATCATATATCTCTAACACTGGTGAAAAACGGAATAGAAATTAGAAACTGTATCTGGTGGAATAGTGGCGAGCTTTTTGAACTTCTCCAAAAGAACAGAGAAAAAACTATTGATATTGCTTTTAAAATGAAAATGGAATCTTTTAGAGAGAGACTCCAATATAAAGTTTATATTGAAGATATCAAATTTTCAGAAGATAATAAAAATTATAACCCTCAAGAACTTTCCCTAGAAGAGGAGCTAACTTCACTTCAATTTCCTATAAAAACTGTTATCTATTCAAAAAAGAATCCCCAGGGAGAGCATTGTAAAATAAAATTTTCAGAAAATCTAGGAATAGTTTACCAGAACAGAGAAACCGTAGGATATCTTGATTCAAATATCTCTGCTCTTTTAAAAAAATATTCAGCTAAATCAAATGAAAATTTCTGTGCTAAAATTTTAAAAACAGATGAAACAAGTGAAAATTTTAATATTTTCTTAGAAATATATATAGACTACAACTTTAAAAGCTATGCTATCAAGGACTCACAGCTTTTTTCTGAAATTAAAGAATTTCTTATAGGAAAAGAGGAGTATACCCCCCAACAGAAAAATATTTTGAGAACTCTTTTTAAAGATGGCTTAAATTTTGAAGGTGGAATAGAAGATAATGGCACTGAAGTTGAAAATCTTCTTCTTACAGTGGCTTTGTATCATTTCGCCAAAAAGAGCAAAATTTTAATAGTCACCAAAGAAACTCTCTCTGAAAAACTCGAATATTACTCAGAAAAATCAGAAAATTTTAGGGACGGTTACAACTTTTATATTTTTCTGAATACTCCAGTACAGAACTCTGATTCTGGTATCAAATATTTGGGCATTTCTATTTTTTAAATACATTTCATTTCATTTATTTGTGTTTTCGTTTTAAAAAAATACATTAAAAATATTTTTTACTAGATTTTTTTCTAAAAATAGGTTATACTATAATAACTTTTGGGGAGAAGTTTATTTGTGGGGGAGAAAATTAAAATAGTTGAAAGAGTTCACATTGGGGAACTCTTTCTTTTTTTATTGATTTTTTTTACTTATTGAAGTATTCATGAGTTTTTTTTCGTTTTGCTTTAAAATGTTTTTCACTATCTCTTCAGAAATTCCAAATATTTTCCCCACTTCTTTCTCCAATCCGAGTATTTCTAAGGTCGAGGTAGCTTTTCTATAGCCATAGGGAGCATCTGTTTCCAGGAGAATATTTTTTAGGGGAAGAGTTGCTATGTACCTTCTATATTCCTCATCCTCCCTTAGGGCTATGTTGACGGAGATAAAATATCCTCTTTTTTCTATTTCTTGTATCTCTTTTTCCTCACCTATATACCAATGGAACATTGCTTTTTTTATTTTATATCTATCCAAAAGAGGTAGAACTTTATAGATATCTTTTCCAATAATATGCAAAATTAAAACTTTGTCCAACTGGCTAGCTTTCTCTATAAATTTTTCTAAAATTTCCATCGCACTTTTAATCTGTTTTTTATCAAATCTATCTAGATAAAAATTTGGAATCCCAACCTCTCCTATTCCATCTATCTCTTCCTTTTCCTCATCTATAAGTTTTAAAACTTTTTCACAATCTTCAAAATTTTTTGGGTTCTCAGGGTGTATCCCTAAAAATATTTTAATATTCTTTTTATATTTTTGCTTATGTTCTAAATTTAAAAGAGCACTTTCATAATTTGAAGATGTCCCCCACATGACAATACCTTTTTTTATTCCTAACTGTATCTCCTTTTCATCTATTGCATCTAAATGCAGGTGTGAATCTGTCATAACGCCTCCTTTTACTATTGTTAATTTTGTTTTTTACAATAAGTGTGATATAATTATAAGATATTAAAAAAAATTATACATTGGAGAAAAATGAATTTTACTAAATTTAACTTAAACAAACAGATATTAAAAAATATAGAGAATGTTGGCTATAAGTCTGCAACTCCTATCCAGGAACAAGCCATACCTGCTATATTAATTAAAAAAGATATTCTCGGACTCGCTAAGACAGGAACAGGTAAAACAGCAGCTTTTGTCATTCCTATCCTCCAGAGACTTATGGAAACAAAATCAAAAGGAGTTCGTGCCCTTATTTTGGCTCCCACAAGGGAACTTGCTGAACAGATAAACAATACTGTAAAACAGCTCGGAGAGCTCACTAAATTAAAAAGTGTGGCTATTTACGGTGGTGTTTCAGCTAACACACAGATAAACTCTATCCGTAGAGGTGCCGATATTATTGTGGGATGTCCAGGAAGAATATTAGACCTGATTAATCAGAAACAGCTCTCTCTTTCTAAATTGGAGATTCTTGTTTTAGATGAAGCTGATCATATGCTGGATATGGGATTTTTAGAAGATATTGAAAAAATTGTTGCTCAGACTCCCAAAAATAAACAGACACTATTTTTCTCTGCAACTATGCCTTCAGAAATAAAAACTTTCACATCAAAAGTTTTAAAAAATCCTGGAATTATAGAAGTTGAATATAAGGATCCTGTAAAACTCATTGAGCACACTCTATACCATATAGAAACTATGCATAAAAAAAATAAAATATTCGAAATTCTCCAAAAAAGAGAATTAG
This sequence comes from Fusobacteriaceae bacterium, assembly GCA_051648365.1. Taxonomy (GTDB): domain Bacteria; phylum Fusobacteriota; class Fusobacteriia; order Fusobacteriales; family Fusobacteriaceae; genus JAGNZR01. Next base: position 24,145 of record JBOFEZ010000135.1, read on the forward strand.
AATCAGTTATAATTTTTATGAATAGTAAGCATAAAGCTAAAAATTTAAGTATCGCCCTAACAAACAAGGGGCACAAAGCTGTTAATTTTCAAGGTAATCTTTCTCAAGCTCAAAGAGACAAGGCTTTAGAAGGATTCAGAAATTCTAAATTTAAAGTTCTCGTTGCAACCGATATCGCTGCTAGAGGACTTGATATTCCACAGGTTACTCATGTTATAAATTATGATCTTCCCAGAACTGCCGAAGCTTTTACTCATAGAAGTGGAAGAACAGGAAGAGCTAATAAAAATGGAAAAGTAATCTCTTTTGCAGATGAAGAAGATGCAAAAATACTTCGTGATATAATCAAGATTAATAAAATAAAATTTGAAAATATTTTCGGAGAAGAAATAAAATTGCAAAAAAATAAAAAATAATACTTTATTCTTAATATCTAATTTTTTTCAAAAAAAAGAGCAGTATTTAATACTACTCTTTTTTTTATGATCCTTATTTTTTCTCACCCTTGATAACTAGTCCAATTCCATCCCCAAAAGGCAGAAGTACAAAATTATGATTCTCATATAGGTAAGTTATAAATTCATCTAACTTTCTCACTATAGTCTTAAATTTAGAAGGGTATTCCTTATATAAGTAACCTCTGAACATTATATTATCTATAAATACCATGCCTCCCTCTTCAAGTCTAGCATATGAGTCATCAAAGAATTTTCTATATTGTCCCTTCGCAGCATCTATAAATACAAAATCATACACTTCCTCATTAAGTTTAGGAATAACCTCTCCCGCATCTCCCAAAATAAGATGGATGTCGTTCATATTCAATTTAGACTTCAAGAAATTTTCTTTAGCTACTTCCATACGCACAGGATCTATCTCTAATGTAGTTAGAGTGGCATCCTTGTCCATCTCCATTCCCATAACGATTCCAGAATATCCTATGGCTGTTCCTACTTCCAAAACATGTTTAGGTTTTCTCTCTCTGATGACAAACTGAAGATATGCCGCCACTTCTTTAGATATTATAGGAACATTGTGCTCTAGAGCATATTTTTCCATCTCCAATATAAGCTGATTTTTCTCCTGAATTTTACTCTTTATATATCCGTTTGCTTCAATTAGCTCTTCTAACATAATTTCACTCTCCTAACTATTTTTTCTAAGTTTTATAATATAGAAACTGTCTACTATTTCCTCTTTATAATCAATCTGGAATCCACCGATATCGTCCAGTTCACCAGAGATATTTTCAGGAATCTCCACTTCCATTACACTGAAATTTTTATGATTTAGTAGAAATTTTTTTGCATTGAGATAATTTTCTTCATCTGTTATGGTGCAAGTGCTGTAAACCATCTCGCCTCCCACCTTGAGTACTTGGGCTGCTGAAAGCAGTATTTCATATTGTAGAGTTGCAAGTTCTTCTATATTTTCCATATTTTTATTATATAGTGCTTCCGGCTTCTTTCTTAACACTCCGTAACCCGAGCACGGTGCATCCACCAGAATTTTATCAAATTTCTTTCCTTGAAAAACAAGTTTTCTAGCATCCATTTTTACTGGTTTGACAATAGTTACTCCAAGCTTCTCTGCATTTTCTTCTATAAGTTTAAGCTTATGAGAATGGATATCAAAAGCAAGAATTTCTCCACGATTTTCCATGAGTTCAGCCATAACCATGGATTTTCCTCCTGGTGCACTGCAAGAGTCCACAACCTCATCTCCAGCTTTAGGATTCAGAATCTTCCCTGAAAGATATGAAGCTGCATCTTGAACTGTGATTTTACCCTCTCTGAATTCAGGGCTGTTTATAAGGATTCCCGAATCCAAGTAATAAACAGTATCCACCTGTTTGACTATATTTATTCCCTCTCTTTTAAGAAGTTCAAGAAATTTTTTTTCAGAATATTTCAGTTTGTTTATTCTAAAACTGATATAAGGAACTTTTTTTATGGATAACAAAAACTTTTCACTTTCACTTCCATATTTTTTCTCTACAATATCATAGAACCATTTAGGACATGAATAAAGAATATCCAGTTTCCCTTCTGATTTTAGTTCAGCTATATCATTATCTTTATCTCTCTGGTAAGCTCTTAAAACTCCGTTTACGAATTTCCCCATAGGGACACCATATTTTTTCTTGGCAAGTTCTGCTCCTTCCCATACCACACCTTTGTCATCACTATTCATAAAACTGAGCTGATAAAAGGATATTCTTAGCAGTTCCCTCATCCAATCTTTTTTTATAGATTTAACCCTTTTATCTATCATATAATCAAGAAATATCTCATTTCTGATTATTCCATAGAAAACTTCAGTTAAGAAAGCTTTCTCACCTCTGCTGAAATTATTTTTTTTCAGATACTCTCCCAAAATTATATTGGAATATTTACCTTTTCTATATTCTCTCAGCACTTCAATAATTTTAAGTTTTATATTCAAAACTTTACCTTCCTTTTAAATTTTCTTTTATATCACTCTGTAAAGTTCATCGCTTTCAGGTTCCTCTATCTCTTTTGTTTCACCTTTAAAGCTGTATTTCCTTTCGCTATTTTCTGTAAATTCCCCTATAAAATGAAATTCCATGCAATGTTTTTGAAGAATTTCTACAATTTGATCTTTCTGAGATTTTTCAATACATACAAGCATTGTACCGCTGGAAATTAATTTTAGAGGATCAACTTCATAAAATTGGCATATTTTTTTGGTAGATTCTGAAATTGTTTCATCTTGTATATCTAGATTTGCTCCCAGATTAAAAAGTTCTGCCATCTCCCATACAGCTCCTAGGATTCCCCCTTCAGTCACATCATGCATAGCTTTGACAAATTTTCCAAGAAGCTTCCCCTCTTTTACTACACTTGTTTTGTCCAGAAAACTTTTTGCCTCTTCTACGAAGTCTTTCCCGAAATGAAAAAGAAGTTCTTTCTCCTTTTCAGAAGCTATTATTCCTGTTCCTTCTATTCCTATTCCCTTAGTAATCAACAGAAGATCTCCAGGTTTTCCCTTGCCTCTTCGTTCTGTATCATTTCTATCGCCTATTCCTATAGCAGTCACTGATACTACTATTCTATTTACAGCCCCAGTAATTTCTGTATGCCCCCCTAATATGGACATATTCATCTTGTCGCATTCACTTTGAGCTTCCAAAATTATGTTTTCCAATTCCCATTTTTTTGTATTTTCAGGTGCTAGTATTGTCAGCATAACTCCCAAAGGAGATGTTCCACTAGTTGCTATATCATTGGCATTTATATGTATAGCAAGTTTACCTAAGGAATTGGTCGCACCTGTTATTGGATCAGAAGAAAGATAAATCAGCTTATCCTTTCCACATGCAATAATTGCACAATCTCCCCCAATTTCAGGATTACTAATTACCTCTTCTCTATTATTCTTTATATTCTTCAAAATTAAGTTTTTCAGATCACCTGTTTTAAGCTTTCCTACCTGCATCTGCATACACCGTTCCCTCTTAAATTCTAATTCTTAACATATAATTATACTGATTTTTTATAATTTTTTCAAGGTTTTATTCTTCCAATTGGATTATGTAAAGAAAAAACACTTGACACTTCTTTGAAACTATTATATAATAGACAGGTAATATGAAGAAATATATAGCACGTCTATATTTTCAAATAATAAAAATTATTTAAAAAGGAGAGGATTATCAATGTTAAAATTAAGACTAACTAGATTAGGAAGCAAAAAAAGACCTGTATACAGAATCGCTGCTATGGAGGCTCTATCAAGAAGAGACGGTAAAGCTGTAGCTTACTTAGGAAACTACTTCCCACTAGAGGATTCAAAAGTAACTCTTAAAGAGGACGAGATCGTTAAGTTCCTTATGAACGGAGCACAACCTACAAGAACAGTTAAGTCAATTCTTGACAAAGCTGGAGTATGGGCTAAATTCGAAGCTGCTAAAAAGAACTAATCAAAAAAATTCGGAGGTCTTATGACCTCCTTTTTTTTATGTTTTATAATTTTTAAGCAGAGAATTTGTTTCTGAAAAATGTAATCCCTATCAGTATATATCCGAGTGCTGGAAGATAAAGTCCTTGATCTTGAAACTGGTTATAGGTCATGCCTCCTGCCATCATTCCAGCCAGACACCCCCCAATATTTATAAAGCAATAATGTAACTTATAATTATTTTCTTGATTGCCTCGGTTTCCAACTATAATATTTCCTATTGTTGCTCCTAAATCTGTTATAGTCCCTGTCATATGTGTTGTCCTGCATATAATTCCTTTATAATTGAGATACATTCCATTTTGCATCCCTGTTACTAGAGCTAAAAAATAGAGGAAATAATTTTCAGCACGGAATAATAGGGTAGATAAACTAAGAAAAGAGCCAAGAAAAACTAAATAGATCCCATATTTTTTGTTTAAATCAGATACCTTTTCTGAAAAAAAAACTCCCGAAATTATCGATCCAACTAAAAAAACAACTGGAATCGTCATAATATATTTGAATATATCCATTCTTCCTTCCAGAATTGAATAGATACCCTTAACAAAAATTCCTGTCACATTGGATACTGGAGAGGAGTATTTTATAAACCCCATGGTATTTATAAAAGAACCTAAAAAACATAATATCCCCATTAAAACAACTGCACTATAATTTGACTTTTTCATAACCATTCCTCGCTATAATATTAGAGTATACACGGCTTTCGATTCATTGAAAACCATGTATATTCTAGCATATTTCTTGAGGAATTATAAGTATTTTTTAATTCTTTTCATTTTATTTATTAAGTAAACTAAACCTTCCAGTAAAGAATCTTAAATATTGAGGTTCATATTCCCATTTTAAACCTTGAAGAGTCTCTCTTCTATTGTAAAGATCTATTACAGTTTCTGCCACATAATCCAAGTGTGCATAAGTATAAACCCTTCTCGGTATAGTTAGTCTAACTGTTTCTAGTTTAGGATGGTGGTTTTTACCAGTTTTAATATCTCTTCCTGCAGAAATTATACCTCTTTCCATAGTTCTTACTCCAGACTCAACATAGATAGCTGATGCCAGTCTTTGAGCAGGAAATTCTTCTTGAGGAACATGGGAAAGGAATGATCTTGCATCTAGAAATATAGCATGTCCTCCATATGGTTTAACCATTGGAACCCCACCTGCTGCAAGTTTCTCCCCTAAATATCTAATCTGATTTACTCTATGAGAAATATATTCATGATTCACAGCCTCTTGAAGACCTATCGCCATAGCCTCCATATCACGTCCAGCAAGTCCTCCATAAGATGGCATTCCTTCAAACTGAACTACCATAGCAGTCGATTTTATATAGAGATCATGGTCATTCATGCATAGGAATCCTCCGATATTGGTTATACAGTCTTTTTTACCAGACATTGTACATCCATCTCCATATGAGAATGTCTCTCTTACTATCTCTTTTATACTCTTATCCCCATAACCCTCTTCTCTTACTTTTATAAAATAAGCATTCTCCACACATCTCGTAGCATCAAACATGACTTTTATACCATATCTGTGAGCAAGTTCGGCAGTCTCTCTGATATTTTTCATAGAAACAGGCTGTCCTCCTGCCAAGTTAACAGTTACAGCTAAACATACATAAGGTATTTTCTCTGCTCCAACTTCATCTATAAGAGCTTGGAATTTTTTTAGGTCTACATTCCCTTTAAATGGTACATCATCTCTATCAGGTTGATGAGCCTCATCTACAACTATATCACGAAATATTGCTCCATTTCTCTCTTGATGAAATCTCGTCGTAGTGAAATACATGTTTCCAGGTACATAATCTCCCTCTTTTATCATAATTGAAGATAAAATATTTTCTGCTCCTCTTCCTTGATGAGTCGGAACCACATATTTAAATCCAAATATATCTCTTACTGTATCTTGAAGATTATAGAAGTTTCTGCTTCCTGCGTAAGCTTCATCCCCCATCATGATTCCAGACCACTGTCTATCTGACATTGCATTTGTTCCTGAATCTGTGAGAAGGTCAATATATACATCATCAGATTTCAATAAAAACGTGTTGTATCCTGCTTCTTCTATAGCAGCCTGTCTCTCCTCCTTGCTCATAATTTTTAGCGGTTCAACCATCTTAATTTTATACGGTTCTGGCATGTACTTCGGCATTTTTTCCTCCTTTTTTTTAAAAAAATGTTCTGTTTACATTCCATTTATACCCTATCAAATCACGATTGTCAATATTAAAAGAATAATATTTTTGATTTTTTCAAAATAATACAATGAAAAAAGAGAGTTTGCCTAACTAACTGGCTCACTCTCTTTTTCTTCTCACTCTAAAAGAGTGATTTTTGATTTGTCTCGCTTAGTTTTTCTATTGCCTTAAATTCTTTCAGTTTTTCCATTATAGTTCCTGAAACTTTTGTTCTACGCTTCAGATCTTCGTAGGAAGTAAAATTCCCCTTTTCTCTCTCTACAATTATGTTATCACATACAGATTCTCCTAATCCATTCATAGATATAAGAGGTATCCTAATTTTCCCATCTTCAATTGTAAATTTTATCCCTTGTGATTTATATACATCAATTGGAAGAAATTCTAGACCTCTAGCTCTCATCTCGAGAATTATTTCACAAAGAGCCTGTTCAGCCTTTTGTTTTACATCTAGTTTAGGTTCGCTGCTTAGTTCTTTTAGCTTATCCTTTACTTTCTCTATATCACTCATTATCTCATAGTTAAAAGCATCATATTTTCTAGAAAAATATGCAGCATAAAATTCAAGAGGATAATGAACTTTAAAGTAAGCTATTCTCATAGCCATCATAACATAAGCAACAGCGTGTCCCTTAGGGAACATATATTTTATTCTTCTGCAAGATTCTATATACCACTCTTTTACTTTATGCTCTTTCATAAGATCAGAATAAATTTTCCATCCTTCAGGATTTTTAGAAGGTTGTCCTTTTCTTACGAACTCCATTATTTTAAATGCTGTTCCCTTATCCAGTCCCTGATCGATAAGATAGTTCATTATGTCGTCTCTAACCGATATAATTTGGGAAAGAGTTGCCACTCCAGATCTAACAAATTCCTGGGCATTATTAAGCCACACATCTGTTCCATGAGAAAGACCTGAGATTCTTACAAGCTCTGCAAAAGTTGTGGGTTTGGTATCTACCAGCATCTGTCTAACAAAGGGAGTTCCAAATTCTGGTACTCCAAAAGTTCCTACAACTGAGCCAATATCTTCCGGCTTCACTCCCAGAGATTGGGTAGAAGAAAATAGCTTTATGGTATCTGGATCAGCCAGAGGAATAGAATATATATCAACCCCTGTGTATTCTTGAAGAAGCTTTATTGTCGTAGGATCATCATGTCCCAGTATATCCAGTTTTACGAGTTGTTCATCCATTACATGGTAATCATAGTGAGTAGTTATGGAATCATTTTTCATGTCGTTTGCGGGCTTTTGCACTGGGCAGAACTCATAGATTGAATGTCCCTGAGGAACTACTATCATTCCTCCAGGATGCTGACCTGTAGTTTTTTTAGCTCCTTCACACTTCTGAGCCAATCTCACTATTTCAGCTTCTGAAACTTTCAAGATTTTGTCCTCAAAATATTTTTTTACATAACCGATGGCATTTTTTTCTGCTAGAGTCGATATTGTACCTGCTTTAAATACATTCTCTTTTCCGAAAAGTTCCTCACAATATCTGTGAATTTCAGACTGATACTCTCCCGAAAAATTCAGATCTATATCCGGTACCTTATCTCCATCAAATCCCATGAATACCTCAAAAGGTATGGAATGACCATCTCTTTTCATAGGTTTTCCACATTCTGGACAATCCTTCGGTGGCAAGTCTACTCCGGCTCCTTCACGCTCTATAAATTCAGAATGTTTACACTCTGAATCTTCACAGAGATAGTGAGGATAAAGGGCATTAACTTCTGTTATATCCATCATAAATGCTACAATAGAAGAACCTACTGATCCTCTTGACCCCACTAAGTATCCATTATCCAGAGATTTTTTTACCAGCTTTTGAGCCGACAGATAAAGTACAGCGAATCCGTTTCCTATAATAGATTTCAATTCTCTTTCTATTCTGTCTTCAACTATTTTAGGAAGAGGATTCCCATATATTCTGTGTGCTTTTTCATAAGTCATATCTCTAACTATGTTTTCAGCATTATCTATTTTAGGAGGATAGAACCCGTCCGGAACAGGTTTTATCTTTTCTATCATATCTGCAATTCTGTTACTGTTACCCACCACAATTTCATGGGATTCCTCAGCACCAAGATATTGAAACTCCTTCAGAAGTTCATCTGTAGTTCTGAAATAAAAACCATTATCTGTTTCATACTGATTTTCATTAAACACAGTCCCACTTCCATAGAGAAGTATACTACGAATTTTACTCTCTTCCGATTTTAGGTAGTGGACATTGGAACTTCCAGTAACTAGAATTCCTTTTTTCTTAGCCATATTATAGATAGTTTGGTTCATCTCTTCTATTTCTGAATAGTCTCTGATACGTCCACTTCCCTCTTCATCAAAAAGCTCATTATAGGCTGTTTTTGGGAGTAGTTCTACATAATCATAAAAATCCATACTTTTTTCTAGTTTTTGAAAATCATAAAGAAAATAATCATCCGAAAGCTCACTGCTATTCTTAAAATGAGCCGTCATGGAAGAACCTACCAGTAGACCTTCTCTTAGACTTTTTAGGAGCTTTTTGGATATTTTAGGTTTCTTATCTCCGTAAAGATTTATGTGAGCTTCAGAAATAAGTTCATATAGATTTTTTAGTCCCACAGTATTTTGAACCAGTATCATAACATTTTTACTGTCCTGTCTTCTTAGGTTTACAGGAAATCCGCCTTCCAAATCTAAAAGGGATTTAGCTCCCATTTCCTTATATTTTTCAAGGAAAATTATAAACATATTGGCAGTAGCTTGAGAATCGTCTACCGCTCTATGATGGGACTCTAGTCCTACTCTTAGAAACTTAGACATAGCTTTCAGTCCATGTCCTTTCTGATTAGGATAAATATCTCTTGCCATTCTCAGGGTATCTATAACAGGATTTTCTAATTTTTTTCCCAAAATTTTTTCTGCATCCCTTCTCATAAAACTCATGTCAAAGGGTGCATTATGTGCAACAAGAACTGCATCTCCTGCAAACTCGAGAAAATCAGGTAGGACTTTTTCTATACCCTCGGCATCAATTACCATATCTGGAGTTATTCCAGTCAGTTCAATTATTTTGTTAGGAATTTTTCCTTCGGGCTTTACAAACTTCGAATAAGTATCTACTATCCTTGTTCCCTTTAATTTTACAGCTCCGATTTCTATTATTTCACATTTATGGGAACTGAGTCCAGTAGTCTCAAGGTCAAATACCACATACGTTTCCTCTTCTATATCCACATCTCTCGAATTAAGAACAATAGCTTTTTCATCATCTACCATTGCCATTTCACAGCCCAAAATAACTTTTATATCTTTTCCTTTGGCAGCTTTATAGGCAAAAGGAAAGGAGTGTACAACTCCGTAATCTGTTATAGCTACCGCACTATGACCATAGTCGAGTGCTTGATTGATTATATCCTTTACGTCTACAACCCCTACCATCTCACTCATTTTGCTGTGAGTATGCAACTCCACCATCTTCTTTTCAGAAATATCTTTCTTAATTTTTTTAGAAATTTCCTGCTTTTCGATGGCAGTTATAAGAACGCCCTCTTCGTTATTGGCATATCTATCTACCTGTTTACGTCCAGAAGCTTTTACATAGTCTCCTACTTTTACTTCTAATTTTTTCCCCTTATCCAAAAAGGCTTTTAGAGTAACAGAGTTTTTCATATCCGTAATTCTTATAACTGCTAAAATCTTCTCAGTTCTAAGCTCTCTTGTTTCGATAGAGAAAATTTCTCCCTCTAAGAGGCAGATTTCATTTTCTTGAAGTTCAGAGAAAAATTCATCGATTTTGATAGGAGTTCCATTCAATCCACGATTTCTATTCTGAAATTTTTGTACATTAGGATTTTCTTTTTTAGCCGGATAGTTATCTGAAGCTTTACCATTCACCGGAGCAGTTCCCTGAGAACGATTCTGTTCCTGTTCTTTCTCCAATTTTTTATGGAGCTTTATAAGATCTTCTTTTTGCTGGATATTGTGCTCTTCCAGTTTTTTAGTGAAGTCTCCCACTGTGAACTCAACTTCCATAGAATCTACTCCCATATCAGCTAAAGTTTGTTTTAATTTAATATCTATATCCGCACCCTTTAATGTATCTATGCTAGTTTGATCATTGAGTTCAATCTTTATATTCTCAGACTCTATTACTACCCGATAAAAATAGAGAAAGGATCTGGATATAGCATTCTTCTCCTTGAGCTTTTTTATAGCTCTCTCTACTATCTCTTTTAGATCCTCTCTTGTAATTTCATCTGATTCTATCTCAGTTTTTACTGTAACTATAAGTTCACTTCCAAAACTTTTCTTTATCTTAGATTCCAACTCATCTATCTCTGAAAAATGTCGAACAGAAGAGATGAGGCACTTCAGGACTAGCCTTCTGTGCCTCTCGTTGAACCTTATCTCCTGAACCTTAACCTCTTTCAGACCAATTCTATGGAATATATCCTCTCGGGGTTTGATTCTTATATCCTTTGCCATATTAATTTTCTCCGATTAATCTATCCAAAATTATTGATACTGCCGACCTTACTGAAAGGTGATTGTATTTTGAATTTCCTCTTATAGGTTCAAGAATAAGATCAGACATATCCATAATCTCATCCGTTAGTCCCCATCCAGTTCCAAAAAGTAGAAGATACGGCTGATCATCCTCTATTATCTGAGTTCCTAAATCTTTATACGAAATAGAATTCGGGAAAGTTTTAGCAGAAGTTGTGATTATAAGAGGTTTCTTACCTTCACGTTCCTCTATCTCTTCCACTGATTTCTGAATACTTTCATATACTCTTGTAGAAGAAAAAGCTTCCTCTCTGTCTTTATTGAACTGTCCTCCAGCTCCTTCTTGCCAGTATCCTATTATTCTCTCTGTAAGCATTTTTTGTGCTTCCACAGGAACAATTATATGGTACTGATTTACTCCGTAAGTCTTACAACTTCTAGAGATATCGTGTATGTCAAAATTTGTTACCGATGTACAAACTACATCATGATTTTTATTATAAACCGGATAGTGTACCAGTGCCAGGTATATACTATTTCTCATTTCTACCTCTCTTTTTAATATGTTAATTTATCAATTTATTTTATAGGCTGAAGATTTTTATAAATCTCTATATCTTTCATATAAAGTTCTTTAGCATAGGAAATATATTTTATATTTTCTTCTGAAAGTTTTCTTATAACTTTAGCTGGAGAACCCACTATGAGCGACCCTTCTTCAGCTTCTAACTTTTCAGTGACTAAAGCTCCTGCTCCAACTATACAGTTGTTCGGAATTTTAGAACCGTTCAAAAGTATTGTTCCCATCCCTATTATAACATTGTCTCCCACTGTACATCCGTGAATGACGCAGTTATGTCCTACAGTAACTCCCTTTCCGATATTAACAGGAAAAGGTAAATCTCCATGAACGGTTACATTGTCCTGGATATTGCTACCGTCTCCTATTGAAATATTACTACAATCTGCTCGTAGAACTGCTGAATACCAGATACTGACATTTTTTCCAGTGACAACATCTCCTATTATCGTAGCGTTTTCGGCTATAAAATTTTCTTCTCCTATTTTAGGAATTTTATCTCCAAGTTTATAGATCATTCTTCTCCTCCTTAATCTGTTTAAGAAGTTTCTTTTCTAGCTTAGTGAACTCTCTACCCTCTAATATATCAGGTCTTCTCTCTAGAGTCCGTTTTAAACTTTGCTTGAGCCTCCACTCATCTATATTTTTGTGGTGACCCGAAAGGAGTACATCTGGAACTGTCATTCCCTCAAATTCTGCAGGTCTTGTATAATGAGGATAATCTAGCAATCCATTAAAAAACGAATCATTTTCATAGGATTCTTTTTTTATAACTCCAGGAACCATCCGAGCCACACAGTCAGCAATCAGCATGGCTGGTATCTCTCCTCCTGTAAGTACAAAATCTCCCACTGAAACTTCAATATCCACATAATTTTGAACTATTCGCTCATCTATTCCTTCGTAATGTCCACAGATTATAGTAATTTCTTTTTCTAGAGAAAGATCAATGGCCAACTGTTGATTAAAATGTTTTCCTTGAGGAGAAGGGTATAATACCTTCCCATGGAGTTCTTTCAAAGCTCGTATTAAAGGCTCTGGTTTCATAACCATTCCAGCTCCTCCGCCGAAAGGGATATCATCCGCTTGTTTATGTTTATCAAAGCAATAGTCTCTGATATTTACAACATTTATCTCTAGTTTTCCACTGCTTATAGCACGGCCAATTATACTTTCCTCTTTGAAATTGTTGAAGAAATCAGGAAAAAGCGTAAGAATATTTATCTTCATACTATTTTTTCTCCTCAAGCATACCCTCTATAAGAGCTACTCTTATTATACCCTTTTGGAAATCTATATCTTTTACAAATTCAGATATATTAGGAATCATAGCTTCTGTTGTTTCAGACTCTACTTCCAATATTTCATGAGCTACAGTTTCGAATATATTCATAACTTTTCCAATATTTCTTCCCTCTTCCGTTATAACCTGCATCTCCAGGAGATCATTCATCAGATATTCATCTTCTCCCATTCCAAGGAGATCTCTTCTAGCTTTTATGAATCCTTTTGTAAGTTTTCCGGCATCAGTTTTATTAGTAATTTCTTCAAATTCCATGATCCAACGGTCTCCCACAAGAGGAGCCACAGATTTAACTGTAACCATTTTTATATTTTCAGGAGAAAGCTCTATCATAACTTTCTGTCCCTCTACACTTTTCAAAGCGTCACCTATATTAGAGTGTATCTTTACAGCTCCTTTTAGGTGGTGTGTTCCTCCGATTTTTCCTATAGTAAGAAGTTCCATTATACCTCCAAATTAATCTAAAAATTCAACATTGACATTCATCTTGTCTTTTACTCCAGCAGCCTGCATAACTCCTCTTATAGAATTAGCTGTAAGACCATTTTTTCCTATAAGTCTTCCCATTTCTCCCTTAGCAACCGAAACTTTGAAAGTCACATTGTCATCTATTACATCATAAGTTATCTCAATCTTTTCCTTTGTTTCTATAAGTTCAGAAACGATGAAGTATAACAGTTTTTCTAATTTTTCCATTTTATAGTCCTCCAGTCCAAGGTTTTTCTTCTATAATCTCTGCAACTACCCAATTTTTACCTAGATCTTCCAATATATATCTCAGCTGATCTTTATAATCATAAGTAGTTATAATATTGAGAATCCCCTTTTCAGCACTTATAGTTCTTACAACACCTACCCCTTCGTAGGCTTCTATTATTTTATTTATAAAGTCTATATCCTCTTTTCTGCTTTGGATTAGAAATTCATAACTTTTCAACATCAGTTTTTACCACCTTTTTTCTCAAAAAGCTCTACCATATGAACAAATTTTCCTATAGCTATATTTTCTGCACGCTCTCCCTCCGGGATATCAAGCTCTTTTAGGAAAACTCTCAGCTCATCTTTAGAATATCCTAAAGTTGTAAGATTATTGAGAATATTTTTTCTTTTGTTAGCAAAAGATGCTTTTACATATTTAAAGAAAAGCTCCTCATCTACAACATTTTCATAACCAGATTCGTGGACCTTTATAGACATAAAAGCCGAATCCACTTTGGGAGCCGGAGTAAAGAATTCCTTAGGTATAGTGAACAGGTAATTTGCATCTCCGAAATACTCTACTGCAAGGGTAAGTACGCTACGTTCTTTTCCTGACTTAGAACAAATTCTCTCTGCTACCTCTTTTTGTACCATTATATAAATCTCTTTTATTCTGTCACGGCATTCTAGAAGTTTATTTATGATAGGGGACGTAATATAATAAGGGATATTTGCTACAACCTTTACATTTCTATGATTTGCTAAAATAGTTTTAAGATCCGCTTCTAAAACATCCCCCATTACAAGATTAAACTTTTCATGATTATCATATTTTTTTCTTAGAATTTTTTCTAAATCAGTATCTATTTCGAAACAGTAAACTTTTTTAGCTTTTCCAAGAAGAAGTTCAGTAAGTGCGCCTTCTCCTGGTCCTATTTCTAAAACTACATCTTCTGGACCTACATCTGATACTTCCATGATTTTTTGGAGTACATCATCTTGGTTTGTTAGAAAGTTCTGCCCGAACTTTTTTTTATGTTTATAATCAGACATCCTATCCTCCAGTTTAATTTAATGGTCCCATTACTCCTACATAAGGTACATTTCTGTACTCCTGTTTGAAGTCTAGTCCGTATCCAAGTACAAATTCATCCTCTATTGTGAAACCTACATAATCAACTTTAACCTCTAGCTCTCTTCTGCTTGGTTTGTCAAGTAAAGTAACTATTTTAAGAGAAAGAGGATCTCTTGTTCCAAGGATCTCTTTTATTTTAGCAAGAGTTCTACCTGTATCTATTATATCCTCAAGTATGATAACGTGTTTTCCCATTATTTTTTCATCCAGCTCTTTGTTTATCTTTACCTCTCTAGAAGATTCCATTTCGTCTCCATAGCTACTTACTGCCATGAAATCCATTTTTAGAGGGAGTTTTATTTCACGACATAGGTCTGCCATAAATATAACTGAACCTTTAAGAAGACATACAACTATAAGATCTTCTTTTTTATCCATATAATCAGCTGTTATCTGTTTTCCAAGTTCTGCTACCCTTACCTTAATTTCATACTCTGTTATCATTTTTTTGCAGATTCCTGCTTCCCAAGATTTTTTCATTTTATTCCTCCTGATATATGTTTAATTTTCTCTTTATCAATTATTATATTTTAACATTTTAGCCAATATTTATCAAGATAAATACTCACTCCTATGTATTTTTTAGTACATAAATTCTATTGCATAACTGATTTGGAACTCTTCATTTCCATTTAAGGTTATCATATCTTCTTTCTCATTGAAATCTCCTCGAAAACCTTCCATATCACTTTTACCGAGCCACGGCTCGATACATATAAAGTCTCCCTCAGATTTTTTCCAAAAAGCCAGATATTTAAATCCTTTTATATCTACTTTTATAAAATCTCCACTTCCCTTTTCTACCAGTTTTACATATTCACTTCTAAAACCAGAAAAAACATAGGTGTTTGTTACATCATAAATTCTCAAATCTAGTTTCCCAGATTCCAGATTAAACTCTTGTCGCCTACCTGTATATGTTGCAAAACCTGTGAGTTCGTGTGAAACAATTTGAGAATCATTCGGAAATTCTATGTAATAATCTCCCATTTTTTTCCCTTGGTGGAAAGGTAATTTAAATGCTGGATGTGCTCCTAGAGTAAAAATAGTTTTTCCAAAACCTGGATTTTTTACATAATAAGTTGTTATTAGGTGTTTCCCTTCTAGCTTATAATTTATATTTAGATAGAATTGAAAAGGAAAACTATTTTTTTCGATCATAGAGTCATCCAAAATAAAGTCAGCACTCATTCCGTCTGCACTCTTTTTTCCTTGGAAAATAGAGTGTCTTGCGAATCCGTGATTTCCGAATTTATAAGTTTTCCCATCGTACCTTATCTCATCCCCTATAGATTTTCCTACAGTCGGAAAAAGATTAGGAGATGTTCCATTCCATATCTCTGGATTTTTATCCCACATATAGTTTTCACCATTCGCTTTAGAAATAACCCTTATAACCTCTGCTCCTTTTTCCTCGATTTCGACTAGAAGAAATTCATTTTCTATTTTCACCATATTCTTTCCACTCCTTTTATTTTATAAAACTCATCTCCCTATGATTTGTATATATAACAGAACCTGGCCTAGCCCCTTTGGGCTTGGATACAAATTTTCTTTGCGTATATTCCACGGTTACACGATGACCACTCTCTGATTTAGAATATGTCAAAGCTACACGGGCAGCTTTTTCTATAAGCTCATCAGTCAGATATCCCCTGTTGACTTTGAGTATAACATGGGACCCCGGTATATCCTTGGCATGAAACCAAAGGTCATCTTTATCTCCCGCTTTAAAAGTTACAAAATCATTTTCACTATTATTTCTTCCATAGATAATTTTATAGTTTTCTCCCTCTTCATAGACGGCAAAATTATCAGTTTTTATTTTTTTCTTACTCTTAGGATTTCCTTTTTTTACAATTTTAAGATATCCTTGATTTTCGAGTTCTATCTGAATATTTTTAAGATTTTCAGGAGTTTGTATAGCAGTGGCTAGAGCTAAGGTGGATTCCAAATATTCTAACTCACTCTTAACTTCCAAAACTCTTCTCTCGTTGGAAATCAGTCCTCTTTTGAGTTTATTATATTTTTTATAATAACTGTCTATATTCTTCTGGATTGTATGGGCTTTATTGAGCTCTATTAGGGTATCACAATCTCTATAAAAATTATAAAGAGTTACGACCGACATAGGCTTTTTAAACTGATAGATATTAGCTGCTAGAATATCTCCTATCTCTCTGTTTATCTGGTAGTCCTTTTTCTCTATATTATCTTGTTCAATATTTAGGAGAGTCCTTTCCAATTTTTTTATTCTTTTTTTCACTGTGCCTGCTATTTGATGAAAAAGTTTCTCCTGAGAGTTGGTCATATGATTTTTTTCAATATAATAATTTACCATTTGACTAAAACTCTGGAACTCTATTTTTTCTTCAAAATTTTTAGGCTCTATTCCTTTAATCAGACTGGCTAAAATTATTTTATTGTCTTTTAGGTAACAGCACGGATAAATTTCTGATCCCAAAATTCCTTTAAAGAATTTATAGTCTTTTATATTTTGGACTAGAAGTTTCCCTACTCCTTCTACTGAAGATATAAAATCCTTAGGATTTTCTTCCAAAGTACAAAACTCCTCTTCGGTGATTTCACTTGGATTTTTTTTCTTTTCCAAATTTGGAAGTTCATACTGCGCTCCTGGAAAAAGAAGCCTTGCTTTATTTTCTTCCAATGAAAATCTTTTCATGAGGTCTAAAATTTTACCCTTTTCATCTGTAATTATTAGGTTAGAGTGTTTTCCCATAATTTCAAAATAGAGATTGTAAAAATTCACTGCCCCTAAAAAATCCAATTTTTTAAATTTAAAGCAGAGTATTCTATCAAATCCTACCTGAGCAATTTCCTCAAGAGATGAATTTTGAAGATATTTCTTGAGCGAAAGCAAAAAATTAAAATTTTCATCTAACTTCAGATTTTTATCTTCAGAAAGATAACAGATAGGAAGAGAGGCCGCCGCTGAGATAACCAGATTCATACGTCCGAAAAAAATGGAGACACTGAGTTCTGTCTCCTGGGTTATCTTGCCTATTTTTTTTCCTACCAGTTCTCTATCTAATTCTTTCTTTATCTTATTTAATGATATTCCGTCTAAATAAAGCATAATCAGCTCCCTGGTTTTTTATTTATTCCTTATATTTTCACGCCTATAAGATATTTCGCATCTTCTGCATCCAAAGTAAGTTCCTCTCCACCTTCTGTAATTATTACTGTATCAGGTTTTGTTTTTAAAACTTCTATCTTAGAAAATGTCACTATCCCTTTAGCGGCAAAGTAGTTTTTTATAATCGGTGTTCCTTCTATCGAAATAATTGAAACTTTTGTTCCTGTCTGGAATTCGTTTACTGTCTGAGGTTTGAAAAATTCTGTTTTTTTAGAAAGATTCCCAAGTATTATTTCAAATGTTGCAAGAAACTGCTCTAATCTCTCGTCACTTATGGTTTCAGTGATTGACGAAAGCAACATATTATGGTAACTATCATGGTAAGCTAGAGCTTCTTTTCCTTTTACATCTAAATTTACAAAAACCTTTCTTCTGTCTGCATCAGATCTTTTTCTTATTACAAACTTTTTTTCTGAAAGTTTATTTATCGCCACCGTTGCTGTACCCATAGTGATTCCCAACCTATCAGAAAGCTCATGCATCGTAAGAGTGTCTCTACCTATTGCGTCTATTATATGTAGCTCAGTATGAGTTAACCCCTGTATTCCTATTTTTAGAGCCATATCCTCTGTTTTATAAAAAAGTTTAAAAAATTCCTCTAAAATATCTGTTACCTTATCTGTATTTCTGTTTCCCATAATTTCTCCTTCCCTATTTTTTCAGAAGAGCTATTCTCTCTCTGTAATCCCCTGAAAACACATATGAACCTGCAACAAAAATATTAGCTCCAGCTTCAATGCAATCTCCTATAGTTTTATCTGTTATTCCTCCATCTACTTGAATATCTATCCCAGGATGCATATCTCTTACTTCTCTGATTTTTTTAAGAGCTGAGGGTATAAAAGATTGACCACCAAATCCAGGATTTACACTCATAATAAGCACCATGTCTAAGTCGTCTATTATATATTTTAGTATATCTGGCGATGTAGCTGGATTAAGTGATACCCCTGCTTTTTTTCCTAGGGCTTTTATCCCCTGTATTGTTCTGTGAAGATGAACTGTGGACTCTGCATGAACTGTTATCATATCTGCTCCTGCATCCGCAAAGTCTTGAAGATATCTCTCAGGAGAGTCTATCATCAGATGTACATCAAAAAAAAGATTACTATTCTTTTTTATCGCTTTTATAACCGGAGGTCCAAAAGTAATATTAGGCACAAAATTTCCATCCATTACATCTATATGTGCCCAGTCTGCACCAGCTGCCTCGATGCTTTTCATCTCTTCTCCCAGTCTGCTAAAATCAGCCGAAAGTATTGAAGGAGCTATTTTTATTCTATTTTCCATACTTATTCCACCTTTCATTTTTTAGTATTTCATAAACTTTTTTGTAATACTCATACCTAACTGGGTATATTTCCCCCTCTTCAAGGAGTTTTTTTACTCCGCAACCTGGCTCATTTATGTGAATACAGTTATTGAACTTGCACCCCTCACTCTGCTCGAACTCAGGAAAAAGTCTTACCAAAGATTGAAAATCTTCTATTTCTGGGAGTTCAAGAGACGAAAATCCTGGGGTATCTATTACAAATCCATCCATAGTAAGAGGAAGAAGTCTACTGTCTCTAGTTGTATGTTTTCCTCTTTTTAATCTCTCACTCGTAGCTCCAGTTTTAAGTTCTCTTCCGCTTTGAAGCATATTAATAATACTTGATTTCCCAACCCCACTCGGACCTCCAAAAGCTGTAAGTTTGTGGGCTAAAAATTCTTTAAGCTCAGTTATACCTATATTTTTTTCTGTAGAAAGAAAAAGGAGTGGAACCTCTATCTGATGCAGATGCTCCAATCTTTTTTCTATCTCTTTTCTTTCTTCTTCTTCTATTAAATCAATTTTATTTATGACTACAATAGGTTGAATATGATTAAAAAAACTATGCAAAATTAATAAATCTAGCCTTTCATAATCTATCACTGGATTTTTTGCTGCAAACTGTATAACAAGATTATCTATGTTAGCAACAATTGGTCTCGTAAGTATATTTTTTCTAGGTTCTATTTCCATTATAAAATTTTCATCACTTATCTCTACCCAATCTCCCACTACGCAGTTCTCTTTTTTCTCTGTTCTCTTAAGAACTCCACGAAGACGGCATTCACGAATTTCACCATCTACATTTACATAATAAAATCCCTGTATCTTATTTATAACTCTTCCTTTGATATAGATCATCTCCCAATATTCACTATTTACTTAATATTATATTTATTACAGTTCCGGCTCCAACACTTTTATTAGCTTCCACACTTGTTTGAACTACAATTCCTGATTCCAAACCTGGAAACTCTTTATAAGTTAAATTTCCAAGTATCAGATTATTTTCCTGAAGAATAACCTTCGTTTCATCTATTGTTACACCTAAAAGGTCAGGCATCTTTCTGTTCCCTTTATTGGAATTTCTATTTACTAGAAGAGATACCTTCCCTCCTCTCAATACACCACTTCCAACTTCAGGATCTGTAGCTACAACTTCCCCCTCTTGAAGCGATAGAGATACGGTAGATACCGTTCCAACCGTAAGCCCTTTGGAATTTATTATAGATTCAGCATCATTTTCTTCTAGCCCTTTTATATCAGGAACCGTGAGGTCAGCCGACCCTTTACTTACCCAAATCCTTACTATTCTATTTCTTTTTATTTTCTTTCCTGCCATTGGATCCTGCATGAAAATTTCTCCTGCTGGACGCTCTGAAAACTCTCTCGGATTTTCAACTATTTTTATAGGAAGATTACCTCCCCTAAGTTCAATATTATCGATATTTTTTCCAATCAAATTTGGTGCTATAAAATAATACTCATTAAAATATTCCTTTAACCCTATCTGCCCTAAAAAATATAAAGTTGTCAGTAACATTATAAAAGAGATAAATCCCAAAATTTTCTTCAAAACTCCTCCTTCAAAACAAAAATCTTTATATAGTATTTTAAATCATTTTAGATAATTAATCAATAGATTGATTTTTTTTAATGAAATTATAGTATAATAAAAAACGGAAAAGATAAATTTTTTAAATAAAGGAGTACTCCGTGAAAAAATTAATAATAGCAGAAAAGCCAAGTCTTGCTAAAAATATAGCGCTTGCTTTAAATATAAAAAAAAGAGGAGATGGATTTTTAGAAAACGACAAGTACATAATCTCTTGGGCTTTTGGACACCTATTCTCTTTAGCTGACGTGGAAGACTACACAGGAATAAAGAAAGCCTGGAGAGATATTTCTTTGCCCTTTGTTCCTGAAAAATTTCAGTTTCAGCTTAAGACCATAAAAAAGGATAAAGAAAGAGTTGTTGATCCAGGAGTTAAAAAACAGTTTGAGATTTTAAAAACTCTAGCCTCTAGAAGTGATGTAGATGGAATCGTTAATTGTGGCGATGCTGACAGAGAGGGACAGATAATCGGAGATATAATCATTTCTAAATTTAATCTAGAAAAACCAGTTTACAGGCTCTGGTTGCCCGATCAAACAGAGAAAACTATCCAATCGGAAATAGAGGCCTTAAGAGATAATAAAAACTACAAAAAGCTAGCCCATGAAGGGTATGCCAGAACTTTTATGGATTGGCTTTTGGGAATAAATATGACTATCTATCTTTCCGTAAAATCTGGTAAATATCTACCTGTAGGAAGAGTCCTTATCCCCATATTAAAATTTATCTACGACCGTGATCAGGCCATCTCCCAATTTGTTAAAGAGGAATATTTCCAAATAGAAAGTAGAACGAAAAAGGAAGGTATTGAAATTCCTTTGATACTAAAAAAGAAGTATAAAAATTTAAAAGAAGCAGAGAGTTATTCAACTCATCTAAACAAATTCCCTGCAGTTGTAGAAAAAATAGAACGGAAAGAGATTATAAAACAACCTGGAAAACTATTCTCTCTATCTAAACTCCAATCTTTTCTTTCTAAAAAAGAGAAAATGAATTTTAAAACCTCAGAAGAAATTATTCAGAAACTTTATGAGAACGGATACATTACCTATCCCAGAACTAATACCGAGTACCTAGCTGAGAATGAAAAAGAAAAAATCCGTGAGATTATTAACTCTCTTAAAAGCTATAATTTGATTTTCAAAGATGGGAAAAGATTTTTTGATGATAGTAAGATAGAGAGTCACAGTGCCATAACTCCGACGACTAAAGCACCAAATCTATCTTCTCTCAATGATAAAGAAGCCTTAGTTTACAAAGTTATTCTCAACAGATTTATTTCTAATTTTCTAAACGAGGAAACTGTGACAGGAAAAGTAACTATAGGAATTTCTGTGGATAGTGAGATTTTTACTCTCAATGGAGAAACGGTCCTAAAAGAGGGGTTCTTTAAATTTGAACCTGAAAACCTAAAAAACAATCTTCCGACACTCATCCAAGGAGAGACTTTTAAAACGAAGTTCAAAGAGTTAAAAAAAGAAACACAGCCCCCTAAACTAGTTTCAGAAGAAGAGCTGGCAAATCATCTGAAGAATCCTTTTAGAAAAGAGAAGCAGACCGAGGAAGAGGAATATCGTGCAATACTAGAAGGGATAGAAATCGGTACTGAAGCTACACGAACTGGAATTGTAGAAAAAGCTAAACTGATAGGCTATATTTCTCAAAAGGGGTCTCATTATTCTATTGAAGAACTTGGTAAAAGTGCTATCCAGTATCTAGATAAATTAGAGATAAATTTATACAAAGAGAAAACAGTCGAATTTTCAAAATTACTAAAACAAATCTATAATGGAAAAATTCCTCTAGCTCAAATTATTGAGACCGTAGAAAAAGAGCTCCAACTCATTGTTTCAAAGGATATCGTAATTCCTAGAGAGGCACCTCAATTCTCTCCGGACAAAGAGGTTATATCCAAATGCCCTAAGTGTGGAAAAAATATCTACGAAAGCGAGAAGAGTTTTTACTGTTCAGGATATCTAGATATTCCAAAATGTAACGTAAGTATCTGGAAAGAGAATAAGTTTCCTCAAGCTAAAATTTCAAAAACCAATGCTAAAAAACTACTTAAAGGTGATGCTATTCTTCTGAAGAATATTGAAGGTAAGTTTGGCAAATTCGACGCCAACTATACTCTTGATTTTTCAGGTCAATATACCAACCTAAAAGTACTGAATTACATAAAAAAATAAAGGCTAAAAACCCCCTCTCAAAATCGATTATACGATGTTTAAGAGGGGGTCTTTTTTAATTTATACTATAAAGGTAATCCCAAAATTTATCTGTCTTTATTTTTTTATCCAAGCACAGCATCTCTAGGTCTTCTAGAAAAAGCTCGCATCTTCCTGAAAAACTATTCAAATCTATCACTTTGTCAAAATCCTCTTCATCGTCAAGGAACATATCCTCATATTTTTCGATAAGATCTTCCAAATCTATTTTCTCCATACTCCTTCCATCTTTTACAAATATTACTTTTTGTGTAGAATAGATTTCTAGATTATATTCTACTAATTTCCCTTTAAATAATTCGTGTAACTCTTGAAATTTGTCCATAATTAACTCTCCTTTTTGTTCAAAGAATAAAAATATTTATAAAAAAGATATGTAGAGATAAGATATAAAATCACAGTAAAATAATAAGGGGTATTATAAGAATAATTCTCCATAATATAACCTGCCAAGAGAACTGATAAAGCTCTTGTAAGATAGGCACTCATCTGACTCAGACTGCTCATAAGAGGTCGGAGTTCGTCATCTACAATTTCCATAGATATATTCTGTATCAGAGGCTGATTGAGATTCATAAGTGTTGAGCGTATCAGAAATGATATCGCCACAATTGTGAGTCCCGTTGGAAAAGCTATAGAAACAAGAAAAGGTATAGAAAGTAGCTGACAGACTATAACTGTTTTGACTTTCCCCAATTTTCTAGAAACATAAGGTACAAGAAGCCCCCCCATAACAAGTCCAACTTGGGAAAGAGCCATTATATTTCCAACCCAAGAATCATCTATATTCAGTGCAAACTTAAGATAGACACTGAAAAAAGGAACTACTAGTCCGGCACCAAAACCTATAACTGTATTATATATAAGATAACCAAGAGGCTTACCTTTCATTAAGGCCGCTAAACTGTGATGTATTTTTTTTCTTTTCTTTTCCTTTATCTCATTTTTTTCCTCCAGCTTTTGAATCGGAAATATTGCACCTAAAAGAAGAGTAGCACATACAAAAAACAGTATAGGAATAGCTTTGCTCTCACCCAAAGTCAGTGCAAGAAGAGATGAAATTTTCCCTCCTGAATAGCTTCCGAAAACTGCTCCTAAACTTTGGAGTATAAAATTTGTACTAAATATATCTACACGTTCTTCTGGGGTGGAATTTTCTGTAAGAAGCACTCCCATAGCAGCCAAAGGAAACCCAAATCCCATACCTGTTACTCCCGAAAAAAGCATCAACGCTCCCATAGAACTAAAAAAACTTATACCGTACATACCTACTGACATAGAAAGGAAGCCGAAAATAAGCGAGGTCTTTCTGCTGTAACGCATCATTATATACGCCATCAGTAGAGAACCTACAGCCACTGAAAGATTGTTTATAGCCAAAATTTTCCCGACATCTCCCTCCCCGTAGCCCAGAGATTTTGTATAGATTCCTATGAATACAAGAAAAATCCCTTGCATTACAAAAGTGGAAATAAAATTTACAAGAAAACTATTTTTGATATTTTTGTTGTACTTTCTTAAATTAAGCAGACCTTTAAACATAGTTCTTTATTCTCCATTCTATTTATTTTATTTCAATTCCGTGGTATACTTTATTATCATACTACTATATTGTGAAAAAATAAAGTTTAAATTAGATAAAATGGAGAGTGAATTATGATTAAAATAGGGAAAAGACAAAAAATGATTATCGATAGTATCACAAAAATTGGAGCACACCTTAAATCTATAGAGGAAGAGAGTGAGGAAACAGTTCTTCTTCCAAATAACGAAATGGAAGAAAGAGATTTAAATATCGGAGATGAAGTAGAAGTTTTAGTCTACAGAGATTCTGAAGACAGACTTACTGCAACTTTTAGAAAAACTGAAGCTATCGTAGGAACTCTGGCTAAACTGGAAGTTGTAGATATCAATCCTAACTTAGGAGCATTTCTTAACTGGGGTCTGAATAAAGATGTTCTTCTTCCTATCGGTCAACAGAATATCAAAGTAAAAATCGGTGAGTCTCACCTAGTAGGACTTTATGAGGATAGTAAAGGAAGAGTATCGGCTACAATGAAAATATATAACTTCTTACTTCCGTGTAAAGATTACAAAAAAGGAGACCAGGTTTCAGGAACAGTTTACAATATAAATCCTGAGATTGGAGTTTTTGTGGCTGTGGACGATAGATATTTTGGACTTATACCAAATAATGAGTGTTTCAAAAATCTTGAGATTGGAGACACTGTAGATGTAAGAGTTATCAGAGTCAGAGAAGATGGAAAACTTGACCTTTCTACAAAAGCCATAGTATCTGAGCAGATGGATGAAGATTCTCAATTTATTCTTGAAAAAATGAATCTTCTTAAAGAAAATTTCAGATTCAATGACTCTTCATCTCCAGAAGACATAAAAGATTTCTTTGATATGAGTAAAAAAGCTTTTAAAAGAGCTATGGGAAGTCTTCTTAAAAAAGGTCTTATTGAAAAAACAGACAAGGGATTCAAAGTTAAAAATTAGAAACGGAGTGAGATTATGATAGTAGGAAACATAGACGGAATTAGAGATTCTATTCTTGAGGTCTTAGAAGAACTTTATGAAATAAAAGTGGATAAGGGGTTTCTTTTTAATCAAGAAATTGTTCAGCTTATATCCGCAGTGAGCATGAAGATAAATCGTGAAATAAATGTTGCTATAGATAGAAAGGGAAAGGTTATTGAGGTCTCTATTGGGGACTCCAATACTGTCCAACTTCCAATATTGAATGTTACAGAGAGAAGATTAAGTGGAGTTAGAATAATTCATACTCACCCTAGTGGATACTCTAATCTTTCTAGTGTAGATATTTCAGCTCTTATAAAACTTAAGCTGGATGCTGTTCTTGCAATTGGTATTCAAGAAGATGGAATAACTGGAATAAATATCGGTTTTTGTAAAGTTACAGATGGAATTTTAGGATATGAACAAATAGGACCTCTTTCTGTAGAGAAAGCTGAGGCTTTCGATTTCTTAGAAAAGATAGAAACTACAGAGGCTGAACTTAAGAAAAGAGAGATAATTGAATCAGATGAAGAAATAGCCATCCTTGTAGGAACAGATTCAAACGAAAGCTTAGATGAGTTGGGTGAATTGGCCCGTGCTTGCAATATTAGAGTGGTCGATAGAATGTTTCAAAAAAAACAGAAGCCTGATCCTATTTTTTTTATAGGAAGTGGAAAAGCTAAATCTCTTGCTCTACTTCAACAGGTAAAAGGTGCTAATCTTCTAATTTTTGATGATGAACTTTCTGGAATACAGATAAAATATCTAGAGCTTATCACAGGATGTAAAGTTATAGATCGTACAACTCTTATCTTAGAAATTTTTGCAAGACGTGCTAAGACTAGAGAATCTAAGATTCAAATCGAGCTAGCTCAATTGAAATATCGTAGTGGAAGACTTATCGGTCTTGGTTCAATGCTTTCCCGTACAGGAGGAGGAATAGGAACCAAAGGTCCTGGAGAGAAAAAACTCGAGATAGATAGGAGAAGAATAAGAGAAGCTATCCATGATCTGAAAGAAGAACTGGAAAAAATCAGAAAAACTCGTGTAGTTCAGAGAGGACGTAGAGAGGAATCGGGAATACCTAAAATTTCCTTAGCCGGATATACCAATGCTGGTAAATCTTCTCTGAGAAATGGAATAGTTGAACTTTATCCAGGAGATAATACCTCTAAAAAAGAAGATGTATTTGCTGAAAATCTTCTCTTTGCCACTTTGGATACAACGACTAGAGCTATCACTCTTCCAGACAGAAGAATTGCTGCTTTTACAGATACGGTTGGATTTGTAAGAAAACTTCCGCATGATCTTGTCGAAGCTTTTAAATCTACCCTTGAAGAAGTTATATTCTCAGATCTTATCATCCACGTGGTAGATGCTTCAAGCCATACAGTGAAAGAGCAGATAACTGCTGTAGAAAATGTTCTAGGTGAACTTCAGTGTATGGACAAACCTACCATTCTTGCTCTCAATAAAGTGGATATAACTTCTGATGAAGTTTTGGCCCAACTAAGAGAGTTATATCAAAATTATAATATTGTTGAAATCAGTGCTAAGCAAAAACTGAATTTCGATACTTTGCTTCTTCAATGTTGTAAGATGCTTCCTAAAACACTCAAGAGATGTGAATACCTTATTCCTTACAGCCAATCATCTTTCGTATCTTATCTTCATAAAAATTCCAATGTGGAATCCGAAGAATTTATGCCTATGGGAACAAAGATAATTGCTACGGTAAATGAAGAAATTTATGCGAAATGTGCCAACTTCCTTATGGAGGAGCTGGAAGGATAAAAAACATAAAACATAACAAAAGAGAAGAGGTCAGAATATTCTGACCTCCTCTCTTTTTTCTATGTATTTTAATATTTTGCTGGCATTATTTATTATGTTTTCTAGCAATCTTAGGGAATATAAGCCCAAGTCCTACTAGAATAACTGGAGTAAGTATGTTAAGAGTAATTTGGAAGAACCACTCTGAACTAAATGTTTCTATATTTTTAGGAAAAACTCCCATCAAACAAGCGAAACTTGTAAAGGCAAAGCACCATGCTCCAATCAATGTAGCTATTTTATCATTATTTACAAGTCTAAATCCAGCATGGCTGTTTAGCTCTTTGTTTTTAACAAATCCTCTAAGTCCGATGTACGCTAAGAAAACCCATAGATATCTAAGTGGCATAACAATAGAGTTCAGATCCAGAAGCCAGTTATAAAGATTATTCATATCTCCAATACCTACTGCTGGTATTATGATAAGTATTCCAACAAGAACTGCTGTAAGTTTGTATCCGTTTACAGGTGCTCCATTTTCATTTGTTTTTGTGAAAGCTTCTGGAATATAGTTTCTGTCTCCCTCTCCAATAAGTATCTTAAGAGGAGCATCTATTGAAAACATAACAGCTGATATTTGGCATAGTGTATTTGCTATTGCATATAATATTAACAGTACATTTCCTACTCCGTAGTATTCACCTAAAAGTTTAAATGCATAATACTGACCATTCATTTTAAGGTCTGAAGGAATATTATTACTATCAAACATGATTCCCATAGCAAAAGATCCAAGTAAAGCAGACATTCCTACCATTACTGCAAGAGCTATCATTCCCTTAGGGAAATTTTTATTAGGATTTTCAACATCTCTAACATATGGAGAAATTTTCTCACATCCACCAACAGCAAATACTAGCATAGATATTGTTGTGAAATATGTAAAATCAAATTTTGGCATAAAAGTTGAAAGTTCCCAAGCTACAGTAGCTGATCTAGCTCCAACTATAGATGGTGCTGCTACCGTAAGAAGAATATATAGTATTCCCATAAAGAACATAGAAGTTCCTGCAAGAGCTCCTAGTTTTTTCATTGAATTCATTCCTTTTGAACACATCCAAAGTAAAAGTAGGAATATTCCTAAAACAATACTTTGTAGTACCAAAGGATTAAAAGCTTTTATAAGATCTCCATTTTGGAAAAACACCCAGCTAAGAGCAACAAGGGCACTCTGTGGTTTTTGTGCAAGATAAGGTATATGTACAACCCAGTATGTCCATCCGGCTAGATACGCTATCAAAGGTCCGTACGTTGAACCAATCCAACCTGAAACTCCTCCAGCTTTCTGATCAAAAACAGATCCCATCTCTCCAACCATAAGAGCATAAGGTAAGAAATATAATGTAAGAATCAAAATCCAAGATACTACAACTGTAAGACCTTGATTTGCATAGTTATTAACAACGTTTCCGAATCCCCAAACAATTGTGAATCCCATCATAGCCAGCATACGCCAGTTTAATTTTTTTGAATCCATTGATTTAAAACTCCTTTTATCTTTATTAGTTCCTAAGTGCTATTTTATAATAAAACACGCCTAAAATCAATGGTTTTTCACCTGTAAGAACATTTCAAAATATATATATATAGCAAAAAAACAATGTTAACTTCCTATAAAAAAGATATTAGAATCTTTAACAGAACATAAGGGTTTTTTTGAATACATAGTCATTTTAAAAAAATGAAAATATCAAAAAAAAAATGAAAAACAGCAGAATAATTTTAGAAAGCCCAGTTTCCTTCTTTAAAAATTTGGATTTTATCACCTGAAACGGTCTCTCCTAATATCTCTAGATCTTCTGTACCTATCATAAAATCTACATGGTTTAGAGAGGTGTTAACTCCAGCTATATCTTTTTCTTTTTCTTCCATAGCTGTACCACCTTCCAAACAACTACTATATGCTTCTCCTATAGCTAGATGACATGATGCGTTTTCATCATAAAGGGTATTGAGGAATGTTATTCCTGAGTTTGATATAGGAGAGTCATAAGGAACCAATGCTACTTCTCCCAGATATTTCGATCCTTCATCAGTATCTATTAATCCCTTTAAAGTTTCTATTCCCTTTTCTGCATAAAATTCTACAATTCTTCCTTTTTGGAATTTAATTTTGAACTTATCTATTATGTTCCCGTTATATACAAGGGGTTTCGAACTTACTACTGTTCCTTCAACTCCATTTTTTTTGGGCAGTGTGAAAATTTCCTCTGTGGGCATATTCGCAATAAAGTCTATCCCGTTTATATCTTTATCTCCTCCACCTAACCATATATGCCCATCCGGGAGTTCTACACACAGGTCTGTTCCTATGGAATTTTTAAAATAAAGTTTTTTAAATTTTTTATCATTTAAAGATTTTCTTCTGCTATGGAGATTTTCATTATGTTCCCTCCAAGCATCTACAGGATTTTTCTGATCCACCCTTACTACTGAAAATATTGCACCCCACATTTTCTTCATAGCTTCATCTGTATCCAGCTCCGGGAATACAGACTCTGACCACGTTTTTGTAGGAATAGATAGTATTGACCATCTATTTTTATTAGACATAACCCTGTCATAGTGTTCTTTCAAAGCTTTTCTTCTGAGTGCATTGTAATCTGCTACACGTTTAGGATCTGCATCTTTTAGGAGTGTAGGATCTGTGGCATAGATGCTAAGAAACGCAGCACCTTGATTCCCATAATGAGTTACTGCCTCTACCTGCCACCGTGGTATTTCTCCAAAAACTTCTTCTGAGGCGTATAGATATCTCTCACGGTTTACAATCTCATCTCCCCAGTGAACTACGACTTCTTTAGCTCCGGCTTTATACCCTGCTTCTACTATCATTCTTGTAAATTCATAACATTCTGTAGGAGAGTTTATCACCAAAATATCGCCTTTTCCTATATTTACCCCTGTTCTAACTGCCAATTCAGCATATTTTCTTAATTTTTTTTCCATAATTACTCCTCTATTATCTCATATCCCAATTCACGAGCTAAAATTCTTCCTGTTATCTCTGCCAGTTCCCCTGTCATCTCTACGCAGTGGTCTATATGTTCACTACTTCCCAGTTTTTTTCCATGAGTCAATACTTTACAGCAGGCCACTTTATGCTTTTTAGTAAATTTATCATAGAGTTCTTTTGATAATTCCATGGCTTTTTTTACCTCTTTTCCTCCAGCCTGATCTCTTCCAAAAAACATAGATATTGCCATAACTCCACCGTTTACAGCTCCACAAGTACACATGCTACCACCTATACCAACTGGAAAACCTGAAGCGAGTCTCACTGCCGCATCGCCTAAAGGCGCTTGGAAATAATCAGCAATAACCTTTACAACCGCTTCTGAACAATAAAAATCACGATTCCTATAATAAGTTTCTGCTTCTTTTCTCAGTGCCAAAATTCTTATTTTACCATCGTTGTGTAATACTTTTTTTTCCTTTTTTTTAAATAATCTGCTTAGCATATTTCCCCCTATATTTTATCGTGTTTGAATTCTCCCGTTTCTATAAATTCCATAATATATTCCACTGTCCCGGGTCTTTTATGGACCTCTTTCCGACTAAAAGGAATATCTATTATCTGGAATTTCCTATTAAAAACTACCTCATCTCTATCCAATGCTCCGTCATTATATTCTGAAAGATATTTTTTAAAAATATTAGAATCTGACTCAGTGGCTCTTATTATTCCCAGTTCTTCCTGCGGTTCGGGAAGGTTTTCCATTGCATCTCCCTGGAAAATTTTAAGTGGCTTAAAAATTCTGCTTAAAATCTTCACTAGACTCATATTTTTTTTTATAATTTTAGGTGTTTTCGTAGGAGCTGCTATGAATATCATCTTCATAAAAAAACTCTTTAACCCCATTTCATTTATGACTTTTCTGACAAGAAATCCCCCCATGCCATAACCTATTAAAATTATTTCACTGTTTTTACTGAATCTATCTTTAGAAATTTCTTCTAGCTTTTCTCTTATAATTTTTTCGCTAAAAGCAATTTCAGAAAAAGTCAGAGGTAGATTAAGATTGTCTACTCTAAAACCTGATTTTTTTAGGGTAGATGATATATATTCCATATCCCGACTGCTCCCAAAAAATCCATGTACCAATAAAACTCTGTAGTAATCCATACCCCATCTCCTTTCTACTAAAATTATATCTAAATATTATCATATTGTTCCCGTAAATTACAAAGGATTTCTAAATAAAATATTTGAATTTTATAGAAAAGTGGCTATCAAATAAATGACAGCCACTCCCTTAAATAAAAATATTATATTTTTTTAGATTGTATATGCCAAATTTCTTTAGCATAATCAGAAATAGTTCTGTCTGATGAGAATTTACCTCCGTTAGATATATTCAGCCACGCCATTTTTGCCCATTTTATCTTATCTCCATAAGTCTCATTGGCAAGTTTCTGAATTTTTCTATACTCTGCAAAATCTTTTAGAACAAAATACTGGTCTGCTGTATGCCAGCTAGTTCCATGCATAAGAGAATCATATATTTCTTTAAACATTCCAGTTCCATTATCTGAGAACGTCCCATTTACAAGGGAATCTACGACCTCTTTCAGTCCCTCTACACTGTTATATGATTCCCATGGATTGTATCCATGTTTTTTTATCTCTTGAATGTCTTCCACAGTAAGTCCGAAAATGAATTCATTTTCCGTACCAGCCTCTTCAGCTATCTCTACATTAGCTCCATCCAGGGTTCCCAAGGTAAGAGCTCCATTCAGCATAAACTTCATATTTCCAGTTCCCGATGCTTCCTTTCCAGCTGTAGAAATCTGCTCGGATATATCTGCCGATGGAAAAAGTTTGTGAGCCACTGAAACTCTGTAATTTTCTATAAACACAACTTTTATTCTTCCTCTTACTACAGGATCTGTATCTATCTTGTTTGCCACCTCATTGATAAGTTTTATTATCCCTTTGGCTATTCTATATCCCGGAGCCGCTTTAGATCCAAATATATATGTTACAGGTTCCATTTGAAGATTAGGATTGGCTTTTATTTTGTTATATAAATCTATAACATGGAATATATTTAAAAGCTGTCTTTTATACTCATGAAGTCTCTTTACCTGAATATCAAAGATAGAATCTGTGTTCAGCTCTATTCCTTGATGTTCTTTCATATAATCTGAAAGTTGCTGTTTCTTTCTATTTTTTATAGCCAAAAATTCCCTAAGCACTTTCTCATCATTTTGAAATTTTTCTAATTTTTTAAGTTGAGAAAGATCTTTTATCCATCCTTCTCCGATAAGTTTTGTTATCATATCTGAAAGTTCAGGATTCGAAAGAAGCATCCATCTTCTCTGAGTAACTCCGTTTGTTTTATTCTGGAATCTTTGTGGGAATATCTCATACCACTCTTTCAGCTCTTCATGCTTAAGAATTTCTGTATGTATTGCTGCAACCCCATTTGTATATGAACTTCCATAGATTGCCATCCATGCCATATGGATAAGATCTCCTTGAATTATCGCCATTCTATTTCTTCTAGCCTCGTCTTCAGGAAATTTATAATTTAGAAATTCCATAAATTGATTGTTAATCCCTACTATAATTTCAAAAATTCTAGGTAATATCTCCTTATACAAACCAATCCACCATTTTTCAAGAGCTTCTGACAGTATTGTATGGTTAGTATACGCGAAAGTTTTCTGCACAATTTCCCAAGCCAAATTCCATTCTACTCCCTCTTCATCCACAAGAAGCCTCATAAGTTCAGGTATAGCAACTGTCGGGTGTGTATCATTTAACTGAATCACATTAAATTGAGAAAGTTTCGTAAAATCTTTTCCATGAATTTTTTTGAATTTTCTTAATATATCTTGAAGCGAAGCTGACACAAAGAAATATTGCTGTCTCAGTCTCAGTTTTTTACCATCATTTGTAGAATCATTAGGGTATAGAACTCTCGAAATATCCTCTGCTCTGTTAGTTTCCCAAAGAGCTTTTCCGTAATCTTGAGCATTAAAGGCTACATAGTTAAGAGGCTCAATCGAAGTAGCTTCCCAAAGTCTTAGAGTATTTACATTGTCTGTCCCGTACCCTGTTACAGGAGTGTCATAAGGTATAGCTCTTACTTCCATGTCTGCAAATTTAACTCTTACCTCTTCTCCGATTTTTCTTACCGACCACGGATCTCCATATTTCAACCAATTTTCAGGATACTCTGTCTGAAATCCATTTTCTATTTTTTGATTAAATATCCCGTTTTTATATCTTATACTGTATCCGATTCCTGGCAGCTCAAGTGTTGCAAGAGAGTCCATAAAACATGCAGCCAATCTTCCTAGCCCTCCGTTTCCTGTTCCGTAATCTTCCTCTGTTTCTTCTATAAGATTATAGTCAATCCCTAACTCTTCCATTGCTGCTTTTACACTTTTCATAAGTCCCAAGTTTATAAGATTATTCCCTAGGGCTCTTCCCATTAAAAACTCTGAAGAAAAGTAGTGTGCCTGTCTTTCTTTCTCGTAGGTTTCTCTAGTTTTTAGCCAGTTCTCACTTACGGCTCCGACAACCGTTTTTGCCAAAGCTTGGTATATTTCATGCTGTTCTGCATCTTCTACTCTTTTTCCAGACTCTACCAATAAATATTTAGTTACTCCCTCTTTTATCTGTTTTTTATTTAAGAACATTCTTGCCTCCTGGTTTAGTCTTTAGGTATCTCCTGCATAGTATGTAAATTAATATCTTGCCAGAAATCCCCTGAGAAATTTTTTTCAAGTTTCATTATATATATATCGTTATGTATATGCTCTGCCACTATATTTACAAGGAGATTGTTTTCTGAATAAGTTCCTGTAAATTTTCCGCCGTAATTACTTGTTATAACTGCTCTTTTCATATCCGATACTATAAGTATTCTCTTTGTTTTACTACTGACTTCCTGCCCCAGACCCTTACGATAATAACACTCTATTCCCAAATTTTTATAGTCTCTGTTTTCAAAGCTAAAAAGTATAATTCTAACTCCCTTAGCTTTAAGTTTTTTAAAAATATGCTTAAACTCTCCCAAATCCAAGTTGGTATTTATATATACCTCTTTTTCAGAACTATTAAGTATCTGAGTAATTCTTTCTTTTATTCCTATTTCTGAATTGAGATTATAAAATTGTGTTTCACCTGAATCACTTTCTATACTCTTAAATTCTCTGTCGAGAACATCGGTAGCTGATTCAACTTCATGTTTAACTCTATTCAAAAAATCTTTAGGATTCACAGGAGTATAAGAAGTTATTTCCCCCTCCTGAAGAGATAATATATATCCTTTATTCTGAAGTTTAGAAAGAGTGTCATATATAGAGGTTCGTGGATAACCTAATTTCTTAGCAATCTGTGATCCATTTGTCAAAGGTGTTTTTACCAGCTCATAATAAACTTCAGATTCTTTGATGCTGAGTCCGATTTTTTCCAGATTTTTTATTATTACCTCTCTGTTGTCCAAAATTACCTCCTGCTTCGGACAGTTAACTCGGCAAGTCTTGCTGCCAAGTGATGATCCAATTCGCCTTTTTTTGCTCTCCATTGCCAGTTCCCTTCTGAAGTAGAAGGCGTATTCATTCTTCCAGAGTTATCAAGACCTAAAAGATCCTGGGTTTGAGTTAGAACCATCTGAGATTCTGTACTCCATACCGCTTCTATAAATTTCCAGTTTATCTCATAAGTTTTAATTTCCATATTCTCCAGATATTCCTGACAACTTTTTTTCTCCTCTTCTGGAGCTGATCTGTACCAGCCGAGAACTGTCATATTATCATGCGTTCCTGTGTAGGCAACTGAATTTACCCGATATTTATGTGGAAGGTAATCATTTTCCTCCTTCGAGTCAAAAGCAAAAAGCAGTATTTTCATTCCCGGATAAGTACTATCTTTCAAAAGTTTTTCAACTTCGGGTGTAAGAAATCCTAGATCCTCAGCTATTATAGGTTTTTCTCCCAATGCTTTGTTTATCGCATTAAAAAGTTTCATTCCTGGGCCTTTTTCCCATGCTCCTGTTGCTGCGGTTTTAGATTCAGCTGGTATTGCCCAATATGATTCAAATCCCCTAAAATGATCTATTCTTACTATGTCGTGAATCTCAAAACAGGCTTTTATTCTCTCTATCCACCATTTATAACCTGTTTTATCCATATATTTCCAATCATAAAGAGGATTTCCCCAAAGCTGTCCATCTTCACTAAAGGCATCTGGAGGACATCCCGCCACTTTAGTTGATTTTAAATTTTCATCAAACAGGAACATTTCACTTTTTGACCATGCATCTGCTGAATCAGGAGAGACAAAAATAGGTATATCTCCTATAATTTTTATTCCTTTCATATTTGCATATGACTTCAATTTTTCCCACTGAAGATAGAAAATATACTGAAGGAAGACAAAATAATCCATCTCATTTTTTAGCTCCACAGTCGCTTTTTTCAAAATCTTTATATCACGGAACTTATACTCAGTAGGCCATTTTTGCCAGTTACTCTGATGGAATTTTCCCTTAATTGCCATAAAAAGTGCATAATCTTCTAGCCAATAGCTATGTTTTTTTTTAAATTTATCCATTTCACCTATTTTTTTCAGCTCATTAAATTTTTCGAAGGCTTTTCTCAAAACAGGAAATTTTAGAGTATAAAGCGCTCCATATTCTATTGTTCCATCTACATTATATTTTTTTAATTCATCTAAATCCCTTTCTTCCAGCAAACCATCTTCCACAAGATCTTCAAGATCTATGAAATAAGGGTTTCCCGCAAAAGCTGAAAATGATTGATATGGAGAGTCTCCATATCCTGTAGGTCCCATTGGGAGTATTTGCCAAAGTTTTTGTTTAGATTCAGCTAAAAATTCTATAAATTTATATGCTTCCTGTCCAAAATCTCCTATCCCATATTGGCTTGGTAATGAACTTATATGCATTAATATTCCACTGCTTCTCTGAAACATATTCTTCTCCTTTTTTATCTTCTATTCTATAATTTTTATAAAAAAATTTAATATTTTATTACTCTTTTACTCCACCAGCAGTTAGACCTCCAACTAGATATCTAGATAGACTTATGAATAATATAACCACAGGTAAACTTGTTATGAGTGCAGCAGCGGAATAAACTCCCCACTCGGCAGCAAAGGATCCCTGAAGAGTTACAAGTCCCACAGGAAGCGTAAGAGATTTCGGGTCTGTTATTACTACTCTCGCTATTACATATTCAGACCATGCCGACATAAAAGAAAATAGGGCAGATATCGCCAGGGCCGGTGTAGAAAGCGGAAGAATTATTATATAAAAAGACTGCCAAACTTTACAACCATCTATATAAGCACTCTCTTCCAGAGACTTAGGAATAGTGTCAAAATATCCTTTCAGCATCCATACACAGAAAGGAACTGCAGTAGCTGTATAGGGTATCAGAAGTCCTAAAAATTTATTCATAAGTCCGTATCTTGATAGAAGTACTGACATAGGTAGCAACAACATCGGTGCTGGGAACATCTGAGTTATTAGAAATGTCATCATTCCAGATTTTCTTCCAAAAAATTTAAATCTTGAAAAAGCGTAGGCTGCCGTGGATGACAATGTCACTCCGAAAATTGCAGTGGCTGTCGAAACTATAAGGGAATTTCTCAGCCAAAGAAGTAAATCTCTCTCAAAAATTGCTTTTCTAAAATTTTCTAAAGTAGCTCCTTCAGGAATTATTGCCAGACTAGCTGAAAATAATTGATTTCCAGGTCTTAAAGCTATCGAAAGAACGTTTAACATAGGATAAAGAGTTATAGCTGAAAAAAATATGAGTATAGCATAGATACCTATGATTTTTCCCCATGAATCTCCCTTCTCAAAGTGCATCTGTTTAATTCTTTTCATTAATTATCCCCTCCTGAGAAAATCCCACTCTTCTTTACATATACTATTCCAAATATTAGTAGCAGTATAAATATAAGAACTGAGTACGCTGATGCATAACCATATCTGAAGAAACTAAAAGCCAGTCTATAAACATCAGTTACAAGAATCTGAGTTTGCTCATTTCCGTAACCACCAGCAATAATAAGTATTACATTCAGCATATTGAAAGTCCATACTGAACCTAAAATTATTGCCGGAGTCAAAGTCGGTTTCAGTAGTGGTAGTGTCACATTCTTAAATTTGTCCCATGTTCCTGCTCCATCTATATCTGCCGCTTCATAAAGTTCGGAAGGAATAGATTGAAGTCCTCCTAGACTTATCATCATCATAAAAGGGAATCCCAACCAGATATTAGTTATTATAGCAGCAATAAAAGTTAATGTCGGGTCACTTAACCATGCCATAGCGTCTATTCCTAATTTCCCAAGAATTATATTTACAGATCCAAAGTTTTGGTTAAACATTCCTTTCCAAGTAAGAGCCGCAATATATTGTGGCATTGCCCAAGGAATGATAAGAAATATTCTTAAAATAGATTTTCCAGGAAGCTTTCTATTTAACAGTAGAGCTAGATAGAGCCCTATACTCACATGAAAAAAAACATTTATAAACGTCCAAAAAATAGTTCTTCCAAAAGTTGTAAGTAACCTTGGGTCTTTAAACACAGCACCATAGTTTGCTAATCCGATAAAAGATGGATTTTTAAAAGTCGTAAGACTCATGTTGGTCATTGACAGCCAAATTCCATATCCAAGAGGATAAAACACCATAGCAACCATTACTAACATGGCCGGCAGTATAAAATAGTAAGGAGTGTTTTTACCCATGAGCAGAGTATTGGTTTTTTCTTTCATAAAATTCCTCCAAAATTATATTTTGTTTTATAAAAATATAACAAGTCTATTTTCTGAACTTGTTGTATTTAATTTACAACACATTATAATCTTATTTTATTTATTTTTCAAGTGTTTATTTTAATGATTTTTTATTATTATTTGACTTCTTCTATCTATTTCAGTTAAAATCAAGTTAAAATATTTAACAAATATCAAAAAATATGGAGTTGAAGATAGGATGAATACTAACATAAGAATAGCATTTAACTTTATAAGGGATAACAAAAAACAAACCTTTTCCATAATCATGGGAATCTCTCTTGGAATAGCTATACAATTTTTTATGATAAATCTCCTCCCTTCTCTTCAAAGCTATATGATAAATAAGATACTCGGAAGCAGTTATCATATAAAAATAGAACAGGGAGAAACTAAATCTTTTCTAGCAAAAAAAATCACTGATAAAAATTCGATAATAATCGAGGGAAATTCCCAGTTAAATAGAAATAGGATTACAGACTACCCCTCTACTATCAATTCTATCTCTAAACTCAATGGGGTCAAAAATGTGGCCGGTTACCTGGGAGAAAATGCCTTTTATTCTAAAAATGGAAAATCTCGTTCTATGATTATTCTAGGTTCTGATTTTTCGTCCATAGATAAAATCTACCACCTCTCCAATAAAATTATAGCTGGATCTAACAATATGGACTCTAATAATATCCTTGTCGGAATAGACTTTTTAAGAGATTATAACCTAAAAATAAATGATATTATACCTCTTCAACTGAGTAACGGAAAAGTTGAAACTTTCAGAATCAGTGGAGCTCTTGATTTAGGCAATGCTATAAATAACAGAAACTGGATTTTCATGAATCTTGCTAGAACCCAGTATATTTTTGATAAAAAAGGTTTTATCTCTACGATTGATATTCAGTTAGAAGATCCCTTTATAGCAGATAATATAGCCAGCTATTTGCGAGAGCGTTTTTTTGATATGGAGGTAAATAGCTGGACAAAAGACATGGCAGATCTTCTTATAGCTCTCAAAAGTCAGTCTATAACAACTATTATAATTCAAATTTTTATAACCTTAGCTACATCTATGAGCATTTCTAGTATTTTAGGAATTACAGTTCTCCAAAAATCTAAACAATTGGGAATACTGAAAACTATGGGTCTTTCTGACCGGAGTTCTATGAAAATATTTATATACGAAGGGGCTATTTTTGGATTGGTAGCCACTACTGTCG
Source organism: Fusobacteriaceae bacterium (assembly GCA_051648365.1). Taxonomy (GTDB): domain Bacteria; phylum Fusobacteriota; class Fusobacteriia; order Fusobacteriales; family Fusobacteriaceae; genus JAGNZR01. The sequence goes on from JBOFEZ010000135.1 coordinate 63,221, forward strand.
GCATCGTTATTGGACTTATTATCGTATGGATTCTTAACGCATCCGGCTCTATTGGCTTCTTTATCCATGTGAGATTGAAATATTCCCTGATTATCTCCTTTGTTTCTATTACTTCTGCTGTAGTAGCTTCCCTCCTACCAGCACTGAAATCTAAAAATCTCAATCCGATAGACATTATTAGGGGAAATTAAAAAAATATTGATTTTTTTCTAAAAGAGTTGTATTATAATCATATAGTTTTACACGGGTGCCTTGGCTGAGATTATACCGTTTAACCTGCTAGATAATGCTAGAAAGGAAGAAGAAACGTTGTATTTTTTTGTTTATCCAGCTGCAGTCTTAATAACTGCGGCTTTTTTTATTATTTTATTTGTTTAAAGGGGGATTTATTTTGAGAAAAACACTACTTTTTACAGCTATGATATTGGGAAGTGCTTTATCCCTGGGAGAAATTATAACTATATACGCTCCTGAATCTATGAAATGGTTAGAAAAAGAATTTAAAGAGGATTTTTTTAATAAAACAGGGGACGAAATTAAATTTGTAGGGATTAAAGGTCTAGTTCCAAGACTCCTCCTAGAAAAAAGGAATCCAAAATCTGATCTGGTTTTAGGGCTTACTCAGATGAGTGGAGAACAGGCAAAAATCGAAGGACTTCTTCTTCCTTATAAACCTAAAAATAGTATCAATATATCCAAGCCTGAATTTATAATGGACAAAGATTGGTATCTTACACCCTTCGATTACGGAGCAATGGCCATCAATTTTAACAAAAAAAATCTGACATCTCCTCCAAAATCTTTTCAAGATATAAAGCAGATGAAGAAACAACTTATTACCATAGATCCCCGTTCTGCTACCGGTCAGGAACTTCTTCTTTGGTCTGTTGCAATCTACGGTGAAAACTGGAAAAACTTCTGGGAAGAGATGAAACCTGCCATTCTTACAGTTACCTCTGACTGGGACGATGCTTTTGCAAAATTTAGTGCTGGTGAAAGTTCTATGATGATGGGATATGCAACAAGCAATGCCTACTTTTATTCAGAAGATGGAGATATGATTTATGATAGTTTCATTCCAGAAGAAGGTGCGTATATCTATCTAGAAGGTGCAGCCCTCACTAAGAAAAAAAATGTTAAAGAGGGATCAAAAAAATTCATAGAGTATCTTCTTACGCCGGAGGTTCAGCAAAAACTTGTAAACAGCAATTATATGCTTCCAGTTACTGATATTGAGCTTCAAAAGGCTTTCCAATATATTCCTAAATCTGATAAAATACTCACTTTAGATAGCTCAGAAGCTCTAAAGAATCTTGAAAGATGGAAGCAGGAACTTCTGGAAATCTTATCCAAATAATTTTTTGAAAGGTCTAAAATGAAAATTTTATTTAATTTAATTTATCTCTCCTTATGGGGAGTACCCTTTGCAATATTTTTAAGAGATTTTGTAGATTTCAACTCTCTGAATTTAGCCAGTTTCAACTTTAATTTTTTAAAGAACTCCCTGATTCAGGGAGTTCTTTCTGTGATTTTTTCTTTTTTAGTAGGAGTTATTCCAGCCTATTATTGTGCATATTCTAAGGGGAAACTGGCTTCTGCCCTAGAGAAACTTTTTTTCATTCCGTTTATATTTCCACCTATATCTGCAGTAATCTCCTTCACTGTTGTTTTTAACTCGAGCTTTATTAAAAAATTCGGTATAAACTACACGCTCGGGGCTATTATAATAGCCAACTGTTTCTATAACAGTCCTATTTTTATCAAATATATCTCTGAAGCCTTGAAAAGAATTCCCAGAGAGATTGAAGAAGCGGCTCTTACAGATGGAATTTCCAAAAAAAAAATATTTTTTCTAGTTAAACTCCCTCTTATTCTTCCTCAGGTTTTTAAGGGAGGATTTCTTGTGTTTCTTTATTCTTTCACTTCTTTTATCTTGGTTATAGCCCTTGGAGGTTTGAGACATTCCACTTTGGAAGCTGAAATAGCTTCTACCCTCACAGGAAGTTCAGATTTTTCGAAAGTTGTAATTTTAGGGGTTCTTCAATCTCTGATTATGATTTTTCTTAATTATAGCTCTTCAAAAATAGAGGAATACGAATTAAATGGAGAGCCTTATATAAAAAAAACAAGTAGATTTTTAAAGTTTTTTTCTATAATATATCTAGCTCTAGAACTTATAATTATTATTATTCCTATTATTTTCAGTTTTTTCAATATCTATACTGGAAAAATATCTTTACAGCACTATATCACACTCTTCAGCCATGATTTTAATCTTGAATTTCCAGTTATTAGGAGTTTTATCAACTCTATTTTTTTAGCTGGAACTGCTGGAGCTGTGGTTGTTTTTCTCGGATATCTTATGATTAAATTTTATAATAGATTCACTGAACTTATGGTATTTTTTACTTTTGGAATCTCTAACGGATTCCTTGGGCTTCTACTTATATATATGAATATCCTCTTGGATATCCCTCTTCCTCTTCTACTTTTTCAGGGATATATATTGATATCTCTCCCACTGGCATACTCTTTCCTTTATCAGTATGTGAAAAAGTTTAATCGCAGTATCAGAGAAGCTGCACTTATTGATGGAGCAGATTCCTGGAGATATTTTGTTTATATTGAGTTTCCTTTGATGAAAAAACTTTTTTTAGGAATTTATCTTCAAATCTTCGCGCTCCTACTTGGAGAGTTTACCATGGGATACACTATGCAAATTATAAATTATTTCCCAACTCTTCCACTGGTAAATTATCAACTTATAAGCTCCAAAAGATTTCTCGAAAGTTCAGCTCTGAATTCATCTATACTTATTCTTCTTCTAGGAATATTTTGTCTTTCACAAAAACTTTTAGCAGAGAAAGATTAATTTTTTTATCTTTATAATAATTTCCAATTATTTCATGATATACTTGGGGGAGTAGTAACAAATTATATCAGGGAGGTTTTTATGTTTTTATCTGCTTTTTTATTTCTTCTTATATTTTTAATCGTCACCCATCTTAGAATAGTTTCTCAATCTCAAGCCTATGTTATTGAAAGACTGGGAGCTTATCAGAGTACTTGGGGAGTTGGTCTTAAATTTCTTATCCCTATAATTGACAGAGTGGCAAAAAGAGTTTCTCTTAAAGAACAGGTTTTTGATTTCCCACCGCAACCAGTTATAACTAGAGATAACGTTACTATGCAGATTGATACCGTAGTATATTTTCAGATAACAGATCCAAAACTATACACCTACGGAGTAGAGAATCCTATCAATGCAATTGAAAATCTTACAGCTACAACTTTAAGAAATCTGATTGGAGATTTAGAATTAGATTCAACTCTGACTTCACGGGATACTATAAATACAAAAATGCGTGCTGTCTTAGATATTGCAACAGATCCTTGGGGAATTAAGGTAAACAGAGTAGAGCTCAAAAATATCCTTCCACCTAGAGAGATTCAGGATGCTATGGAGAGACAGATGAAGGCAGAAAGAGAAAGAAGAGAATCCATACTTATTGCTGAGGGACAGAAAAAGTCATCAATTCTTGTGGCTGAAGGGCAGAAAGAATCTGAAATCTTAAGAGCCGAAGCTCAAAAAATAGCAACTATCTTAAGAGCCGAAGCTGAAAAAGAAGCTTCCATTAGAAAGGCTGAAGGAGATGCAGAGGCTATTCTTTCTATTCAGAAGGCCAATGCTGAAGGAATAAAACTTCTCAATGAAGCAAAAATATCTAAGGATGTTCTTGCTTTAAAAGGGATGGAAACTTTCGCCAAAATCGGAGACGGACAAGCTACAAAACTTATTATCCCCTCTGAAATACAAAATCTTGTGAGTCTAGCTTCAATTTTTAAAGAGAGCAATCCTCAAAATTAAAATTTTATAGAGTATTTATTTGAAGAGATGAGACCTCCATACCCAAATATTTTATTAGGGTATGGGGGTCTATTTCTATCTGCATCCCTTTTACTCCTGCACTCACATAAATTCTATGAAAATTCTTAGCACTAGTGTCTATAAAAATTCTGTGACGTTTTTTTATACCTATGGGAGAACAGCCACCACGGACATATCCTGTATTATCAAAAAGTTCTTTTACTCCTAACATCTCAACTTTTTTACATCCTGAAATTTTTGCCAAATTTTTCAAGTCTAGTTCTCCATCTCCTTGGATACAGGCTACTATGAGTTCTTTTTTATCTGTAAAAAGTATAAGGGTTTTAAATATCTGCCCTATAAAAATCCCTGTTTTTAAGGATAGTGTTATAGCACTGAGGTCATTTTCATCTACTTCATAAGTCAAAGTTTTAAAATCTATTTTTGCTTTTTCCAGTTCACGGACTACATTATTTTTTTTCATTTTTTCCTCCTGATTCTCTTTCGAAAATCTTACTTTAATCTTATTCCTGAATTTTATCATTTTTACAGTATTTTTTCAAAATATTCCTCTCTCTTCCCACTTATAATTGATTTTAAATTTTTTTCATGATAACATTTTATTATATAATATTTTTTTTATAGGAGCGTGGAATTATGATAATTTTTGCCCATAGAGGAGCCTCAGGTTATACTCCTCAAAATAGTCTATCTGCAGCAAAAAAAGCTGTAGATATGGATGCCCTTGCAATAGAATTTGATGTGCAACTTTCAAAGGATGAAGTTCCTGTTGTAATCCATGATTTTTTTCTTGATCATCTTACACAAGAGGGAAAAGGCTATGTAAAAGATTATACTTTGGAAGAACTAAAAAAATTCAGGCTTAAAAATAGATTTCAAGAAAAATATTCAGAAGAGAGTATTCCCACTTTGGAAGAGTTTCTTTCTCTTCTTCCGGATGATATGCTTATCAATGCAGAGATAAAAGCCCTACCTTCAGATAACAGGAATATTGAAGATAGAATGATTGAAATTTTCAAAAAATTTCCAAAAAAAAATAATATTCTAATCTCTTCTTTTAATCACCAGCTACTTCATAGACTGCACTTTAAATATCCTCAATACAAAATCGGTATCCTCACTGATACAGATATTAAAAATATGGGAGAGCATTTTAGAAATTTTCCTTTAGAAATTACCAGTATCAATATATCTCTTGAACTGGCTCAAGAACCTCTAATAAAAGAACTTAAAGATTCTGGATTTAAAGTTTTTGTTTATACTGTTAACGATAAAGATATTGCTTTAAGTTTGAAAGGGATTGGGGTTGACGGGATATTTTCAGATTATCCTGATATACTATCTGAATTTTTTCACGCAGAGGAGAAATTATGAGAATAATAATTGATGCAGATGCCTGCCCAGTAACAGATATCGCCCTAAATAAAGCCCTAGAAAAAAAAATAGAATGTATAATAGTCTGTGATACTGCACACGAGATAATCAGGAACGGAGCTGAAACCTTAGTTGTTCCACAAGGAGCTGACGCTGTTGATTTTGCCATAATTTCGAAGACTGAACCTGGAGATATTGTAATTACTCAGGATTACGGTTTAGCTTCTATAATTCTTTCTAAGGAAGCTCATGCCATCAATCAAGACGGACTTATATACAACAAATTCAATATTGAAAATTTACTTTTCAGCAGACACATGTCTCAAAAAATGAGAAATGCAGGAAAAAGAACTAAGGGACCTAAAAAAAGAACTTCTGATCAAGACCGTGAATTTGAAAAAAACCTTCTAAAACTTTTAGGTGGTAGGTAATAAAAAAACCTCCCGATTTGTTGGGAGGTTTTTTTGTTAATTTTTATTTTTCTCTTTAAACTCTTTCCAGTCTCCAGAAAGAACAGGTATAAGATTTTCATGTGAAAATTCTGGATTTGTATTATTATAAATATAGATATCTAAAATCTCAGTTTCACCTGTTTCTAAATTTTTAACCTTTTTAGGCACTTTATTATATTCATTCTGAGGATTATCTTCTCCAAAATAATTTTCCATAGCATCCATGGCATCCATATCACAATTTTCTAGTGTAATTATTTCACCCTTTACTAAACCTTTTTCTTCAAGCATTGCTGGATAATCTTTTCCTTTTATAGCATAAAGTTTTCCTTCAACTTCTCCAAGTTGGATTTTTTTTGCAGCTGTATTTATATATTTATCGAAATTGAAGAAACCTTCTCTTAGGCTTCCATAAACAAAAATTTTCATATAATCGCTCCTTTAAAATTTTTATTGTTTTATATTCTAACATGAAATTTAAATTTTGAGAAGCGATATGAATTTTTTTTTCATATTATTTTTTATTCTTGTAATGAAATTGACTTTTAAGTCTTAATATTGTATTATAATGTATCTATATTTTTTTATAAGGAGTGTGTTTTATGATTAAACTAATTGGTGTTTTGATTATTATTGTTGGATTTTATTTGAAATTAGATACAATTGCCATTGTACTTATAGCCGGATTGGCGACTGGATTTGTATCAGGATTGGATTTTGCAGAAATTTTGTCAACTCTAGGAAACGCTTTTGTCCAAACTAGATATATGTCTCTATTTCTTCTTACTCTTGCAGTTGTAGGAATATTAGAAAGAAATGGATTAAGAGAAAGAGCCGCTAAATGTATAAGTAAACTTGAGGGAGCCACAGCTGGTAGAGTTTTAAGCTTCTATATGGTTATCAGAATTATAGCTTCTGCTCTGTCTATAAGACTTGGAGGACACGTACAATTTATAAGACCTCTTATCTATCCTATGGCTAAAGGTGCTATAGATAAAAAAGGAAAGGTCAGCGAAGAAAATGACGATAAAATTAAGGCTGTTGCAAATTCCGTAGAAAACTACGGAAACTTCTTCGGACAAAATGTTTTCGTTGCTTCTGCCGGTGTATTACTTATAGTAGGAACATTCCAAGAACTTGGAATAGAAGTACTTCCGTACTCTGTTTCTAAAGCCTCAATACCTGTGGCAATTATAGCTACACTTTTATCAATAGCACAGAATATGATTCTAGATAAAAAATTGAACAAAGAAGTAAAAAAAGAGGAGGGAACTAAATAATGATAAAAACTATTTTAGAGATAATGTATATAGTAGCAGGTTTAGTTTCTGTAGTTACAGGATTATACGCATTTTTTGATAAAGAACACAAAAAAAGATTAGGTACAGCTTTGTTTTGGATAATATTCGGCGGAATATTTATGTTCGGACCACTTATGAATCCTAGCCATGTTGGAGGTCTACTTCTTTCAATGGGACTTCTTACTGTTACTAAAAATGTAACTTTTGGATCTCAATCTAATTCAGACGATGCATACAGAGAAGCTCAAAGTGAAAAAATCGGAAACGGATTATTCATTCCTGCTGCAAGTATAGGAGTAGTTGCATTTTCTATTGCACAATTTACTAAACTTGGTGGGCTAGTTGGACTTGGATTAGGAGCACTTGCAGCACTTATCTTAACAATGTTTTACACTAAAGAAAACCCTAAATATATTCCTTATGACAGTTCAAGACTTCTTCAACAAATGGGTGCTGCAGTTATACTACCTCAGCTTTTAGGATCTCTTGGTGCTCTATTTACAAAGGCAGGAGTCGGAGCTGTTATCGCTAATATGATGGCTGGGATTGTTCCTGAAGAGAGCCAAATTGCAGGTGTTATAATCTATTGTATCTCAATGGCTTTATTCACTATGATTATGGGAAATGCCTTTGCCGCTTTTGCTGTTATAACTGCAGGAATCGGAATTCCTTTCCTAATAAATCTTGGAGCTAATCCTGCTGTTGTTGGAGCTCTTGGACTTACTTCAGGATACTGTGGAACACTTGTCACTCCTATGGCTGCAAACTTCAACATTGTTCCAACAGCCATCCTTGAAATGAAGGACAAAAATGGAATTATCAAAAATCAGCTTCCTATAGCTGGAACCCTTTTAGTTGTTCAAATGTTCCTTATGTATTTCTTAGCATTTTAATTATATATATTATCGGGAGGTAAAAATGAAAGTTTTAGTAACAGGTTTCGATCCTTTTGGAGGAGAGAGCATAAACCCAGCTTGGGAAGCTGTAAAAGCTATCCCTAATGAAGTTGAAGGTGTTGAAGTTGTAACAGTTCAAATTCCTACTGTTTTTAGAAAATCTGTAGATGCTGTATTAGTAGCTGCAAAAGAGCATAATCCTGATGTTATTCTTTGTGTAGGTCAAGCAGGTGGAAGATTTGACATGACTGTTGAAAGAGTTGCAATCAATATCGATGATGCAAGAATTAAAGATAACGAAGGTAATCAACCTATCGACCTTCCAATCTTCCAAGATGGAGAGTCTGCTTATTTCACTACTCTTCCAATCAAAGCTATGGTCGCAGAAATGCAGAAAGAGGGATGCCCTGCTTCTGTTTCTAATACTGCTGGAACATTTGTATGTAATCATATAATGTATGCTGTTTTACATCATATAGCAAAGGATAAAATTGCTAAAAAAGGTGGATTTATTCATGTACCTTATATCCCAGAGCAAGTTGTAGATAAGAAAAATATGCCTTATATGGAGACAAGTCGAATAACTAAATCTCTTGTAGCATGTATCAAAGCAATAAAAGAAAATGAAACTGACAAAAAACTTGTTGGTGGAGCTGAATTCTAATCCTTTTCAAACAAAAAAATCCTCCCGATTTGTTGGGAGGATTTTCTATTATTTAGACTATATTTATACATTTGACAGGACATGCCAACTGACAGGCTCCACAGTCTACACAGGCTGATTCTTCTATAACTCTCTTTTCTTTTTCCCCCTGAGAAACACATCCCACAAGGCAAATATTCTCACAAATTCCACACCCTATACATTTTTCCCTATCAATTCTTCTAGACATATCCTACCTCCTAAAATTATTAACCTTTAATTTTTATTAAAGTGTCTGCTTACAAGATGTCACTGTAATCTCTAAAACTCTTGTGAGGAAAGAGAATTTTTCTTTCATCATCTTAAACTCTTCTCCCTCTTTTAAAAATTTTGCAGTTCCCTCTAAAAGAAATCCTGTTCCCATATATCTGTATCCCATAACTTCGTGGCTTCCCACTGTAATTTTTACTTTCTTATTTTGATTTATATTTTTTTCAGTCAATATCATGGCTGCTGCAGGAATTAAAATTCTATTCCCTTCCACAAGAGTCAGATAGCTATTCCAACTATTGGAAACATGAGCTCCATCCTCACCACAAGTCACTATTGATACTACACCTTCATGCTTAATTACCTCTAAGAATTTTTCACTAAACATTGTTTCCTCCTTTTTATTAGAGACTATTTTTATCTCTAATGCGTTTTAAAAAATTTTTTTAAATTGGCGACACAACTTATCTTTAATTAATTATACCTAATTTTAGAGTATTTGTCAACTAAAAAAATATGTATCTTGCGTAAATTTTTTTTTGATGATAAAATTAATATCGAATTAATGATAATAGGAGTTGATAATATGAAGTTTTCTGTTGGTGTTGAATATGCTCTTCATTGCCTGCTTTATATAGTAAAATTAAAAGATGGAGAATTTATCGGAATTAAAGATCTAGCCGAATTTCAAGGAGTTTCTGAATCTTACCTTTCTAAAGTATTTACAAGACTTGGAAAGGCTGGGATCACAAAATCGGTTCCTGGTGTAAAAGGCGGTTATGAACTTGCCCGTAGCCCTGAAAACATTTCTTTCTGGGATGTGGTTGAAGCTGTAGAAGGAAAAGAATCATTTTTTCAATGTGCTGAGATTAGACAAAAAAATATTTTAGTCGATCAGGATAATCTTCCTGATACCTACACTAAATGTCCATGCTTTATAAAAGTTGTTATGCAAGAAGGAGAAAATGAAATGAAAAAATATCTTTCGAAGAAGACTTTAGCCTGGCTATATAATGAGGTCTATGGAAGAATCCTTCCTAAAGAAACCGAACAAGAAACTATTGAATGGTTCACCCAGAGAAGATCCTCTGAGTTATAATCAAAAAAAGTCCCTAACATGGGACTTTTTTCGATGCAGTATGTAGTTTTTTTATTCCGAAATATATAAGTACTAGACCTACAGCTGAATTCAGAAAATTTAAGGCTTCTGAACTGAGAAAACTGTTTGTTACAGTCCCCATAAAAGAGATGAACGAGAGAAATATAAGAGTAGCTAGAAGAGCCCCTAAAGTAAAACTTCCAGTTTCTTTTTTACCCAGATTTGCATGGCTGAGTTTAGTGGAAAAAACTCCTATCCAGAAAAGAATCGTCATAGGATTTGCTGCTGTAAGGAAAAAAGCTTTAAAAAAAGGAAAATCCCCCTTAACAGTTTTAAACATATTAAATTTAGGAAGAATCGATATTCCGAAATATCCCAACGCAAGCTCCAACCCAAAAAGAATCACTATAACTGCTCCAAAAATATTAAATTTTCTTTGTATTCTCTCTTCCTTTATAAAAGATGAGATTCCCAAAACAGCCAATGCCATATAAATTCCATCAGCCAAGACAACTCCTAGTACTCCAGACTGAGCTCTCAAAAAATCATAATTTGCACCCAATGAAAAAATATACATACAGACAGGACCTATCGCAATTTGTAATAACATTCCAAACTTAAAACCCTCTAATAACAATTTTATCTCCCCCCTTTATTTTATCGACTTCCATAAGCCTCCTCATCTTAAATATTTTATATAAATAATATCAAAGATCTTCAAAATTGTAAATCAAAACAGAAAATTCAATATTTTTTATCATAATATTACAAATTGACTTTAATCTTTTTTGTATTTTAAAAATATTTCTACTTTTTCTTTTAATTTTAAAGTCTCAGAAATCGATTAAAAAGTTGTTTTTCAAGAATACTCTTTAAAAACAACTCTAAAATTTATAATTTATATCGTGTTCCATATAAAATAACTATATATCAAATGCAATTAAACTATTAACCTAAAATATTTTTCATGATATAATTACTCAATCATTTGAAAGTATAAAGGAGCTAAATTATGGAAATAACTAATCTTTTTATCCCAGTAGTAACAAATGTTCTTACAATTATAGGGATTTTAAATCCCTTCGGTAATGTACCTCTTTTCATGAGCATGACCCAGGGTCAGAAACCTGAAGTAAGAAAAAAAATCTACAACCTCATTGTAATCACAGGATTCGGAATTTTAACTGCATTTATCTTTACTGGAAATTTTTTCATGAACTACCTTTTTAAAATAAATATGAATGAACTGAGAGTAGCCGGAGGAATGATTCTAATAATTGTAGCCCTCAGAAATCTTCTAGGAATCTCTTCAAGCAATACCTCTGCTGGTTCTCACGAGATGACTATGAGTGAAGCTACGAGATTTGCCGTAACACCTCTTACTTTCCCTATTATGGTTGGACCTGGAAGTATCTCCACGGTTCTTATCATTCGGCAGGAATCTGGAATCTGGATTACTCTTGGTGCTGTACTTCTGACTTTTCTTATTATAAAATTTCTTTTCAGTATTTCCAAATTTTTAGATAAAGTTTTTGGAGAACTTGTGCTTTATGTATTATCTAAAATAATGCAAATTTTTATAATGGCTGTAGGAGTTAAACTTATTGTTATGGGGTTAAAGTCAATTTTTCCTCTTATCTAATTTTTTCTCTCTATTGACAGGAGGACTTTCATGGCGTAAACTCTATTAATTTCAAAAATATGGAGATGGTATTATGTTTAGAGGAAAAAAGATTAAATTACGAGCCTACAAAACCGAAGACAGTGAAAGAGTCTTAAAACTTATCGAAGAAGAAGGACTTCGAGAAACTCTTTGGAGAGGTTCTCTTTTTCCGCTTTCTTTAGAAGCTCAGAAAAGCTTTATAAACCAAGCAGTAACTAATAATAGTGAACTCTTCCATTTTGCCATCGAGTCTTTAGAAACAGGAAAACTTATAGGTGGATGTGGAATAAATGGAGTAGATAGAAAAAATAGTGTAGCTACCATAGGAATTTGGTTAGGGAAGGAATTTCAAGGAAAAGGTCTTGCTTCGGATTCTTTAAGACTGCTTTGCCATTTTATTTTCCATGAATTAAACATCAATAAAGTAAGATTAGAATATTTCGAGTTTAATGAAGCTGGCAAAAAATGTTATGAAGCTGTTGGTTTCAAAGAGGAAGGAAGACACAGAAAAGAGATCTTCCGATATGGAAAATATCACGATGTAATAAGTATGGGGATTTTCAAAGAGGAATTAAAATGATAATAGTTCCTCTTATTGAAAACAAAAATAAGATAGGATATCTCAACGAAAAAGGATTGAGCCTTTATATCGAGGTAGGTAATAAAAAAATTATTTTTGATACAGGAGTTTCAGATGGATATCTGAAAAACATGAAAATTAAGTAGAGAAGCATTGAATAGTTTTTCATTCAATATTTTGGGTATGAATAAAAATATTGGATTAGATAAAAAATATTTAGAGACAATTAAAAAATTAAAAGTAAATGTTATTCAAGGGGAGTGTTTTTATCTCCATGAAAACATTATTCTTTTCAGAGATGAGAATAGAGAAAAATCACCTGTTTACAATCGAAATGGAGAAGGTGATGATTTTTCTCATGAGCTTCAATTAATAATTAATGAGAATGACAGATTAAATATTATAACAGGTTGCTCTCATTCAGGAATAGAAAATATAGTTTCAGATATTAGAAAAACATTTCCTGATAAAAATATTAATTCTATTTTGGGAGGACTGCATACTCGAAGTTACTTTTTAACTCCTTGGAAACTTTTTTCTCTCATAAAATTTCTTAATAACTCTAGTATCAACCATTATTATTTGGGACACTGTACCGGCAATGTAGTCAGAAAAATTTTAAAAAAAACTATAAAAAATGTATTTGATCTTGAAATTGGTAGGTGGATATGTATTTAAGAAAACTAAATGAGCTTGATTGGGAATTAATAACGGAAGTCATGAGAGAGTGTAAAAATTATTACAGAGATGTGGAAGGAGTACAGGGTTACCATTTCACCCAAGACTTTATCCGGGAAGAAACAGACGATTTTATCAATCCCTATGCAACAAATGAGAAATATACCGAGGAACTGAAAATAGGAGTCTTTGAAAAAAATGATAGGGAAGATAAAATTCTCGGAATAACTCGGGTTCTCCTAGATCATAAAACTCAAGGGATAACAACTATAGGACTGACCCTTATAAAAGAATCGGCTCGGGGAAAGGGTGTAGGATGTTGGCTTCACGATATCTTGCTTAAAATTTTTAAGCAAAAAAAACAAAATAAAATTATTTTAGGTGTAGATATAAAAAATATTTCAGCCAGAAAATTTTGGGAACATTTAGGATATGAAAAAACTCAAGAGGTAAAATTCAAATATAAATTTAAAGAAACTAGAATTATATTTTTAGAAAAAAATATTTAAATAGAATTTTTTTAAGAGGTGATTTTCTATATGAAATTCAAATTAAACAAAGGTGATAAAATAGGGATTTTCTCTCCTTCTAGTCCTGCAACTGCCCCGATGAGATTTTCCAGATCCAAGAAATATCTAGAAGCTAAGGGATTTACCATAGTCGAGGGAAGCAGAACTGGAAAACAGGATTTTTACCGTTCAGGAACTATTCAAGAGAGAGCCGAAGAACTAAACTCTCTGATAAGGGACCCAGAAATCAGATGTATTATGTCAACGATCGGAGGATTAAACTCTAATTCTCTTCTACCATATATCGACTATGAAGCCTTGAAAAAAAATCCCAAGATAATCATAGGATACTCCGATGTGACCGCTATTCTTTTGGGAATTTATGCCCAGACTGGAATCACAACTTTTTATGGCCCAGCTCTAGTTGCAAGTTTTGGAGAGTTACCTCCCTATGTAGATGAAACTTTTTCATACTTTGAAGATATATTTGTAAAAAATTTAGAATTGCCTTATATCTATAGAAAACCTGAGTTTTGGACGGATGAGATGATAAATTGGGAGGATCAAGATCGTTCTAAAATCCCTGTGAAAAACCAACTTATAACCTTAGAAAAAGGAAAGGTGACAGGAAGAGTTATCGGTGGAAATCTTTCTACTATCTCTGGTTTTTGGGGAAGTCCCTACATGCCTGAGATAAAAAAAGGAGATATACTTTTCATAGAAGACTCCTTAAAAACTGCCGGAGTAGTTGAAAGAAATTTTTCTTTTTTAAAAGTCAATGGGGTTTTCGACAGGGTGGCAGGAATAATTTTAGGGAAACATGAAAAATTCGATAATCAGGGAACTAGCAAAAAACACTATGAAATTTTCCAAGAGGTAGCTGGTAAACTAAATATTCCAGTTTTGGCAGAATTCGACTGCTGTCATACTCATCCTATGCTTACCCTTCCAATAGGAGCACAAATAGAATTAGATGCAACAAATAAAAAAATAACTCTAATCGATTTGGGATAATATATACAAAATTTTAGAATACAGGGGAGGAATATGGAAAATTTAAAGTTTTTAATGGAGAGAAAATCAGTAAGAGATTATTCTGATAGGGAGATTACTCAGGAGGTAAAGGACTCTATAATAAAGGCTACACTTAGAGCTCCTAGTGCTGGTGCCATGATGATGTACTCCATAATAGAGATTACGGATCAAGAGATAAAAAATAGACTGGTAAAAACTTGTGACAACCAACCTATGATAAGAAAAGCTCCCTATCTGCTTCTATTTTTAGCTGATTTTCAGAGATGGATGGATTATTTGGAGGCTTTTGGAGTAGAAGACTATAATAGGGAGCAGGGCTTAGAAAAATATTCACCTGGAGAAGGGGATATGATGCTGGCTATAAATGATGCCCTCATAGCTGCCCAGACTGCTGTCACTGCTGCTGAATTTCTTGGAGTTGGCAGCTGCTATATCGGGGATATAATGGAAAATTTTGAGATTCACAGGCAGATGTTCAATCTTCCTAAATATGCTTTTCCTATCACTATGGTTTGTTTTGGCTATCCCACAGAACAGCAGAAAAACCGTAAATTTACTAAAAGATATCCTCAAGAGATGATTCTTCATGAAAATCAATATCGTAAAATTGAAAAAGAGGAATTTTTAAAAATGCACGAAGAGAGATACAGAGAAGAAAAGCCACTATTTTTAGAGGTATGCAACAGTGAAGCTATCCACATGTATAAGAGAAAAATAACCTCTGATTTTATGAAAGAGATGAACCGTTCTGTAAAAGCAGGAATTAATGCTTGGAAAACCCCATAAAATGGTGCTTTGACTCTATTCAAAAAAACGGATTCATAAAATCAATTTTAAGGCCTATCTCAAACTTTCCCCTATAGTTTATACCTCCATTTTCTACAAAACGATTATACAGCGTCTCGAAAACCTAACAAAAAACTAGAAGCCCCATAAAATGGGGCTTCATTTTTTTCTTTAAAATACCAGTACATCCCTATATAGGAACATAGCCAGATAAAAATATATAACCAGGGCCAAAGCATCTACCACCGTTGTGACAAGGGGCCCTGCCATTATAGCGGGATCAAGGTTGAGCTTTTTTGCCCCTATTGGCAGAAGTCCTCCTACAAGTTTGGCTATAACCACTGTGACTCCTAGGGTAAAAGATACCAAGAGAGATATTTTCAGATCCTGACCCAACATATATCTCATTCTCAAAAAGTTCACGCTTCCCAACCCGAGCCCCACAAGAAGACTTACACGAAACTCTTTCCAGATGACTTTCAGATAGTCACTAATTTTAACCTCTCCCAGAGCCATTCCTCTGATAATCAGAGTGGAAGACTGGGAACCTGCGTTTCCTCCTGTATCCATAAGCATAGGGATGGAAGCCGCCAAAATAACCATCTGCTCTATTATCTCCTCATATTTACTGATTATCGAGCCTGTAAAAGTAGCTGAAATCATGAGTACAAGGAGCCAGGCCAATCTATTTCTAGCTAAGGTCAGCACTGGAGTATCTAAATACTCTTCTTTACTTGGAGCCATTGCCGCCATTTTCTGAAAATCCTCCGTATTCTCCTCTTCAATGACATCTACCACATCATCTATAGTTATTATTCCCACAAGAAGATTATCTTTGTCCAGTACCGGCAATACATTCAAGTCATATTTTTTAAAAAGTTCCACCGCCTGTTCCTGATTGGTAGAAGTTTTTATTGAGAGCACATCTCTCTCCATTATATCAGCTATTAGCTCTCTGTCGTGGTTGTGCAGAAGTTCTTTTAAGGAGATCTGTCCCTCAAGTTTTCTATTTTTATCTGTCACATAGGCTGTGTCCAGCGTCTCTATTTTTCTTGCATTTCTTCTGATATATTCCAAGCTATGCCCTACACTCCAGCTTCTCTTCAATGACAAAAACTCTATAGTCATAAGGCTTCCAGCCGATTCCTTCTCATAAGATAAAAATTGATTTATAAGAGTTCTGTTTTCCGGTTTGCAGTTTTTTAAAACTCTCTTCACTACCGCCGAAGGCATCTCCTCTAGAAAATCTATCATATCGTCAAAATAAAGTTCCTCCAAAAGATTTTTCAGTTTGGCATCATTTATAGATTCTACAATTTTTATTTTTTCATCTGAATCCAGATGAGCAAAAACTTCTGCTGCTGTATCTTTATTCAAAAGTCTGAATATGAGTACAGCTTCCTTCTCATTTTTTTCAATAAACTCTGCCAGATCAGCAGGAGTCTTCTCCTCCATAATTTCCTTTAGCGTTTTTAGATCTCTTGTATCCAAGAGCTCCCTGATTCTTGCTTCCATTTCTCTCTCCTTTTGTATAGGAGATTTTTGAGAAATACAAAAAGACCCCTATGCCATCATTATTAAATTTTCAGTTTTCAATCTGGGTTTGGGATAACTGTCCATCTGTAATTCTCCTTTCGATTTTATGCTGGATTTTTAATCCGATTTCTCATATTGTATCATGTCAATCTCTCTTATTCAAGAAAATAACTTTTCTTGCTTTTTTTTGAAAAAAATGTTAAAATATTTTTTGGATATTAGTTGTATTTAACAACCATATTAAAATTTAGGAGGTTTATTTTGAAAAATAGTGAATTACAAACTGATAAAGTATTATTAAACGAATCCATAACAAAACTTCTGATAAAATACTCTGTTCCTGCCATAATCGGAATGCTGGTAAGTGCCCTTTACAATGTTGTGGACAGAATGTTTATAGGAAATATTCCTGAAGTGGGAGCTATTGCTATCACAGGGATCGGAGTTACTATGCCCTTTGTTACAATCCTTCTTGCCTTCGGTATGCTTTTAGGAGTGGGAGCTGCTGCCAACATTTCAATTAAAATGGGACAAGGTAGCAAAAATGAGGCTGAAAAAATAATAGGAAATCTTCTTCTTCTCTCTGCTCTTGTTGGAGGAATTATAACAGTAGTGGGATTATTTTTTTCCCAGGAAATTC
>JBOFEZ010000136.1:0-2719 GCA_051648365.1 Fusobacteriaceae bacterium
TTTTTCACCCATTTTAAGCATGAAATAGACGTTCTTTTTTAAACCTTCCACGGTCAGACCCCCTTTTACAAAAATTAAATTGTATAATGCATTAGTAGATATTATATCAAAAAAAACGGATATTTTCAATAAAAATTAAGTAAATATGGATAAAAAACTCAAAAAAAACTCAATTTTCATAATAAACAAACTAAATGTTCTGAAAAAGTGTGAATAAATACAACTAATTGAACAACAGTTCGTGAATTATGTATTCAAATCAAGGAAAAATCGGGCTTTTAGCATAAAAAGGTTGAAAAAATTGGGAAAATGTGAAAAAATAGGAAGCGAAAGAGGAAAAGTGTAAGGAATTCAGTATAAAGGATATGAAAATTGAAAAAAAAGATTAAGGAGTAGACTGAGATGGATGAATTATTGAGAAGAATACTTGTGACAGCAAAGGAAATGAATACATCAGATATACACTTTATAGCAGGACTAAAACCTACAGTAAGAATTCACGGAGAACTAAAACCTTTGGACCAATTTTCTGAAATGAACAGCAAAGAGATAATGGATATAATGAGACCTTATCTAGAAGAAAAAGATCTGAAGGAGATGGACCGTGAATGTGAACTGGATTTCGCATTCACTCTCGAAGAGGTAAATCGTTATAGAGCCAATCTCCATATGGAAAGTAATGAAGTGAGTCTAGTCCTAAGAGCTCTTAATACTGATATTCCAGATATCGGAAGTCTGAAACTTCCACCAATAGTTTCGAATTTTGCCCATTTTCATAACGGACTGGTGCTTGTAACAGGAGCCACAGGAAGTGGAAAATCGACTACTCTTGCCTCACTGATAGACCAGATAAATAAAACAAGATCAGAAAATATAATAACAATAGAAGATCCAATAGAGTATGTTTACAGCAAAAAGAAATCTCTGATACGTCAGAGAGAGGTGGGAAGAGATACGCCGTCTTTTGCAAGAGCATTGAAGGGAGCCCTTCGTCAGGATCCTGATGTTATCCTGGTAGGAGAGTTAAGAGATTTGGAATCTATAGAGTCTGCACTTACAGCAGCAGAAACTGGTCACCTGGTATTTGCTACACTGCATACAAACGGAGCAGCAGAAACAATAGATAGAATAGTAGACGTTTTCCCAGAGGAAAAACAGCACCAGATAAGAATCCAGTTGTCATCAGTATTAAGGGCAGTAGTCAGTCAAGATCTTATCAAATCACTTCAAGGTGGAAGAGTAGTTGCAACAGAAGTATTGATAGTAACTAAAGCAGCCAGCAATTTGATACTGAGTGGAAAGACAAACCAGATAGCTTCGGTTATAGAAACTGGGGGAAAATTGGGAATGCAGACCATGGGCTCAAGCCTTAAGAGGCTTTATGAAGGTAAGTTGATCTCTAGGGAGGATTTCGAAAAGAGACAAGAGATCCAATTCTGAAGAGCCGAGGCTAGGAAGGTTAAGCAGACATACAACGAAAAGCAGATTCAGAAGCGGACAGCCCGAATGGCAGCGAGAGCACTGAAAGATATTGAGAACAGGTTGAAAACTGTTGAGGTGAAAAATGATGAAAAAAAATCTTAAAAAAGGAACATCTATTATAGAAATAATAATAGCTGTAGCAATAATAACTTTTATCACGGGATACTCTATGAATCAGTACAGAGGTATGAAATACAAAAATGCTATTGATTCGGATAAAATAAAAATTTTGACGACTATAAATAATGCCAATGTAATGTCAGCAGTTCTTCCAAAAGGTCTTACAGTTTTACCTAAATATGTGAAAATTATAGATAAAGGAATAATAGTAGCTAATGATTTGGCTGAATTAGAAGTGGATAAAGGTTTTAGTTCCACTCGTTTAAAAGGTGAAGGTGTGAGCATTCTATTTGACTGTGGAGAAGATAAACCTGTTATAAAAGAATGTCCATTGCAATTGTTTTATCCTGGATCAGGTGTAAACACAGACAATGAAACGACTATTCCTTCAGGAATAAAAAATGCAGGAACCAGAAATGCAAATGGATTTGTAGAATTTACACAAGGAGCCCCTGAAAAACCCTTTACAGTATATATTTTTGATCAGAATGGAATTGCCAGATACAGAATAAGATTTTCAGCGGGAGATGTAATGACAACGTCAATATATTCCTATACGGGACCTGGAAAAGGTGACTCAGGAGCTTGGACAAAAGATTACGCTAAAAACAACAATCCAGCTGAAAATGTGGAAGAAACAACAGATTGGAAAAAAGAAAACTTAAAGAAACTGCCATTGAAAATTGAAATAAAATAAAGGAGCAACTATGAAGAAAATAAAATCTATGTTGATGATAACTTCTTTTTTAATCTGTTCTCAAACTTTATTAGGTGCAAGAACGTGCTCAGCAGAATTTGGAATTGGAGATGTAGTTGGAAATACCAATGAATATAATTTAAGCAGTTATCCTCATCCTCTTCAAATAATAGCTAGGTCTAAAATTGTTATGGTAGATAAGGAAACATCTTCTGGAGTGGTACAGGAGCCAACCAGAATAAGACGTGATATGTATTTTAAAGTAACTCAAAAAACAGCGACAGGGTTCGTTGGTTCAATTTTTGAAATAATGAGTGTAGTGAATAAAACAGAATGATAACAAAGCGAAATAAAGGGAGATACTATGGCAATAGAAGTATCCAGACGGACAATTATTCAAAATAAGCCTTCAGAAATGAA
>JBOFEZ010000137.1:0-25350 GCA_051648365.1 Fusobacteriaceae bacterium
AGTCCAAATTTTTTCAGATCCTCATCTGCAGTGCTTATCCCTGCAATTCCAAACTGCTCCACAAGTACATTTACAACAGTTGGTGATAGGAATGCTGGAAGTGTTGGTCCCAGGTGAATATTTTTAACACCTAGATATAGGAGTGCAAGAAGTACAATAGCAGCTTTCTGCTCATACCATGCAATATTGTAAGTTATAGGGAGTTCATTGATATCATCCAATCCAAAGGCATCCTTCAGAGCCAGAGCTATAACAACTAGAGAGTATGAGTCATTACACTGACCTGCATCCAGAACTCTAGGTATTCCTCCAATATCACCAAGATTTAGCTTTAGATAACGGTACTTAGCACATCCTGCTGTCAGGATTACAGTATCCTTTGGAAGTTTTTCTGCAAATTCTGTATAATATTTTCTGTCTGCCATTCTTCCGTCACATCCTGCCATAACTATAAATCTCTTGATAGCACCAGATTTAACAGCCTCTATAACTTTGTCAGCCAGCTGTAACACCTGATTGTGGGCAAATCCTCCTGTAACTGTTCCTGTTTCCATCTCCACAGGTGGTTGACATTTTTTAGCCATCTCTATAATAGGAGAGAAGTCTTTCTTTCCGTGTTCGTTACTTTCAATATGAGGGCATCCTGCCATTGCTGCAGAGTTAGTTGTAAAAACCCTTCCTGCAAATTCAGATTTTTTTGCTCCTTCACGGAAAGGGTGAGGAACTATACAGTTACTTGTAAATAGTACGGGACCGTTAAATGTGGCAAAATCCTTCTCTTGATGCCACCATGAGTCCCCGTAGTTTCCGTGGAAATGTTCATATTTTTTAAATGCAGGATAGTAATTGGCAGGAAGCATCTCTGAGTGAGTATATATATCTACTCCTGTTCCCTCAGTCTGCTTCAGAAGCATCTCCATATCATGAAGATCGTGTCCTGAGATTAGAATTCCCGGATTTTTTCCTGCTCCTATGTTTGCAGTTCCAGCTACAGGATGTCCGTAAGTTTCTGTGTTGGCCTTATCTAGAAGAGCCATAACTTTCACTCCGTGAGCTCCTGTATCCAGTACCAGTTGTATAAGTTCAGGAACAGTTATATTTGGATTCTCGATATCCATAAGAGCTTTTTCCATAAAAACAACAATATCTTCATCATGATAATTCAAATTGGCAGCATGCTCACCGTAAGCTGACATTCCCTTCAATCCGTAAGTCACAGTTTCCACAAGAGAACGAAGGTCTACATTTTCATGTCTCAGCACTCCTACTGTTTCCGCAAATTCCAGAGATCTTGTTTCGTCTAAAAGAATCTCTTTAGGCTCGAAGAGATGCATATAGTATCCCTCTATCTCCAAATTATTTTTCAGACACTCCAAATAAAGCTCATCTCTCATCTTAGCTCCAGCCACCACAATTTTGTGAAGCTTTTTAGCATCGAAGTTGGCATTGGTAATTGTTGTAAAAAGAGAGTTTAGGATAAAGTAGTCTGTCTTACTGTCTTTCTTCCCTATTTTACGAAGTTTATGGCTGCAAAGTGCAACACCCTTAGTAAGATATACTATAAGATCCTGATATTTAGCCTCATCTGGAAGTTTACCGCAGACACCTCTTACAGTACACCCGCTGTTTTTAGCTGTCTCCTGACACTGATAACAAAACATGCTCATAGATTCACTCCTCCTCAATCATTAAAATTTTTAATAAAATTAAGTAACTGCTCTAACAAAAATATACATAATTTTTTGTGATTTTCCTTTTTTAAAAAACTTTATTTTACAACTCTTAGGAAAAACGTGATTATAGTCACTTTATTAAACTATTTTTTTCTATATAATGTCAGAATAGCTTCTTATAAAAAAAATAAAAGGAAAGCCATGAGGAAGCACAGTAAAATCTATAATAGTTTCAAATAAAATATATTTAGGAGGAGATATGTTAAGAGATGTAGTAGAAAAAGTTGGATGCATCGGTATGGCAAAGAGAGATTATCTAAAAAACAGTGTTTCAAGGTATTTTCTTATGTCTGCCATGGCAGGAATCTATGTGGGATTGGGTATACTTCTAATTTTCACTGTAGGAGGTATTGCCAATCCTGTAGCTGGAGCCTTTGGGGTAAGGATACTTATGGGAGTCTCTTTCGGAGTGGCATTAAGCCTTGTGGTTATGGCTGGAAGTGAACTTTTTACTGGAAACAATATGGTTATGACAATTTCAGCTCTTCAAAAAAAAGTTACCTGGGGAGAAACTCTCTGGCTCTGGGCAGTTTGTTACCTTGGAAATTTCTTCGGAGCTATCCTTGTTTCCGGTCTCTATTACCTGACTGGGCTTACTAAGCATTTTGCACCTGGTGCAGGAGATGTTCTAAAATTTATGGGAACCGTGGGTGGAGTAAAAGCAGGGCCCTCTTTCATAGAACTATTTTTCAGAGGAGTTCTGTGTAATATCCTAGTTTGTCTAGGAGTATGGTGTGCCCTTAAAATGACTTCTGAATCTGGAAAACTCATAATGATATGGTGGTGTTTATTTGCATTTATAACAATAGGTTTGGAGCACAGTATTGCCAATATGACAATATATGCAACTTTAATTTTCCATGACCCGTCATTTATAGGTCCTATGTTTACAAACCTTATTCCTGTAACTCTGGGGAATACAGTGGGTGGTATAGCTCTCGGGGCAGCCTATTATTTTACATCTAATAAGAAATCAGCGTAAAAAACGGAGGAAGTATGAAAAAATCATTTACAAAAGAGCAGTTCAACGGGATTTTAGAATCTCTGTCTCAGGAGTATGACATCTATGCTCCTGTAACTTCTCCCTTTAAGGGAACTTTTTCAGATACTGATCTGGTAAAGTATGAAAAAATTAAAAAAGTTGAGGAGATAAACTTAAAAGAAAAATCTAATTTTTCAGCAAAAGAAATTCTTCTCCCTATCACTCAAAGACTGTTTTACTTCACTGAAAAAGAATTTATCAAGCCAGAAGGAAGAACAAAAAAAGCCTTGGTTATACTGAGAAGCTGTGATTTACATGGAGTAAACAGAGTTGACAATATCTACCTAAACAACAAATTTTCAGATCCGTACTATGAAGAGATGAAAGCCATGGTAAAGTTTGCAGTTATCGGTTGTCCTGGAAAAGGGTGGGACAGCTGTATCTGTACCTCCTTCGGTACCAACACAACTGATGAATATCATCTAGGACTAAGAATTTCAGACTCAGAAATTTGTGTGGATATAAAGGATGAAAGTTTCAACCACGCCTTCCAAAATGGTGAGGAAAAAGATTTTTCTATGGAATTTGTAACTGAAAACGTGGAAAAAGTTGAAATTCCTGAAAATATAGAACTAGAAAAAGTTATAGATCTTCCCCTATGGAGAGATTATGACAGATGCATCGCCTGTGGACGTTGTAACTTTGTCTGCCCAACATGTACATGTTTCACAACTCAGGATGTTTTCTACAAAGACAATGAAAATAACGGTGAACGAAGAAGAGTCTGGGCTTCCTGCCATGTCGACAAATTTACTACCATGGCTGGAAATCATGAGTTCCGTAAAAAAACTGGAGACCGTATGAGATTTAAGGTTATGCATAAAATCTCTGACTACAAAAAAAGATTTGGAACTCATATGTGCATAGGATGTGGACGTTGTGAAGATGCCTGTCCTGAGTATATCTCCTACATTAACTGCATAAACAAACTAAATAAAAAAGTTGGTGAAAGTAATGAATAATATCTACCTACCTACAGCTTCAAAAATCCTAACTATAAAAAAAGAGAGTAAAATAGAGTGGCTGTTCCGTGTGGAATCAAGTATCAAACCTCTCCCTGGACAATTTATTCAGGTTTCTATTCCAAAAGTTGGTGAAGCTCCTATCTCCATAGCTGGTTTCAACCACGAGGAGGGTTGGATTGAATTTCTTATAAGAAGGGTCGGAAAGGTTACCGATGGTCTTTTCAACCTATTACCAGGAGACCATATGTTCCTAAGAGGAGCCTATGGAAACTCTTTCCCCCTAGAGGAGTTCAGAGGGAAAAATTTGGTCATAGTTTCTGGTGGAAGTGGAACTGCTCCTATCAGGCCTCTTGTTCAGGAGTTTATTGGAGATGGAGAGACTGACCTGGATCTTCTTTTTGGGTTTAAAGATGCTGATTCTATTCTCTTTAAAGATGAAATAAAAAAATGGAGACATGAAAGTTCTATGATACTCACTGTGGACAAGGGATGCGGACTAGACGGAGAGTGTGTTGGATTAGTTACTGAATATATCCCACATTTAGAACTGGTAAAGGACTTGAAAGAACTGGAAGTTGTAATAGTAGGACCTCCTATGATGATGAAATACTCAGCTTTAGAGTTTCTAAAAAGAGGTATTCCTGAGGAGAAAATTTGGGTTTCCTTTGAAAGAAGTATGTCCTGTGCAGTTGGTAAATGTGGACACTGTAAAATAGATGAGACATATATCTGCCTGGAAGGACCTATATTCAATTATAAAAAAGCTAAAACACTTTTAGACTAGGAGGAGACAATGGCTTTAGAGCTGATGAGAAAATCATTTACAAAAAATGCCTATAGAGTTACTAAAGAACGAAAAAAAACTGCCTTGAGAGTTCGTGTTCCCGGGGGAGAGATAGATGTGGAAATGCTTCTTAAAGTTTCTGAGATAGCTCAGAAATATGGAAATGGAAAAGTTCATATTACAACTCGTCAGGGATTTGAAATAAAAGGACTGAATATTACTGATATAGATGCAATAAACCTTGAAATTCAGCCACTAATAGATGGTATGGAAATAAATCAACCCAACGGAACAGGAAACGGGTATCCTGCTGCGGGAACGAGAAATATTACAGCCTGTATAGGAAATTCTGTTTGTCCCAAGGCTCAATATCACACAACTGAATTTGCTAGAAAAATCGAGAAGGATGTCTTTCCAAGTGATTATCATTTCAAAATCGCTCTTACAGGATGTCCCAATGATTGTATCAAAGCCCGTATGCATGACTTTGGAATTATAGGTATGACGTACCCTCAATATGAGGCTGACCGTTGTGTTTCCTGCGGTGCTTGTGTAAAAAAATGTAAGGGACTTTCCACAGGAGCCTTGGTTGCTGAAAACTATAAGGTTATAAGGGACCATGAAAAATGTATAGGTTGTGGAGAATGCGTTTTGAACTGTCCAACTGCTGCCTGGACAAGGGATGAAAACAAATATTACAGACTGGCTATTATGGGAAGAACAGGAAAGAAAAATCCACGTTTAGGAGAAGACTGGATTCTCTGGGGAGATGAAAAAAGTATCAGAAAAATAATAAAAAACACCTATGAATATGTGGGTGAATATATTGACAAATCCCTGGCTAAGGAGCATATAGGATATATCGTAGATCGTACAGGTTTCCATGAATTTAGAAAATGGGCTCTTAAAGATGTAGAACTAAATACTCTGGCATCCATAAGAAATATGGTCTACTGGGATGGTATAACCTATCCTGGAGCTGAGGATGACCTTGGAAAATAGCTCTTTGCTTTCAATCTGTGGACTCGTCCAGTATGAGAATATTAGGAGCTGTTATGCTCCAAGAAAATCAGTTGAAATCTCGTGGAGATAATCTAATTTTTTCTTAGTTTGACAATATTTCTACATTATATTATAATCTAATGTGAAAGTAATTATATTGTACTCTTTAAAAATAGATAGGAGGATTTACCCATGAAAGCTAAATTGACTAAACAGCAGGTATTCAACAACGCTGAAAGAGATTATCTGAATTATAAAAAAACTTACCAAAATATTTTAGATAGTCACAAAAAATACCGTGCTGAATACGGAGTTTCTGAGGTTGAAATGAACTTTAAAAAGCAGGAAGACTTCGCTAAGAAAAGACTTGCAGAACTGAAAAAAAGAATGGATAAGGCTAAACTGGCTCTGATTTAATAAATTTTTAAGTATCCTCAAAATATGAGGGTACTTTTTTATTTCTCCTACTGTATTTAATTTCAATCATTTTGTGGTATACTTTTAATAATAAATGATTTAACCAGGAGGAAACAGGTGATAAAAAAATTTATAAGTTACTATAAGCCCTACAAAAAACTATTTTTTCTTGATCTTCTTGCTGCCACTGCCATTGCAGTCTGTGATTTGGCCTATCCTATGATGACTCGGTCGCTGGTCAATAGGTTTATCCCAGAAAAGGAATATAGAGCCATCATTGTTTTTGCATTTCTTCTTCTTACTATCTATTTTATAAAAATGGCATGCAACTATTTTATGACTTACTGGGGACATGTGGTAGGAGTACGTATGCAGGGAGATATGAGGCGGGATCTATTTTCCAGACTTCAGAATTTTCCAGTCAAATATTTTGACAACAACGGCACAGGAAGCATAATGTCACGTATTGTCAACGACCTTCAAGAGATAACTGAACTTGCCCACCACGGACCCGAGGATCTTCTTATCTCTCTTATTATGATACTAGGTTCTTTCTCCCTTCTTTTTACCATCAATGTTCCCCTCACCTTGATTATATTTTCAGTGGTACCTTTTTCGGTGTATTTTACCCTGAGCCGTAGAAGAAGTATGGATGAGGCCTTTACCCAGACAAGGGAAAAAATTGCTGTTATCAATGGAACTCTTCAGAATAGCATCACAGGAATTAGAGTTTCCAAGGCCTTTGTAAATAGGGATATGGAGCTGGAAAAATTTCAAGAAAGTAATTCCCAGTTTAAAACTGCCCGGGAAAAAGCCTACAAAGTTATGGCCGAATATACTTCGGGTATGGGATTTTTTACTGATATTCTGGATTATCTGGTGCTCATAGTGGGAGGAACCTTTACCTACCTAGGAAAAATAGATTTTGGAGATTTCTTAGCTTATCTTCTATATATCAGAATTTTCAGTCAGCCTATCAAAAAACTTGTAGGATTTGTAGAACAGTATCAGAGTGGAATGAGTGGATTCAAAAGATTCCATCAGATTATGAATGAACCTGTAGAGAAAAATCCCGAAGGGGGAGAACTTCTTGAAAATGTCCAAGGTGATATCCAGTTTCATAACCTCTCTTTCAGCCATGAAAACAAAGAGGTATTGAAAGATATCTCTCTGGAGATAAAGCCTGGAGAGATGGTTGCCCTTGTGGGACCTTCAGGAGGTGGGAAAACTACATTCTGCAATCTCATTCCCCGTTTTTACGACGCTGATGAAGGAGATATCACAATAGATGGAAAGAGCATCTACTCTTTGAATTTGGATTCTCTCAGAGAGAATATCGGTGTTGTTCAGCAAGAACCTTTCCTTTTCACTGGAACTGTAGGTGAAAATATTCTCATTGGAAATCTTGGAGCAAGTTTTGACGAGATAGTGGACGCTGCCAAGAAAGCCAATATCCATGATTTTATACTCACCCTTCCTGATGGGTATAATACTGAAGTAGGAGAAAGGGGAGTAAAACTTTCAGGAGGACAGAAGCAGAGAATAGCCATAGCCAGAATCTTCTTAAAAAATCCTGCCATTCTTATTTTAGATGAGGCTACTTCTGCTCTGGACAATATAACTGAAAAACTTATTCAGAGTTCTTTGGATGAACTCTGCAAAAATCGTACTACCATTGTGGTGGCCCACAGACTGAGCACTATAATAAATGCCCACAAGATAATTGTTCTTACCCAGGATGGAATTGCCGAGATGGGAACCCATAAGGAACTCCTGGAGAGAGAGGGAATCTATTACAATCTTCACTCTGGAATCATCAATTGAGGAAGATGGAATTCCTAGCAATCATCTCTAGCTTTCTCAATTCTTGAGGGGTGTCAACATCAATAAATTGGTTTATATCTTGAAAAGTTACCCTTGTAATCTTATCTTCAGGTCCAATGATGGATTTTCCTCCCTTATCACCTTTTATTTTTAGTAGTCTTTCCTCATACTCCTGGGGAAAAATTACTGGAGAGTACTCTTCTCCGTCTACAATGGGAAGAGTTAGCTCTCCACTTCTCATAAACTCTTTCATCAGCCTCAATATTGTTTCATATTCTAGAAGAGGCTGATCTCCAGTAAAATACATATATCCTATTTTGCTATTTTTTATCCCTGACTCTCTTCTCTCAATCTTTCTTCCAAATCTTGTACCTATTTTTATAGTATAGCCTTGTCCCTGACTAGAATCATCTGTTCCTAGATGATAAAATATATCAATTTCAAAATCTCTCTGCTTATCTTTTTCTTTTTGAATTACTTTATTTTCAATAGCAAAGAATTTTTTGGAATTTTCTTCTTTGGCAACTACAACTTTTCTAGAAAAATTTATTTTCAACAAATTTTCATAGACATAACTTACCAGAGGTTTATTTATAAAGTCCTGAAAAAGTTTATCACAATCTCCCATACGAGTAGAGAGTCCCGCACCAAGTAGTATTCCAACTATTTTTCTGTAGGGATATAATTCTCCTTCTCTTATACTTCCCAGAATAATATTTTCTAACTTTACATCTCTCAGAATGGCAAGAGCAGAATTAAATCTTTCATAACCCTCCACTCCATTTATAAAGAGGTATCTTTCTAGAGAAGTTGAACCAAAAAATTTTCCTGAATCTATATATCTACTCATGAGATTACAGTCTATTTTTTTATCCCCTTCTACTCCATAGTCTTGGCAGAAATTCTGGTATCTATGAACTCCCTCTTCCACACTCCGACCCAGAGCATCTAAATTTGTGATTCCTATAATTTTATCTGTATACTTTGAAATCACCGGATCAGATTCGTTCCAACTCTTCATACTCCTTCCAGCTGAGCCGTCAGCTTCTATCAAAATATAATCATACTTCTCTATAAATTCCTTTAACTGGATATCATCCACACCTAGAAGTTTTCCATTTTCCACGTCTAGAGTTCTCCCTAAAAAATCTATGTTACGCTTTTTTCCCACTAAGTTTTCCTCTTCTGCTAAAATAAGATTTTCATATTCCTCTTCAGAAGGTATATATATCTTTGTGGTGGTAGTTATCAGTACTCTCCCTTTTCTAGAAAGCTCTTCTGCCAATAGAAAAATAAGAGATGTTTTTCCTCCACCTCCAGTGAAAGAAACTACATCTCCTCTTACTATGCCAAACATTTTTCCCCCTTCAAACTTTTTCATTCTTCTCCTTTTGCACCCTATTATTATATTTTTTTTGTTTTTCTCAAATAGAGATAGGCTTCTAAGACAGCTCCCCCCAGAGCTCTAGCTTTATCAGAAAGAGTGAAACAATTTTTCCCTTCCTCTTTTCTGCTGTCTATATCAGCTATTTTCATACCCTTTTTCACAGTGTAACCTTCTCTTATCATGCCCCGGATAACCCCTGAAATTTTGGCACAGATTTTATTTTCCCCTATCTCTGCTATAATTTCTCCCTTCTGGACTATCTCACCTATATCCCTGACAATCTTCAATCTGCCCTCATAATCTGAATAGATCACCCTGAGGTGAGATTCTCCTCCCACCATTCCCGGAATTCCAGTATTAGGAAGAGCCTCTCCCTCCAATAGGAGTCTTCCTAAATCGTGACCTCTCATGGTCTCAATGACGGCATCCACATCTTTTCCCGCATAAAATCCTGGCCCTAGACCTATTGTAATGGGAGCAAGATCTCTCTTCACTCCGGAATTTTTTTTAGCTATTACTGCATCTATAAGTGCGATTATTTTTACTTTATCATATTCTTTCTCTTTTTTACAATTATATTTTTCAATAACCTCAAAAATTTTCATTCCTGGATCGGTTATCAAGGGAATAACTTCCCCCGTAAAAATTTCATCCCAGTCTAGATTCTCATCTGCATCTCCCAGATATTTTGCCCGGCTTCCTTCTAATAAAACCTCTCCACCGTAGACAGCTTCTCCGTAGGAAACTTTTCTTCTGATAAAGCTGGGGTTTTCACTTTCCAAGACAAGCATGGGAATTCCTGACCTGTGGAACTTCTGTATCACTCCTGAAGCCAGATCTCCCGCTCCTCTTATTATAACCAGCTCTCTCATATTTTTAGTTCCTCCTCTAATTTCACTTTCCGAAACTGCAGTTGGGATAGTGACAGTTCTCACAGCTCTGACACAGTCCCCCGTCACCTAACACCGCTATATCTTTCCCTGTTAGACGCTCTCCTGTTAAAATTCTCGGTAGAACCAGATCAAAAATAGTTCTCTTTGCATACATCACACATCCTGGCAAACCCATAAGAGGAGTCTCCCCCAGATAGGAAAGCAGGAACATAGAACCTGGAAGAACTGGGGAACCGTAGGTTACCAGCTCTCCTCCTAAATCCATTATAGCAGAAGGTGTCAGATCATCTGGATCCACACTCATCCCTCCTGTAAACACTAAAATTTCTGCTCCTAGGTTTAGGAGTTTTTCTGCAGACTCTCTTATCATATCCCTATCATCCAGAGAGAAAACCTGTCCTATAACTTCACTTCCATATTCTTGGACTTTCCCCTTGATTACAGGGCCAAACTTATCCTCTATTCTTCCATGGAAAATTTCGCTTCCTGTTACGATTATCCCAATTTTCTGTTTTAGATAGGATCTTACCTCTAGAATTTTTTCCGAAACCACTTCTTCACACATTCTCATCTTATTTTTTTCAATAACTAAAGGTATCACCCTTGTTCCACCCAATTTCTGATTTTTTTTCACAGGATAATTATTTGGCAGTGTTGCAAAGGAGATCTCTCCCAGGGAGTTAAGTTTAAACAGAGCTTCCCTATTTACTTTTAAAATCCCCTCTTGTTCTGCAAAGAAATCTATTTTTCCTTCACGGACCTCTTCTCCCAGAACTATATTTTTTCCAGCTCCTAATTCTCCCAATATTTTTGCCGCTTCATTTTCATGGATGTGGTTCTCGTCTATTTCATAGATGTAGAGATGGGATTTCCCTATATTGAGGAGTTCTTCTATATCTTCCTGTTTTACCACATGACCTTTTTTAAAGGCTACACCTTTAAATTCTCCTGGAACTATTTTGGTTATATCATGACATAAAATATGTCCTACTGCATCTTCTGTCTTTATCTTTTTCATTTTACCATACCTTTTTTATCTCTCTCATGGATTTTCCCGTGAGATTATTTTTTATTTTTAAAATTTCAGATATTATTCCCAGAGCAATCTCTTTGGGAGCTCCCGAGGATATATCCAGTCCCACTGGAGAGTAGACCGCCTCCAGACATTCCCTGGAGATTCCCTCTTCCATGAGCTCATTATAAGTTTCACGGATTTTCTTTCGACTCCCTATCATCCCTATATATTTTGCTCCTCTCATAAGTGAAGACCTGAGGGCATCCTTATCTCCCAGATGTCCTCTCGAAACTATAACTATATATGTCCGCTCATCTATTTGGCAATTTTTTAGAACTTCACCTATATCTCCTACCAGATTTCTGGCAAGAGGAAATTTTTCAAGGTTGGAAAATTCCTCTCTATCATCTATCATGGTTACTCCAAAATCCAGATAGGTTCCAAGAGTATAGAGTTCGCTTCCTATATGCCCTCCTCCCACAAGGATGAGGTTGTTTTTTTTCTCAAAAACTTTTATAAAAGCCTTTACTTTTCCTCCACATTTCATATGGAGAGCTGCTGCCTCTACCAGTTGAAACTCCAGCTCCCGTGAACAGTTTTCCTCTATGGCTTCCAGAGCTTCCTTTCTAAGGGTAAACTCTAGATTTCCTCCTCCCACTGTTCCAAGAGTCTCTCCCGTTTCAGTTACAGCCATAATGTTGCCTTTTTTCCCGGGGCTGGACCCATCTATATGAACAAGGGTCACTAGCGCGACCCCTTCATTTTTTTCTATTTTTTCTGCTATCTTTCTCATTATCTCTGCTTCCATTTATTATTCTCCTAAAATTATTTTCTCTGGAGTTATAGGCAGCGAACGTATCCTCATCCCTGTAGCTCTGTAGACTGCATCGGCTATAGCGGGAGATGGAGAGTTTATAACTATCTCTCCCAGAGACTTGGCTCCGAAAGGTCCTGTTTTTTCATAGGAAGATAGGAATTCCACAGATATTTTCCCTGTATCTTTTCTTGCTGGAATTTTATACTGCATAAAGGTATCTGTCTGAAGTTTTCCCTTCCTGTCAAAATGTATCTCTTCAAAGAGTGCCAGACCTATACCCTGAACTGTTCCTCCCTCTACCTGCACCTGAGCAAGAGCTGGGTTTATTACTGTTCCGCAGTCAACTACCGAAAGAAATTCTAGGAGTTTTATCTCTCCCGTTTCAGGAGTTATTTCTACCTCGGCAAATCCTGCTATAAAAGGAGGTGGAGATTTGTCTCCTCCCCAGGTTGCAGTGGTTGTTATCTGGTTCATACCCTTGAAAGAGATAAGCTGAGATGCCAACTCTTCCAGACCTATTGTTCTGTCACCGTATTCTATTCTGTCCCCCATAAAAAACAGTTCCTCTCCGGGAACTTCCAGAAGCTGGGCTGCTCCCTTCAGAATTTCTTCTTTCATTTTTTCTGCTGCTCTTATCACTGCATTTCCAGTGACATAGGTTCCGCTCGAAGCATAGGCTCCGGGATCATATGGAGAAATATCTGTATCTGCAGAGTGGATGATGATTTTTTCCATAGGCACTTCCAGTATTTCTGCGGCCATCTGAGAAAGAATCGTATCGCACCCCTGCCCCATATCTGTGACTCCTACAAAAAGATTGTAATCTCCTCTGTCACTCAGTTTTATGGTAGCTGCTGCAGTATCTATTCCCGCTATTCCTGAACCCTGCATAGTTACTGCCATACCTGCCCCACGGATTTTTCCGTCAGGCATAACTCTCCGCTCGCTTCTCCCTTTCCAGTCAAATATCTCTTTTCCCCTCTGAACACATTTTATAATGTCTCCGCTGGTAACATAGCCGTCCTCTGAAGGAATCACAAGATTTTTTACTCTTATCTCTGCTGGATCCATCTTCAGTTCATGAGCCAGTTCATTCACTGCAGACTCCACAGCAAAAGTTCCCTGAGTTGCTCCGTAACCTCTGAAGGCTCCTCCCACAGTTTTATTGGTATAGACTATTGTGGCATCCAAACGCATAGGAACCTTATCATAGAGAGGGAAGGTTTTAAAAGCTACAAGAGGTGTCACTGTGGAAGCATGTTCACCATATGCTCCTGTATCAGATAGAGTTTCTATCTCCATGGCCTTTATATTTCCTTCGTAGTCACTTCCAATTTTTACTTTTATTCTCATTCCGTGCCTTGTAGTTGAGCAGGCATGGGTCTCACGTCTGCTATATATCAGTTTAGCTGGTTTACCTGTCTTCAGGGTCACAAAGGCACAGTAAATTTCTGTGACAGCTGTCTGTTTTCCTCCGAATCCTCCACCTATTCTAGGTTTTATAACACGGATTTTTCCCGCAGGTATCTCCAAGGCACGAGCCAGATGTCTTCTCACATGGAAAGGTATCTGGGTAGAGCTGATCACTGTCAACCTACCGTTTGTATCCAGATAGGAATAACTACGGTAGGTCTCCATCATTGCATGGAGTTGGGGCTGAGTATAATAGGTTTTTTCTAGTATAACGTCACTGTCCAGGAACCCCTCATCTACTCCAGGCTTCTCTTGAAAATATTTTGAAGCTATATTTTTTTCCTGCTCCATTCCTATGGGGAAATTGCAGTGAATCTCTTCTGGATGAACAATGCTTTCTGAAGATGTAGCTTTTTCAAAATCCAGAACCGGTTCCAAGATCTCGTATTGAACACGTATTAGTTTCATGGCTTTTTGAGCTGATTTTTCATCTTCGGCAGCTATGATTGCCACTCCATCTCCCACGTATCTTAGGTATTCATCTAAAATTTTTCTGTCATAGGGAGAGGGCTCAGGATATCCCTGTCCAGCCAGAGTAAATCTTGTAGCTGGAACATCATGATGGGTAAAAATATCCACTACACCTGGAACTTTTTTGGCAATTTGACAATCTATCGATTTTATTTTGGCAAAGGCATGGGGAGAACGTAAAATTTTTACGATCAGAGTGTTGTTTCCAAGTACCACATCATCTGTATAGGACGGTGCTCCAGTTATAAGTCCGAGGGAATCTACTTTAGGAAAAGGTTTATTTACTATTTTCATTTTCCACCTCTCTCTAAATAATTTCTTATGGCTCTCAGCTGAGAAACATACCCGCTACATCTGCAGAGAGTTCCGTTTAAAAAATGTAAAATTTCCTCATCAGTTGGATTTTTCAGATGTTTTTCAAGTGCCAGAACCGTCATAGTAAATCCAGGAGAACAGTATCCGCACTGCTCAGCTCCCTCACGGGACATAAATTCTGCAAAAGCCTTTGCCTCCTGAGGGAAAGACTCTATTGTCTCAATTTTTTTTCCCGCGGCACGTAGGGCAAGAGTACTGCATGAAAGCACTGGAATTCCGTCTAGGAGTACAGTACACAGCCCACAGCTCCCAGTGTCACATCCTTTTTTTACACTTAGACATCCTGCTTTTCTAAGGGTATCCACCAGATACTCATCACAATCTATTATCAGCTCTCTTTTTCTCCCGTTAATTGTAGTTTCTAATAACACTATTTCTTCACCTCATCCAATGCTTTTTTTAGCATAGCTCTTGCTATCTTTCTTCTATATTCCCCACTAGCTCTCATATTGTCAGAAAAAACTATCTCCTCTTCCAAAAGATGGAATATCTTTTCGTCTAAAACTCCTGTCTGACTCAAAAGCTCTGAAGCTTCGGTTGCCAGTTGAGCACGTTTGGGAGTAGCTCCCAAAATTATTCTGTATCTTCCTTCTTCATCCAGAGAGAGTGCCAGATTGAGAACTGCATAGTCTGCTGAATTTTTTCTTATAGTTTGAAAACTTAGCTTTCTAATTTTTTTTCTGATTTTTATCTCTACCAAGATATCTCTTCTGAGAGTTTTTTCTTTCAGAAACTCCTCCAAAGATACCTCTCCTCCTTTATGGAGCACCACACTAGTTTCCAGTGCCAAAAGTGCAGGGATAAGATCTGAGAATCCATATTTTGAAAAAACTGTGGCTCCCACTCTGACATTATTTCTAAACTGAACTCCCAGAACATTTTTCACAGCTTCTCCGAGAAAACCTCCAAAAAATCTATTCAGATTCTGATCTGTTTCCAAATCACGAAATGTTGTCATTGCTCCTATATGGAAAAACTCTTCTTCTTCACGAATATATGAAAGTTGGAGTTCCATAAGATCTATGGCTGTATTATAGAGAGTGTTACCCATTCTCAGGAATGAAGTTCCACCTAAAATAATATTTTTTTTGTTTTTCATAAGCTCATCGTATGCAGCATCCAAAGTTGGAGCAAGATAGTATCTATTAAACTGAAACAAAGTAACCTCCTAATTATTGACTGGTTTTTTCTTATTTTAAATTAAATAACAGCTTCAACCTGGGCTTTTTCCTTAGGGAGTATCAGATTAAGCGTAACTGCTATACCTCCCGATATCACTATTCCATAACCTCCGAATATAAGTTTTACAGATTCAGGAAAATGTACCAGGGCATCTGGAACACTTCCAAGTCCGTAACCCAGTCCCAGAGATACTGCAAGGATAATTGCATTTTTCCCTGCCAGTTCCTCCTTGGTTATCAGATTTATACCACTTATTGCTATCATGGCGAAAACCATAATAAGACTTCCTCCTATAACACTTGGTGGGATAATTGTAAACAGGGCTCCGATTTTAGGAATAAAAGATCCTATTACTAAGAATAGGGCTCCCACTCCCACAACAAATCTGCTCATAATTCCAGTCATAGCAATTATGCCTGTATTCTGACTGAAAGAGGTTGTAGGGAGTATTGAAAACATGGCCGCTACCATACTTCCCAAACCGTCTGCCATTATACCTCCAGAAAGTTCACGGTCTGTCACTTCTCTTCCCGCTCCTCCCATGGTAACTCCTGTCATATCTCCCACTGTCTCCACTGCTGAAACCACATACATAAGTGCCATTGCAAGGATGGCATCCAGATGGAAAGTAAAAGGGAACATAAAGGGTCTAGGCAGAGTAAAATATGCCGCTTCTCCCATAGGAGTCAGGTTTACTTTTCCCATAAAAATAGCCACTATAAATCCTACTATTGTTCCTATAAATATGGAACCTGTGCTCCACATTCCACGGGTAAACTGTTTAAAGAAAACTACCGTGACAAGAACTACCGTTCCCAGAAGAAGATTGTCCAGTGAACCGAAATCCGGTGCTCCAAATCCTCCTGCAAAACTACTGATTCCCACCGGAAGAAGAGAAAGTCCTATGGATAGTACTACTACCCCTGTGACTATAGGAGGAAAATATTTTCTGATTCTCTTTACAAAGATTCCCAGTACAGCTTCAAAAAGTCCTCCCACAAGAGCTGCTCCCAGAACTCCTTGGAATCCATACTTTGTTCCGATTGATATTGCCACAGGTACAAAGGCGAAGTTTGTCCCAACTACAATGGGAAGTCTGGCTCCTATCGGTCCCAAAGTATAAGCCTGGACCAGAGTATTAAGTCCAGCCACCAGCATAGTGGCCTGAATAAGTATTGTTTTTTCTTCATCCGAAATACCAAGTACTCCTGCAACTATCATTATCGGGGTAATATTACCTACAAACATTGCTAGAATGTGCTGAAGTCCCAGTGGAATAGCTACCTTTAAGCTTGGAATACCGTCTAAATCATAAGGGGATCTGTTTTTAATCATTTGTAACCTCCTAGAATTTAGCCCATGAACCGTAATTTATATGAGAGTTATTAGGTAGAAAAATTCAGGTAATAAAAAAAGATTATCCCCTTTCATTTTTCTACAAGTGAAAGAAAATAATCCCTATTTTTGTGTTATTCAAAAAAAGATGATTTATTTCAAATCACCCATAGTGGCTAATTAACGGTTAGCCGTAGAAACTCCCGACCATATCTCGGGTATATATGAGCTCTAAAAATTTTATATGCTTTATTTTTATCATGAATATAAACTTTTGTCAATAAAAAAAGCTCCCTTCTCCCATCAATTGGAAAAGAGAGCTTTTTTATTCCTATACAGCTCTTGCAGCTTCAGGAGTTTTTTCTGGAAGTAGGAGATTTAGTACAACTGCTATAGTTCCTGATATTACTATTCCATATCCTCCGAATATAAGTTTTATAGAATCTGGGAAATGCACCAGAGCATCTGGAACGCTTCCAAGTCCATAACCTAATCCCAGAGATACTGCAAGGATAATTGCATTTTTTCCAACCAGTTCCTCTTTAGTTATAAGATTTATTCCACTTATTGTTATCATGGCAAAAACCATAATAAGACTTCCTCCTATAACACTTGGAGGAATAATTGTGAAAAGAGCACCGATTTTAGGAATAAAAGCTCCAAGTACTAAGAAAGTCGCTCCCACTCCAACAACGAATCTGCTCATAACTCCAGTCATGGCGATAATTCCTGTATTCTGGCTGAAAGAGGTTGTAGGCAGTATTGAAAATGCTGATGCTATCATACTTCCAAATCCGTCTGCCATTATACCACCAGAAAGCTCACGGTCTGTTGTTTCTCTTCCCGCTCCTCCCATAGTAACTCCGGCCATATCTCCCACTGTTTCAACTGCTGAAACCACATACATAAGTGACATTGCAAGTATAGCATCCAAGTGAAAAGAGAATCCAAACATAAAAGGTCTTGGTAGTGTGAAATATGCTGCATCTGCTAGGGGAGCAAGGTTTACTTTCCCCATAAAAATAGCTGCTATAAATCCTACTATTGTTCCTATACAGATAGAACCTGTACTCCAGATCCCTTTAGTGAACTGTTTAAAGAAAACTACAGTGACAAGAACTATTCCTCCCAGAAGAAGATTTTCCATTGAACCAAAATCAGCTGCTCCAACTCCTCCTGCAAAACTCTTAACTCCCACTGGAAGAAGAGAAAGCCCTATAGAAAGTACAACCACTCCAGTAACAATAGGCGGAAAATATTTTCTGATTTTCTTGATAAAAAGTCCTAAAATAGCTTCAAAAAGTCCTCCCACAAGGGCTGCTCCCAGAACTCCTTCGAACCCATATTTTGTTCCGATAGATATTGCCACAGGAACAAAAGCAAAACTTGTCCCCACTACAATTGGAAGTCTGGCTCCTATTGGTCCTAGTGTGTAAGCCTGAACCAGAGTATTAAGTCCCGCTACCAGCATAGTAGCCTGAATAAGCATTGTTTTCTGGTCATTTGGAATTCCCAACACTCCTGCAACTATCATAATAGGTGTAAGATTACTTACAAACATTGCTAAAATGTGTTGAAGTCCCAATGGAATAGCTGTCTTTAAGCTTGGGATACCGTCTAAATCGTAGGGTGAATTGTTTTTTATCATTTGTAACCTCCTAGAATTTAGCCCATGAACCGCAGTTTATATGAGAGTTATTGTGTAGAAAAATATAAAAAAGGATTACCTTCTTTCATTTTTCTACAAGTGAAAGAAAATAATCCCTATTTTTTGTGTTAGCAAAAAAAAGTGAATTTATTTTAAATCACTCATAGTGGCTAATTAACGGTTAGCCGTAGAAACTCCCGACCATATTTCGGGTATATATGAGCTTTAAAAATTTTATATGCTTTACTTTTACCACAAATAAAAAAATTTGTCAACCATTTAATATAATAATGGTGATTTTTATTTCTTTATGATATTATTGTTATATTATTATCTAAACTTAGTGAAACTTATAAAAGCAGGAGGTTTTTATGTTTACAGCAGCTATACTTTGCATGAGTGATAAGGGTTCAAGAGGAGAGAGAGAGGATAAGAGTACTCTGGTTATTGAAGAGATTTTATCTAGATCCAACTATCAGATAATTGAAAAAAGAATAATCCCTGATGACAGGGAGGCTATCCAAAAAAATCTTACCCAGCTTTCAGACCAGCTAGGGGCAAATCTTATTATAACCACTGGAGGGACAGGTCTCACAGAGCGGGACAATACTCCAGAGGCTACAAAAAATATTCTGGATAGGGAAGTCCCTGGAATCTCTGAGGCTATCAGAGCTTATTCCATGACCATTACGAAAAGAGCCATGCTTTCCCGAGCAGTTTCAGGAATCCGTGGAAAATCCCTTATAATAAATCTTCCAGGAAGCCCAAAGGCAGTTCGAGAGAGTCTAGAATATATAATAGACACTCTCGAACATGGTATGAAACTCATCAATCATGGAAGTCAGGAATGTGGTTCGCCTTCTACTAAAAGCTAAATTTTTAAGTGTAACAACATTATGTATGCACCAGTATAATTAAGAGAAACTGCAAAATTATCTGTAATATCATATCCAACTCCAACACTTCCTCCCACGATGTAATCTTTGTAGAAGTTAGTGTTGAACTTGGATTTTTTCAGTTCCTCTCCAGTTCTTTTATCTACTATGATATTTTCCTTTTCATAACCTTTTATTATCCCTGCTGATCCCGAAAGAAATATTCTTTTATGGCTGAATGGTCTCAGATAGTGGTTTACAGCTAGAAGATAAGAATCGTTGTAAAAACTGTTTTCAAAATAGGCAAAACCTAGGGATGTATTTTCTGTTATAAAATATTCTATTCCCAAAAGATCATTGTCATTGTTGTAGACATCGTTATTACTTTCATGCCTTGTCCAAACACTTCCTAAAATTCTGAATCTATTTTCGTAAATATTTTCTCCAAAAGATAAACTGCTTAGGAATAATAAAATTGTAACTAAATAAATTTTCATAAAACTCTCCTTAATATATTCTTAAAATTGCACGAACATATATTGTACCACAAATTTTAAGAAAAAAAAACCTAAAACTGAAATCTAATCAGTTCTAGGTTTTTTAATTTTTAACTAATTGCTATAACTTCTGGAACGGTTTCTCCAGTTCTCTCTCCAACGTTTCTCCCCTCTTTCTTCCGGAGAGTTATCTATTCTACGATCTAGGACAAAAACGGCCTTTTCTGAGAACTCCTTTAGAGCAGATTTCCCAACCTCTTTTCCTTCCATGAGCTCAAGAATCTGAAGTAGCCCCCATCCCTCTCCTCCGTATCTTTCGCTCTCTTTGATTCCTTCACCTTTAAAGTTCACATAATCTATGAGGGGATAGAGTCCATTTTTAGAATTTGCCACCCTATAGAACTGTTCCTTCACATGCTCCGGCTTATCAGATGCCTTCATCATTTTTTCTAGAGCACTCTGAAGTCTCAGGAAGATATATTCTATCTGAATATCCTTTGTCCCTTCAAGAAAGGCTGTGAGTTCTTCCATCTCTCCACGCTTTTTAGCCCCCATAAACTCATCAATATTCGTCCACGGTGAATAACGGTTGTTTTCCATAATTTTTGGAACTGTAACTCCCTTTTCCTTATAGAACTTTACGAGCCCTGGAAAACTTTCATCAAATCTCCCCTCTTTAAAATTCTCAGGATACCAGATAAAATGCCCTATACCCAGGGATGGAAACTCCTCGCCCTTGTTCCAATGGACTAAAAACTCCCTCTTTTCTCCTGTCTCATTTTTGTAGATTAACCTTCCCACATGGTTCAGCTCATCTTTAGAAGGGATCTCCATAGCAAAAAGAGATACCCCTCCTGCCAAAAGTAGTGCTAAAAATATTTTCTTCATAATTCCCCCATTTTAATATTACTTTATTTTCCTAAACTCCTTGTCCATAAGAGATTTTAACCGTAATTTTCCCTTGCCTAAGGGGATTACCTCGGCATACTGGGCACTCTGAAATTTTTCTGCACTTCCCTCTTGAAAAAAATATGAGTTTACCCCAAAATCTACCGTGAAACCATTTATATAGAATTCCAAACTCCTCTCGCCGTCCTTCTCTTCCCTATATTGCTTTTCCAAGGATAGGTAATGAGCCAGATTCTTCTCATCTATTCTCGCTCTCACATAGCCTTTTCCCCTGGGAGATTCATCTGTCTTTCTCCAGTTTTCCAGTACCGTATCTCCTAGCTCGTAGTTGAGAATCATATAGTCTCCCTGCATAATGGAACGGGGATCTGCCGGAGCTGTTTTGAGATAGAAAGTTTTTTTCTTCAGATTTCCTTCCTCTCTCCAGAAGGAGATTCCAAATAAAAAAATAATCAGAAAAAAATTTATTAAAACTATTATTTTTTTCATTTTTCCCTCCTCAAAATAAGAAATCCGGTAAAAAGCAGAAGTGAATTTTTAAACATGACATAGGATTTTTCCAGCAG
Organism: Fusobacteriaceae bacterium; assembly: GCA_051648365.1. GTDB lineage: Bacteria > Fusobacteriota > Fusobacteriia > Fusobacteriales > Fusobacteriaceae > JAGNZR01. The sequence goes on from JBOFEZ010000137.1 coordinate 21,211, forward strand.
AGTCGTGTCTATTTTATAATAATAAAAGCCTAGCTGTCCAGCGAAAAAAATGACAGAGGCACCGAGCATATATTTTTCTTCTCTCCAAAGGTAGAGAAGAATCAGCATTATCCCCAGATTTATGCTCCATTCATTGGCAAAGAGATATCCCACTCCTCCTATGAGAAGTGCCATGAAAATATATTTCCACCGACTTTCATCTCGGAAAATTCTACCCAGTATAGTCAAAGACAGTAGGACAGCTCCTGCACTCAAAATGGGTGGAGATATTTTGCTCGAAAAAAAACTATTATAAAATACTATCCCTGAAAGTATAAGGGTTATCTCTCCCCCTCTGACCGCTCTTTTTACCCCCGAAGATTTCACAACCGACTTCTCGAGAGATAATAAAATTGCCGGCAATGGAAGGGCTATTATAGGAGTAAGGTTTTTAATTCCCAAATCTCTAGAGATAAAAAGAAGACCTCCGGTAAGAGCAGGAATAAGGAGAAAATCCAGAGCCCTTGAATGTCTGAAATACCAGAAAAATCCATAGATAACCATCCCGAGAAGAAAGCACTCTGTCTCTTGAAATTTAAGAATTAGGGAAAAATATACTATTATACAGAGCATTCCTGAGATAAGTGTCACTATCTCACTCCGATCCTCCTTAAATTTCAATTTTAAGGGAAGGTAGACTGCCATTCCAAGAAAAGAGATTCCCATCAAGAGAAAAGCACCTTCTTTCAAGCCCAGGAGAGATATTAGGAGACTCACAAGGGATATCAGATATATGACTAAATTTATTTTGAAAACATTGATAACAAGTTGCTGGGACTGGGTAGAGATAAACTTCTCTTTGATTACCTTTATGGTCCAAAGGAAGATAACGATAACCAAGAGTGTGTGGAAAGTCTGTCCTTCTCTAGTCCGGCTCAGATATTTATAGCTCAGATTAGAGATAACACTGACAGCAGAGATTATTCCCAAAATATTCAGTCCCTGCTTTTTCATAACTTTTTCTCCAAAAAAGAAAAGCGAGGTCAGAAATACCAAGTAGAAGGGAATAGCCAAAAATTCCCCTCTGAAAATAGAATATCCTACCCCTCCGTTTATGAGGCCAGTAGCAGTGGCAGGAAGGAGATAAAAAAACCAGTTTTTTGTCTTCAATCCGTTTTTCTTTATAAAAAAACAGTAGGCTAGAAAAAAGAAGTAGATGACACTCCCACCTGCATATAGAGCTGAAACAGTTCCCCCATGGAATCTCCCAAAGAGAGCTGTTCCCAAGGAGAGGACAGCGATATTCAGGGTCCAGAGAGGGTAGAACTTCTCCACACAGGAAAATAGCAAAATAGCTAAACCCCAACTGAGAAAAAGCCCGTAGGCATCTGCACCCGTCTGATATATCTGACCAAAGAGGGCAAAAAGTGTACCGGTAAAAAAGGATGCAAAAAAGAGAGATACCTGTCTATATCTCTCCCTTTTTTCCAAAAAAAACCATCCGCCTATTCCGGCACCTATAAGAGAGAGAGGAATAGAGAGCTTTTCCATATTCCCCATACCACTCCAGTTATATGCTATAAAAAATGAGATTCCACTTATAAAAAAAACAGTAGCAAAATTCCCTAAAAGGTTTTTCAGTTTTTCTATCATACTCAGCTCCAAACCCTATTTTTTCCTAATTCAAGATACCTTTCCAGAAGAAATTCCGAAACAATCACACTAGAACTGAGGTAAAGTTTAGCCTCATCCTTTGTAATATGAGTACTCTCAATTTCATCTATTCCATAGATAACTAGAGAAAGTCCCTCAATAACTTTTTCAAGCTCCCGGTTATTACCAGAAGCAAGTTGCATCTCAACTTTTAAATTTTCAAATGATTTTTTTAAGTTTCCATCCATATATTTCAAGCCAGATTTCTCTGAAAGATCTCTTATCAGCATCTCAAGCATAAGCCTTGAGTCATCCACAGCTTCACTGTAATCCTGAGATCTTACTTTTTTTATGATTTCATCCATACAACGGTCTGCATATTCTTTTGAATATTTCTCTTCTCTTTTTCCCTTCATTGTTCCCCCTCGGTTAATGAGATGTTTACTCAAGTATGCCTCAACATCCCATTTTATTCAAGAGGAAAAATTTAATTTACCGAGACTGCAACTTGGTCAGAAGATGGTTCTAGATTTTCAACCATATTGTTTATCCATTTACCAGAACGGTAACGTCTTGTAAGAAGGAAACATTTTATAAGTTCTTCTATCGCAGTTAGGGCAATTACATAATAAACAGGAAGTTTAAAATAGAATGCTCCTATAAAAGCAAGAGGTATACCTATTCCCCAAAGAGTTATTCCCTGAATAATAGAACCGTACTTATTGTCTCCTCCACCTCTTAGTATTCCTACTATAAGTATAACCGTGTACACTCTTGGTATCATAAGAAGAGAATACACATAGAGAATATTCACGGCCGAATCTCTTACGCCCTCTGAAACAGTGAAAAGTTTCAGTATATGTGGAGCACTTATACTCAGAATAAGCGCCATGAATCCTCCTATTATGAGAGTAAGACCTGAAATTCTTCCTGCTGCTTCCATTCCCTCTTTCTCTCTTCCGGCTCCGATTTCGTTTCCTACTATTACCACGGCTGAACATGCCAGACCATATACTGCTATAAAGAAAAAGTTAAGTACAGTAGAACAAATCTGTACAGCTGCAGTAGCTCCTGTCCCTATTCTTCCATAGACAACTGCATAGGCAACATTTCCAAGTCCCCAACAGATATCTGTTATTATTATCGGCATAGCTGTATTGTATACTCCCTCTTTTAGAGATTTTTCAGCTCCCATGAAATCCTTGATTTTACCTCTCAAAGTTTTTTCTTTCCATGTAGCTATTATAACTATAAGCAGAGCTTCTACTGCTCTAGCTATTAGGGTTGCTATGGCTGCTCCTTTTACACCTTGGGGCTGGAATCCAAAATTTCCAAAAATAAGAGTATAGTTTAGCACTCCGTTTATAACTAGGGCTCCGAAACTTGACCACATTGGAAGCCTTGCATTTCCAATACTTCTCAATACTGCCGCATAGTTAAAGGAAATCATAGTGAATATATAGCTGAAAGCTGCTATTATCAGATAACTGCTTCCACTCTCTATTACATTTTTTTCCTTATTGAAAATCGAGATTATCTCCTGAGGGAAAATCAAAGCTATCAGTGTGAAACCAAGTGCAACTACTCCACCTATTCCTAATCCTAAACCTAGAGTTTTTCTGATATTCGCTTCATCTTTTCTACCCCAAAGCTGAGCTGTAAAAACTCCTGCTCCCGCACTTATTCCGAAAATCGCAAGACTGAAAAGAAAGTAAAACTGATTAGCTATACCTACAGAAGCAAGTTCCACTTCTCCTACTTTTCCTATCATAAGTGTATCCAGCATATTTATAGAGGAAGCTATAAAACTTTGTAGGACTATAGGAACCGTTACAAAAAAAAGATTTCTATAAAATTCTCCCTCATTCTTAAAACTTTTAAAAAATTTCTTCACAAAATCACCTCATCAAATTAAAAAATTACAATAAAAAACCCCACTCGCTCTGAATTTTTTTCAAAAAAGTGGGGGTCAGTAAACACTTGAAACTTATTTTTTTCTTTGTATCAGTATATTTTACTACATATTCAAGTAAGTGTCAACCGATTTTTTTTATGGCTGTGATTAAATTTTTCATATCTTCGGGGTGAACATCTCCTATATTTCCTATTCTAAAACTCTCTTCCTCTGTTAATTTTCCTGGATATATTACAAATCCTTCATTTTTTAGGTTTTCATAAAAATCTTTGAAATTATAATCTCTGTTTTTAGGAGCAGAAAAAGTTGTTATTATAGGTGATTGGAATTTATCTTCCACTATGGCTTTGAATCCCAGAGCTTTCATACCTTCTCCCAGAATCCTGTGGTTTTCTCTGTACCTACCTTCTCTGGCACCCACTCCTCCCTCTTCCTCTAGCTCTAATAGAGCCTGATAAAATGCTCTTACCACATGGGTAGGAGAGGTAAATCTCCATTTTCCACCACCATCTTCCATGGTCTTCCACTGATCATAGAGATCTAGGGAATGGGATCTGGCCTTTCCCTTTAATTTTTCCATTTCTGATTTTTTA
>JBOFEZ010000138.1:0-1283 GCA_051648365.1 Fusobacteriaceae bacterium
AATATATAGTCTACTCTTGGCTCCAATAACTTTGTACACATGCTATCATCTCCTTCATTTTCTAGTTTTTCTTCTCTCTTTTTTTATAACCCTCTATAAACTCTTTTACGAATGCCATGAAGATTCCCATGAACAGTCCTAGAACCATTCCTACTGCAAGTATCAGTTTAGCCTTTGAAGCTACCTCAACTTTGTAGTATGAAGAGGTCTTTCTGATAACTGAATCGTATCTATTTTCTTTTTTAAATCCCTCTATTCCTTCAAACTGGGAAACCATTCTGCTGTAAAGTCCTGATACTTTGCCCATATCTGCCATAAGTTTAGGGTATTTAAGTTTTAGCACCTCATTTATATTTGTCTCTTTCCCTGCCAGTTTCATTTCTCTATCCACTGCTACTGAAAGTTCTTTCTCTTTTTTCTCCAGTTCCCCAGTCAGCTGAGTCAGCTCACTTTTTAGGAAGTTTTCTCTGCTGTTCATCTGAGTCAGTATTTCGCCAAGATTTTTTTCTGAGTAGATATTCAGAAGAAGGTCTCCTACTTTTCTCTCCAACTCTTTATCCCCTTCAAAATTCAGCTCTAAAGTTCCACCTATATCCTTAGAAACTTTTATTCCGTCCACTACCGATTCCTGTTTCACAGTTTTTACCATGATTTTTTTATTCATAAACTTTCTTAGGGCAGAGGCATCTCTATCCTCGGCTTTCACAACTTTTTCATAACTATTTTTAAGTTCTGGAATCTCATATAGCTTCATCAATACTTCATCTCTATTCAGTATCTCAGTTATCTCTACAGGAGAGATATTTACTCCTGATTTTTTATAGAAGAAATCATTATATATCTCGTTATTGATGGAAAAATTCACTCCCTGCTTATCATGTACCCCGGCTCTATGAACCAGTGCTCCTCCCAACGCTCCAAGAGTTATTATTACTGTTGTAACAAGTATTGTAACTCTGTTTCTCACCAATATCTCTACCAGATCATACAGGTCTATCTCATCTTCATTATTGTGATTTTGTACGTTATAATTCTGCATCTGCTTATTTTGGTTTCCCGTTTCCATTTTATCCTCCGACTTTTTTAACCATACGGTCATTTTATTTAATAGATATTATAACACTTTTCTCTTGTTTTTTCAATGAATTCCAACACTTTTTCTAATTTCCGGACTTTTTAAATATTAAAAATTGTTTAAAAAAACTCCAGTTCAAATCTGAACCGGAGTTTCTCCTTACACTATCCTCTGAATATCACCAAAAAATTTCATCTTCACCAGTCCG
>JBOFEZ010000139.1:0-80605 GCA_051648365.1 Fusobacteriaceae bacterium
CCCAGTATCCCCATCTCCAATATCAGAAGTTCTTCTATTGCAAATCTACGTTTTGCTTCTTCCAAGTCATTCTGTTTTTTAGGAAAATGTATTATCTGAAGTGATGTTTTTCTTTTTGAAATCCTATATTTCTTTATCAGCTCCTGTGGAATATTTTCTTCAAAATCTTCTAAATAACTATTCAAAAATTTCCCTATTATTCCTCTCAACCAGTTCTGACTTATATCTTTAGTTGTACTATATATAGGTAGAATCTCTCCCTCTTCCATTCTTTTCTGTGCTGAAATATTTTTGAATTCTGGATTTACCATCTGAAATCCAGAACCTCTTTTAGCCATTCCTATAAAATAATATTCCTCTCCTATTTTCAAAGCCTTAGAAATATAGGGAGCACTAAACCATGTAAGCTCTATGATTCCACTTCCATCATTAATACGAGCTTTCACTATTTTTTTATTATTAAAAGTTGACCCCATACCACAAGTTAAGACCTCTCCTTTAATAACAACATACTCATTATCTCCCAATTCAGATATTTTTTTTAAATTGGTTCTATTATCATAACTTCTTGGAAAATAGTTTAAAAGTTGAAAAACATTATCTATACCCAACTTTTTTAATTTTTTTAAATCTTTTAACTCTCGCTCTTTTAAAAAATCTAATTCCAACTCAGAGAAAGGTCTATATAGTTCCATATATTTTCTATTCATATCTCCCACCTAAAATTAATTTTAAAAAAAAGAATCTCAGATGTCAGTCTAAGATTCTTTCTCACTTTTGATTTTTTTATTAATTGAGCTAAAAAACAGTATAGCTAATAATATATATAATACACCTATCACAAAAAAGATATCTCCCTTAAGGGTAGCATAAAGTTTAATTGCAAAAAAACCTCCAAAAAGAAATCCTAACATAGTAAAAAGCGAAAACTCCATCTTCCATATCTCGTTTTTGTCGCCTCTTAGATATCTTCCTATATAAACTCCAATATCTGTAAACATTCCTGTTATATGAGTTGTTTTTGCAGCAATACCCTTATATTTTATAAGCATACCATTTTGAATTCCAACTAATAATGGTAAACTATATAAAAATAAACTTTTTCCTAGAAAAAATTGGTGAAGCATAATAAATGAAAGTCCAATAAATGTTATTATAATTGTGCATCTCAAATTTCTGTTATCCTCTCTTTTTTCATCTGCAAGAATATAACCTGAGGTAGCATTTCCAAGTAAGAAAAGAAACATTATCTGTATACTTTTAAAAAGTCCACTTGTGTGGTGTTCTGAAAGATCCATAAAAATATGGACCGCTCTACCTGTAAAATGAGAAACAGCATTCGCATATAATATTATAGCCATTGTATTTATTATTCCACCCAAGAAACATAAGGCAGTTATAAATCCCAAGGTATTTTTTTTGAACTTCTTTATCATAGCTATCTCCTCTTAAATCGGATCTTAGATGACTATAGTTTTTCTAAAATCTCATCTGGAATATCAAAATCAGCATAAACGTTTTGAACATCATCTAACTCATCAAGAGTGTCGAAAATCAACATTACTTTTTTAGCTGTTTCCAAATCTGTTATCATAACTTTGTTATCAGGTATCATTGTTATCTCTGCTTCTTCATATTTAAATCCAGCTTTTGTCAGATTTTCTAAAACAGTCTGAAACTCTGTATAGTCTGTTATAACTTCAAATACATCTTCCTCTAACTTTATATCCTCTGCACCAGCTTCAAGAGCTGTCATCATAAATTCATCAGAGTCTAAGCCTGCTGCTGGAATAGTTATAAGTCCTTGCTTTTTGAATTTCCATGATACTGCTCCGTCAGTTCCAAGATTTCCACCTTTTTTAGTGAATCCCGCTCTGACTTCTCCAGCAGATCTATTTTTATTGTCTGTAACACAATCAACTATAAAGGCTGTCCCTGCAGGACCATAACCTTCATATCTGATCTCCATCATTTCATCTGAAGCTAATTCTCCTGTTCCCTTTTTTATGGCTCTTTCAAGAACATCTTTAGTCATATTTGCAGCTTTAGCTTTATCTATAGCCAGTCTAAGTCTTGGATTGAAATTTGGATCTCCACCAGCTTCCTTTGCTGCTATTGTTATCTCTTTTCCTAATTTTGTAAATAGAGATGCTCTTTTTTTATCTTGAGCACCTTTTCTATGCTTTATATTATTCCATTTACTGTGTCCAGCCATTTCTAATACCTCTCTAATTATAGATTAAACTTGATTTTACTCTCTTCAACTATTTCGCTGATGAAATGTCCTAAACTGAAAGAATGCTGATCCTGAGACCCTCTTCTTCTTACATTGACACCTCTATTTTCAACTTCATTTTTTCCTATTATAAGCTGAACAGGTATCTTATATTTTCCGTTAGCTTCTCTAATTTTGTATCCTATAGATTCAGCTCTATCATCTAATTCAGCTCTAATTCCAGCTTCTTTAAGAGCTGCCACAACCTCTTTTGCATATGGTGTCACTTCATCATTGATTGTAAGTACTTTTACCTGTGTTGGTGCAAGCCATAGAGGGAATGCTCCAGCATAGTGCTCCATAAGGATCCCCATAAATCTCTCGATAGATCCATAAACAACTCTATGAATCATAACTGGTCTATGCTTCTCTCCATCTTCTCCTATGTATGAAAGATCAAATCTTTCTGGTAGATTTAGATCTAGCTGAACAGTTCCACACTGCCAAACTCTTCCTATAGCATCTTTTATTTTAAAATCAAGCTTAGGTCCGTAGAAAGCCCCATCTCCAGGATTAATTTTAAATTCTCTTCCAAGAGATTTTAATGCTCCTGCTAGAGCAGCCTCTGATTTATCCCATATTTCTTGAGATCCGATAGCTTTTTCAGGTTTTGTTGAAAGCTCTATTGAATATTCAAATCCAAATAATCCTTTATAGAATCTATCTATAAGTTCTACGACTCCTTTAATCTCATCTTGAATCTGATCTTCTCTCATGAATATATGTGCATCATCCTGAGTGAATGTTCTAACTCTCATAAGCCCGTGAAGAGCTCCTGAGAACTCATGTCTGTGAACTGTTCCCAATTCTCCAGTTCTGATTGGAAGTTCCTTGTATGAATGAATCTGGTGCTTATATGCCAGCATTCCTCCTGGACAGTTCATAGGTTTTATTGCAAACTCCATATCGTCAATTACAGATGTATACATATTCTCTCTATAGTTGAACCAGTGCCCTGATACTTCCCATAATTCTTTATTCAACATTATAGGAGTAGCAATTAGGTCGTAACCTGCTTTATCATGCTCATTTCTCCATAGGTCTGTAAGAACATTTCTCATTATCATTCCCTTTGGTAAGAAAATTGGGAATCCAGGACCGTACTCACTCATAAAGAAAAGATCTAATTCTTTTCCTATTTTTCTGTGATCTCTACGTTCAGCTTCCTCAAGGAAAGTCAGATGTGCTTTTAATCTTGTATCATCCGAAAAAGCAAATCCATATATTCTAGTAAGCATCTTATTTTTAGAGTCACCTCTCCAATATGCTCCTGCTATATTTTTAAGCTTAAATGTTTTTAGATACCCTGTTGACGGCACATGAGGTCCACGACACAGATCCATAAACTCTCCCTGCTTATAGAAAGACAGCATCTCTCCTTGGGCTATCTGCTCAATAATTTCAACTTTATATATCTCTCCTAACTTTTTGAAGTGCTCAATAGCTTCTTCCCTAGTCATCATTACTCTTTCAATCTTTATATTCTCTTTTACTATTTTCTTCATTTCCGCTTCAATAAGCTGAAGATCTTCCTCTTTGAAAGGCTCTACCGGATCAAAATCATAGTAAAATCCATTTTCTATTGCAGGACCAATTGCAACTTTAGTCTTTGGAAAAAGTCTTATTACTGCATCAGCCATAAGGTGGGCTGTTGAGTGTCTAAGAATTTCTTCACCCTCTTCAGAATCAGAGGTTATAAATTCTACCTTTGCATCTTTGTTTAAAATGTAGGTCATATCATATAACTCTCCATCTATTTTTGCAGCTATTGATTTTTTTGCTAGCGAATTGCTTATTCTTTTTGCAACTTCAAACATATTTACTTCACTTTCAAATTCTAATACATCTTGGCTTGGAAGTATAACTCTCATAATTTCCCCCTTTTACTTATTCTTTTTTATTTGTAATCTAAATAGAAATTAAAAGATGATAGTTAAATCTTGAAAAATTCAACTATCACCTCAGTCTTTTTTTTAGATTTATTGTAATATTTTACTACTTTTTAATTCAAATGTCTAGAACTAATCATCAAGATCCACATCAGAAGCCTTTATCCCATCAAACAGGTATGTTTCTGGAGTTATTTTAGAATCAACTCCAGAGCTTCTCTTAGCTCCCAATCCAAATATAGGCTTGTCTGGGAATGTAAGAAGGGTAAACTGCAATGCAGCTCTCCACTCATTATCTCTGGTTCCATAATCATACTCTCTTAGGAATCCAATAGACCACTCATAGTATCCGAATTCTTTTCCTAACTCTACACCGAGAGCTCCCTCTAATTTGTTGTTATTTTTAAACCATTCATCTTCGAACTTCGCATAAGTTGTCAGTCTATAACTTTCACTTGGTTTTCCTATTTTCATATTCAAAGATAATAGATGCTCCCTATCTTTACTATCTTTTCCTCCTATAAATACCAATTCTTCGCTATACGTATATCCTATACCTATTCTACGTTGAGAATAACCTAAACTTACTGTTAAATCTTCTATTTTGTCCTTTTCCTCATTTTTTTCTAAGGCTGTATTTATACTAAATCTTCTCTTATAATCTCCTGAAAAAGCCACCGGACGTTTCCATGGACTTACAAGATTAAATTTTGTACTTCCTCCTTGAGATATTTTTTGAGCTCTTGTTTTCATAAGTGATGCTATCTCATCCAAATCTTGGGAAGTTAGTTCTTCTTTGTCTTTATCATACTCTCTCATAGCATACTCTTCTAAAAAATCTTTATCCATCTGTTTATCTAAGAAGCTATAACCTAAACTATAAGTTTTAGTGTTTTGATTTGTATTCAGATATTCATTTCTTCCAAAACTTGCAGAATAATTGTTTTCATACCTTGTTCCATAATCTAAGAAATTTATTCCATAAAGTTTCTTTTCTATGTCTATCTCTCTCAGTTGTTCTTTTAAATTTTCTCTGAAATCAGATCCCTTTGTATAATTCAGTGATAGTCTGTCTCCTCTTTTAAAATTATAAGCATAACCGAATCTGTTAGTTTTAATTTCTTCATAAGAGTCATCAGTATTTTTTATTTTCCATATCTCTGATTCTAAAATGTTTTTACTGTAACTGAAATTATGTCTATCTATTCTATAGTTAAAACCATAATTTTCATAAGTAAGATCTTTTTTATTTTCTCTCACTGTATTTTTTTCAGTATATCTCTCATTTGCATCATAGAATAAGTTTAAAGATTGTTTCTCTGATAGATTAAGAGCAATCGAATTTCCAAAAATCTGATTTTTTTTCTCTCCTGTACTTGCTCTGTCTATAACTGAATAATTAAGCTTATATTCTCCAGTTGTATCTCCTAAATCAAATTCCAGTCTATCATTTATTTTGTGATAATTTTCCCTGTGAGTAAGCCTTATATCCTCATCTTTGTATCCCTGGTAAGAATAATCAAGTGTATTGGTCACAATTTTATCTTCTTGAGTATACAGATCTTTTCTATGACTTACCTCGCCGTTCAGTCTCAGTGAATCATCATTTCCATCCGAATATTTTATATCATTTAGATGGGCGGAGGTATATTTATCATAACGAACTCCTCCCAAAACTCTTAATTCTCCTAGATTTTCAACTTGGAAATATTTTTTCTCTAAGCTGAAATCTATAAACTCTGAATTCAATTTATATTTGTCGTATGCTTCTCCCATAAGAAAATTGTCATAATTATAATATCCATCTCTATCCCAGATTATCTCCCTAGATTTTCCTCCGCCTAGGTTCAGAGCATAGTCATCGTTATATATTTGGACATATCCTCTCTGCTCTCTTGATTTTTCGTAGGCTATATTTTCATATCTATTCCATTCTCTGTCTCTTTTATTATTTCTTACGCCTCTTCTGAAAGGATCATATACAATTGCTAGTTCATTTTCCTTGAGATTATCCCAATATCCTGCTATATAATACGAATCCTCTAAAAACTCATATTCTCCAGCTTTAAGAGTTCTATTTTCTGAGTTGTATTTTGTATATTCCGGGATAGTTGAAAGGGTATAATCTCCCAATCTTCCAACAAGGCTACTATTTACATTGAATACCCAAGGTTTCAAATCAGATTCAGATTCTATAAAAGTTATCGGTCTAAATTTATCCCTTGTAGATTTATCATATTTTAATTCAAGCTTATTTTCCTTATCTTGGACCAAGAAACCATAGCTCTCATCCTTTGATCTGTCATCAGAAGATGAGCTACCAGGATTCATATCTTTCAGCTCATTATAATATCCACCTATTTTATAACGCTTATTATCCTTATAAAGGGAAAGTTTAGAGAAAAGATCATAATCTTCCGTAGAATCGTCATCAACATAATCAAATACCATAACATCATAGATATCTCTATCACTTACCTGCTTTACTTGAGCATCAAAACTTATATCTTTATTTTTACCCAATCCTTTTAATGAGGTATCTAAAGAATAAAATCTCATAACTTCATCTTTATCTATCTCTTTTATCCCCAGAGATTCCCAAGCATCATTTCCGTTGTAATCTTTTATTATATCATCTAAAGATGGAACCATATTGGCAGTAGAATTGATTAAATCCATTTGGAAATTTCCATATTCTCCTGTGTAATCATGAAGAAGGTTAAAACTATATCTATTATCACTATAATCTTCTTTATTTTTTTTATGGATAAGCCAATCGTCTATATTTAATTTAGATTCTCCTATCTTATCAAATTTGTACCAATTCTCCCATCTTCCAACTAGCCATCCCATACGGTCTCCAAATTTTGGAGCAAAACCTCCACGATATTTGCTGTCCTTATCCCCGTAAAGGAATCCCCAGGAAGTAGTCCAACCGTAATCTTCCTGATCTCCCCACATAGGAAATAACGGAACAGTAGACCCCGGTCTTATATTTAATCTATACCAAGGAAAATTAAAAGGAAGATAATCTTCTCCTCTTTTATAAAAATCTATTTTTTGGAAAGTTACCTGTTTCTCAGGTTGAATAATAATAGATTTTGATAACAGATTAAAACCTGCATCTGAAGGATTTTTAGTTTTTCTCACGGCAGGATCTGTCGTGAACCATCCATCAGTTAAGTAAATATCTCCATTTTTATAATCTAAGGTTTCTCCACCATAATATATTTTATCGTTGGGATATTCCGCCCCAGTGAAACCCCCGACCTCTAAATATCCATATACTTTTTGGAATTTTCCGTTTTTCCCAGCTGTGTCTACCTCACCTTTTTCTCCATCTAATCTCAATCTTCCTGCTGGATTATAAAATTTTGCAGTGAAAGGTTTATTCAAGTAAAGCATATTTTTATCTTTATCTCTTTTTATATCTAAAACATTTAATTTCATATCTCCATAGTTTACATCTAAGCCTTCTGTAGATTTTAGAGTATCGTTATTGAGATCTATCTCTACGCTGTTTTCTGATACGGCTTTTATAGAAAGCAACATTAGAGCTGCAATCAAAAAAATCTTTTTTTTATTCATGTTCTCCCCCAGTTCTTAATATTGAGAAAGTATCTGTAGCAACTCATCCTTGGGTTTAAAGCCAACCAGTTGATCTATCTTTTCTCCATCTTTAAATATTAAGATAGTAGGGATACTTTTTATTTTATATTGTGATGAAAGTTCTGAATTTCTATCTACATCCACTTTGCAGATTTTATATTCAGTTTCTGAAACTATCTCTTCCAAAATAGGCCCCAACATTTTACAAGGTCCACACCATTCTGCCCAAAAATCAACTACTACCAACCCTTGAGTTTTTATAACTTCAGCTTCAAAATTATTAAGATTTAAATTATTTGTTTTTCCCATAATTTTTCTCCTTTTACATCTAATATTTTAAAACATCTTGATTCTCTATTCAAATAAAAAAACTTTTTTCCTTTAAACCAAACCTTTTTCTCTCGCCTCTTTCTCTCTTTCTGCCTGCGATTTATTTACATAGTAAGGTTCTAATCCCATAAGATTATCAGGATTTTTCTCTGCTGCCAAATATGCTAAAACTGATGCTCTAGGAAGGGACATTATATCGTGATAAAATTTTGCGTCTTCTCCCATCATTGAAATTATAAGATCCTTGTAATTTAGAGCACCATCTCCTAAAAACAGAGTCTCTTTACCTTTATAATTTTTTAAAAGATCAGTCAACTCTCCATCTCGGTACTCAGTTTTTCTGACCAATACCCCATTCTCTTTTTTGTACCCTGCAAAGTATGCTCTCTCTTTTCTTGCATCTATAAGAGAGATAATTTCTCCTGAAAATTCTCCTGCCAAGTTAGCTATCGCATCCAGTTCATTTATTCCTACTATTTCACTTTCTAAAGAGTATGCCAACCCCTTTGCTACTGATACTGCAATTCTTATTCCTGTAAAAGAACCTGGTCCCGTGCTCACAGCTACCCTATCTATCTCTTCTGTTTTTTTTCCTGTGAGTTTAAAGAGTTGGTCTATAGAATTCATTATATTTTCCGAATGATTATTTCCACTATTTAATGTTATTTCTGCTAATAATCCTTTATTTTTTTCATAAAGTGCCACTGAACCTATTTTTGTAGATGTATCAATTGCCAAAATCAACATTTTTTATTAACTCCTTTTCTTTTTTATCGTTCCCTATATATTTTATAGACAATCTTCTACTTTCTTCATCATCATACCAAATCTTTATCTCTATATACTCTTTTGGAAGTTCTGATTTTATTATATCTGCCCACTCTATTAATACAACTCCATCACCATTTATGCAATCTTCATATCCAACTTCATAAACCTCTTCTGCTTCTGATAGCCTGTATACATCAAAGTGAAAAAGGGGCATTCTTCCACTACGATATTCAAGATAGTAGTTGAATGTAGGACTTTTCAAATTTTCTTTTACTCCTAAAGATTTTGCGAAAGTTTGAACAAAAGTTGTTTTACCTGTTCCTAAATCACCTATAAGAGCTATCACTGTATTTTCTTCTACCATCTCTCCCAATTTAGAAGCTAATCTATTCATTTCTTCAAATGATAATATTTTTTCCATATCTCCCCCATTAGTTTTTGCATTGAATTTTATTTACTATGTTTGTTGTTGATTTCCCCTCTACAAAATTAAGTATTCTAACTTCTCCTCCATGTTTTTCTACAATAGGAGTTTCAGGGAGATCCTCTTTACGGTAATCTCCTCCCTTAACGTGGATACTTGGCTTTAGAGCATCTATAAGTTCTATCGGTGTATCCTCTTCAAAAATAACTGTAGCGTCCACCGCTTTTAATCCAGAAAGCATCTCTGCTCTATCTATCTCATTATTAATGGGTCTGGATTCCCCTTTTAATCTTCTCACTGAAGCATCAGAATTTACTCCTACCACGAGAAAATCACCCTGTTTTTTAGCTTCATTCATATATCTTAAATGTCCCACATGAAGTATATCAAAACATCCATTTGTAAATACAACTTTTTTTCCACTATTTTTTAATTCTTCTATTACCTTAGCTGCAACCTCTCTACTTAAAGTCATTTTTCCTCCATAAATTATTTTAAATCATCTTTATTTTAAATATTTTAAAAGTTCAAAAACTATATCTGCTGTTATTCCCCATATTAACTCACCATCATAGCGATAAAAATAGACTTCTCTTGGCTGACTTTTCCAAGGAGAACGGTATCTTTCAGGAAGATCCAGCTCTTCGTAGGGGAATATATATCGCTTTCCGTCCTCTTCATAATATGGCAGCGTTTCTACCTGTAGTTTTTCTATCCTTGGTTGATTTTCAAGAAAAAAATTCACTGGCACTAAAAAACATCTTTCAACCTCATTTTTGTTCAATTTCAAATTATTTAATGAATTTATATCCACGCTCCCAAGATAAGCTTCTACCAAAATTCCACTCGGAATAACATGGGTTCCTATTTTACCCAAAAGGTTTATCTTATCTTCTGATAAACCTATCTCCTCATAGCACTCTCTTAGAGCTGTATCTAGAGAATTCCTATCAATTTCATCAACTTTTCCTCCTGGAAAAGAAACCTCTCCACCCTGCCTTATTCCTTGAGCTCTTTTTTGAAAAAGAAGATACTGTTCCATCTCATTTTCTACCAATAGGACAATCACTGCAGAGTTAAAATATTTTTCACTTCCTATAAATTTTTCATGGAAACCTATTCTATCCTTTAAAACTTTTAAATTCACCATAAAATCACCTTCTTAATTATACTAGATAATAAAAAAAAAACAAGAACCTGGAAAAATTTAAACATTTCCAGGTTCTTGATATCTTCTATAGATATAGAAATTATTTTGTTCCAAATATTCTATCTCCACAATCTCCTAGACCTGGATAGATATAACCATTTTGATCTAATCCTTGATCTATTTTAGCTGTGTATATATCTACATCTGGGTGCTTCTGAAGTATTTTAGCTATTCCCTCAGGTGCTGCAACCAGACACATAAATATAATATCCTTTACATTATGTTCTTTCAGGTAGTCTATAGCATAAACTGCCGATCCTCCTGTAGCAAGCATCGGATCAAGAAGTATCACTTTTCTCTCTGCTATATCTTGAGGTAATTTGCAATAATAGTAAACTGGTTCTAAAGTCTCTTCATTTCTATAAACTCCAATATGTCCTACTTTAGCAGTCGGTACAAGATCAAGAATTCCCTCTACCATCCCTAGTCCTGCTCTCAGTATAGGTACTATTCCAACGGCTTTATCTTGAAGTGCATATCCCTTTGTCTCCATTAGAGGTGTTTCTACCTTTATCTCTTCTACTTTGATATTCTTGGTAGCCTCATAAGTCATTAGCTTTGCTATTTCATTAAGGTTCTCTCTAAATGTCTTCGTATCAGTTTTCTTATCCCTTAAAATTGTCAACTTATGCTGAATAAGCGGGTGATTCACTTCGATTACTGCCATTTTTACCTCCTGAATGTATTTTAATTTTATGTTGTTTGCAAAAAAAGAGGCTAACGCCCCTTTTTTTAGTTACCTTTGTTGTATCTTTTGTTGAATTTGTCAACTCTTCCAGCAGCATCGATAAACTTAGCTTTACCAGTATAGAATGGGTGGCAATTAGCGCACACAGCTAGCTTAAGCTCAGCGTTTTTTGCAGCCATAGTTGATCTTGTCTCAAATCTGTTTCCACAAGTACAGTCAACTGTTAACACATCGTATTTTGGATGAATATTCTTTTTCATTAGGTTGTCACCGTCCTTCTCTATCATTTCTCAATATTACAAGGAATTTTACCATAGATTATTGTTTTTTGCAAGAAAATTATTTTACTTTTTACAAAATTTAAATTATAATTGTCTCAAGAGTTATTTTTCTAACATAAGAGAGGGGGAGGGCTTTGGCCAAAGTAAAATTTTATGCATATTATTTAACAGAAAAAAATATTCAAGGTATTGTTAATTCATGGGATGAATGCAAATCTATAATTTCAGGGAACAAAGCTGTGAGATATAAGTCTTTCTCTTCCTATGAAGAATCTAATAATTGGCTTCTCTCAGGGGCTAATTACGAACCCAATCCTCAATTAAAAGAAAACCGTAAAAAAAAAGCTGAAAAAAATAGAATAGCTTTGGAAAACCTCCAAGATGGAATCTATTTTGATTCTGGAACTGGTAGAGGAATAGGTGTGGAATCTAGGGTAACTGATAAAAATGGAAACTCCTATCTTTCAAAATATTTTCCTAAATTAATTAACGAATTTGACAATATCCCTTTAGGAAAAGAAGTAACAAATAATTATGGTGAACTTATTGCCCTTTACTGTGCCCTTAAAATAGCTTTTGAAGAAAATATCCTCAATATCTACGGGGATAGTAATCTAGTTATATATTACTGGTCTCAGGGGCGAGCAAATTTTCATAACTTAAATGAAAAAACTGTAAAATATATCCATATAGTTTCTGAGCTTTCTAAAGAATTCAAAAAAATAGGTGGATCTATACAGTTTGTTTCTGGCGATATCAATCCTGCTGATTTAGGATTTCATAAAGCCTAGTGTTGTTTATATTTTTTCAAATTTTTTGCTTTAACGGAGGATAATTTATGTTCGAACTTTTTGATCAATCACATCTCCTTTATCTTTTGGGATATGGTTTCTTTACTCTTATTGCTTTTTTTATACTTTACACAATGGGAGGCAATAATGCCAGTAAAAATAGCGCTATTGCTGTCACTGTTTTAAAATTGGGTGAGCTTGCTTACAGACATTATATTCTTGGGGAAGATTTGATTTCTATACTCCCTTTACATCTGTGCAACATTGCCCTTATTAGTGGCGTTGCCTTTATGTTCACACATAATAAAATTTTATTTCAGTTAACTTACTTCTGGAGTATTGGAGCTATTTTTGCTCTCTTAACCCCTGAAGTCAGATATAAATTCCCAAATTTTTGGCATATTAGTTTTTTTGTCACTCATTTTTATCTTTTTTTAATCATGCTCTATGGAGTTTTCAAATTAAGATTAAAGCCTACATTGGGTGGACTCTTTCTTTCTTTTTTCACCATAAATTTTATCGCAGTAGGAGTCTATTTTATAAATTCTAATCTAGGAACAAATTTTATGTTCATTAACTACAAACCAGAATTTAATTCTCCTCTAGATTACTTTGGAGAATGGCCTTATTACATTATTCCGGTTGAATGTATATTTTTTATCTTAAGCTTCATATTTTATCTACCATTTAAAAATAGCAAAAAATTCAAATACAGCAATTTTTAATTTAAAACAAGCACTCCTTCAATAGAGTTCACTATCTTCAAAGTTTCTTTATCCAGGGTTACTTGATAGGTAACCCTTTCACTATAATTTTTGCCAATTGGTTCTATTTTTGCCTCTTTTAAAATCTGATCTATCTCTCCATTTTTATCATAAGAAAAATCTATTATATACTCTTTTGTTTCTCTAAATTCTCCTATTTCTCCTGCTAAAACAGCCAACTTTGCTGTTTTAGCATAGTTTCTCACAAGCCCGCCTGCTCCAAGTTTTATTCCTCCGAAATATCTTGTGGCAACTACTACCACATTATTTATATCCATATAGTTGAGAATTTCACCCATCGGTTTTCCTGCAGTTCCTGAGGGTTCTCCATCATCATCCGACTTAAAATATTCCTGTCCTTTTTCAGTTAATTTATACACACTGCAATTGTGTGTTGCATTTGGATGCTTCTTTTTTATCGACTGGATAAAGTTTTCAGCTTCCACTTTACTTCCCACAGGTTTGGCGTAACCTATAAACTTTGACTTTTTCTCTTCAAATTCAATTACTACTTCTTTTTTTATACTTTTCATACATACCTCTCATCCAAAAAATTCCATACTTTTTATTAAAAGATTATACCATATATTTGTTAGTGGCATAATCGGAAATATAAGTGATATAAAACACAAAATTATATAGACACTACCCAAAGGAGTTATTATTAAACTCATAAATATAGCTTTCAGTGAAAATGTTCCTAAGTTATAATAAATCAAAGGGGCAATTCCAAGTTGGAGAAAAATTGTAAAGAAAATATAATTTCCTACCATCAAAATCCCTTTATTAAAAAAATATTTTCTTTTTTCTAGTTTTTTTTCAAATGTTTTTATAAAATATTTTTGAACTAAAACAAAAACAAAAATTATCATCATAGCCCAGTAGGATAAAACAAAAGACAGCTCTTTGTATATCGAAGGTTTTAATATAATTCCAATTATAAAAGCCAAAGCCAGGGATTTTATATTATCTGAATTTTCAGACAATATATTTCCCATTAGGTATATCACGGCCATTATATATGCTCTTTCCAAGGATGCTGACTCCCTTACAGATATAAAATACAGTGTTATAGTGAAAAGCATAAAAAGATTTTTTTCTCTTTTATATAACTTTGTTTTCTTTAAAAGAAACTCCATGAGGAAAAGAAGTATTCCTAAATGCATTCCAGATATGGCAAGAAGGTGCGATACTCCATTTTCTATAAAAAGTTTTTTTATTTTGGGAGAAAGAGCTTCTTTTTCTCCTGATACAACTGCGAAAAAAAGATTTTTTTCTTCATTCCTTGAATCTTTCGACAACTTCTCATTTCTTCTCTGAAATTTCTCTTTCAAACTCCATTTTTCTAACTTTTTTATCTTTTCAGGCTTCAGATAATACCTTATCTCATTCTCTCTTTCGTATATTCTTTCTATTCTTCCCTCAACTTCGTAATCTCCATTTTTAACTCTATCTAATATCACCACACTTCTTTTCTGTGGAAATTTATCTTTAATTTTAAGTATTTTTCCTCTACCGTCATATATTTCAACCTCTACTTTAGAGAGAAAATCTCCTTTTGTGTAAATTTTTCTATCCATCCTCATCAAAAAACTAATTAAAAAAACAGCAGGTATAATCCAATAGAAAAAAATCTTTTTTCTAAGTGTTACACCTACTGCCATCACTAAAAAAACAAACACGAATACACCGTATGGTTCAGGAAAAAAATTTAGAATAACAATTCCTAAAAATACTTCAATTGCCAAAAGGTATATAGTGTCCATGCCTACTCCTTATATTTAAAATAAAAAATAAAAGATATCAAAAAAGATATTGCTGAAAAAAGAGAACTATTATATATTCCTCTGTTTGTAACTACTCCTTCTCCCCCTGAAGCTAGGACTATCGGAAGTATAAATATCGAGATTAGAAAAGCCATCTTTAAAAAGAATCCCTGTATTCCAAAACAGACTCCTTCTATTCTCTCTCCAGAACGCTGACTTATCCTGGTTCCTATTTCGCTTAGCATTGCCGGTGGAAAAATAAAAGCTGACCCTGATACAGGTATCCCGATAAGAGCGAAAATAGCATAACCATAACTAGCTGGAATTATTTTTCCTAAATTAAACAGTACAATAGAAAGAAAAGAAAGTACCAGTAAACAAGCGAGCATTACCTTCCTATATCCTATTTTTTTAGAAAGTTTTACTGTAGGAATAAAAAATAAAGCAGCTACTCCAAAAAGCATTACTGCTGCAAGGGTTATCCCTCCTTTCCCCTGCCCCATAACATCTTCAACATAGTAATTCATCACAGCTCTTAAGTTATTAAACCCTACAAAATAAAAGAGAAGTCCAAAAAGGTAATGGATAAAAGAACTATCTTTTAATACTATTTTTAAAGTGGATTTGAAATCTGCTTTAGAAACTCCACCTACGGAAAGTTTTTTTTCAGGAACACCAAAAACAGTAAAAAAAGCTCCTATTACGGAAAGAACACTCAATGTTATAACCATACCTCTCACTCCCTGAAGTGTATCTCCTTTTCCTAAAATTTTTATAAGTATTCCGGGAGCAATCATAGCTAAAGCACTATAAAGTAATCGGAATACTGACTGCCAGGTAGACAAGGATAGACGTTCATCCTTATCCTGGCCTATTTCTGGGATAAGGGAGTTGTATGGTCCTCCTACCACTGTATAAAATGTGAAAAAAAGAGATCCAACCACCGTTAGGTAGATAAATGTTACTACCTCACTTCCCAAAGGAGGGTAGAAAAAGGCAACTGTTGCAACTGCAAGCGGAATCGTTCCTACAGCTATATAAGGAATTCTTCTTCCCCACCTGGTTGATGTTCTATCCGATAAATATCCAACTAAAGGATCTGTTATCACATCGACACTCCGAGATAAAGCTAATGCTATAGATAACATTATAGGAGGAATAATAATTTTTAATCCAGAATTTGCGGGTGGCAGATAAAAATAAAGTATCCATTGGGCAAAAATTTGATCTACAATGGCATAACTGACCCCTGCTCCGTATAATATTTTTGTGCTTAGTTTTAAATGTCCCCTCATTTCACACCCCTGTATTTTTTATTTTATAATGGGAATTTTCATATCTTCATAATGATTTACCATTTTATATATTTCTGAAGCCCTTTCATTGAAATAAAAAAGTTTATGCTCATTAAAATTTAAATATTTATTTATATTTTTCTTACCTACCAGAATAGGGACTCTGCTATCTCTATTTTTTTTAAAATATTTTAGATATTCCTGTCCCTTTTGGCTAAAGCCTAGTATATTTATATATGGTAGATTTTCTTTTGTCTCTTTCGTTATATCTACTGTCAATCCAGTTAAAATATGTATCAATATTCTTTGAAGCCTTCCTATCGTGTATCTTTTTGTTATTAATTTTTGAAAGAAATTCTTGAAGTCTAAATTTTCTAAAGCACAGTTATAAAGTCTATTTTCCAACCCTATCTCAATATCTTGAATAGTTTTTAAAGAATCGTAATCTTTTAAAATAGCATATCTTATTAACGGATAATACTCTTCCAATAAAGCTATTTTCTCATGTTTTATGAGTTCTACAGTAGCTTCCGGCAAATAGTGTTCAACAGAATCCTTTTCCCCTATCATTTTTCTTATTCCAGTAGCTGAAGCTATTTCACCGACACCTTCTAAATCATGATATCCTGCACCTATTCTTTTTATAGGAACCATTTTCACTCTTCTTTTAAGTTTTTTTTCGCTTTTAACATACTCTATTCCCAGTATATCATTGGATTTGATTTTCTGTGTCACTCCTAAATTTATTAACGATTCAGAATATGCCGTTGGGTATGAAAAACCCTTTTTCAAATAGCTTTCTAAATATGATTTAAACTCAGCACATTCCTCCATAGTAGCTATCTTTTCTATTCCTTCAATATCTCCGCTTTCAGAACCGAAAACTACCCATTCTACTTCCAACTCACCTAAAATTTCCATAGCTCCTTTCGCAAAAATTTCGGCACTCTGGCTAGAATAAAAAATAGGAAGTTCGACTATTAAATCAATTTCGTTTGCAAGGGCTATTTCGGCTCTTTTAAATCTATTAATACAGGCTATTTCTCCTCTCTGGGTAAAATCTCCACTCATCACCGCTATTATTAAATCTGCTCCTGTTACCTCTTTAGCCCTCTCTAGGTGGTATCTATGTCCGTTATGAAACGGATTGTATTCTACAATAACTCCTACTGCTTTCATTTAGTTTTTTCCTTTATTTCTATAATATAGTGTGTGTAAACCTTTTATACTCAATTCTGGAAGATAAATGTCAATCTCCTTTATCTCTGCAGAAAGAATTTTACCAAGTCCTCCTGTAGCGATTATATATGGATCTTCTACTTTTTCCTTTATTTTTTTTATTATATGCTTGATCTGACCAGCATATCCAAAGAAAATTCCAGCCTGGATCTGCTCACTGGTATTTCTTCCTAGAACAGATTCTGGAGTACTAAATTTTACCTTCGGAAGTTTTGCCGTATTTCCAAAAAGTGCATTTATGGACATCTCTATCCCTGGTAGAATACCACCTCCTACATATATATTTTTTTTCATAACTTCATAGGTAGTTGCTGTTCCTAGATCAAAAATAATAAGATTTTTATCTGGATATTCAGTTACAGCCTGGACGATGTCTATAATTCTATCTGGTCCAAAACCTGTCGGGTTCATCTCTTCCGCAAATTTGAAAGGAATATCCAGCTCCAAATCAACTATCATAGTTTCCAAATTAAAATATTTTCTCCCTAAAAATTTAAATAGATTTATAAGTCCCGGAACCACTGAAGAAACTATTATTCCATTTATTTTTTTCAAATTTATGTTATTAAATTCAGCTATATTTCTCAAATATGAAAAATATTCGTCTTCAGTCATCTTTTCATTTGAAGCCACCCTAAAACTCAGAAGAACATCTCCTTTTTTATTCATTACTCCTGTTACAACATGGGTATTTCCAACATCTATAGCTAATAGCATAAATCCTCCTAAACTTTCTTTATATGATAATATATAAGTTTACCCTAAATTGCTTTTTCTGACAAGAAAAAAAGAGAGCTTTTCTTTCACTCTCCTTTTTTTTCTGTTACCACACTGATTTTGTCTACAGTACTGATTTTAAATTCTTTATCTCTAAAAGTTGCTGCATGTGGATTCACAATATAAATGCTATAGTCTAGTTTTGTTGTATTACTATTCAAAAATTTGAATTTTTCAATAATTTTTCCTTTTCGGTTACCTATATTAATTTCAATATTACTTAACTCATTTAAAAATTTTTCCAAACTACTTCTATCCATTTCCAAAAGGTCTTCTAAAGAATTTTGACTAAATATCAATTCTCCAGATTTATCAAATGAGTTGTGCAAATACCAATAAATTTTATAAAGAAAAGGAGCATATATATTTTTATCAAATTCCTGTACCCTTTTCAATATTTCTTGAGAGTACGGATTTAATTTCTCCTTTATCCCCTCTTTTTCCAGCTCATCCAAATCTCTATTCTTTGAATCTGTACGTTCCTTTTTTCTGATTTCTTTTTTAAATTCATAAACAAGGTCTGAAAGAATCTCTCTCAAATCTTCGTAGTACTCAAACTCTTCCCCGTCAGTTCTTCCGCCTTCTTCCATACTAGAAAGAAATTCATCATAGCTTTCCATAAACTCATCATTAAAATAAGTTAAAAGTTTTTTCGCTTCATCCAATGTCAGTTTTATGGTGAAATTCATTTTTTTATCTTTTATATTATACATAAAATCAACTCCTCATCTTTTTATACTGTAGAGTGTCAATTTTTCATTTTTTAATCTTAAACCTCTTTTGTTTCTGATTCTTCTTCTGTTTTTTCTTCTTTGGGAATAGGGTTTCCATACATCCATTCAACCTGTCTTCTCAGACCTGTAAGATCATATTCTTTCCCATCTATTGTAACCTTATCGTTTTCGGGCATATCTATGAACCCCTCTTCCAATTCTATTGATTTATCAAGAGATATCTGTATTTTTATGCTTTTTTCTGGATTATCTAGAGGTCTGAATTCTGTCTTTACCATTTTTATAAGATCGTCTTTCGCAATAATATCTGCTATCAGTTGAGGGGAAAATCTTCTTTGTGGCGGATAGTCAGCTATAAATAATTTTTCTCCAGCAACAAACTTAACTTTTCCTTCATCATCCTTTTCAAAGATATCTATTGTATATAATCCTCTATCTTTTATTAAAATCTTTTCAAGATCTAATATCTTTTTCCCTGTTCCAAAAGGATCTACTAACGGAATAAAATCTCCCTTTGTAATAAGTTCATCACTAGGTGAATTCAATCTTACTTCAAATTTAGTAGGTTTCTCTATCTCTTCTAAAGTTATAATAATTGATAGATTCATCATAGGAAATGGAAATATAGGTTGGATAAGATTGTCAAAAGCCCCCATTATATCTATTGCCCCTGGTACATGTTGATTCATCTGAGCCTTGTGTGCTACTATTATATTTTTTAATTTCGCCATTTTTCCTCCTGTTTTTTCATCTTTATGTTTATTTTCGATTTCTCGTACTATATTTATACAATTTTAACTAATTTTTGTCAACAATTAGTAGTTTTTATTGATTTTATTTTTAACTTTCTCTTTCTCCTACATATTTCACAAGGTCGACAAATATTTGGGCAATATCTCCAGAAAAATTTTCTCGAATTATTTTTGTCGCCTCTTTGCATATAGATGCTAAAATTTTTTTTGCTTCAACCATCCCAAATATGGAAGGATATGTTGATTTTTCAAGGCAAACATCACTTCCTATGGGTTTTCCAAGTTTTTCGAAACTTCCCTCTACATCTAAAATATCGTCCCTAATCTGAAATGCCAAGCCCAGAAGTTCTCCATATTTTTTTAAAAGTTCTGTTTCTTTTTCTCCCGCTTCTCCTATTATGCATCCCACTTCTATTGGCAGAGATATTAATTTCCCCGTTTTATTTTTATGGATATATTTAAGGGTTTCAAAGTCTATTATCTTTCCTTCACTTTCGATATCCACCATCTGTCCTCCCAACATTCCGTTTATTCCAGAATATTGAGCTATTTTTCCTATTATTTTTATGGTTTTATCAGAAGATATTTTCTGATTTTTTTCTGCTAATATGGCAAAAGCATGAGTCAATAATCCATCACCGATTAAAATAGCTGCTGCTTCTCCAAATTTTTTATGTGTCGTTAACTTTCCACGTCTATAATCATCGTTATCAATTGCAGGAAGGTCATCGTGTACTAAGCTGTATGAGTGTATCATCTCTATCGCAGCACCACTTCCATACCCCAACTCTCTATTTTTACCTAAGAGTTCCAAAGTCATAAAAAGCAGTATAGGTCTTATTCTTTTTCCACCATTTAAAACGGAGTATCTCATTCCTTCTGCAATTATATAAGGATATTCCAACTCTGAAAGATACTCTTCAATCACATTATCAACATTTTCTCTAGATTCTTTCATGTATCTGCTCAACATTCTATTCTACCTCCACAAATTCTATTTCCTCATTTCTTTCACTTACTTTTATTATTTTCCCTTCTGCTGCTTTCAGTATTTCAGAAGATTTTTTTATAAGTTTCATAGCCTTTTCATACTCTTTTATACTTTCGTCCAAACCAAAGTCTCCACTTTCAAGATTTTCTATTATTTTATCTAAATTTTCAAGATTACTCTCGAAATTATTTTTTTTCTCCATCTTTTTCTCCTTCTTATCTTTATCACATCCTATTTTACTGCATTTTGCTCAAAAAATAAAGTTTTTAAAAAATAATCCAAGAAAGTATGTAGAATTCACTTGACGAAACAGGTAAAATCTGATACAATATTTAAGTAAAATTTAACCTTTCCCACAAAGGACCGTTGCGTTATATTGCAATAAAATATAACTATCTAGGAGGAAACGAATGAAGAAATACACAGATATGCAAAGAAAAGAAGATGTAGTAAGAGATTGGTACCACTATGATGCAGAAGGTAAAGTTTTAGGAAGACTTGCTGTTGAAATAGCTAAAAAATTAATGGGTAAAGAAAAAGTATCTTATACTCCACACATTGACGGAGGAGACTTCGTAGTTATCACAAACATGGAGAAAATAGCTGTTACTGGTAAAAAGTTAACAGATAAAAAATACTATCATCACACTGGATTCCCAGGTGGAATCAAAGAGAGAACTCTTGGTGAAATCATGGATAAGAGACCTGAAGAAGTTCTTATGTTAGCTGTTAGAAGAATGCTTCCAAAGAACAAATTAGGAGCTCAACAATTAACTAGATTAAGAGTATTCGTAGGTGCTGAGCACACTCATATCGCTCAAAAACCAGCAAAAACTGAAATTTAATTAGGAGGTATTTACAGTGGCAGAGATGATTCAATATTTAGGAACAGGAAGAAGAAAAACTTCTGTAGCAAGAGTAAGACTAATCCCAGGTGGAAACGGAATTGAAATAAACGGAAAATCAATGAAAGAGTACTTCGGAGGAAGAGATATCCTTGGTAAAATCGTTGAGCAACCGCTAGCACTAACTGAAACTATGGATAAGTTTGGTATTAAAGTTAATGTTGTTGGAGGAGGAAACTCTGGACAAGCTGGAGCAATAAGACACGGTCTATCAAGAGCTCTAGTTATATCTGACGAGACTTTAAAGCCTGCTTTAAGAGAAGCTGGATTCCTTACAAGAGACTCAAGAATGGTTGAGAGAAAGAAGTTCGGAAAGAGAAAAGCAAGAAGATCTCCTCAGTTCTCAAAAAGATAATCATTACAGAATACAAAACCCTACAAACAATTTGTTTGTGGGGTTTTTTCTTTTCATTTTTTAAAATTCCCCAATTTTAACTTCGATAATTTCACTCTTAAAAAATTCATTTGGTCTATTATTAAAACAAAATACTATTTTTCGGTGTTGACAAATCATATTTTAAGAGGTATACAATATTGAAGCTTTAAATTAAAAGGGAGGTTTTTATGGAATTTGTTGTTAAATTAAATGAAATTCTTTGGGGGAATTTCATGTTAGCACTGCTTTTAGGAACAGGATTGTTTTTCACTCTAAGATTAAAATTTGTTCAAATCAGAAAATTTCCAGAAGGAGTGAGAAGGGTTACAGGAGGTTTATCTTTAAATGGAAAATCTGCTGATGAAAAC
The DNA here is from genome assembly GCA_051648365.1 of Fusobacteriaceae bacterium. GTDB lineage: Bacteria > Fusobacteriota > Fusobacteriia > Fusobacteriales > Fusobacteriaceae > JAGNZR01. Next base: position 22,236 of record JBOFEZ010000139.1, read on the forward strand.
GGAATGTCTTCTTTTCAAGCTTTATCCACAGCTATCGCTGCTCAGGTAGGAACAGGAAATCTTGCAGGAGCTGCTACTGCTATTGCTGCAGGAGGTCCTGGAGCTATTTTTTGGATGTGGATCAGTGCATTTTTCGGTATGGCAACAGTCTATGCTGAAGCTGTTTTAGGACAAGTTTTTAAAAAGAAAATAGATGGTCAAATTACTGGAGGTCCAGCTTATTACATTAAACATGGATTAGGAGACACAAAAATAGCTAAAGGTTTAGCCAGTTTTTTTGCGGTATCATGTATTTTAGCTCTTGGATTTATGGGGAATGCTGTTCAGGCCAACTCTATTTCGACTGCTTTTGCTAATGCTTTCGGCTTCTCTCCTATGATTGTTGGAATAGTTATCGCTGTTCTAGCTGGATTTGTTTTTTTTGGAGGAATTAAAAGAATAGCTTCTGTTACTGAGAAGATTGTTCCTCTAATGGCTGGATTATATATTTTAGCGTGTGTTATTATTCTTGCTTTTAATTTTGAGAGTGTTATACCTGCATTCAAAGCTATTTTTGTAGAAGCTTTCACTCCTAGAGCTGCTGTAGGAGGATTTGCTGGTATCTCAGTTAAAACTGCTATGAGATACGGAGTTGCAAGAGGACTTTTTTCGAACGAAGCTGGAATGGGATCTACTCCTCATGCTCATGCAATTGCTAAAGTTAAGCATCCCGCTCAACAAGGAGCCGTTGCTATACTTACAGTATTTATAGACACTTTTATTGTTCTTAACTGTACAGCACTAGTTATAATCTCTTCTGGTCTTTATACTGGAGGAATGACAGGAATTTCTCTTACTCAAGGTGCTTTCCAAGGTGCTTTAGGGAGTTTCGGGCATGGGTTTATAGCTATTTGTCTTCTTTTCTTCGCTTTTTCAACTATAATCGGTTGGTACTTTTTTGGAGAAGCCAATATTAGATTTCTTTTTGGAAATAAATTAATTACTCCCTATAGAATACTTGTTATGGGATTCATTATACTCGGTTCTTTTATGAAAGTTGGTTTAGTTTGGGAACTTTCAGATGTCTTTAATGCTCTTATGGTCTTTCCGAATCTGATAGCTCTTATCGCCCTTCAATCTATCGTAAAAAAGAATATGGATGAATATGAAGAAATTGAGAAAGATGAGATTTCTACTCTTCAGCAAGAAACAGTAAAATAATTATAGCAAAATCAAAAAAAAACGGAAAAACTCAATTTTTCCGTTTTTTTTTCTATATTTTTATTTTCAAGTCTCCGGGTTTTATCCATCCTTTTTTTCTAAAAAATTCTCCAATGGCATAAGTTATTAAACCTGGTAAAAAAATATGTAGAAAAAAAATAACTATATAAAGTTTCATCCCTGTCAATTCACTCCCTTCCATGGCAGTTATTGTTCCAATTTGTCCCACCAATCCACTGGTTCCCATTCCTGCTGATATGGGAATATTTTTTAATTTAAATATCACCGTGGATAAAGGACCCAGTAAAGCTGATGTTACTATCGGAGGGATCCAAATCCTATAATTTTTAACGATATTAGACATCTGAAGCATAGATGTACCAAGTCCTTGAGCAAAAAAACCTCCTAGACCATTCTCTTTGTAGCTCATAACTGCAAATCCTATCATCTGAGCTGAACATCCTACTGTTGCTGCCCCTGCTGCAACTCCATCCAATCCTAACATGATTGAAACCGCTGCACTGCTTATAGGAAGAGTCAATATCACTCCCATAACTACAGAAATAAATATTCCCATGTAAAAAGGTTGTAATTCCGTAAAATAGATTATTAGGTCTCCTAATTTTTTCATCCCATCCGCAATAATCGGTCCTACAATACCTCCTACAAGAATACCTGTAATCACTGTTATTGCTGGAGTCAGTATTATATCTATCTTCGTTTCCTTAGAAACTACCTTTCCAAACTCCGCTCCTACTACAGATGCGATTAAAGCCCCAGCAGGTCCTCCCGCTACATTTCCTGCTGCACCTGTTATAACAGAAGCAAAAAGGACTAATGGAGGAGCTTTAAGCCCGTATGCTACTGCTACTCCTATGGAAGCTCCTGTCATGTTTCTTGCCAGAGGCCACACAGTTTCAGTTAAAAATTTTATCTCTAATTTTTGACCTAAAGTATTTAAAATTGTCCCTATCAAAAGTGAAGAAAATAGTCCCAATGCCATATAACTCAAAGTATCAATAAAATAACGTTTTATAGAAAATTCAATATCTTTTCTTTTAAAAAAATTTCTCATCCGATATTTCCCCCAATTCAAAATAGTCCTCCTATTATACACTTTTTAAGTTCTACGTGCAACGATTCACATAAAATTAAAAAAGCAATCTAATTTAAAATCAGATTGCTTTTAATATCTTCAATTTATTATCTTGTAAAAAAAGTCATAGCTTTTTTACCATATTTTCTATAGTCAGCTTTCTTAAATTCTCCAATTTCATCGGCCAATTCTTCAAAAATATGATGTTCACATATTATTAGTCCACCTTGAGCCAAAATTCCCGCTTTTTCTATAGCCTTCATAACTTTAGTGCAAAGCTCCTGCTTGTAAGGAGGATCCATAAATATTATATCAAATTTTTCATCTTTTCTTCCAAGTATCTCAACAGCTCTTATCACATCATTTTTATATGCTCTACATCTGTCTTCGTAGCCAAGAGAGTTTATATTCTCTATAACTATTTTAAGAGCTTCAGGATCCTGCTCTATCATTACAGCTCGCTTTGCTCCTCTGCTCAGTGCTTCTAAAGCTATATTTCCAGTTCCAGTAAAAAGATCTAGAAATACAGAATCTGGAACATATGTTGAAATTATTGAAAATAATGATTCCTTTACACTTCCCAGTGTAGGCCTTGTATTCATTCCTTTTCTACTTTTTATCTTTTTATTCTTAGCTTCTCCAGCTATTATTCTCATATTTCCCTCCATCTTTCCTTAATAAATAAACATTGCGTCTCCAAAGCTAAAAAAATGATAGCTTTCTTTTACAGCTTCTTCGTAGGCTCTTAACATATCCTTTCTATTATAGAGAGCTGAAACAAGCATTAGAAGAGTGGATTTAGGAAGATGAAAATTTGTTATCAGAGCATCTACCACTTTAAATTTATATCCTGGATAAATGAATATCTGAGTTTCTGCTGTTCTTGCAACCAGCTTGCCCTCTTCATCCACAGATGATTCCAATGCTCTTGTTGTCGTAGTTCCTACCGAGATTATTCTACGTCCCTCTGTTTTTGCCCTGTTTATTTTCTCGACAGCTTCAGATGGTATTTCAAATATCTCAGAATGCATTTTATGATCCAGGACATCTTCTGTCTGAACAGGTCTGAAAGTTCCTAGCCCTACTTCAAGAAATATATCCACAATTTCTATACCCTTATCCCTTATTTTCTGAAGAAGTTCAGGTGTAAAATGAAGTCCTGCTGTAGGTGCTGCTACACTTTCTCCTTTTATTGCATAAACTGTCTGATATCTCTCTTTTTCTTTTAAAGTCTCAAGTATATATGGAGGTAAAGGCATCTTCCCGAGTTTATCTAAAACTTCTTCAAAAGCTCCGTCATAATGAAATTTAAGCACTCTGTTCCCATCTTCTTTTATCTCCATGAGTTCTGCTATAAGTTCGTTATTTTCACCTATGATAAGCTTTTGACCTAATTTAAGTTTTTTTGCATGTTTTAGAAGACACTCCCAAGTATTTAAATCTACTCTTTTTATAAGAAGAATTTCCATAACTGCTCCACTTTCTTTTCTTCCAAAAAGTCTCGCAGGTATAACTTTAGTTGAATTTCTTACAAGAACATCTCCACTCTTTAGATAATCTATTATATTAAAAAAATTTTTATTCTCTATCTTTCCCGTTTCTTTATCTATCAACATCAACTTTGAAGAGTCTCTTGGTTCCCTTGGAGACTGACCTATAAGCTCATCCGGAAGATAAAAATCATAATCCTTTAATTTTGTCGACATATTTATTCACCAACTTTCTTACTTATAACTACCCTTTCTATTCCAGAATAGTCTTTTATTATTCCAACTAATGAGAGTCCATTCTCTTCTGCAAATTGGGCAACTTTTTCAGCTTGATTATATCCTACCTCAAAAGCAAGATAGCCGCCTTTCTTTAGGAAAGGTTTTGCTTCCTTACTAATTTTATGATAGAAATAGTATCCATCTCCATTATCTGTAAGTGCCAATTTAGGTTCATGATTTTTAACTTCAACCATAAGTTCCTCATATTCTTCTAGAGGAATATATGGAGGATTTGATACTATTAAATCAAATTCTCCTTCCACAGCTGAGAATACATCAGATTTTTTGAATTCTATATTATTTACTCGATTTAATTCGCTGTTTAATTTTGCAATTTTTAGAGCTTCATCACTTATATCTACAGCTGTTATATGGCTTTTAGATAACTCTTTAGCTAAAGTTATTCCTATTGCACCACTTCCTGTTCCTATATCTAAAATTTTAGGATTTTCTATATCTAGCATAAGAATTTTGCACTGCTCCACAAGAATTTCTGTGTCTTGACGTGGAATAAGTACATGCTCATTTATTTTGAATGGATGACCGTAAAATTCCCATTCACCCAATATCTGTTGAAGAGGTTTTCTAAATTTTCCTCTTTGAATTATCATTCTTCTGATTTCATCTTTCTGCTCAATTGTAATCTCTTTGAAAAGATTAAAGTTCAAAAAACTTCTATTACATTTCAATACATGAGAAAAAATATATTCAGCATCTAATTTGTACTCTATAACTCCTTTTTCTTTCAGATAATGTATACTTTTATCCAAAAGCTCTGAATTTATAGTTTTGTAGTCTGTTTTTTCATTTTTATCAAGTTCTTCGTATGTTTTTTTCATGGTTGACATCTCTTTTAGATATTTTTTTATTTTATCTCTCTCCTCTGAAGAAAGTTCAGTTTCAAAATTTGTATAAAGTTCCATTCTATCACAGCTTAAAACATGAGCAATAATTTTTTCTGCCTCTAATCGAGGTTTGGAAAAGGAGTATTTTGACAAATACTCCTCCGAAAATTTTAATATATCAATAAGTTTCATAAATTAATTTTCCGAGCTGCTTAACATCTCAGCTTGGTTAAATGTGATAAGAGCATTTATCATCTCATCTATATCTCCATCTAAGAAAGCTTCTAGCTGATGTATTGTATGTTTAATTCTGTGGTCTGTTATTCTTCCTTGAGGATAGTTGTATGTTCTTATTTTTTCAGATCTGTCTCCAGTTCCAACTTGTAATTTTCTGTCATTAGCAATCTGACTTCTTTGCTTTTCTGCTTCTAACTCATAAAGTTTTGCTGCCAGATGTTTCATAGCTTTCTCTCTATTTTTTATCTGTGACCTTTCGTCTTGACACTGAACTACAACACCAGATGGAAGGTGTGTTATTCTAACTGCTGAGTCAGTTGTATTTACGTGCTGACCTCCTGCTCCTCCTGAACGGTAAACATCTACTTTAAGATCTTTCGGATTTATTACCACATTTTTATTAACTTCATCTACTTCTGGCATAACTGCAACAGTGGCTGTTGATGTATGAATCCTTCCCGCAGATTCAGTCTCTGGAACTCTCTGTACTCTGTGAACTCCAGATTCAAATTTTAATTTTGAATAGGCACCTTGTCCAGTAATCATGAATACAACTTCTTTCATTCCTCCTGCTCCAACTTCTTGACGCTCAAGAATTTCATATTTCCATTTCTTTCTCTCGGCGTATCTACAGTACATTCTAAAAAGATTTCCAGCAAAAAGAGCAGCTTCATCTCCTCCTGCTCCTCCTCTTACCTCTATGATAACGTTTTTATCATCATTTTCATCTTTAGGAAGAAGAAGTATTCTGAGTTCTTTTTCAAATTCAGGAAGAGTTTCCTCTAACTCTTTTATCTCCTCTTGAAGCATCTCTCTCATATCAGGGTCTTTTTCATTTTTTATACTTTCTTTAGAAAATTCAAAATCTTCTAAAGCTTTTTTATATTCATTATATTTTTCAACTATTTCAGAAATATTATTAAGGGCTTTATTATATTCCATCATTTTTTTAAGGTCAGCAAGTACTTCCGGCTGCCCTAGAAGGTTCAAAAGTTCTGCATGTCTTGCTACAACTTCATCTAATTTTTTAAACACGTTATCATCTCCTAATTTTTCTCTACTATATCTTATTAAGTATAACATAAAATATGTTAAAAATCAAAAAAAATCGCTAACAATGAATTGTTTTTTCAAAGTTAGCAACCTCTTCTTTATTTTATAACTTATTATACTAAGGATTGGTTGATGGAGTTTCTTCCCCACTTACCTCTCCCTCTATTTTAGCTTCAGTATCCTGCTCTTTTTTTAGCCTAGTAAGAGCTTTTTCTCTGGCTTGAATATATTGTTGACGTGTAATATATTTATACATCTGTATCTGACTTTTCACTTGATTTTTTAGCCTTGTTGCCTCGATTGCACCAAGTTTATCCATCACTTTTTCTAGTTCTTGAATATTTTTTTCAGCTCCATCTAAAAGAAGCCTATTAGCCTCTAATTCTAACTGTCTTTTATCCAAAGATATTTTTTTTACATTAATACTCGTGTTTTCCATAAGTAATTTGGCATTTCTTAAGTTAATTTCACTTACTCCGACAGCTTTAAAATCTTCATCATAAACTATTCCAAAATCCCCTTCGCTCGAGTATATCATCATAGAAATAACAAACATCCAGGAAAATAACAAACATTTTTTCATACTCACTTTCTCTCCTAACTCTGAAAATCAAATCCGAATACATGCTCTGTATCAATATTGATTTTCTGATTATCTTCAAATATCTTAGCATTAAAAAAATCTTCCAATTCAATTTTTTCAGTCTTTTTACTTTCAACAGGACTATTTTTTAAAATCACTATATGTTTTCCTGTGAATTGGGAAACCACTTCATTTTTTAAAAAATTATAATATGAAGAAGTCCCTAACACTCCTACAAAAAACAATGAAAGAGAAACTTTCCTATATCTTTTATTTTTATTTTGTTCTTCCTCAAGTAAATTTTTATATATATTAGCCTTCACTCTATCTCTAGGTGACATAACTATACCTCCATATCTTTTAGTGCCTTATAATATGATGATTTTATAGTGGAAAGATTTATTTTTTTCATCTCGGCAATTTCTTTCAATTTATAACCGTATATATCTTTTAAAATTACAAGTTCTCTCTCATTCTCAGAAAGTTTTTCTAGTTGTTCTTTTAGCATCAAATTATTGTTTAAATCTACACCATCTTCAATATCTAAAATCACCTCATTGAGTTCTAGATTAACTTTTTTCTTTTTAAAGAAATCATAAGTCTTATTGATGGCGATTTTATATATCCAAGTATATATATTACTGTCAGATCTAAAACTCTTCAAATTTTTATAAACACTCATAAAAACTTCTTGAGCTATATCTTCTGCATCCTCTTCATTTTTTACACTTCCAAGGATTTTGTAGTATATTTTATCAAAGTACTCCTCGAATATTTTATCAAAATCCATCATATTTTTATTACCTTCCATTTTAAATCGTATTATTTAGACTACAAAAGTCTGGAAAAAGTTTAAAATAATTATTTTTTTTCTTTTAAATCTTCTTGTATCATTTTTTTAAGTTCAGGAAGTATCTCTTTTTCATCCACTTTTTTTACAATTTCACCTTTTTTAAAAAGAAGCCCTATCCCTTTTCCACCGGCTACTCCATAATCAGCTTCACGAGCCTCACCAGGACCATTTACAACGCAACCCATAACAGCTATTTTGAGATTTTCTTTTTGATTTTTAAATTCTATTTCAACTTCTTTAGCTAATTTGATAAGGTCTATTTCTGTTCTTCCACAAGTTGGACAAGATATTATTTCTGTTCCTTTTCTTAACCCCAAAACCTTTAAAATTTCCTTTGCAACACGAATCTCTTCCACAGGATTTTCGGTTAGTGAAACTCTTATAGTATTTCCAATCCCATCCAACAAAAGAGAGCCTATACCTATTGCTGATTTTATTGTTCCTTGAAATGCTGTTCCAGCTTCTGTCACTCCCAGATGTAAAGGGTAACTAGTCAATTTATCTATTTCTCTATATGCTTCCACCATCATTTTAATATTGCTTGCCTTTAGAGATAAAACTATATCTGAAAAATCCTGTTTTTCTAATAGTGAAATATGATATAAAGCACTTTCTACCATTCCTTTTGCTGTGGGATGTCCATATTTTTCCAAAATATGTTTTTCTATAGAGCCCGAATTAACTCCTATCCTGATTGGAACTTTATATTCCTTGGCTTTTTGTACAACTGCTCGTACATTTTCCTCAGAACCTATGTTTCCTGGATTTATCCTAAGTTTATCTATTCCATTTTCAATTGCCAAAATTGCCAATTTATAATCAAAATGTATGTCAGCTACCAAAGGAATAGTTACTCTTTTTTTTATATCTTTTATAGCTCCTGCAGCTTCAGGTGTATTGATAGTCATTCGAACCATCTGACAACCTTCTCTTTCAAGTTCAATTATCTGTTTTACTGTCGCATCTATATCTGCTGTATTGGTATTGGTCATCGATTGAATAATAACTTCATTTTTTCCACCAATTTCAAGTTTTCCTATCTTCACTATTTTTTTCATACAGGCTCCCTATATAAATTTTTTATTTAAGATATCTCATCGGATCCATTGTTTTTCCATTTCTTCTAATTTCAAAGTGAAGATGTGGACCTGTGGATCTTCCACTGTTTCCAGATTGGGCTATAAGTTGACCTGAGGCCACACTTTGACCCTGTTTTACATTGATTTTGTTCAGATGAGCATATCTTGTCTCATATCCATCATCATGACTTATTATTATAATTCTGCCATATCCACTCATATATCCTGAAAATTTTATTCTTCCTTCTTTTGAAGCTTTTACATCTATGTATTTAGCTCTAAAGTCTACTCCAGCATGTTGAATATATCTTTTTAAAACTGGATGAAGCCTTGTTCCATAAGGGCTGGTAATTCCAGTATATTTTATCGGCATTTTAAAATTCAGGGTTTTTATTATTTTTATATTTTCTTTTGTAGTTGGTGTTTTTTGACTTGGTTTTTTAGTTGGTATAACAGGTTTAGCAACTACAATTTTTATTGTTGGATCTTTAATATATATAATTTGACCTACTTTAAGAGTATTTTCTTTCACTTCATTATATTCTCTTATAATTTCTCTTTTTATATTAAATTTTTGAGCTATCCTAAAAACTGAATCTCCTTTTGCTACCTTATACTCAATCACATTTTCTGATGGAATACTTATCTTATCCCCTATTTTTATTATTTTTCCTATATTTTTATTATTATATCTCAATACCTCTTCTTTTATTCCATACTTTTTAGCAATTATCGATATTGTCTCTCCTTTTTGAATCCTATGTTCCTTAAAGGTAATCGTTTTCACTCCAGTTTGCCCTTTCGGCTCCGTATCTTGCTCTTCCAACGGCTCTTCCAGTTCTTCTGAGTCTACTCCATACTCCCTGATAAGTGTGAAGAAGTTTCCTGTAAGCATTCGTTCTCCATCCTCTTCACTATCTTCAAGAGAATAATAATCAACGAATTTTTCCAAAGGAACAATCTCTTTATTAAATATATCTAGCTGCTCAATGCTGTATGAAAATATAAGAATTAAGATTATTAAGAAATTAAATCCTATTCTCTTCAATTTTTTCCCCTATCTAGTGTCTATTTTAAAAGTTCTTCATTACTTTTTGTTTCTGTTATTTTATCTATAATTTTTTTAGTTGCATTTACCTTATCTAATTGTGCCACATGTCTTCTTATATTCCATATTTTTTCCAACTGTTTTTTAGGTATAAGAAGTTCCTCTTTTCTTGTACCTGATTTTTGAATATCTATAGCCGGATAAACTCTTAATTCTGCAAGGGTTCTATCTAGCTGTATCTCTAGATTTCCTGTCCCTTTAAATTCTTCAAATATGACATCATCCATTTTACTTCCAGTGTCAATTAAGGCTGTTGCTATTATTGTAAGGCTTCCCCCATCTTTAATATTTCTAGCTGCTCCGAAAAATTTTTTAGGATAGTAGAGAGCACTTGGATCTATACCTCCTGAAATAAGTTTTCCGCTGGATGGAATAACAATATTATATGCTCTAGCAAGTCTTGTAAGCGAATCCATCAGAATTACCACGTGTTCTCCATCCTCAAGCTTTCTTTTTGCTCTTTCCAATATCATCTCTGTTATTTTAATATGATTTTTAGGATCCTCATCAAAAGTTGAGGAAAAAACTTGAGCTCCTTTGACACTTTCTTTTATATCTGTAACCTCTTCCGGTCTTTCATCAATAAGAAGAATCCACACCTCAACATCTTTATTGTTCTCTATTATAGAGTTGGCTATATCGCTTATAAGCACTGTTTTTCCAGCTTTTGGAGGAGCTACTATAAGTCCTCTTTGACCTTTACCTATAGGTGCAATAAGATCTATTATTCTTCCAGAAATATTTTTAGCATTGGTTTCCAGTTTCAAAAGTTCAGTAGGATAAGATGGCTTTAGTTCATCAAAAGGAATTCTAGATTCAGCTTTCGTTGTTGTGCTTCCATTTACTAAAAGTACTTTTCTTAATCCATAATTTTTCTCTGTCCCTACTGCTTCCCTTACTTCTCCTACAACAGAATCTTCATTTCTTAATTTGAATTTCTTTATCTGAGTTGCTGATACATATACATCTTTCCCTACGTTTGTATCTCTTAAAAAGCCGTATCCGTCTGCCAAAACATTGAGATTTCCCCAACCTAAAGACATTCCCTCATTGGCCCCGAAATATTCCTCTATCATTTCTATTATTTCAGCCTTTTTTGTTCTTGTTCCAAAATCTAAATCTAACTGTTTTCCAATCTCAATTATCTCTTTTAATAAAAATCTTTCCAGATTCTGCATCTGACCTCCAAGTTAAACTATATCTCCATATAGTGTCCACGTTTTACACTGATTTATTTTTATATTTACAAACTCTCCAGCTAGCGCTGGATCTCCTTTGAATATAACCACTTTATTTGTATTGGTTCTTCCTGTCAGCATCTCTTTATTTTTTCTACTTTCCCCTTCTACTAGAACTTTTTCTATTTTCCCCATATATTTTTCACTAGAATTTTTTGACATTCTATTTTGAAGATTTATAAGCCTCTGAAGTCTCTCTTTTTTCACTTCATCATCTATTTGTCCATCCATTTTTGCTGCTGCTGTCCCTTTCCTTATAGAATACATAAACATAAATGCTGTTTCATATCCAATTTTTTCGACAACATCAAGGGTGTCTTGGAAGTCCTCTTCTGTCTCATTTGGGAATCCCACTATTACATCGGCAGTAAGAGATATATCTGGTATTCTGTCCTTCATTTTTTGGGCTAAAGACAGATATTGCTCCTTTGTATATCCCCTGTTCATGAGTTTCAATATTCTACTAGAACCTGATTGCAAAGGTACGTGCACAGATTTGGTTATCTTTTTAGCGTTTGCTATAACCTCTATTACATCATCTGAAAAATCTCTAGGGTGTGGAGATATAAATCTTACCCAAAAATCACCATCTATCTCATCTATAGCAGATAAGAGTTTGGCAAAATTTTCACCTGTCTCTAAATCTTTCCCATAAGAATTCACATTCTGCCCAAGAAGAATTATCTCTTTATAATTTTTCTTTACATATCCTTTTATCTCTTCGATTATTTGGTCCATAGGCACAGATCTTTCACGACCTCTTACATATGGAACTATACAGTAAGTACAGAAATTATTGCATCCATAAGTGATTGGTACTGAAGCCGTAAACTTAGAATCAAATTCGGCATCTAAATTTGGAGGAAGTTCATCTTCAGCTCCTACATATATAACACTTTTGAAGTCTCCACTCTCTATTTTTTCTATAGCTTGAGGAATTTTACCTATATTCTGATTTCCCATAACAATATCTATTATAGGGAATTTTTTAGCCAGCTCTTCTCCTTGTTCTTGAGCAAAACAACCAGTTATTCCTATTATAGTCCCTTGCTTTTCTTTTTGGATTTTTAACTCTCCTAATTTTCCATAAATTTGAGTCGCAGCGCCCTCCCTAACTGTGCATGTATTCAGAAAAACCGCATCAGTTTCACTTAATTCTTCTGTTATTTCATACCCCATATTTTGAAGCATTTTTTTTATTTTAGCACTTTCGTTGACATTCATTTGGCAACCATAAGTGATTATCATAGCTTTTTTCAATTTTTTACCTCCTAATACTCTATAAGTGTATTTTTATTTTAAACGTCTAAAACAAATATATTCTAAGCCCATTTTAACATAATATTATATCATAATTTTTTTTAATTTCAAAAATATATTTTGCCTTAAAAACTTTCTTTAATAGTTAAAAATAAAAAGGAAATACCTTTTTTTAATCATAAATACTCTAAGAAGCATTTCATAAGGAGGAGAAGTATGTCTAAAAAAATCAATTTGGTTTTTATTTTGTTAATTTTATCTCTCTCAACTTTTGCTGCTAGCAGAGGTATTGGGATAATACTCCCTGGATTTGAAAAGGGTGCATATTTTGAGAACATCATACAGGAAGAACTTAATATCAACTTTGAAGGAAGTGGTATTACTCCAAAAATTATCGAACGTAGATATCTAGATCGGGGTTCTTTAAAAGAAAATGTAAATCTCATGTTAAAAAACCCCAATGTGGAAGGTGTTTTTGTCCTCAATTATAACGAGGAAATCTACATTCCGAAAACAGGGAAATTTATAACTTATCCTTTAGGGCTCCGCTCTCTAGATAAAAAAATCCCTAAAAATATCTCCTATATTTACAGTGAGCCCGATCTAATTTCAAACGTGAATAAGATTAGAGAGATAAAAGAGATCAAAAGAGTTACCGTAGTTACTTCTGATAATGAAAAATATTTTTCAAAAAAATTGAAAGCAGATATGAAAAAACTTGGGATAGAATCCAAATTTATCTCTGAACACCTTTCTTCTGAAGAATTAAAAAAAAGTTTCGAAAATTCTGATTTAGTATACCTAATTTCAAACGATAACTCCATAATTTCTTCAGCAAATCTAGCTACTGCTATGAATATTCCAACTTTCATTCTATCTTTAAATCCAGAAGGAAATCAGAATTCTCTTATGGGCTATTCTCTCAATTCTGAATTGAAGAGAAGGATAAGAACAGGTGCCTTTAATTTTTATAATTTTATAATTGGTGATATAGAAAATGGCGTAGAGAATTTAGGAGTACTCGATGATGATCTTTTTTTCAATACTGAAATAGCAAATAAAATTGGAGTTTATCCTAATGTTCTTTTTATACAGGGAATGAATCTTGTCAAAGAAAAAAATAGAACTCAAAAAATGAAACTATCTTTTAAAGAAGCTATTCAGATGGGTCTAAATAACAACCCTGCTCTCAAATCCTCTAAAAGTGCAATAGAGAGTCAGAATTACAGTTATTTTGCCGCTATCTCCAAGTTGCTTCCTCAAGCAGGGGGTACTCTACAGTATAACAAACAGGATAAAGATTTAGTGAATGTCTTATCTGGTCCTGAAAATAGCACAGTTGGAACTATTGCAGCTTCTCAAGTTATTTTTGACGATTCTCTCAATGCAAATATCTACAGTGAAAAATTGTTTTTCGAAAATAGTAAACTTCAGTATAATCAGTCTGTTTTAGATTATATTTTCAATATTTCAAAAACTTACTTGTCTATACTTCAGAGCAAGGCACAATTGGATATTCAAACCAATAACTATAATCTAATAAAAGAATTCTTGAGAATAAGTAAGGTGAAATATGAAACTGGAGCGACTGGGATTCAGGACGTATATAGAATGGAAAGTACGCTCTCAGAGGTTACTTCGGCTCTTTCTTCTGTTACTGCACAGCTAAGAAATCTTGAAATATCTCTTAACACTCTGCTTAATGCCCCTGTTGATATGAGATATGAATATGAAAATGTCGCTGATCTTTCCAAAGAATTTTTCTTGGGCGAGGATTTTTTAGATAAATTTCTACTCAATGAAGATAAAGACCGTCTGCTTTTTGACTTTCTTTCTAGAGTTGCAATTGAAAATTCAAATCAGCTTTCAGCATTAGAAAACAATATTAAAATTTTGAAAAGACAAAGCACAAGCCTAACAACTTCAAGGATTATTCCTAAAATTTCTGCCTTTGGCCAATATAACAAAAATAATATTATTGATTCTTGGGGAGAGGGGAGTTCAAATTATGATCCGACAAATGGTTGGCGTGCAGGAATCATGGCCGAAATTCCTTTGTTTACAGGTGGAGAAATTACCATGGCTAAAAAAAGTCTTGAGTCTCAAATTGATTCTTTAGATTATCAAAAAGAAAATCTAAAAAATGAGATTACTGAAAATATCAATGCTCTTTCAACTCTTTTATTAAACGATTATGTTCAAACTTACACCACAAATAAAGCTGCAGAATCAGCTAAAAAAAGTTTAGAAATATCTACAAATCTCTATGCTGTAGGATCTATATCTGTGACTGAGATTTTAGATGCAAGAAACGCTGCTCTTTCAGCTGAACTTTCCAATACTATAAGTAGATATAGCTTCTTAATATCTGCTATAAATTTGGAAAGAGCCATCGGAAAATACAAGATTTTTGCAAGTGAAGAGGAAAAAGTTCAGGATATAAAAAATCTTGAAAGAGTTATCGGAAAATAGGAGGAAGAGATGAAAAATAAATTTATTTTTATACTTATACTAACTGCACTTTTAGGTTGCGAAAAAAAGGAAGCTCTTGTTGAAAACAATCTAGAAGTCCGTCCAGTCAAATATATGGTTATAAATACTGAGAATTCATTTGCTACTAAGGAATTTTCTGGAACTTTAGCTCCTGCTATAATTTCAGAATTAAGTTTCAGAGTTTCAGGAACGATGGTTGAAAAATATGTCAACCTTGGAAGTAAAGTAAAAAAAGGAGATATTTTAGCAAAATTAGATCCTTCTGAATATAGAATAAAATTCGATGGAATCCGAGCTCAATATCAAGAGGCTGAAGCAAAAATCATGAATGCTAAATCAATTTTTTCGCGTTCAAAAACTCTTTTTTTAGGAAATAGTATTTCTAAAAATCAATATGATCAAGATAAAGCTAACTACCAAGCTGCACTTGCACAACTTGAAGTTGCCGCACAAAATAGAGATTTTGCTGAAACCCAGCTTGAATATACTGTTTTAAAAGCTCCTTCTGATGGAATTATAGCCCAAGTGGATACTCAATTAAATGAATCTGTTAATTCTGGAACTCCTGTTTTTACTCTTAGTGAATCCGGAGAACTCCAAGCTGTTTTTTCTGTCTCTGATTCTGTAATCAATAAACTCTATGAAAATCAGATTGTATCCGTTACATCTATTAGTAATGGAGAGATATTCAAGGGCAAAATTACTAATATAGGAGCTGTTTCTAATGCTTATGGAAATACATTCCCCGTAAAAGCAAGTATAATAAATCCAACTTCATCCCTCAAACCAGGTATGACTCTTTCGGTTAAAGTCGATTTTAAAAATGAGAATGCTGGAGCCATTTACACTCCTGTAAACAGTGTTCAATTAGATAATGATGGTAAAAATTTTGTCATGGTTCTTACAAATATAAAAGATGGAATTGCTCTTGTAGAAAAAAAATATGTTACTACTGGAGAAGTTAATAGCATAGGAATTGAAATAATTTCAGGATTAAATTCTGGAGACTATATAGTAACTTCTGGAAATACTGTTATTTCCAATGGACAAAATGTTAAATTAGGAGTGAAGGAGGAGGAATAATATGAGCATAACATCCCTGGCTATAAAAAATAGAGTATCTACCTATCTCTTCGTTTTACTTCTTTGTTTCTTTGGAGTTTTTGCGTATCTCTCTTCGGAAAAAGCTGAAGATCCGGGTTATACGATAAAAACTGCTGTTATCACTACTAATTGGCCTGGAGCCACAGCTCAGCAAATGGCTGAACTTGTAAGTAAACAGATTCAAGATGAGGTTAGAAGTATGGAGTCTTTAGACTATGTAGACTCTAAAAATCTACCTGGACAGTCAAATGTCTACGTAAATTTAAAAGCTAAGTATTGGAATCCTGATCCTGAATGGACCCAACTTAGAAATAAAATTGAATTTGTAATTCCAAAACTTCCGCAGGGAGTTCAAAAACCTCTTATCAATACGTACTTCGGTGATGTTTATGGTACCGTCGCAGCTCTAAGTAGCAACGATCTTACTTATGATGAGCTCTATTCTCAAGCTGAAGACCTCAAAAGTCTACTACTTTTCAAAGTTCCTGAAATAGGTCAGATTCAGATTACAGGAGTTCAACAGGACGTTATTTATATAAAAATTGATAACGATAAAATGGCCACTATGGGTATAAGTTTAAACCAAATTGTTCAAGGTCTTCAATCAGCAAATGTAATACTCCGTAATGCTTCTATCCTCGATGTAGAAAACCGTATAACTGTGAACCCTTCGGGTGCTTTTACTAGTATAGAAGATATTGGTAAGGTTGTTTTAGCTGGAAAGTCTACAGCTCAAAGAATATACCTTCAAGAAATTGCACAAATTGAAAAAGGTTATATAGACCCCCCATCTCTTCTTACTTATAACGGAGAAAACAAGTCTATTGTTTTAGCTATGAGTTTAAGTTCTGGACAAAACATTTTAAAATTAGGAGAAGGGGTAAAAAAAGTTTTAAGTGAATATAAAAAAAATCTCCCTCTTGGAACAGATTTGACTTTAGTTTATAATCAGTCGTCTATTGTCGATGATAAAATTTCAGGATTTCTCTCAAGCCTTATACAAGCTATAATTATTATTGTGGCTATTATGTTTGGATTCCTAGGTATCCAATCGGGATTAATAGTAGCTTCTCTTACTCCCACAACAATCGCAGTTACTCTTATCGGACTTTATATATTCGGTTATGGAATAAATCAAATGACACTTGCTGGTCTTATCATAGCATTGGGAATGTTGGTGGATAATGCTGTAGTTATGGCTGAAAATATAATGGTTCTTTCTCAAAAAGGAATGAATAAGATGGATGCCTGTCTAGAATCAGCAAGAGCTTTAGCTATTCCTCTTTTTACAGGTTCTATGACCACTGCCGCAGCTTTTCTTCCTGTTATCACTAATCAGGAATCTATGGGGGAATATGTTGGACCGATGGCTATAGTTGTATTTATAGCTCTTACAGCATCTTGGGCTTTAAATCAAACTTTTATCCCTCTTTTATGTTATGATTTCCTTGATACAACAAAACAGAAAAAAATAGATTTCAACAATGATAAAATGTATACTTCATATAGAAATATCCTTATTCTTGCTCTCAAGAATTACAAAATTTCCATGACATTAGCTCTATGTTCCTTTGCATTTGGAGTTTTTTTATTCAAATTTATTCCTAATAGCTTTATGCCCGAAGGAACAACACCAGTTATGGCTAGTTATATAAGAATGCCTAAGGGTACTTCTATTGAAACAACCAACGAGGTAGTAAAAGATCTTAACAGACACATAAAGGAAAACTATTTTATCGGAGATACCGACCCTAATCCACCTACATTTCTAGACTATATACTCACTGGAGGAACAACAAAGATTTATGAAAAAGACGGAATCAAAAGTTGGGAATCATATGTGGGTGGAGGAGGACCTCGTTATACTTTGGGTTATACTCCTGAATTAAATCTTCCAGAATTTGCTTACGTTCTATATAATGTTACATCTGCTGATCTTACTGAAAAATACTCGAATGAAATAAACAGATATCTTCAAGGTAAATATCCGAATATAACCGTTACGAGTAAATCACTTCAAGAAGGTCCTACATCAGAATTTGAACTGGGTTACCAATTTATATCCCCAGATTTAAAACTTATAAGAGAAATAGCAGAAGAGGTTAAGGAAAAGTTACGAACTGTTAGTGGAATTAGAGTTGTATCTGATAACTGGGGAAATTTTGTTCCTCAAATAGATGTACAAATCGATTATAATAAAGCCATTTTAGCAGGTCTTACTTCCTCTGAAATTGGAGAGGCTTTACAATATTCTCTTCAAGGCTATAATTCTACCTCTTTCTATGATTTCAATGCACCACCTAAAAACACAACAGTTCCTATTACTATTAAAGGAACCCGTAATTACAAAGATAAGCTACAAGCCTTGAAAGAGCTTGAAATTACAAACAAGCAAGGACAATCTGTGGCACTTCAACAAGTTGCCAATCTAAAACTTAACTATGTCCCTAATTTTGTTTATACAAGAGATCTTAACTATGCTATTCAAGTTGATGCTGGAATAGAAACGGGATATACTCCCAATGATCTTCATGCCCTTATCAATTCTTGGATTAAGAAAAGAATGGCTGAGGAATGGGAATCTAAAGGAGCTCAATATAAAGTTTCGGGAATGATGAAAACTTCAGAAGAAAATTCAAAGGGATTGAGTGCTGGACTTCCTATTGCATTACTTATAATGCTAACCTTAGTCATAGCTCAGTTCAACTCTATAAAAAAAGGATTAATCATAATGTTGACTATCCCTCTTTCTCTTTTAGGGTGCTCTCTTGGACTTCTGATTACAGGGTTAGATTTAGGATTTATGGCTATTGTGGGAGTTATCTCTCTAGCTGGTGTTGTTCTTAATCACAGTATAATTCTTATTGATAGAATAACCATTGAAAAGGAAGAATTGAAACGAACTGATCAGGATTCCATAGTTATTGGTTGTCAAGCAAGACTGCGACCCATTTTACTGACTGTCTTTACAACTTTGGCCGGTCTTTTGCCTCTTTATTTTTTCGGTGGTCCTTTGTTTAAACCTCTAGCTGCAGTTCTTATGTTTGGACTTATGGTAGATACTATCCTAAGTCTTGGAGCTATTCCAGTTTTCTATGCTGTGGCTTTCGGAATAAAATTTAAAGATTATGAGTATGACCCGAATACAAATGTAGAATAAAAAAAGTGAGAGGACAAATTGTCCTCTCATTTTTTTACAATTATTTAAATATCTCGCCAGCTTCCATATACCAAAGAAGAAGATCCATTTCATCCATTGGAATTTTTACAAATTCACAATAAAGTTTAAGCTTTTTCTCTATTTCAAGATAAAGTTTAGGAGTTATAGTTTTGGGAATCTCATCTATAATTCCTAGTTTTTGAATATTTTTTAAAATATGTCTGTCAAGAATAGCAACCTCCTCTCCGAAACCTACATTCCGAAGAAAATGTCCAGCCTCTTTATAAGACATCCCTTTTATATTCTTCACTATCCAATCTCTTTTTTCTAGTACTGTTGAAATTGACTGAAAAAATCTTTTAGTATTTATCTCTCCATTTTCATCTCTCATCTTTTCCCTTAGAAGAACAAGGTATTTGGCCTTATTATTTTTAAATCTTACTATATTAAGATAATTTGAAAGTGACTCTGCGTCCTGAATAAAAAGAGCATCCTCCTTAAGCATATCGGTTATAGCTTTCCAAGCATTTCTCGCTTTTGATTGTGGAGTCAATATACAGAAGGATAATTCTGCATGTATTGCTCTGTCATCTCCTTCAGTCCAAATCTTTTTAAAATGTTTCAGTCTCTCTTTTATTTGAGGAGCTATTTCCTTATAAACTGTTTCAACTTCATAAAAATAATTGTTTTTTTCCACTCTTGTTCTCCTTTAGGATTAAAACTGGAACCCATATGGAAGAAGCTCCTCCATATTCATAATTTTATAATCTCTTTTAAGATTCCCTAAAATTATTATAGTTTCTTCATCTGCAAACTCTTTTATAACCTGTCTGCATGCTCCGCAAGGACTTACAGGACCTGAAGTATCTGCTACTACACATACAACTTTTATTTTTTTCATTCCTTTATTTACCGCTGTAAATATTGCACTTCGTTCTCCACAGTTGGAAAGTCCGTAAGAAGCATTCTCTACATTGGCTCCACTATAGTGATTTCCATTTTCATCCACAACTACTGCTCCAACCCTAAATTTAGAATAAGGTGCATAAGATTTTTCTCTAGCTTCTATAGCTTCATCTATATAAAGCAGTATCTCTTTCTCTTCCATAACTGTCTCCTTTAGAAGTTCTTATTAAAGTGCTGCCTCTAATGCAATTTCAACCATCTCTCTTAATGTTGTCTGTCTTTCTTCAGAGGTTGTTGCTTCCCCTGTTACAAGAGAATCTGATATTGTCAGTATTGTAAGAGCATTTACATTATGTTTCGCAGCAACAGTATAAAGTCCTGCTGTTTCCATCTCTACACAAAGAACTCCAAACTGAGCCCATTTTTTATATGACTCAAAATCATCTCCGTAAAACTCATCTGAAGTCATAACATTTCCAGCTTTTATAGCTATATTTTTATCGTCTGCAGCTTTCATCGCTTTTCTGAAAAGTTCAAAAGAAGCTGTTGGTGCGTAATCCGCTCCATTAAATCTAAGTCTATTTATCCCTGAATTAGAAGAACTTGACATAGCAAGAATTACATCTCTTATTTTTACATCTTCTCTGTAAGATCCTGCAGTTCCAACTCTTATTAGATTTTTACATCCAAATTCTGTGATTAGTTCTGTTGCATAAATACAGATTGAAGGAACTCCCATTCCAGTTCCCTGTACAGATACTTTTTTACCTTTGTAAGTTCCTGTAAATCCTAACATTCCTCTTACGTTGTTGTAGCAAACCACATCCTCAAGAAATGTCTCTGCTATCCATTTAGCTCTTAGAGGATCTCCTGGTAATAAAACCGTTTCTGCTATATCTCCCTTTTTTGCTCCTATATGTACACTCATTTTTACCTCCAAATATTTTATTTTATAGTTAATCAATTATTTTATTTCTGATAAAAAACTTCCAGAAATATCTGTTTTTCCAAGAATAAAATCCTCTATTGTTGCTGCTATATCTCCGAAGCTACTTCTAGTTCCCAAGTTCACTCCAGATTTAAGAGTTTTTCCATAAATCAATAATGGAATATATTCTCTTGTATGATCTGTACCTTTATAAGTTGGGTCACATCCATGATCAGCAGTTATAATAAGCATCTCTTTTTCCTTTAGATTTTCCATAATTTCAGGAAGAAAAGAATCAAATTCTTCTAGAGCAAGTTTGTAACCTTTAACATCTCTTCTATGACCAAACTTCATATCAAAATCTACAAGATTAGTAAATATAAGTCCTCTGCTATCCTCTTTAAGAGCTACTATGGTCTTTTGAATTCCATCCAAATTATCCTTGTTAGTTCCTCTATTTTCGGTTATTCCTATCCCCGCGAATATATCACTTGTTTTACCTATTCCTATGACGTCTAATCCAGCTTCTTTTATTCTATCAAGCATAGTAACTTTAGGCGGCACTACAGAATAATCATGTCTATTCGTTGTTCTTGTAAAATCTCCTTTTCCTTTTCCAGTATACGGTCTTGCTATTACTCTTGCCACTGGAGAGTGCTCGTTGCATATCTCAAGTGCTATTTTACAAGCCTTATATAATTCCTCCAAAGGGATATGATCTTCATGTGCTGCTATCTGAAGAACTGGATCTGCCGATGTATATAGTATCCATGCCCCAGTTTTTATCTGTTCATCTCCATAGTCATCAAGAACTGCAGTCCCTGAATATGGAAGGTTGCATAGTATTTTTCTTCCTGTACGTTCCTCTATTAATTTTATTACTTCAGAAGAAAATCCTTTGCTATACGTAGGGAAGCCTTTATCTGGAACTATTCCAGCAATCTCCCAATGTCCTGTTGTTGTGTCTTTTCCTATAGATTTTTCATCTGCTTTTCCATAGATTCCCATAGGATTTTCTGTCTTTGGAACTCCTAAAATTTCTATTATATTTCCCAGACCGAGTTTCTGCATATTTGGGAGATTTAATCCTCCAGTAGCTAAAGCTATATGTCCAAGAGTGTTAGCTCCCTCATCTCCATAATCTTTAGAATCTGGAGTATAGCCAACACCTAAACTATCTAAAACTATTATCGTGGCTCTTTCAATTTTTTCCATAGATCCTTCCTCCTAAGATTAATATTCTCCCTCTTTCATCTTTCCAGTTGTCACAAGCTGTACTCCTGAAGATGTTCCAAGTCTATCGGCTCCAGCATTTATAAATTCCTCTGCAGTTGCAAGATCTTTTACTCCTCCTGCAGCTTTAATTTTAATCTTATCTCCAACTACAGTTTTCATCAACTTAAGATCTTGGAGTGTTGCTCCTCCCGTTCCGAATCCTGTAGATGTTTTTACAAAATCAGCACCTGCGTCCACACACATCTGACTTGCAATTTTTTTCTCCTCATCTGTCAGGTAACAATTTTCTATTATTACTTTAAGCACATTGCTTCCAATAGCTTCTTTAATTTCTCTTATCTCTTGCTCAACTTCAGCGTGCATTCCAGATTTCATGAAACCTATATTGATAACCATATCTATTTCTGACGCACCATCAGCTATGCATTTTTTAGCTTCAAAAACTTTAGCTTCTTTACTCATAGCTCCAAGAGGGAAACCTATAACAGCACAAACTTTTACATCTGATCCCTCTAACTCTTTTGTAGCAGTTGGCACATATGAACCATTTACACATACTGCATAAAAATTATACTCTCTTGCTTCTTTACAAAGTTTTTTAATATCCTCTACTATTGTTGTTGCCTTTAGTACTGTATGGTCTATATATTTATTTATTTTCATCCTTATCCCCCTATGATTTCTAATATTATTGGTTTTTCGGATACTTTTTCAGTTGAATACCGAATAGCTGAATCTACAACTGCGACGATACTTTCTGTTAAATTTCCTTTATGATAAAAATCCAGAATTTTATCTCCTTTTTTTACTCTACTTCCAACTTTGGCTTTCATTATTATTCCTACAGAGTGGTCTATTTCATCTTCTTTAGTTGCTCTTCCTGCTCCAAGCATCATAGCTGCTCTTCCTATTTCATCTGCTGCTATTTCAGAGATATATCCATCATCTTTCGCTAAATATGGAGTTACTTCCTTGGCTACCTCAAGTAACGAATAATCATCACAAATTCTAGGGTCTCCCCCTGAAGCCTCTATAAAGCTTTTCAAATTATCTAAAGCTTTTCCAGAAGCAATTACTTCTTCAACTATTTTTATTCCTTCTTCCACAGTTGAAACATCACCTTTCATTTTAAGGGCTTGTGCTCCAAGTTTAACTATGAGATCTTGAAATAGTTTTGGACCTCTACCCTTAAGTGTTTCGATTGCTTCAATTACTTCTAAAGAGTTCCCCACTGCATTTCCAAGTGGTTCATCCATATTGCTGAGCATACAAACTATATTTCTATTGAAGAGTTTTCCAAGTTTATGCATAGTTTCCGCAAGTTTCTTTGCATCCTCAAATGTTTTCATAAAAGCTCCAGATCCTACCTTTACATCCAATATTATAGCATCTGCATGAACAGCCAGTTTTTTACTCATAATTGAGCTAGCTATAAGAGGAATACTCGACACTGTTCCTGTTACATCACGAAGAGCATACAATTTTTTATCCAGCGGAACTATTTTTTCTGAAGCTCCCATAAGACCAGTTCCAACTTTATTTACAAGTTCAATTAATGCTTCCCTTGTTTCACAAAATTTGAATCCCTTTATAGATTCAAATTTATCTATAGTTCCTCCTGTATGACCAAGCCCTTTTCCTGAAAGTTTTGCCGTACCCATTCCTAGAGCTCCTAAAACTGGGGCAAGTGCAATAGTTGTTTTGTCTCCAACTCCTCCTGTAGAATGTTTATCCACAAGAAATTTATCTGTTCCCGGAAAATCTATAGTATCTCCCGAATTTATCATTTCAGCAGTAAAATATTTGAGTTCATTATCATCCATACCTCTAAAATAAACTGCCATTAAAAAAGCTGACATCTGATAGTCAGGTATTTTCCCTTCGGAGTAATTCTTCAAAAAGAATTTCACCTCTTCCTCTGTCAATATCTTTCCATCTCTCTTTTTTTCAATTATATCTACAGCTCTCATTTTTCCTCCTTTCCAATATTTCTGGAAATATTTATCAGTATTTTATTATAACTTATATTTAAAAAAATAACAACCGGACAACTTGCTGGAAGCAAAAGAAAAAGGGAGGTCTGTCTCCAGCTCTCTCCCTTTAATCATCTAATTATTTTACCACTATTTCTCCAGATTTTATCTTACTGATAATCTCCTGTAGTCTATTAATATTTTCAGCACCGATAGTATCTTTTGTATTTCTTAAATCCGTAACTCCAACTCCGTTCTCAGCAACTCCCAAAACATTATTTCCTGGTTGAAATTTTCCTTCAACAAGAGATTTTACAGTGTCATATACAGCTATATCCACATTTTTAACCATAGAAGTCAATACAGTTCCTTGTGCGACGTCATCTTGGTCAGAGTCCACTCCGATTGCATATTTCCCTAATTCTTTAGCACCTTCTATTACTCCGATTCCTGTAGCTCCTGCCGCATGATAAACAACATCTGCTCCCTGATTAATTTGAGATATGGCAATTTCTTTTCCTTTCAACGGATCATTAAATGGATTTATTCCTCCTACTGACACAGATATAACTTTCATATCAGGGTTGATATATTTAGCTCCCTGCTCATATCCTTTTTGAAATTTTTGAATCTGCGGAACATCTATTCCACCTACGAATCCTATAGTTCCTGTTTTAGACATCATAGCAGCAACTGCTCCCACCAAAAATGAACCTTCATCTTCTCTAAAAAGAAGATTTTTTGTATTAGGCTGTTCAACTGCCGTATCTATCATTGCAAATTTTATATTTGGGTATTCACCGGCTACTTTATTAGTAGCATCTGTCATTTGAAAGCCTGTAGCTACAACTAAGTCATAATCAGCTTCTGCAAATTCTCTTAAAAACTGCTCATCTTCTGCTGAAGAAGCTGGCTCTACATATTTGAAATCAATTCCGAATTCTTTTTTAGCCATTTCAAGACCTCTATAGGCTGAATCGTTGAAAGATTTGTCTCCAAGTCCTCCTGTAGAAAGTACAATACCAATTTTTAAAGCTTCCTTCTCTGATACCGTTTCAGAAGAATCTTTAGAACCACATGACGTAAATAAAAGTGTAGATAAAATTATTAATCCTGAAAATAATTTTTTCATTCTTTCCTCCTAAATTATTTTTTTATAATCTTTTAATTTTAACATTTTTCCCTAAAGAGTTCAAGAATTTATTTTGTAATAAAAAAATCTCAGAATTCCAAAATTCTGAGATTTTTTTATTACTTAACTACTATTTCTCCTGATTTTATCTTAGCTATAATTTCTTGAAGTTTAGCAAGATTTTCTGCTCCGATTATATCTTTAGTATTTCTGAAATCAGTAGTTCCAACTCCATTTTCTGCAACTCCGAAAATATGTGTTCCAGTTTTGAAATTTCCATCTACAACTGATTTTACAGTATCATAGACAGCTACATCTATATTTTTAAGCATAGAAGTTAAAACTACACCTGGTGCAACATCATCTTGATCCGAGTCTACTCCAATTGCATATTTACCTAACTCTTTAGCTCCTTCTATAACTCCAATTCCAGTAGCTCCTGCTGCATGATAAACAACATCTGCCCCTTGCTTAATTTGAGATATAGCAATTTCTTTTCCTTTCAATGGATCGTTAAATGGATTTTGTCCTCCAGCATATACTGTAAGAACTTTAGCTCCAGAGTTAACGTATTTTGCTCCTTGCTCATATCCTCTTTGGAATTTTTGAATTAAAGGAACTTCAATTCCTCCAACAAATCCTATAGTTCCTGTCTTAGACATCATAGCAGCGACTGCTCCCATAAGGAACGATCCTTCATCTTCTTTAAAAAGAAGATTTCTTGTATTTGGAGATTCAATAATATCATCTATCATAGCAAATTTAATATTAGGATAGTCAGCAGCTACTTTTTTGGCAGCATCTGTCATTTGGAATCCCGTAGCTATTATTAAATCATAGTTTGCATCTGCATACTCTCTTAAGAACTGCTCATCTTCTGCTGAAGAAGCAGGCTCCACATATTTAAATTCAACACCTAAGTCTTTCTTAGCCATTTCAAGACCTCTGTGAGCTGAATCATTGAAAGATTTGTCTCCAAGCCCTCCTGTTGAAAGCACAATACCTACTTTTAATGAACTTGTTGCTGGAGCTGCTGCAGTATTTTGCGTAGCTTTCTCCTCTGTCGGCTTTGCAGCTTCTTTAGAACCACCACAAGCTGTAAGTAAAAGTGAAGATAATACAACTAAACCTG
Organism: Fusobacteriaceae bacterium; assembly: GCA_051648365.1. GTDB lineage: Bacteria > Fusobacteriota > Fusobacteriia > Fusobacteriales > Fusobacteriaceae > JAGNZR01. Next base: position 48,621 of record JBOFEZ010000139.1, read on the forward strand.
AAATTAATTTTTTCATTTTGTTCCTCCCCATGTTTTTTTATATTACAAACATTTTTAATTTTAACACATTTTTTTTATAAATTCAACATTTTCGAACTAAAAAAACACTTAATTCATTTCTGTTCCTAACATTAATTCTACAAAAAAAATAGTGTGTTCTCTTCCCTTAAAAAATTTATAACTTTTAAATTATATCAAGTTATTATTGTTTAACTACTATTTCCCCTGATTTTATCTTAGCTATAATCTCATCAAGTTTAGCAAGATTTTCTGCTCCGATTATATCCTTAGTATTTTTGAACTCAGTTGTTCCAACTCCATTTTCTGCAATTCCGAAAGCATGTGTTCCAGCTTGAAACTCTCCATCTACAACTGATTTTACAGTATCATAGACAGCTACATCTACATTCTTAAGCATAGAAGTTAAAACTACACCTGGTGCAACATCATCTTGATCCGAGTCTACTCCGATTGCATATTTACCCAATTCTTTAGCTCCATCTATAACTCCAATTCCTGTTGACCCTGATGCATGGTAAACAACATCCGCTCCCTGTTTAATCTCAGATATAGCAATTTCTTTTCCTTTTAATGGATCGTTAAATGGATTTTGTCCCCCTACATATGCAGCAAGAACTTTAATATCAGGATTTATATATTTAGCTCCCTGCTCATATCCCTTTTGGAATTTTTGCATCAACGGAATCTCTATCCCTCCAACAAACCCTATGATTTTGGTTTTAGACATCATAGCAGCAACCGCTCCCATAAGGAATGATCCTTCCTCTTCTTTAAAAAGAAGATTTCTTGTATTTGAAGATTCCACAACTCCATCTATCATAGCAAATTTAATATTAGGATAATCTGCTGCCACTTTTTTAGTAGCATCTACCATGTCAAATCCTGTAGCTATTATTAAATCATAGTTTGCATCTGCATACTCTCTTAAAAATTGATCATCTTCTGTTGGAGAAGCTATTTCTACATATTTAAATTCAACACCTAGATCTTTCTTAGCCATTTCAAGACCTCTGTAAGCTGAATCGTTGAAAGATTTGTCTCCAAGCCCTCCTGTTGAAAGTACAATACCTACTTTTAATGGGCTTTTTACTGCAGTATTTTTTCCCTCTGTCGGGTTTGTAGTTTCTTTAGAACCACCACAAGCTGTAAGTAGAAGAGATGACAATATCGTTAAAACTAAAATTAATTTTTTCATTTTATTTTCTCCTCATTTTTTTATTACATATTTTTTATTTCAATAATTTTTTCAATTTAATGCTTTTATCATTTATAATTAGAACTTATACGTAACTGCAAAAAAGTGAGAAAATCCTGTAGACTCTACTTTTTTTCCATTCCACGGAATTTCTGCTCCGTCTTTTCCATTTATCATATTTTTAGTATATTTTAATCCATATCCTAAAGCATAGTTATCTGAATGCCAGTAAAATCCGTTAAACCATTGAAACTCATCAGAAGTTCTGTGTTCATCTTTGTATGCTGCATCAAATTGATATGCCATATACCCCTGATATGCAAGAAATGTTCCATTCTCAAAGAAATAAAAAGGTTTAAACCAGTTATTTTTAACTAAATATCCGTCCCATTTTTCTTCTCTTTCAGAATCAAAATCTTCAGCTACATAAAGTGCATAGGCATTTAACCCCATCGTTCCTAACCATGGAACCTCTATATCAGTTCCAAGTCCAAGTCCATTTATCCAAAGATCTGATTCTCCCGCCTTAAGGTATCCAGCTAAATAAACTTCTTTAACAGGTCCTAAAGATAAATCTGCATTAAACATTTCGTTCATTGATAATCTAGGCATTAATTCTGCAAAGAAATTAGTATTTCCTGCTTTCTCTGATTTTACGTTGAAATCAGAAAATTCTTCATTATGAACTACATCTGAAAAATCTATATATCCATAAAAATCGAAAGCTCCTTTTCTTCCTCCAATCTCTATTTCTAAATAAGTGTCATTTGCTTTTGGACCAAGTGCTGTCATTCCGTTTCCATGCATTAAATTGAAATTTACAAATTTAAAATCTCTTGAAATTGGAGTTTCCGCTGTTACTTCAATTTTTTCCTCTGCAACAATAACTATCGGCTCTATCGCTACTGTTGGAGCTACTACTATCTCTTTTGCAATTGCTACCGAACTTATTACTACAAGTGTTGCAAGCATTAAACTTAATTTTTTCATTTTTCCCCCAAATTAAATTATTTTTATAAAAGAAAAGGTCTATGCAGAGCATAGACCAATTTAAATAAAACTTTTACAGTTAATATAAATTAGTCCATAGAGAATCATTCATGGTGATTCGTAGAAACGTTCCTCCTTATTAGGAACATATATGGATTTTCTTTTTTGTTTATTATATAGGTTATTATTTTTATTGTCAATAGACTAAATCTATTTTTTAAATTTTCTGAAATAAAAAATATAAAAATTTATAAAATTTGGTATAATATATTATCTAATTTTTTTATTTAAAGGTGATAAAATGGCATGGTAGTTTTTAATTAAAAATAATCTAATTCACGAAAAAAAAATCGATATTACTTAAGAGTCAGCTATTTTTACTGTAATTTTGAGCTGAGTAAAAAATAAACTTATTTGAATATGAACTCAATGATAAAAAAAGTGGCAGGAATAAAATTCCCGCCACTTTTTTTACTCTCCATGAATAGAAATCAAATCAAAATCCTCATCCGTAAGAAGTTGTGCTACTTTTTTCTCGTCAAACTTCTCATTTATTACAACTACTGCCTTTCCAACTTCCACTGAGATTATTTCTGTAATTCCTTCATAATCTCCAAGAACCTCTTTAACTAAATTTACGCACTTCATACATCCCATTCCACCAATTTCAATGACTTTTTTCATACTCACTCCTTTTTTGAACGATTATTCAAATTTTCTATTGACTATTTTGTTTAACAGTTATATAATAATATGTAAAAAAAATAATTAGGTGGTGCTCTATGATAACTTTACACGAACTTCTTCCCGGTGCCTCAGTATCTGTGGCTATTTATATTCTTGCAACTCTTATCGATAAAAAAATCCCTGGATTAGGTGCTGCATCCTATGCAATTTTGATCGGTCTTGTTCTTGGAAACACTCTTTTCAAAGATAGAAAATACGAAAAAGGAACCAAGTTTTGCGAGTCAAAACTTCTTGAATATTCTATTGTTCTTTTAGGTTCGACTCTCACTTTTAAAACTATTTTAGATTTAGGTATCAAAGGCGTAAGTTTTATTCTTATAACAATGACTTTAACAATTTCTTTTTCATATTTTATTTCTAGAAAATTTGGTTTTTCTAAAAACTTTAGTTTGCTTATGGGAGCTGGAAACGCTATATGTGGATCTTCAGCAATCGCTTCTTCTGCCAATGTATTGGAAACCAACTCTTCTGAAACAGGACTTGCAATAACTATGGTCAATGTAACTGGAACCATACTTATGTTCCTCCTCCCCCTTACAGTTGTTCCACTTTTTTTTGCAGGAAACACTCTTGAAAGTTCGGCTCTTATTGGAGGAATTCTTCAATCTGTAGGACAGGTTGTAGGAGGTGCGGCAATGATTAGCCCTGAAGTTGTAAAATTTGCCACAATTTTTAAAATTTTTAGAATAATTATGCTTACTTTTGTCCTTTTGGCTTTTTCACATCTGAAACAAAAATCTTGTGTCCAAGATCCTATGGTAAAAGATGTTGAAAAAATCGAGAAAAAGAAAATAAAAATAAATGTCCCTTGGTATATAATAGGATTCTTTATGATGTGTGTCATAGCTTCTTTTGGATTATTTCCTCAAAAATTGGTATCTTATTTCAAAATGTTCAGTAAGTTTTTTGAAATAACTGCTCTAGCAGCTATCGGTCTTAGGGTTAAATACGAAACAATTAAAAAAGAAGGAGCTAAATCACTTTTAGCAGGATCTACTATTGGAGTTTTTCAGATAATATCTGCAGTAATTCTTATAAAGTTAATATTCTAATATTTTTCATGCTCTTCTATGGACTTAAGTCTCTTAAGTCCATTTTTTATTGCTTTAATTTTAAATTTGCTCATACCTTTTATTTCTGAAAGCTCATCCTCTGAAGCATTATGGAGTGCTGAAAGATCTTCGTAAATTGTTATTAATTTCTCAATATCCCTTTTATTCAATTTAGAGATTTTACTTAAAATTCTATATCCTTTGGGACTTACTCTGTTTTCAAGACTGCTATGTGTTTTTCGATATCCAAGTATCTGTGAAAATCTTTCCAGTTCTAAAAGTTCTATGTCTGTAAGTTTTTCAAGTTCTTGATTTATAATAGTTATATCTAGATCCTGTTTTTCAGAGTCGTAATAATCCTTTATAAAATTAGCCTTTTCATCCTTAAGATTAAAAAGCAGTTCTTGCATCTGCAGATTTATAAGTCTTCCCTCAGTTCCAAGTTCTGCCACATATCCTGCCAACTCACGTTTTATACGATATATCATCTCAAACCTCTGAATAACTGAAGCCACCTCATTTACAGTTACAAAATCTTCAAGTTCTAAAAGAGTAAGATTGGCAAGCTCTCTATCTAGAACATTTCTATATTTTTCGAGAGTTTTCAAAGCCTGGCCCGCCTGTTCTACGACCACTGATATATTTTTTAATCTATACTTAAATTCTCCTTTGTATAGAGTTACAGATTTTTTTCTCTCTGAAATTGCTATTACAAGTTTATTAGTCTGTGATGCCATTCTTTCAGCTGTTCTGTGACGAGTTCCACTCTCGGTAGTCTTAAATGTTCTATCCGGATGGAGATGGACATTAGCATAGTATATTTTCTCGGCATTATCATCTAAAATTATAGCTCCATCCATTTTTGACAATTCAAAAAATTTCTCTGGAGTATATTTACAATCTATAAGAAAGCCTCCATCAATCATTTTTTTTATCTCTTCATTAAACCCTACAACTATAAGTGCTCCTCTTCCAGCTTCAAGAATATATGCAATTCCTTCTCTTAAAAGAGTGCCTGGTGTAACTAATGATATCAATTCTAATACTTCTTTACTATTCATCTTTTCCACCACCCATCCTATCCAGAACTTCTTCTAAATTATTCAAAAAGATTAATTTTAGTTTATATTTATTTTTTTCAATCTCTTTCTTATTGGCACTAGGAACATATACACCTTTGAATCCCAATTTTTCAAGTTCTCTTAATCTTCTTTCTATAAAAAAAACTTTTCTTATTTCTCCACGTAGTCCTAATTCTCCTATGGCTGCGATTTTCTGACTCACAGCTATTCCTCTGTAAGTCGAAAGAAGAGAGATAAGAACTCCCAAATCTGCAGCTGGATCTTTCATAACTATTCCTCCTGGAACATTTATAAATATATCTTTTCCACCTATAGCCATTCCCATTCTTTTTTCTCCTATGGCTGTAAGAATCTGTATTCTGTTCTTATCATAACCTTGAACTATACGTTTAGGAATTCCTATACTCATATCTGTAAGAAGTGACTGAACTTCTAAAAGAAATACCTTACTCCCCTCAAGCACAGGAACCACTATGCTTCCTATGTTTTTTTCTTCTCTCTCACTCAGAAAAAATTCTGAAGAGTTTTTTACCTCTCGCATTCCATCTTCTTCCATGCTAAATACAGCCAGTTCATTTGTAGAGCCAAATCTGTTTTTACTACTACGGAGAATTCTATAAAAAAGCCCCTCTTCACCTTCAAAGCTAAATACAGCATCCACCATATGTTCTAAAAGTTTAGGTCCTGCTAATTTACCATCTTTAGTTATATGCCCTACAATAAAAAATGAGATATTATGCATTTTGGCCAATTCCACTATTTTAAGAGTGCATTCTCTTATCTGTGTCGGGGTTCCTGCTAAAGAATCGTATGTTCCATTATAAATAGTTTGAATAGAGTCTATCACTACTACTTTAGGTTTCTTTAAAATAATATATTCATATATTGCATTAATTTCTGTTTCAGACATAAAATAAAGATTTTTATTTTTGATTCCCAGTCTTTCACCACGATTTTTTACCTGGGTAGGAGATTCTTCTCCCGATATATATAATGCATCTCCATATTGAGTATACTGATCTATTATCTGAAGAAGAAGAGTTGATTTCCCTATTCCTGGACTACCAGTAATTAAGACTACTTCTCCAGTTACAAGACCTCCTCCAAGGAGTCTATCAAACTCTCCGATATCTGTCTTATATCTGAAGTTTTCTTCCACAGTTATTTCTTCAAAAGCAAAAACTTTCTTACTGCTTTCCTGAGAAGCTCCCAACTTTTTATTTATGTTTACGGCTCCAGCCGGAACTTCTATCTCCTCTTCAAAACTCCCCCATTCTCCACATTGAGGACATTTTCCTATCCATTTTGCAGTTTTATATCCACATTCATTACAGATGTAAAAGCTTTTACTTTTTGCCATAACTATCTACTTCCTTGAGTTTTAATTTTATCTCTTATTTTCATCTCTACATCTTCGTTGATATAATCTGAAAGTTTTCCTTCGTAATTAGCTATTTCTCTCACCACTGAAGAGCTTAGGTACATATACTGCTTGGAGGCAGGTATAAATATTGTTTCAGCTTTTCCTTTTGATATATCACCATTAGCAAAAGCTATTGTCAGTTCGTATTCATAATCAGAGACTGCTCTTAATCCTCTAATTATAAATTCTATTTTATTTTCCTTCATAAAATCCGTGAGAAGTCCCTGAAAATTTTTCACCTCTATGTTTTCTAAATCTCTTAAAGAGTTGATAACCATAGCCGTCCTTTCTTCAAGAGAAAAAAGATAATTTTTATTAATATTATTCAGTACAGCAACTACTAATTTATCTGTCATTTTCGCTGCTCTCCTGATTATATCTTCATGCCCTTTTGTAATAGGATCAAAACTTCCAGAATAAACTGCTATTTTCATTCGTCTACCTCTTCTATTTTATAAGAATAATTTCATACCATTTTGAAATATCTCTATCTCTTATTTCTTCTAAAAGCACTATTTTTTTCCTTTTTTCTCCATAAGCTTTTATAAAATCTAAATATTCTTCTCTAATTTTTTTACAGAGTTCTTTCTCTGCAAATATTTTAATTCCAGAAAAATCATTATCTTTCATCACTATTCTTATTTCTCTCAATATATCTTCTACGAGTGCTTCTTGAGATTTTATCTTTCCATTTCCATTACACATAGGGCAGTTATCATAATAATAGTAACTTAGAGGATTTCCAGTTCTTTTTCTAGTCATTTCTATAAGATTTAAATCTGTAAAGTGAATTATACTATTTTTTATTCTATCGATTTTCAAAGAATTTTCAAATTCATTTAAAAGAAGATTTTTATTCTCTTCCTCTTTCATATCTATAAAATCTATTATTATTATACCACCTATATTACGGAGCATGAGCTGTCTCGGTATCTCTTTCGCAGCCTCTAAATTAGTTTTCAGTGTCGTATTTTCTAATCCTATTTTAAGAGCATCTCTTCCTATATTTTTTCCAGTATTTACATCTATAGTTGTAAGTGCTTCGGTAGATTCAATTATCAGATAACCTCCACATTCAAGATAAACTATTTTCTCCAGAGCTTTCCCTATCTCCTCTGTTATGTTGTATCTATCAAAAACATCTTCATAATCATCATAAAGCTTTATTTTTTTTCCGCTTCCCTGATCTCCGAAAGCATCCACGTAATTAAGAATATCTTGATACAGCTCTTCATCATTTACAATGAACTCATCTATATCTTCGCTAAAAACGTCTCTTACTATACGACTCACAAGGTCATTCTCACTATACAGCATATCTCCGACTTTGCTCGTTCTGACTTTATTTACAAGCTTTCCCCATCTTTTCAGGAGATATTCCATCTCTCTCTCCAGGTGAAAATTCGGTTTATCAGTAGCTGCAGTTCTTATTATAACTCCAAAATTATCAGGTTTAAGCTTTGAAATCATTTTTTCAAGTCTTTCCCTTTCCTCAATATTTTCTATTTTTTTAGAAATAGAAATCTGATTTGTTCCAGGGACCAAAACCAAGAATTTCCCTGGAATCGTGCACTGAGTTGTTATTCTTGCACCTTTATTTCCAGTCGGTTCACTTACTGCTTGAACCAATACTTCCTCTCCCACAGCGAAATATTTATCTATACTTTTTCTTTTTACATCACTGTTTTTTTCCTGCTGATATTCAGCCACGTTATCTATGTGCAAAAAGGCATTTTTTTCCATTCCGATATTTACAAAAGCAGCTTCCATTCCAGGTATTACATTGGAAATTTTCCCTTTGTATATATGTCCGTTACAGGCACTTTCGCCATCTCTTTCTACAAATATCTCCATTACCCGATTATTTTCTATTATCACTGCTTTACAGCCGAAAATATCCCTGTTCAAAACTATCCTTTTCATTTTATTCCCCTTCGGAAAATTTCATCTCTCTTATATATTTTTCCATTTATAGATATTTCATTTTCATCTATTCCTGATTCTATTTTTAGATTAAGTTTCCCCTGTAATCTATTCCTATTTTTTCCTTTGTTTCCTATTATTTTAGATCTATTCTTCTCATTACATACAATTTCTAGTTTTTTCTCTTTTTCTAGAATCTCTTTGAAAAAATCATAATATATTTCTCCTTCCACAAGTTCTCTAAAGGCTGGATGAAATGGTCCTGCAACAATAACACCTTCTTCTCTTAAATCATCTGAAGGTTGAAGACCAACTCTTATTACATTTATGCCGTTCACTATAAATAAAGAATATATTTTTTTAGTTATATCTATTGCAGATTCTAAAGTAAGAGGAAGATACCTTCCCTCTCTATACATGTTCTCCATCTCAGTATCTTTCAAAACCAAAGATGGATATATTCTTATCATATCTGGTTTCATCTCTAGGGCCTTTTCAGCGGTAAAGTAATCTTTGTTATAATCACTTCCCGGAAGCCCTACCATAAGCTGAATACCTATCTGGATACCGTATGATTTTATTTTTTTAACCGCTTCTTCAACTGCTGACACTGGATAATTTCTTTCTGTAAGATCCAACACCTTCTGGTCTAAAGATTGAACCCCCAACTCTATTACTTTTACACCATTTTCTTTTAGCTGTGTAAGTATTTTATCATCTATACAATCTGGTCTTGTTGATAATCTGATTCCTTGAACTCTTCCCGAGTCCATATAACTTTTTACTACTTCCAAATATTTTTTTTGAAGTTCAAAAGAGATGCCTGTAAAAGTTCCACCAAAAAATGCCACCTCTATACTTGTATTTTTAGGAAGATAACCCAAATACTCATCTATTATCTCCTTTACCTCTTCAGGTGTGATATCTGTTTCTACGCCGTTAATTTTTTGCTGACTACAGAAAACACAAGAATTTGGGCATCCTACATGATTTATAAAAATAGGTATATTATAATGCCTCATTTACTTTTACTCCAATTTTTTTTATCATATCTTTTGCTGCTGCTTGCTCTGCAAGTTTTTTGTTTTTTCCCATCCCTCTACCTGAAATATCTATTCCAATTTTCACCACAATTTCAAAGATTTTCATATGGTCAGGACCCGATTCTGCAACAACCTCGTAAGTCGGAACTATTTTTTTCTCTTTTTGAGTATACTCTTGAAGTATCGTTTTATAGTCCAATATTTCATCGTTCGTATCAATATTATCTATCCAATATTTCATGTGTTTGAGGGCAACCTCTTTCACACCCTGAAAGTCTGAATCAAGGTATATTGCACCTAAAACAGCTTCAAAAACATCTCCTAAAATTGAAGTTCTTTCTCTTCCCCCTGTCATTTCCTCTCCTTTACTTAAAAGAAGAAACTCTCCCATGCATAAACCTTTAGAAACTCTAGCTAAAACTGGCTCACTTACTGCCATAGATTTTATTTTTGCCAATTCTCCTTCTGTCGAATTGGCAAAAATTTTATAAAGATATTCAGCAACAACAAGATCTAGAACTGCATCACCTAGCAGTTCTAGTCTCTCATTGTTTATATTTTTATATTTCCAGTTTTCATTTCCGTAAGATCTATGAATAAGAGCATTTTTCAACAGTTTTTTATCTCTGAAACTATAACCTAGTCTTTCTTCCAGCTGTTTTATATCTCTATTCATTTTTTCTCCCGATATTATTTATATTTTTTCATAGCTATTACTGCATTATGTCCACCAAATCCTAAAGAATTTGAAAGTCCTACTTTTATCTCTTTTTTCACTAAATGGTTTGGCACATAATTAAGATCCAAATCAGGATCTGGATTGTCATAGTTTATTGTAGGTGGAACCACCTCTTCATAAATAGAAAGCGCTAGTATAGCTGCTTCTATTCCTCCTGCTGCTCCAAGTCCATGACCTGTTGCTCCCTTCGTAGATGAAACCAACAGTTCCTTTGCATGATCTCCAAAAACACTTTTTATAGCTGCAGTTTCATTTCTATCGTTAGCAGGAGTCGATGTTCCATGAGCATTGATATAATCAACTGCATTATAATCTACACCAGCTTCATCCAGAGCCATTTTCATAGCTCTAGCTCCTCCTTCTCCTCCTTCGGCTGGAGAAGTTATATGGTATGCATCACATGTCTCTCCATAACCTATTATCTCAGCATAAATTCTTGCCCCTCTTGCTTCCGCTGCTTCCATCTCTTCAAGAATAAGGACTCCAGCTCCTTCTCCCATAACAAACCCATCTCGGTCTGCTGTAAATGGTCTTGAAGCTTTTGTAGGATCATCATTTCTAGTAGAAAGTGCTTTCATGTTGGCAAAAGCATTTAGAGCAAAAGGTGTTATTGAAGCCTCTGTACCTCCAGCTATCATTACATCTGCTCTTCCCATTTTTATAGCTTCAAAAGCATCTCCTACCGAGTTTGTTCCTGCTGCACATGCTGTAACAACCGCTTTATTTATTCCTTTCGCTCCAAAGTATATCCCAACATTTCCTGCGGCCATGTTAGAAATCATAGCTGGAATTGTAAATGGCGATATTCTTTTCGGTCCTTTTTGAATCATTGAATAATATTGTTCTTCAAAGATTTCCATTCCACCAATACCTGAAGATATTATTGTTCCAACTTTTTCTGCATTTTCTTTTGTAATTTTGAAGTTAGCATCCTCTAATGCCATTTTTGTAGCTGCTATTGCAAACTGAGTATTTCTAGCTAATTTTTTTATCTCTTTTTTTTCAATTCCATAATCTGTTGGATCAAAATTCTTTATCTCTGCCGCAATTTTTACCGGCATCTCTGTTGTATCAAAAGCCTCTATATAGCTTACTCCTGTTTCTCCAGCTTTTATTCTTTCCCAAGTTTTCTGAGCATTTGTTCCAAGGGCAGTTACCATTCCCAATCCTGTTACTACTACTCTTCTCAAAATAATACCTCCCAAATAATTTCTATTTTTTTAAAATTTATTATTAAATAAATACAAATAAAGGGGTATTTACAATACCCCTTCTTTTTATCTATTATTTGTGTGACTCAATGTAGTTTACTACATCTTTTACAGTTTTGATTTTCTCTGCATCTGAATCAGGAATTTCAACTTCGAATTCTTCTTCGAAAGCCATTATTAACTCAACTGTATCTAGAGAGTCTGCTCCTAGGTCTTCTACAAAATTTGCATCAAGAGTTACCTGCTCTGCCTCTACACCTAATTGATCAACAACTATTTCTTTGATTTTATCTAACATTTTTTTCCTCCTAAATATACTTTCTTTTTTATATTATAATTTTCCATTATAAACTTTTCTCTGAGCATTCTGTCTAATTTTACATTATATTTTCGAAATCTTCAAGCTTTTCTATGTTTTTAACTATAATTTCTTTATCTATTTTTTTTATGAGACCTGCAACTACTTTTCCTGCTCCTACTTCATATATTTTTGTAACTCCTAGAGATTTCAGTTCTTTTATACTATCAACCCATTTAACAGGTCCGAAACTTTGAACATATATTTCTTCTACAATTTCTTCAGCAGTATTTATAGGTTTTCCTGTTGTGTTTGCTATAAGAGGAGTTTCAACATTTTCGAATCGGAATTTTCCAGCTTCTATTTTAAGTTTTGCTCCTGCAGGTTTCATGAGTGATGAGTGGAAAGGTCCTGATACTGGAAGTAATATGGCACGTTTTGCTCCTGCTTCTTTTAGAATAACACAAGCCTCTTCTACAGCAGATTTTTGTCCCGCTATCACAGTCTGATTTGGTTCATTAAAATTTACAGCCTCTACAACACCTTCTATTGAAGAGATAATTTCTTTTATCTTATCCGCTTCTATTCCTATTACTGCTGCCATAGTTCCCTCTACTTCTCCAGCTACTTCATTCATAGCTTTTCCTCTTGCTGCAGTAAGTTTTATTGTATCTTCTAAAGAAAGAAACCCTGCAGATCCTATTGCTGCATATTCTCCTACCGAATGTCCTGCAACGAAATCTGGTTTTATTCCTTTATCTCTAAGTAATCTCTCTAATACAAGGCTCATTGCCACTATTGCAGGCTGAGTATTCCTAGTTTGTCTGAGTTCCTCTTCTGGTCCTTCAAACATAATTTTTTTAAGATCAAAATCTAATTTATCAAAAATTTCATCAAAATATTTCTTTGCTATTTCATTATTTTCATAAAGTTCTTTTCCCATTCCAACATACTGAGAACCCTGGCCTGGAAAAACAAAAGCTATCTTAGACATAAATCATCCTCCATTTATTACAGTTGTAATATTATATCATCGCACTTTCTTTCTGTCAAATTTTTATAAAAACTTAATAAGCCCACTTCATAATAAGGGAACCAAATGTAAGGCCTCCTCCAAATCCTGTCATTGCCACCATATCACCTTTTTTTATAGCACCCTTTTCATAAGCTTCAGTTAGGGCTATTCCTATCGAAGCTGCTGAAGTGTTTCCATACTTGTCAAGGTTAAGATAAAATTTTTCTACTGGAATTCCTAGTTTTTTTGAAGCTGCTTCAATTATTCTCACATTAGCTTGATGAGGTATAACTATATTGATATCTTCTGCCTTAATTCCAGCTCTCTCCATGGCTATATTAGTCGATTTTGGCAGGGCTTTCACTGCAAATTTGAAAACCTCTTGACCCTTCATTCTTATATATTGTTCTCTAGCTTCTATTCTCTCGTCATTCAAAGGATTTCTTGACCCTCCTGCTTTGATATGCAGAGTTTCAGTTATATCTCCATCTGCTCCAAGATAGTTGGATAGTATACCAAAATCCTCTCCAACCTCTCCAACAACTGCTGCCGCAGCTCCATCTCCAAAGAGTATTGCTGTATTTCTATCCTGCATATCAGTTACTCTTGAAAGAGTTTCTGCTCCAATAACTAAAACCTTTTTGCTGGCTCCTGATTTCACAAGAGACTGAGCCAATACAAGAGCATAAATAAAACCACTACAAGCCGCATTTATATCTATTGCTCCTGCATTTACAGCTCCTAGTTTCTTCTGAACTATACAAGATGTGCTCGGAGTTGGATAATCTGGAGTTATTGTTGCAAGAATTATCATATCCAATTCGCTAGCATCTATATTTGCATTTTTCAATGCTTGTTCTGCGGCTTTTAGGGAAAGATCTGATGTCGCTTCGTTTTCAGCTGCAAATCTTCTTTCCTCAACTCCTGTTCTTGTTCTTATCCACTCGTCAGTTGTATCTATGATTTTTTCGAAATCAAAATTTGTCATCACTTTTTCTGGTACATATTTTCCAATTCCTATAATTCCAACATTTTTAGACATTCTCTAGATCTCCTTCAACTTTTTTTTCAGATATTTTTTCCATTTCCGTTTTTATTTTTTCTACAAAATCTTCTTCAACAAATCTTTTAGCTGCTCGTATAGCATTTTTTATAGCCCTTTCATCAGATCCGCCATGAGCCTTTATCGATATATGATTTAAACCTAAAAATATAGCTCCGCCATATTCTGATGCATCCATTTTTTTTCTTAATTTACGGAATACACTTCTCAGAAAAAAAGCTCCGATTTTAAAAATAAAATCATTTCTTATCTCATTTTTCAAAAAATCTATTATGAATTTTGCTGTTCCTTCTGTAGATTTCAAAAGGATATTTCCTGTATATCCATCAGTTACAATCACATCTACATCCCCATTCAACATCTTATGTGGTTCAATATTTCCCACAAAATTTATTTTCTTTTGATTTGAAAGAATATCGAAACTTGCTCTTGTAAGCTCATTTCCCTTTCCATCTTCACTTCCAATATTCAAAAGTCCAACTCTTGGATTTTTTATTCCTAAAAGAATTTCTGCGTACTTGCTTCCCAAAATAGCGAAGTGATCTAAAAATTCAGGTTTACAGTCCGAGTTAGCTCCAACATCAAGAACAACCATATGATCTTTTTTATTAGGGAAAACTGTTGCTATTGCAGGTCTTAAGACACCCTTTATTCTTTTTAACTTCAACTGACTTGCGGTTATTAAAGCACCCGTATTTCCAGCAGAAACTGCTGCAGAAGCCAAGTCTCTTTTCACAAGTTCCAAAGTAACATTCATAGAAGAATCCTTCTTTCCTCTAACTGCTACAATAGGATCGTCTTCCATTTCTATTACTTCTGAGGCTTGATGAATTATTAATCTATTTTTATCGTACTTGTATTTTTCTAGTTCTTTCTCGAGTTTATTCTTCTGTCCTACAAGAATAAGCTCTATATCCTTAAACTCTTCCAAAGCAAGAATAGCACCTTTAACGGTAGCGTAAGGAGCATTATCTCCCCCCATTGCATCTAGAGCAATTTTCATCTCTTTTTCCTCCATATAGAAAATTTTAATAGAATACCTATATTTTATTTTACCATATGCCCGAATAGTATTACAACAGTAAATAAAAAGAGGCAGATTTATCTGCCTCTTTTTATTTTTTAATTTTTAGTTGATTACTCAGCTGTTTTTAGTACTTGTCTTCCGTTGTAATCTCCACACTCAAGACACACTCTGTGTGGTCTTCTTGGAGCTCCACACTTAGCACAAGTCGCTAAACCTGTTGCTGTTAAAGCATGGTGAGATCTTCTCATATTCTTTTTCGCTTTTGATGTTTTCTTTTTAGGTACTGCCATTTTCTATTACCTCCTAATCTGTTTAAAGGTTAATCCTTAATCTCTAATAATTTAGCCCATCTAGAATCAATCGTTTCTTCAGTATATTTTTTTATCTCAGAATCATCTTCACAAGATGGCTTACATGCAGGGTAACTATCCATATTCAAAATTAGCTCTTGCCTTACAAGGTCAGATATATTTATCTCTCCGTTATCAGCTTGTTCTATCCCTTCTGAATCTAGTTCGCTCTCCTCTTTAAGCTCTTTTATATATTCTAAATACTCTCTTGGCTCTAAAAAATTCCATATGAAATTTCCTGAAATATCCTGGGCAATCTCTTTAAGACATCTAACACACTGAACTTTTACTTCCGTTGTATAAGCTCCTGATATTTGATAAATTGTTCCAACTCCTATTTTTTCAAACTTGGATAATTCCAAAGAAAGTTCTACAGGATTAGTAATTATTACCCCATCTATCGCTTCTACATCTAAAGATATTTTATCAACATGTTGATTAGCTCCGAAATCTTGAATTTTGAGTTTCAAAGATAACCTCCCTTATAATATTCACTTAGGTATTTTACAAAAAAAAACACGTTTTGTCAAGTAAATTTTATTAACAAAAAGATTGCACACACTATTTTTATACATTAAATAGGAATTCCATTAAATCTCCATCTTTTACTATGTACTCTTTTCCTTCTAGTCTAAGAGTCCCTGCTTCCTGTGAACCTTTCCAACCAGAATATTTAATAAAATCTTCATAAGCTACTACCTTAGCTCGAATAAATCCTTTTTCAAAGTCTGTGTGGATCTCTCCGGCAGCTTTAGGTGCTGTATCTCCTATTCTTATTGTCCAAGCTCTAACTTCTTTAACACCAGCTGTAAAGTATGTTTGAAGTCCAAGAAGTTTATATCCGGCTCTTATCAATCTATTAAGACCAGCCTCTTCTACTCCCAAAGCCTCTAAAAATTCTTTTTTAGATTCTTCGTCATCCATTTCTTGAAGTTCTGCTTCAACTTTAGCTGAAACTACAACTACCTCTGATCCTAATTTTTCAGCATACTCCTTAACTCTTTCTACATATTCGTTTCCAGTAGCCAAATCATCTTCTGATACATTAGCAGCGAATATCATAGGCTTTAGAGTAAGCAGTTGATAAGCCTTAAGTAACTCTATATCCTCTTTAGATAAGTTAAGAGTTTTAAGCATCTGAATATCTTCGAGATGAACCTTGCAAGTTTCTAAAACAGGCATTAAAGTCATCGATTCCTTATTTTTATTTTTAGCAAGTTTCGAATGCTTTTCAACAGCTTTTTCGATTGTATCCAAATCAGCTAAAATAAGTTCTCCATTTATAACTTCTATATCAGCTATTGGATCTATTCCTCCAGCCACATGAATTATATTATCATCATTGAAACATCTAACAACTTGGCAGATAGCTGCTGTAGACCTGATATTAGATAGGAATTTATTTCCTAATCCCTCTCCCTTGGAAGCGCCTTTTACAAGACCTGCTATATCTACAAATTCCACTGTAGCTGGAACCATTCTCTGAGGATTTATTATTTTCGCTAGTTCCTCCATTCTTTGGTCTGGAACTGTTACCATCCCAACATTTGGTTCAATTGTACAGAAAGGGTAGTTTGCCGCCTCGGCTGCACCGGCCTTTGTTATAGCATTAAAAAGAGTTGATTTTCCAACATTCGGAAGACCCACAATTCCTATTCCTATCATCTATATTCCTCCTCATCTACTCATACGTATATATTTATTTTTTTCATACATATTATTATACCACGTTTTTAAATTCTCTACTACGTTTTTCTATTATAAAAAAATATGGGACAATCGGTTAAATTGTCCCCTGATTTTGAATTAATATTGTGGTAATGGTCTTGGGTAACCAGGTTGTGGAACTACCTGATATCCTCCTGGCGGAGGTGGATAAGCTCCTCCTGAAGGTTGATAATAACCTTGATTCTGTTGCTGGTAAACTTGTTCCTGTTGGATTCTGTTGCTATCCTGCATTGTTCCAATTAGGGCTCCTGCTGCGGCTCCAATTCCTGCTCCAATCAGCGTCCCCTTAGTATCTCCACCTATAACTTGTCCTAGAACAGCTCCTGTTCCTGCTCCTACGGTTGTACCGCCTATGGCTCCTGAGCCTGCATTAGCACAACCTGTGAGAGCTAAAATTGTAAGTGATAAAACTATTAATTTTTTCATTCGCTTTACCTCCTCTATCTATCTTTTTATTAAAGATACACCATTCATCTCTGAAGGCTTCTCTATTCCAAGTATATCTAGCATAGTAGGTGCCAAATCTGAAAGTTTTCCATCTTTTACTTCGACATTTTTCAATTCTTCAGATACTAAAATAAAAGGAACATGGTTTGTCGTGTGAGCTGTAAAAGGTACATGAGTTATCGGGTCTTCCATAAGCTCAGCATTTCCGTGGTCTGCAGTTACTAAAACTGTTCCCTTTTTCTCTAAAACTTTTTCCACAACTCTGTGCATACAGTTATCTACAACTTTTATAGCTTTAACCGTTGCATCTATAACTCCTGTATGACCTACCATATCTGGATTTGCATAGTTTATAACTACAACATCAAATCTATTTTCATCTAAAACTTTAAGCACTTCTGTTGTTAATTTTTCCGCTGACATCTCTGGCTGAAGATCATATGTTGCTACCTTCGGAGAATCTACAAGCAATCTTTCTTCTCCTTCGTAAGCCAACTCTTTTCCTCCATTGAAAAAGAATGTTACATGAGCATATTTTTCAGTTTCAGCTGTTCTAAGTTGAGTAAGTCCATTTTTAGAAAGAACTTCTCCCAAAGTATTTGTAAGCTCTTTATCTACATAGATAAAAGGAGCATCTATTGTAGTATCATACTGCCTCATGCAATAGAAATTAACTCCAAGATAATCTCTTTGGAAGAATGAGAATTCTTTATCATTAATAGCTCTAGTTATTTGTCTTGCTCTATCTGGTCTATAGTTAAAGTTTATTACAACATCTCCAGATTTAATTACTCCATTTTCATCTATAACTGTAGGCATTACAAATTCATCTGTGATATTTTTAGTATATGAATCGCTTATTGCTTCAATTACCGAAACAGATTTTATCCCTTTTCCTTCAACTAAAGCCTGATATGCTTTTGCCGTTCTTTCATAATTTTTATCTCTATCCATGGAATAATATCTTCCTGAAATAGTGGCTATCTTTCCAACTCCTATTTCAGATATTTTTGCTTCAAGTGCTTTTAGGAATCCCTCACCAGATTTTGGTGCAGTATCTCTTCCATCTAAAAAAGCATGTACATAAACTTCTTCGAGTCCATAATTTTTAGCCATTTGGAGAAGTCCGTAAAGATGACTGTTATGTGAGTGAACTCCACCATCTGAAAGAAGTCCTATGAAATGTATTGCTTTTCCTGATGCTTTAGCTTTTTCAAACGCTTCAACAGCTTTCTCTTTCTTAAAGAAGTCTCCTTCTCTCATGTCTTTAGATATTTCAACAAGAGGCTGATACAAAACTCTTCCGGCTCCGATATTTAGATGTCCTACTTCTGAATTCCCCATCTGACCATCAGGAAGACCTACCGCTTCTCCCGATGCTTCTAGCTCAGAATTTGGATATTTTTTTATTAACTCTATGAAATTTGTAGGATGTGCATCTTCTATTGCGTTTTTCTCATTTTTATGATGGTTTATTCCCCAACCATCTAATATCATAAGCATTAATGGCTTTTTCATCTATTAATTTCCTCCTTTTACAACTATTGCAAAAGTTTGTGCATCTAAAGAAGCTCCTCCAACAAGTCCACCATCAATATCAGGCTGAGCCATAAGATCTGCTGCGTTAGATGAATTCATTGATCCTCCGTATTGGATTACCATACCTTCCGCAACTTCTGGACCAAACATTTCAGCCACAACTCCTCTAACCTCTTTATGAGTCTCTTGAGCCATCTCTGGAGTAGCTGTTTTTCCTGTGCCTATTGCCCATACTGGTTCGTATGCAATAATAACTTTTTTAGCTTCCTCAGCTGTAAGTCCAGCCATTCCACCTTTTATTTGTCTGCTATTTACTTCAGTTGTTTTTCCTGATTCTCTCTCTTCAAGTTTTTCTCCTATACAAAGAATAGGAGTTATATTGTGAGCTAGTGCTGACTTCACTTTAGTATTTATAAACTCGTCCGTCTCTCCAAAATATTCTCTTCTCTCTGAGTGACCAAGAATAACATGTTCTACTCCTATGGCTTTTAACATAAGTGGAGAAGTCTCTCCTGTAAATGCTCCTGAATCTTTTGGATACATATTTTGAGCAGCTATTTTAACTCTAGTCCCTTCTGCTGCTTTAACAAGGTCTGAAAGCATAATTGTTGGAGCACCTATAATGACTTCCACATTTTTATACTCAGCTACAAGTCTTCCTAATTCTTTTACAGTTTCTGCTCCCTCAGCATTTGTTTTATTCATTTTCCAGTTTCCTGCTACTATTTTTTTTCTCATTTTGTTCCTCCCACTTCATATTCTAATCTATTAATTTAATCTTTAATAAGTCTCTGGATTTTATCATGATTACCCTTTTATTTCAAATTATTAATAATAGTTTTCTTCCATTGACAATAATTTAATCTTTATTTGATATCTTTTAATTCAAAAATTTGTTACTCTTCTGATCATTTAAAAAATAATATGCATAATCATCTGCTTTTTTTTCAATTTTAGTTAGCACGTTAGGGACCTCAAATTCAAGTATTTCTAGTATTACTTCCATATCACCTTGTTCGAAAGCTTGTTTTATATCCATGTATAAATCTTGAAGCTGATCCAAATTTTTATCAAATTCATTATCCCGCATATCTATTGTTGAAAAACTTTTTACTGCTATTAAATATTTTATAAACCACGACGTCAGATCCATCATTTCTTGAAGTATTTCATCTTCTTCATGTTCTTCTACGAACCCAATTTCTTCAACAAGATCAAAATATCTTTCACTGAATTTTTTCATATTATATATTCCTTCAAAAACTATTCCTGATTCTTTTTTTGTTTTAAATTCCAGAATATTTTTTTTGGCATACATAAAGGTTTTTTCACTTAATTCTTCTCCATTTACAAGAATATGAGTAGTTAGTCTGCTTTCTTTTATCAATTGAGCATTTATTTCTATTATTGCCTTGCCTAATGTTTTATATCTTTTTTTTAACTCGATTTTTTCATTATCTATATAAACTTCTATCGACATCTCTATTCCTCTCTATATTCTTAACTGCTAAAGAAAAAGTGTATACAATAATTTTATTAGGATTACAACAAAGGTGAATTTCTTCAATTATCTCTTCCACTGTAGAACCAGTAGTTAGTATGTCATCTACTATAAGTAGATTTCTACCATTGAAATCATTGTCTCCTATTCTAAATCCTTTTTTTATATTCTCACGTCTTCTTTCTCTACCACCTAATTTATACATTTGCTCAGTATTTTTTATCCTATCTATTTTTTTGTACTTTATCTCTGCTTTTTCAAGCACTTCTTGAACTTGATTAAAACCTCTTTCTCTGAGTCTCCCATCACTTATTGGGACTGGAATTACAAAATCAATGCTTTCTAATTTAATTATTTTTTCAATCTCAGGTTTTAATATTCCTGATAATATAACTCCCAATTTTCTTTGATTTTTTAATTTGTAGTTTTCTATAAAATTCTTAATTCCACCATTATACGAGTATGAATAATAACAATTTTCTATTTTTTTGAACTTCCCCTCTTTTTCAAGATAACTTAAACACTCTGAACAGAGATATTCTTCATCATCTTTTAGAAAGCAGTTACACATTGAACATTTCGTAGAAAAAAAAAGTTTTTTAAGGTGCAGGATTAATTTGGACATTTCTATTCTTCTCCTTATCCAATATGGCTGCAGAGTACATTTCAGTATATCCACACTCCTCACATATTTTCAAATAATAAGATCCTAAATGTAGCTTAAGCCCAGAGTCCTTTTCTGGAAACAAAGCTGTTCTCATGTAATATTTTTCACTTCCACATTTTAAACAGTTTAGCTCCATATCTCATCTCCCCATATTATATTTTTATCCCATGTACTTTTTTCACCTAAAAAAACAATCATATCAAATCTTATCTCTTTAGTTAAAAATCTTTTTTCAGAAAGATACTTTTTTCCAGTGAGATACATTCTTTTTAATTTTTTTTTATCTATAGCTTCGCTTCCATATCCATAATCATTGTTTCTTCTATATTTCACCTCAACAAAAACCAATGTTTCTTCTCTTTTACAGATTATATCTATCTCGCCCCACTGGGAATAGTAGTTTTTTTCTAATATTTCATATCCTGATTCCTTCAAAATAATTTCAGCTTTTCTTTCATAATATCCGCCTTTTTCACGTCTATTCATCTTTCTCCAATTATCTTCTTTAAAAAACTCTTTCTATGAATTTTTGTTGCACCTTTTTCTAAAATTATTTCCCTATGTCTTTTTGTTCCGTATCCTTTGTGTTTTTCAAACTCATAATCTGGATATTCTTTTACAATATCTAACATGATTCTATCTCTCGTAACTTTAGCAGCTATAGATGCCGCACCGATAGCCAAACTTTTTCCATCTCCTTTTACAATCGGTTCTTGATTAAGTTGGCATTCTCTTATTTTATGATTTCCATCTACAAGAATAAGATATTCTTCAAGATTCACTCCCTGACTCCGAAGATTTTCCAAAGCCCTTCTCATTGCAAGAAATGTTGCATTAAGTATATTTATTTCATCTATCTCCTTCTCTGTAGCCATCCCCACACCTATAAAAAAGTTTTCTTCCAAAGTACAGAATATTTTTTCCCGTTTTTTTTCAGTGAGTTTTTTAGAGTCATTTATCTCATCTAAAATAGGAGAATAGTTTTTTAATAATGCTGCTGCTGCCACAACTGGACCTGCAAGAGGACCCCTGCCAGCTTCATCTACTCCTATAACTTTTCCCATTTCTAAATCAAATTTATATAATAAATTTTCCATGATTCTCCTCAGTCTATCTTACTTATATCCATGCCCAATCTTTTTATAATCGCTTTAAAATCTTCAGGTATTGGTGCTTTTATAATCATTTCATGATTTTTTACTGGATGCCTAAATTTTAATGTATATGAATGAAGCATCTGTCTGGAAGCTAGATCTCCACCATTTCCATATACTCTATCACCAACTATTGGGTGATTAAGAGACTTCATATGAACCCTAATTTGATGAGTTCTCCCTGTTTCTATTCTTACTTTCACTAGAGAGAAATCTCTCACTTCATCTAAAACTATATAGTTACTAATTGCCTCTTTTCCATTTTCTTGGACTACTGCCATTTTTTTTCTATCTCTAGGATCACGTCCTATGAGATTCATTATTCGACCTTCTTTTATCTTGAAATTCCCTTTACAGATACAAACATATGTCTTTTCTAATGTTTTTTCTTTAAACATATTCGAAAGTGAAAGGTGTGCCACATCATTTTTAGCTATCACTATTATTCCACTCGTATCCTTATCCAGTCTGTGAACTATTCCAGGTCTTATTACTCCATTTATTCCTGAAAGATCCTTTACATGATAAAGAACCGCATTCACAAGGGTTCCATTATAATTTCCTTGGGCTGGATGTACTACCATATTAGGACCTTTATTGATTATAGCCATATGCTCATCTTCATAAATTATATCTATTGGAATATTTTCAGGTTCTAGATCTAACATTTCATCTTCAGGAATAGAAATTACAATATTCTCATTTCCCTTAATCTTGCTTCCACATTTTATTTTTTTACTATTTTCCAAAGATATATTTCCATTTTCTATAAGATTTTGGACATAAGCTCGAGTAGTATCTTGGAGATATTCCTGTACAAAAATATCCAAACGTTTCCCTATATCTGATTTATCTGTCTTTACTTCTATTATTTCTTTTATTTTCAATTTTTTATTTTCCATATTTTCTATCCTATTTTTCAATGTGATATCCCATCTCTTTCAAGAAAGGCTTCTTTTTTCTCCAGTCATCTTTAACTTTTACCCATAAGTTAAGGAATATTTTCTGTCCTAATAGCTGTTCAATATCTTTTCTAGCTTCTGTTCCAATATCTTTTAGCAAAGCTCCATTTTTTCCTATTATTATTCCCTTCTGAGAATCTCTCTCTACGTAAATATTTATATCAAACTTATCCTTTGCTTTTCCTTCACTTCTTCTCTCTACATTCAGTATTTCTATGGCTACTGAATGAGGTATTTCATCTCTAGTTTTATTCAGAATTTTTTCTCTTACAACTTCTGTTATTATTCTGTAAATAGGCATATCTGTATACATGTCATCAGGATAATACTTTATACCCTCTTCTAAAAATGGATCGATGGCTGAAAGAAGCTTTGGAATTCCCAATGCATATTGACCTGAAATTTCAACAATAGCATCAAACTCTCCAAGTTTTTCACGAATTTCATTTCTCTTGGCTTTCATCTCATAATCATCCATTTTATCAATTTTATTGATAACTAAAACTTTAGGAGTTCTTTTAGCTTCAGAAACCTTATCCATAACGAATTGATCTCCTGTACTAATTTCCTGTGATCCATCCAATAAAAAAACTATAACATCTACCTCTTTCAAGACTCTTATGGCACTATTAGTCATATGCTCTCCTAAAAGGTGCTTAGGTTTATGTATTCCTGGAGTATCTATAAAAATATATTGATTATCTCCAAAATTTAAAATTCCTTTTATGTTATCTCTAGTTGTTCCTGCTTTATCCGAAACTATTGCAACCTTTTCTGCTACAAGTTTATTTATCAATGTAGATTTTCCTACATTTGGTCTTCCTACTACGGCTATAAATCCTGCTTTCATAATTATTCATCTCCTATTCTTGTTTTCATATATTCTTTTTTCATCTCTCGAAAAAAGTCACCTCTTGTGATATTTTCATTTTTGTTCTCTGCTACACTTTTTTTTATTTCTATTGGAGATATCGGAATATCTATCCCTGCTTCCTTACAATATTTCATAAACCTTGCTCTAAAAGTTTGCCTGCTCAAATCTCCAAAAAGATTTTCTTCCTGCTTTTTTTCTTTTTTATCAATATAATTTTTTAGAAATTCAACTCCTTCAGAGTCCAATTTTATTGTTTCTATTCCGTTTTTTCCTAATATATTTATTTCGTTGGATTTTAATATATTATCTTTTCTAATTTTTAGTATCTGATTTATTTTTAGACCACTTATAAAAAGAAGATAGATTACTATTCTGTCTCTTCTTCCCTTATCATCATCCTTGCAATAATCCATAATCCTAACTATTTCTCCCAGGGTAACTTTAGGGGAAATATCTTTTTTTTCTTCAGATATTTTTATTCCTGAAAAAGGATTTTGTTTTATTATGGATTTTTTTATTAAATATTTAAAAAATCCACTCACAGAAGCTATTTTTCTCTTTATAGACAGGGGAGAAAAATTTTTTTTTAGATTTTCCGTATACTTTATTCCAATATCATCTGCTAAACTCACAATTTTATTTTGTGATATAAAATCAAGAAAATTTTTTATCTCTTTTCTATATATCTCTATGGTTTCCTCTGAGTTTTTTCCATATTTTTTTAGAAGATTTATATAGTCCTTTAAAAGTTTTGCACTATCTTCCATTTAAGAGCTCCTTTGCATGATCTATTACAGCAGAAGATATCTTTTTTCCAGCCAACATTCTTCCAATTTCCATGACTCTTTCTTGAGAGGTCAAAAGTTTTACTGAACTCAATGTCTTTCCATTCTCAGAATTTTTTTCTATATAAAATTGCTGGTTTGCTTTAGCTGCTATAGCTGGAGAATGTGTTATACATATAACCTGAGAGTTCTCTCCTATTTCCTGTAATTTTTGTCCTATTTTCCTTACAGTTTCCCCCCCGACTCCTGAATCTATTTCATCAAAAAGAAGCATAGCTATGCTATCTACTTTTGAAAAAAGAACCTTAAGAGCAAGCATAATTCTACTCACCTCTCCTCCTGAAGCAATCTTCCACAGAGGTTTTGGAATTTGTCCGGCATTTGTAGAAATAAAAAATTCCACGCTATCCATTCCAAAAGGACTCCAGCTACTTAGCTCTTCAAATTTCACATAAAAATTTGCATCTACCATATTTAAGAATGCCAGTTCATTTCTAAGATTTTCTTCGATTTTTTTTGAGACTACATATCTACTATTCCTAAGTAATTTACTTTGCTCTAGATATTTTTTTTCCAATAAATCTCTATCTTGGAAAAGATTCTTAAGCTGAAATCCATTCTCATCTAATGATTTGAGTTTTTCTTCCAACATCTCCCTGTGACTAAGAATTTCTCCAATATTAAACCCATATTTCATTTTTAATTTATTAATTGAATCCAAACGCAATATTACTTTTTCAAGTTTTCTGTCGTTTGATTCGATGTCTTCATCTAAAGTAACAATAAGGTCTACTACATCTTCTAGTTCGTAATAAATTTTTTCAAGTTTTTCAAAAATTTCTTCATATTCCTTTCCATATTTACATAAAAGTTCTATAGACTTTCTTGAGTTATGTATAAAATTTAAAGCATTTATCTCTCCATCTCTAAGAAAATTTTCTGAATTTTGAAGTTTTTCTTTAATTTTCCCTGCATTAAACAATTTTTTATATTCCTCTTCTAACTCATTGTCTTCATTTATTCTAGGATTAATTTCCTCTATCTCTTCCAGCTGAAATCGATAAAAATCTTTTCTCTCTATAATTTCTTTCTGAAAAATTTCGATATCCTGTATTTTCTTTTTAACCTGTTGGTACTCACCATAAGTTTTCCCTACTTGATTCTTCAACTTTTTCCCATCGTCATTCAGAAACTTATCTAAAAGTTTTATGTGATTAGACTTTGAAAGTAGCATCTGATGAGAATGTTGTCCCACAATGTCCACAAGACTTTTCATTATATCTTTTAGACTGCTCATTGGAACTCTTATATTATTAACAGTAGCTTTTCCTCTTCCCGAACGGTCTAAAGTTCTACGAATGATTACTTCTGTACCCTCAATTTCTAATCCCAACTCTCGGAGCTCCGCTATCTGATTTTCATCTACTTCAAAAACACCTTGTGCAAGAAGAGAAGTTGCTCCATCTCTTATCAGATCCATATCACCTTTTTCCCCAATAAGAAGATTAACTCCACTCATAATAATAGATTTTCCTGCTCCCGTTTCTCCTGTAAGAGTTATCAATCCATTTTCAAGTTCCATATCCAAAGCATCTATTATTGCTAAGTTTTCTATCTTTAACTCTCTTAACATAATTTATCTCCCCATTTCAATGTTTCTCTTAAAATTCCATAATAATTCAATTCTTTAGGAAGAACCAGATTTATTTTTTTACCCCTATAAGCCACTGTTACAACATCATTGAAATGAATTTTTGCACAGGTTTCCCCATCTATGACAGCATAACCAATTCTATTTTCATCTTCTATCTTTATCGTAAGAATCTCATCTCCATTTATGACCACCGGTCTAGCAGTTAAGTTATGAGCCGCTATAGGCGTTATTACTAGAGCTTTCAAGCCAGGGGTTACAATTGGTCCACCCGCAGCCATCGAGTAGGCTGTAGAGCCTGTAGGAGTCGAGATAATAAGTCCATCAGCTCTATAGGTATTCATATAATCACCATTAGAATAAACTCCTATTCGGAGGAGCTTAGTCATTACTCCCCCTTTAGATATAACAACTTCATTAAGTGCATCATAAACCTTGTCCTTCAGACCTATTTCTATCATTCTCCTACTTTTAACTCGGTAATCTCCTTTAAGATATCTTTCTATCGTATCTAGTCCGTCTTCCATAGATATTTCTGTCAGAAATCCTAAACTCCCAGCATTTATTGCTATAATATCTATTTCTGGATTTTTAACTAAAATTTTAGCTGCTCTAAGTAATGTCCCATCTCCCCCTATAACTACTGCGAAATCTAAAAGTTCCAACTGCTCTATTTCCCATATTTCAACATTTTTATTTTTAATAAATTTTTTGACTTTTTGGAAAAAATCTACAGCTATCTCTTTTTCTGCATTATAGATTATGCAACATTTTTTCATCTTTCCCCCTAAAAGAAATTCTCTGGATTCACTGCTTTGAGTTTAAATCTTACCTCATAGTACAGATCAGGATTTGAATCTGATGAAAATCCTAAAATTCCAATATTTTGTCCCTTTTTGATTCGGTCTCCGACTTTTATCTGTGATGAAATTAAATTTCCATATAGTCCGATTAAATTATATCCATAATCAATCATTATCACTTTCCCCAGACCTTGGAAATCATCAGAATATATTACCTTTCCAGCTGCGGCTCCTTTCACTTGTGTTCCTAGGTTTCCTCTTATTTCTATTCCATTACTAGAAACCCCATTTTTTTTCTGATTAAATTTAATGATTGTTTTACCACTTATAGGCTTTTGCAGTTTTCCAACTTGTTTCTGAGCTGTCGAGTAGTTTATATTTTTATTTACTTTGGTTCTTTGAGAAATTATTTTCTGAATTTCCTTTTCTTTTCTAGCTTTTTCAGCTATAAGTTTTTTTATAGCTGATTCATGGTTATTTTTTTCACTGTTAAGCTTTTTTATAAGTGATTCCTGCTGATATATTTTATTATCTAATTTTTTAGAATTTGATAAGGCTTGATGCCGTAAATTCTCCAATTTTCTTTTTTCTGCTTCTACTTCACTCTTAGCTTTTTTTATTTCTCCATCTATTGTTTCTATTCTTTCTATTCTTTGAAAATCTCCTTGTAACATCTTCTGAAAAGCAAATTTCAACTGTGGATTCTGTCCCAACCCCTCTTCCTGAAGCTGAATTCTATTCCAAATTTTTATCTTAGTTAAATTTGCTTTTTTTATTCTATTTTTTTCTGAAGCTGTTATATTTAAATTTTTTTCAACATAATCTATAGATCTTTCTACTCTTTTTATCTCTTGGAGTATTGTCTCTCTCTCTTGTTTTATCTCTTCTATTTCGACTTCTGTTCTTTCTATATCTTTTTCAAGATTATTTTTCTCTTCACCTATTGTTTTTATTCTTTTATTTTTTGTTGAAATCTCCGTCTCTATTTTCTTTATCTCTTTTTTCATCGTATCCACATTAGCTGAAAAAATTGACAAACTCTTAATCATAAGAATTATTATAATATTAAAAATTTTTATCTTTTTTTCACTCATTATTATTATCCTCAAAATCAAGATTATTTTTTGAAAAAGGCAACAATAAAGCTATTATTACTATACAACCCGTAACTAAACTAGAAAATAAAAAGACTCTTTGAAAAGGGGTTTTAAGAATAAAATAGCCTGTTTTCTCAAAGTTTTTTTGAAGAAACACATATATATTATTACATATAAAGAATCCTATAATTCCCGAAAAAATCATTGGCAATGATGATGCTCTCTTAGATTTCTTCCAAATTCTTTCTCTTTCTTTAGATGTAAAATAAAAATATATTAAATTTCTCTCTCTCATGCTACAGTAAGCTGATAATATTATTACTATTGTTGGAATTATGAGAAAAAAAATTGTAAAATATCTTACCAATTTAAGAGTTTTTTTCTGCAACAAGTTCTTTTCTACGTATTCTTGATCAAAAAACACCTCTCTTATTTCATCTTCTGCTTCCAATTTTGAAATAATATCTTCTGGAGAATTTTCAATAGAAAAATAAACTACCATAATATCCTGAATAGAACTATCAGGAACAGTTATCTTTAAGTTTTTCTCGAGGCTTCTCATGCTCTCTTCTCTTGAAATATATCCTACTTTTTTTACATTTTCAAATTTTAAAATTTCCTCTTCTATTTCCCGTTTTTTTTCCTGAGATAACCCCGACTCTAAATCTACTTGGAAAAAATTTCTATCTTGAGTTTTATCTTCGTAGCTCAACAAATTCAAAAAAAGTGAGATAAAAAAGCTCAGAAGAAAAAACAGGTAAATTAGCGTTTTAAAATTTCTAGTTTTTCTTTGAAATATCATAAAATCCCCTTTAAATACAGAGCGAGGACGGCCAAAAAATTTAGACGTCCTCCCTGTAATAACTATATACTTTCTAAAATAGATTATTTTAAGTTTTCTTTTATAATAGAAACTATTTTTTCAGCTGTAAGATCATACTTCTTCAGAAGTTCCTCTCCCTTTCCACTCTGTCCAAACTTATCATAAATTCCAAGTTTTTTTACTAAAGTAGGATGAACTTCTCCTAAAAATTCAGATATTGCAGATCCTAGTCCTCCTATTACAGAGTGTTCTTCTGCTGTTACTATAAATTTTGTTTCTTGTGCTGCTTTAAGTATTGTTTCTCCATCCAATGGCTTTATAGTCCCCACATTTAAAACTCTTACTGAAACACCTTCGTTTTTAAGGATTTCTGAAGCTTTTAAAGCCTGTTCTACCATTAAACCTGTTGCAGCAATGGTAACATCGCTTCCCTCTTTTACAGTGTTTATAATACCTATCTGAAATTCATACTCTTTTTCATCAAAAAGAATTTCTGTATCTAATCTTCCCATTCTAATATATACAGGCCCTTCATATTCAGAAGCTGCAAAAACCATTTTTTTCGTTTCTGTTGCATCTGCTGGGGACAAAACTACCATTCCAGGAATAGATCTCATCAGAGCTAAATCTTCTACCGATTGATGAGACCCACCATCTTCTCCTACAGAGATTCCTGCATGAGTCGGAGCTATTTTTACATTAAGTTTCGGATAAGCAATCGCATTTCTTATCTGATCAAAAGCTCTTCCTGCTGCAAACATAGCAAAAGTCGATGCAAAAGGAATTTTTCCACATGTCGCTAATCCTGCAGCAGTTCCCATAAGGTCAGCCTCAGCTATCCCTACATTTATATGTCTTTCTGGAAAATCTTTTTGAAACATCGCTGTTTTTGTTGATTTAGTAAGATCTGCATCTAGTACCACTACATTTTTGTTTGTTTTTCCAAGCTCTACAAGAGCCTCTCCATACGCTTGTCTAGTTGATTTTAAAGCCATTTTTTCCCCCTTCGCCTATTCTATAACCATATCATTAAGCTCTCTTAAAGCTTTTTCTGTTTGATCTGCATTTGGAGCTGCTCCATGGAATTCGCATGCACCTTCCATAAATGAAACTCCTTTTCCTTTTACAGTTGTAGCTAAAATTATCGTCGGCTTTCCTTTCATTTTTTCAGCTTCATCCAGTGCTTTTATGATAGCGCAGAAATCATGTCCGTTAATTTTTATAACGTTCCAACCAAAAGCTTCCCATTTTTTATCTAAAGGCTCGATTCCTTTTACTTTGTCTACATTTCCATCTATTTGGAGATTATTGTTGTCTAAAATTGCACAAACATTATCTAATTTATGGTGAGCAGCAGTCATTGCAGCTTCCCAAATTTGTCCCTCTTGAACCTCTCCGTCTCCTAAAAGAACATAAGTTCTATATGCTTCTCCAGACATTTTTGCTGCAAAAGCCATACCATTAGCTACTGAAAGACCCTGTCCAAGTGAACCTGTAGACATATCTATTCCAGAAACTTTTTTCATATCTGGATGTCCTTGAAGAATTGATCCATAGGCTCTAAAAGTATTTAATATATCCTTTGAAAAGAAACCTCTTTCTGCAAGAGTTGCATATATAGCTGGTGACGCATGTCCCTTAGAAAGAACAAATCTATCTCTTGTAGGATTCTTTGGTTTTGAAGGATCTATATTCATCTTATGAAAATACAAAACAGTCAAAATATCTGCAGCAGAAAGAGAACCTCCTGGATGCCCTGATTTAGCTGTACTTACCATCTGAACGATAGATTTTCTAATCTCATTAGCTGTAGTTTTTAATACTTGAATATCTGTCATTTTTTCTCCTTTCACTAAATAGTCTTTAATCTGCCTTTAATTATAATATTAATTCTCTCACAATGTCAAGAAACCCTTGGGATTTATTTAATATCTCTCTGTAAAAATCATCATATTTTATGAATGAAAATATGAAAAATATTAATGTGTATAAAAATATCGGTCGAATTATTTTTTTTTCTTTTGAAATATTTTTTATTAAAGTAAATATTCCAAGTAAAAATATAGTTATAATTTCATGTTCTTTCAAAGTAAAAAGGATGGATATTACTATTGAAATCAGGCTAAAAATTTTAAAAAGTGCTATAGATCCTTTTACACCACAACTTTTTTTTATAACAGGTATATGTAGGAGAGCACTACCACCCCACCCTTTTGGAAAAAGATCATATATAAAATGAATTCCCATACCCAAAGAAAATCCCATTATAAAAAATCGAGAAATTTCATTTGGATCTTTTCCATAGAAAAAAATCATAATCAAAAGAATAATAGGACTATGCGTTAATATATTTCTATGCTTTAATTTAAATTTAAAATCCCAATCAGGAAACTTAAATCCTATAAGAAATCCTGTTAGTCCTATTATTGCTCCCATAGGATTAACATGCTCTAAATTTATTTTATTTATTATATCTAAAAATCCCATAAACTCCCCTATTCTCTTTTTTCTTTATATAGGTATATCATACTTTCGTCTATTTTTCTATAAGTTTATAAAATATTTATAGATAATTATTTTATATTTCTCTATGAAAAAAAGAGGACCGAAGTCCTCTTTAAAAATTCACTTAAGCTAAGATTACTTAGTTATTTCTGCAACAACTCCAGAAGCAACTGTTCTTCCTCCCTCTCTGATAGCGAATCTTAATCCAGTTTCCATTGCGATTGGGTGGATTAACTCTACCGTCATCTCAATGTTGTCTCCTGGCATTAC
>JBOFEZ010000140.1:0-1124 GCA_051648365.1 Fusobacteriaceae bacterium
ATTGAAGCTGAAAGAGTTATGTTCAGAGCTACAGAGGGAGTGAATACCCATAAGGGGATGATATTTCTTCTAGGAGTTGTTATTCAGGTTATGGGAAAGGTTTTTTATGAGTTCAGAAACGAAAAAGAAAAGATTTCTGAAGAGGAGTTTTATAACCTAATCCGGGATGGGATAAGACATATATCTAAAGATATACTGAAAGATTTCGAAAAAATACCTGAAAAAGAAAAACTTGGAAAAAAACTTACCAACGGAGAACTTCTTTATTTGAAACATGGATTTCTCGGGATAAGAGGAGAGGTAAAAGAGGGTCTCGGTGTGGTCTTTGAAGACGGAATAATGACCTTGAAAAACTCTCTGGAGAGGGGGGATGAAAAGAACCTAGCCCTGGTAAAAACTCTTCTGAAACTTATGAGCAAGGTGGAAGATTCCACTATAGTCAATAGAAAAGGAATAGAGGTTCTGAAAAAGGTTCAAAAGGAATCAGAGGAACTTTTTTATAATTTCAGCTTGGAGAAAGCCTGTCAGCTGGAAAAAAGCTATATAGACAGGGGAATCAGTCCCGGAGGAAGTGCTGATCTTTTAGCCGTGACCATTCTGTTACATGAGGGATATAAAGTTTTTAAAAATATTTAGATGAAGGAATAGAAAATAACCAGCTACGGGGAATAGCTGGTTATTTTAGGGGGATATTGTGATTCTATGTTTAATAGAAGGTACTATAATTTACACCATAAGTGCCCTTCTTCCTTTAAAATTTTTTTAATTTTTAAATTTTTTTTTAACAGAAAAGAATCCGGAAGAGGAAGTTCAAGTTTTATCCCGAGTTTTGGGATTTCTAGATAATAGGAATGAAGCATCATTCGTTTCGAACGAATTTTAGATCCGTATTTGATGTCTCCTACAATAGGATTACCCAGTGCTGAAAGCTGGACTCTCAGCTGATGTGTTCTTCCTGAACTCAGTTGTCCTTCCAAAAGAGTGAAGCCTCCATCTCTTTTCAGAACTTTAAAATGGCTTGTGCTCTCTTTGGCACCAACTTCAAATTTATTCAGTTCTATAACCCGGTCTTCAATTTTTTTCAAATAGGTAGTTTGAGTGAACTCATCTTTTTGAATCCGACC
>JBOFEZ010000141.1:0-52811 GCA_051648365.1 Fusobacteriaceae bacterium
CCATTATCCAAGGCTAAATTAGCCTCTCTTTCATAGTCATCAAACCATCTGAAATGAGTTTCTAAATCTGCTACTTCAAAGGCATATTTTGAATTTTCATATTCATATTGGAATCTGATCTCTCCATATTTTATTCCTGGTGCCCACTCTAGATCATATACGTTTTCTTTATTCTGAATGTATAGAGCCAGTCTCTCAAGTCCATAAGTGATCTCTCCTGGAATTATATCCAACTCAAGTCCTCCAACCTGTTGGAAATATGTGAACTGAGTTACCTCCATTCCATCTAGCCATACTTCCCATCCAAGTCCCCATGCTCCAAGTGTAGGTGACTCCCAGTCATCTTCAACAAATCTTATATCATGCTTCTGAGGATCTATCCCTATAACTCTTAAACTTTCTAGATAAAGTTCCTGTATATTCACAGGAGAGGGCTTCATTATTACCTGAAACTGGTGATGCTGATAAACTCTATTTGGGTTTTCTCCATATCTTCCATCTTTAGGTCTTCTTGAAGGCTCGACATAAGCCACGTTCCAAGGCTCAGGTCCTAGAGACATCAGAAAAGTATTGGGATTGAATGTTCCCGCTCCTGTCTCTATATCGTATGGATTTCCTATAATACACCCTTTAGAACTCCAATACTGTTGTAATGCAAATATCATCTCCTGAAAGTTCATCTTTCATTCCTCCTAACAAAATAGTCCACTATAAGAAAAAGTACTCCTATATTTATCCAGACATCCGCTACATTGAAAACATAGACCCAGATTCCACGAAAATCCATCATATCTATGACATATCCTCTGAATACTCTATCTATCATGTTTCCTGTAGCACCAGCCAAAATAAAAGTATAAGCAAGTCTTTCCCATCTGTTTATTTTTTTGAACTCTTTATAAAAATAAAAAGCTATTCCCAATACAGCAACAACTGTAAGTAGGGATATGTATATGGTTTTATCCTGGAATATTCCAAAAGCTATTCCCATATTTTTTACATAAGTGAGATGGAGGAAACCATCCATAAGCGGAATAGTTTCTCCATATTGTAATTTTTCTATTGTAAGATATTTTGTATACTGGTCCACAAGAACCAGTCCTGCAATCAGTAGTCCGTAGAACATAACTTCTCCTTACTCAGCCATAACTGTTGAACATCTAGGACATAGAGTTGGGTGCTCTGAATTAGTTCCAAGATTTTCACTATATTTCCAACATCTCTCACATTTTTCTCCAGGAGCATGCTCAACTTTTATCATAAGTTCAGGAAGTTCCTCTCCAGCTGTAAACCCGTCCTCTTTAGCTCCTAATTCCACACCAGAAACTATTGTTACAAGCTCTACTAGTTCCATATTATCTTTTATGAATTTTCCTAGCATTGGATCTTCAGTAGCAAGAGTTATTTTAGCATCTAGGGAATTTCCTATTATTCTATTTTCACCCTGTCTTGCTTTTTCAAGAAGTTTATTGGCATCTTTTCTTATTTTTATTAAAGTATTCCATTTTTCTTCCAAAGTTTCATCTAACCAGAAATCCTTGTTTTCATACCATTTTGTAAGAAGAACTGATTCTGCATCTCTCATGCACTCAGGAAGATTTTCCCAGATTTCTTCAGCTGTGAAAGAAAGTACTGGAGCTATCATTTTAGTCAGAGTCAGAAGTATCTCACTCATAACTGTTTGAGCTGATCTTCTCTCTTTAGACTCTGTCTTTTCAGCATATAGTCTGTCCTTGATTATATCTAGGTAGAATGCCGACATATCTATTCCTGCAAAATAATTGATCTCTTGGAATAGGTTATAGAACTCGTACTTAGAGTATGATTCTGTAACTTTTCTCTTTAGTCTCTCAAGTTTATCTAGAGCCCATCTGTCAGCTTCAAGAAGCTCATCATATGAAACTGCATCTTTAGCTGGATCAAAATCATTTGTATTTCCTAAAATATATCTAGCTGTATTTCTTACTCTTCTATATGACTCTGCCATCTGTTTTACTATGTTATCAGATATTTTCACATCTTCACTGTAATCTACTGAAGCACACCACAATCTCAATATGTCTGCTCCGTAAATTTTGATTATATCTTCAGGTGCTACAACATTTCCAACTGACTTAGACATTTTTTTACCTTCACCATCATTTACGAATCCGTGAGTAAGTATAGTTTTGTATGGTGCATCATGAGTTGAACCAATTGAAGTTAGAAGAGATGTCTGGAACCAACCTCTATGCTGATCCGATCCCTCAAGATAAAGGTCTGCAGGTCTCTTAAGCCCTCTTGGCTCAAGTACGGCTCTATGTGACACTCCTGAATCGAACCAAACATCCATAATATTTGTCTCTTTTCTCAGTTCCACACCTTTCAGATTATACTTTTCTAGAAGTTCTTCTCCTATAAGATCCTCTGCACTTCTCTTTACCCAAGCGTTTGTTCCCTCTACTCTAACTATTTCGATTACTCTGTTCAGTATCTCTCTGTTGAAAATCTCTGCCCCTGTGATTTCGTTGTAGAATATAGGAATAGGTACTCCCCATGTTCTCTGTCTTGATATGCACCAGTCAGGTCTTGATTCCAGCATAGTTCCAATTCTATTTCTTCCCCATGAAGGTATGAACTCAACATTATCCAAGGCTTTCATAGCTTTCTCTCTTAAATCAGATCCTTCACATCTTACAAACCACTGCTCAGTAGCTCTAAAGATTACTGGAGTTTTAGATCTCCAGTCATGAGGATATGAATGCTCTATCTTTGATGCTTTCAGAAGGTGACCACTTTCTGTTAAATCTTCACAGATAAATCTGTTAGCTTTAGCATAGAAAAGTCCAGCATATTTTCCAGCTTCTTCTGTTAAAATTCCTTTGTTATTCACTGGAGAAATTACTGGAAGTTTATATCTTGTTCCAGCTACATAGTCATCCTGTCCATGCCCTGGTGCTGTATGTACAGCTCCTGTTCCAGCTCCAAGAGTTACGTGGTCTCCAAGTATTATCATTCCGTCTCTATCTAAGAACGGATGCTTATATGTACATCTCTCAAGAAGATCTCCTGTGAACTCTTTCTTAAGTTTATAATCTGTTATTTCCATCTCAGCAAAGGCCTTATCTGCCAGTTCACGGGCTAGAACAAGATTTCCTTTGTTAGTTTCATAAAGACCATATTCAAATTCTCCGTTTAGTGATATACCTGTATTAGCAGGTAGTGTCCATGGAGTTGTTGTCCAGATTACAAGGTAAGCTGAATCCGTTCCAAGCTTCTCTAAAGTATCCTGGTTAGCTTCCATTTTCACATAAATTGAAGTAGATACATGGTTTTTATACTCTATCTCTGCCTCAGCAAGAGCCGTCTCCGTAACTGGTGACCAGTAAATCGGCTTCAGACCTTTGAATATATATCCATTCTCATATAACTCTCCAAATACTTCCAGCTGTTTAGCTTCATATTCAGGAAGAAGAGTTAGGTATGGCTTTTCCCATTCTCCAAGTATTCCCAGTCTTATAAACTGGTCTCTCTGAATTCCAACCCATTTTTTACCGTACTCAGCACATTTATCTCTGATCTCATCCTGAGTCATAGATTTCATCTTTTCCCCAAGTTCCTCACTTACTTTAAGTTCGATTGGAAGACCATGAGTATCCCATCCTGGAATATATGGAACTTTATAGCCCATAAGTCTTTTATGCTTCATAACTATATCCTTAAGGATTTTATTAAGAGCATGACCTATATGGATATTTCCATTTGCATATGGAGGTCCATCATGAAGTAAGAACTCCTCCCCTCCCATTTCTAGACCTTTTTCATAAATTTTGTTCTCGTTCCATTTTTTTATAAAATTAGGTTCTTTCGTTGGTAGATTAGCCTTCATCTGGAAAGCTGTTTTCGGTAGATTAAGTGTTTTTCCATAATCTTTTTTCTCTGTCGTCATAGATTGTCATCTCCCTTATATATGTTTAAAGTTATTTTCACTTCTGTTCCATCCCCAAATTTCGAATAATATTTTATTATTCCTGAGTGGGCTTTTATTATTTTGTAGACTAAAGATAGTCCTAATCCTGGAGTATCTCCGTTCATACTGGCGAATGGTTCGTATATTCTTCCCAACTGCTGTTTAGTCATTCCTATTCCCGTATCTATAATTCTTATTGTAAGTTTATCAATATTTTTATCCTTGGATATTATTACATTTATCTTTTTATCCAATTTATCGGTTTTTATAATAGAAATATAGGAGTTTTTCATGATTTCATAGAATGCCTTTTTTAGAGAGCTTTTATCTCCGTAAACCATAGTATTGGCTGTATTAAACACAGAAAGAATAACTCCGTTGGTTAGAGATTCCTCTCTCTGCTCATTCACTATCTCATTAAAAATACCCTCGATTTCAACTTTTTCGAATTTATTGTTAATTGTACTGCTGTATTCTGTGAATATTTTATTTTCTTTTTTCAACTTTTCTATGGTCGGTAAAACTGTTTCAAACTCCTCTCCAAAATCTCTCTGTCCCCTACGGTAACTCTCAATTATATTTTCTATATTATTGAGAAAAATCTCTCTGTTACTGAGAAATCTTTCTAGAAGTCTAGTTATTGTAAAATTACGTTCTCTTTCCAATTTTTCCTCTTCCAGATGTTTACTTCTTATTCTCATAGAAACATTCATTGAAAGAAGATTTATAAGTTCATACTCTTCCTGAGTTATTATTTTATCTGAATCAAAATAATCTACGAGTATGCATCCTATATTCCGCTTTTTACTATATATCGGAATTATAAGAAAATTCTTTATCCCCAAACTTTTAAAAAGATCATTCCCCAGATTAAATCGATACCCTTTTTGATTGTAAAATATAACTTTTCTTTCGATCAAGGATTTACCTATAAGATTATTTCCCTTATAAGGTATTTTTATATGATTTACTAAAGTCTCTAACTCCTTAATTTGGAAATCAAATCCTCTTCCTA
Source organism: Fusobacteriaceae bacterium (assembly GCA_051648365.1). GTDB lineage: Bacteria > Fusobacteriota > Fusobacteriia > Fusobacteriales > Fusobacteriaceae > JAGNZR01. Next base: position 4,965 of record JBOFEZ010000141.1, read on the forward strand.
TTCCTTTCGATAGAGCTCCTTCAAGATTTTCATTATATGCAGACATCTCTCCAAAAAGTTGATCTGCCTCACGGCTGTATCTGAAATACATAGCTCTTCCATAACCTAATCCTCTTTCAGAAGTGAATGCTTTTAGAAGGGTTTTTATTAGATCATTTACTTCCTCTTCAAACTGAAGACCCAGCAGGAGTTTTTCAATAGCTTCTATTCGACTTATATTTTCACTCAATTTTATATTTTTCTCGTTTAATATCCCATGGTTATTTCTAATTTCAAGAAGCATTTTTCTAAAGGAACTATTCAATTTTTGAATTTCTCCAAACTCTGTATTGGAAGATTTAAGTACATAATTATAATCTCCCTTTCCTATCGCCTCTGCTGCCTTAGTTATATCCAAAAGAGGTCTAAACATCCGGCTGAATATTCTAGTAAAAACAGTCATTCCAAGAACAATGAATACAATAACCATAAAAACTACTATCATTAATATAATTTTTTTATCTCTATAAAATTCCTCTTTAGAAAGAGCTACTCCTGCAATTCCTATTTTCTCACCATTTAATCCCTTTAAGGGGTATACAGCAAAATAAAAAGGTAAATTTTCTAGAGTTTTTTCATAATAATAATATCTTTCACTATTTTTGGAAAAATATTCATAAGTTCCTTTTGGGATAATTTTTTCTTTAGATCCATAATAAAAATCTCCTGCATAATAGTTGTTTCCAGCTATTAAAAACATCCTATCCTTACCATTCAAGGCAATAAAACTTTTCACTATCTGAAGATGGCTGTAATTCAGAGGAATAGTTACAGCCATAAAATATTTTTTATAGCTTATGTAATAGGGAAGTATCAACCTAACATAAATTCTCTCGTCTATATTTTCAAGATAATAATTCTCATTATGTAGTTTTCCACGAGTTATAATTTTTTTTATATTCTCATCATTTTTCAAAGTAAGATTAACTCTGTCAGATATGAGTCCTGATTCTGAAATTAGTTGCCCATTTTCTGTGAATAGTGCTACTGTGGATTCATAAAACTTATTGTTGTCTTTTCTGATTATTCTTTCTCTGTACGCCCTGACAATTTTATAATACTCTTCAGTATTTTTTGGTTGTTCTGCAGTTAGCAAATCCAGATTTCTGGTTTCTGCTATAAGTTCTTCTCTGGTTCTCTCCATGTTTTTTTCATAGGAATTTTTTATAGCTACTATTCTCTCTTTAGCATTTATTTTTATCTCTTTATCCTTGGTTTGCATATTCATGTATGTGAGAAAAAAAGCTATGGTTACTGTGGAGATGACTATAGCCAGGTTGTTATAAAAAACAACTTTAAATACTAGAGAATCTCTTTTGAACCTCATATTTAACTCCCTTTTCTTGTTAGACCTACTCTCTGTCTAACAGAATCTATATCCTTTATCTTAACTTTGATTATCTGACCTACTGAAAGAACTGTAGTGGGATCACTTACAAATTTATCTGAAATTTCAGATATATGGATAAGAGCATCGTTTTTTAAACCGATATCTATAAAAGCACCAAAGGCAACTACATTTCTCACTGTTCCTTCTATCTCCATCCCAGGTTTAAGATCTTCTATTTTAAGGATATCTGACTTAAGAAGCGGTTTGTCAAAATTTTCTCTCGGATCTCTTCTATCTCTTAGAAGAGCATCATAAATATCTTTCACTGTCTCTCTTCCAAATTTATTTTCACTTATAAATTTATCTAGAGAAAAATCTCTCAATTTACCTCTACTTTCCTGTCGGTTTTCAGCATATTCTTTTATACCGCTTCCAGCTCCCAATAAGATTGCTTCAGCTATATGATAAGATTCCGGGTGAATTATTGTTGCATCCAGTGCATGAATTCCCTCAGGAATAACAAGGAATCCAGCCATCTGCTCATAAGCTTTCGCTCCTAGACCTTTTACTTTTAAAAGCTCTTTTCTATTTTTAAAATCACCATTTTCTTTTCTATAATCCACAACATTTTTAGCTATATTTTTTTTGATTCCTGAAACATGCGATAACAGAGCCCATGAAGCTGAATTTAAGCTGACTCCTACTCTATTTACAACATTTTCAATTACATTGTCTAAAGATTCTTCCAGTTTCTTCTGATTTACATCATGTTGGTACATTCCTATACCTATAGATTTAGGATCTATTTTCACAAGTTCTGCCATAGGATCCTGTATTCTTCTACCAATCGATATTGCGCCTCTTACTGTTACATCCAAATCTGGAAATTCCTCTCCGGCTATTTTAGAAGCTGAGTATATTGAAGCTCCCGCTTCATTTACAATAAGATATTTAACTTTTTTATCCACCTTTTTTAATGTCTCAGCCACAAAAGCTTCAGTTTCCCTTGAAGCAGTTCCATTACCTATGGCTATTATATCTACATCATACTGGTTGATATAGTCTACCATCTTTTTTCTAGCAGTTTTAAGCTGATTCTCATGGTGCATCGCCTCTACCAGGAAAAACACATCATTTTTTTGATAAAAACCATTTTTATCTATAATTGCAACCTTGCATCCTGTTCTATATCCAGGGTCTAGAGCCATTACAGCCATATTTTTCAATGGTGATTGCATAAGAAGATTTTTAAGATTAAGTTTGAAAACTTCAATAGAATCATTTTCTGCTTTTTCCGTTAAAATATTTCTTACTTCCCTTTCAATAGATGGAAGTATAAGCCTCTTGAGAGAATCCTCTACAACTTCAGTGGTAATTTCCCTTAGGGGAGAATTTTGTCCGAAAAACTTATCTCTTAAAAAATTTACTATTTCTCGCTCTTTTATCTCTGGAAAACTGACTGAAATTCCTAAAATATTCTCTTTTTCTCCACGATTAGTAGCCAAAATTCTGTGAGATGGTATTTTTATAACTGGTTCAGAATATTCATAATAATCTGTATATATTTTTTTCTCATCTAACTCTTTAGCTTTTTTACTTTCCTTAGCCGTCAAACTTCCGTGTTTTAGCATCTCTTCTCTTATTTTTTCACGGTATTCAGGAGTTTCTGAGATATTTTCAGCTAATATAAGTTTTGCTCCTTCTATAGCCTGAGCTATATCTGTAACCTCTTCATTCAGATATTTTTCAGCTTCTTTTTCTAACTCTTGAATAGTTTTGCATGTCATTATAAAAATTGAAAGAAGCTCTAACCCCTTTTCTTTAGCTATATCAGCTTTTGTTTTTCTTTTTTTTCTATATGGAAAATATATATCCTCAATTTCTTGAAGTTTCTCTGATGAATTTATCTGTATTTTTAATTCTTCTGTAAGTTTTCCCTGTTCCTCTATTAATCTTATTACCTCTTCCTTTCTTTTGTCAAGATTTCTAATGTAATTGACCTCTGTCTGGATATTTTCTATGGCAACTTCGTCTAATGCTCCTGTTATCTCTTTTCTATAACGTGCAATAAAGGGTATTGTAGCTCCCTCATCCAGTAATTGGACTGTTTTTATTATCTGTTCTAATGAAATGCCAAGCTTTTTACTCACTATTTCAAAAATCTTTTCCATATTTCCCCTTTCGTTTTCAAAGATTATAATTTTTCATTCTATTATAACATACGGACAGCTTGATGTCTAAAAAAAATCTGAAAAAATTAAAAAAGAGCCCAGTGTTTTCCAGGCTCTTCCTTATCTTTTTCTTCTTCAAATTATCTCTGGATTTCTACCCAGTTACCTATTATATCTCTGGCTTTTTTTACTATCTCTTCATAACTCATATTCTCAGTATGGAATCTCTGGAAAAATTTAAGTTCCACATCTCCTGATTTTGGTAATTTTTGATTGGCTGGGAAAAGTTCATACGCTCCCTTGATTCCAAAAGGGACCACAGGAACTTTTAGTTCCTTTGCTAATATTGCAAAAGATTTTTTGAATTCCAGCATTTTTCCATCTCTAGTTCTAGCTCCCTCAGGGAATATTACCACACTTCCACCAGATTTGAGAACTGCTGCTGCATCTTTTAGATAATCTCCTACACTTTTATTTATATCAATTATTATGAGATTTCCATTTTCAGCAAGTATTTTTCTAAAAGGTGTGTTAAAGTGCTTTACTTTAGCTATGTAGTGAGCTTTCGTTAATAGTGTATTATTTACCGCATTGTTAAATAGAAATGCATCTGCAAAACTTTGGTGATTACCTACATATATTGCAGGTTCAAAAGGTATATTTTCTTTTCCTGTAACTTTTTCTTTCATATACAGAGCAAAAATTGGCTTTAGAATCAATTTAGTTATTTTCCCTACGATATTTCTTTTGAGTTCAATCTCTTTTACAGAATTAAGTTCAGTATTCCAGTTAATCTCTTCCACATTACTTTCTGTCGCATTATCCCTTACATATTGGGCCAATTTTATAACTGTTGGATAGTCCAAAAACAGAGACTGTTCAGTTTTTATTCCAAAGCTGTGCTGAAGATAAGCTAAAAGCTCAGTTATATCGAGAGAATCTAATCCCAAATCAAGCTCCAAATGTGCTGTAGATATAATTTCTTTATTTTTTAGGTTAACTAAAAACTCTTTTATCGATAGGTACTCTTCAAAAGTAGGTTCTAAAACATTTTTCTTTTCTATTTTTAGCCCTTCTATTATATCTCCAAGCATAAATCTTCTTACTTTTCCTATTCTTGTCTTAGGAAGTTCCTCTCTCACAATTTTTACATCCAATATTTTTTTGTAACTAGGTACAGAATTATTATATTTATCTATTATTCCCCATTTTAGAGTTTCTGTTATGTTCGTAACTCCCTCTTCCTGCATTTTTTGGAAGTTAGGAAATATAACAGCAGTAAGAAGAGAGTTATATTCTGTCACTGCCACTTCTTGGATTAAATCACTCTTTTCAGAAAGCCACATCTCTATCTCTATAGGATTAAGATTTTTACCGTTAGAAAGAACTATCATCTCTTTCTTTCTTCCAGTAACAAAAAGATATTCTCCTCTCATCTCTCCCAGATCTCCAGTATGAAACCAACCATCAGTATCTATTGCTTCTGCTGTTGCCTCAGGCTTATTGTAATAACCTCTCATTAGGTTTCTTCCTCTAGAAAGTATCTCTCCATCTTCCAAAAACTTAATTTCTACTCCAGGCATAAGTTTTCCCGCCGAACCAGGCACAACTTGGTGAATAGGTGTAAAAGTTATCATTGGTGCTGTTTCTGTGAGTCCGTATCCCTCACATACATCTATTCCCAAAGTCAAAAAATCTTCTGCAACTTGTGGATTCAGTTTAGATCCTCCCGATACAAAAAATCTTACTTCTCCTCCGAAGCCTTCATGAACTTTTTTAAATATTTTTTTACTCAATTTTTTATTCTGAATTTTCGCCATAACTTTAAATATTCCTGCTGTAACAGAAGATGCATTTATTTTATCCATTATTTTTTTATGTAGTGCTTCCCAAAGCCTTGGTACTCCAAGCATCACAGTGACCTTATGCTCTTTAAAAGCATCTATCATAGCCTGTGCTGAAACCTCTTTTAAGAAAACAATCGCAGCCCCTTTATAAAAAGGAACTATTCCCGCTCCTATAAGTGAGAATATATGGTGCATAGGGAGAAGTGCGAGTATTATATCACTCTCCCGGTACATCTTGTATGTATCTAATCCCTCAATATTTACAAGCACATTGTCATAAGTCAGCATTACGCCCTTAGGATCTCCAGTTGTTCCCGATGTATATAGCATCAGTGCCACCTGGTCAGGGTCAGGAGTTCTTGTAATCATATCTGTACCTGTATACTCAGGCTTATGCTCATCTACTACAATTACTGGAACCTTCATATTGAGAGCATCCAAAGCTTGGGCTACATTCTCTTTATTTTTTTCAGAAGTAAATATATACTTGGGTTTTGAATCTTTAAAATAATATTCTAACTCCTCACCACTAAAACTTGAATCCAGACATACATTGGTTCCTTTTTTATCCCATATTCCTAAAAATGAATATATAAGTTCAGGACGATTCTCCATATATATTACAACTTTATCTCCCTCTTCTATTTCTACGATTTCAGAATAGCCTTTTGTTCTTCTTATCATCTCGTTATACGAGATTCTATTACCATCATAGATAATGGCAGTTTTATTATAATCCCTTACAAAATCCATATTCCCCCCCATTTTAATAACACCTGTAATCCAATTTTAGATAATTATATCACAGGTGTTATTAAATATCAATATTTTTCAAAATTGGGCTCTATAAAAAAAAAGGAGAAATCTCCTTTTTTTTTAAATTTTTAAATAATCATCTATTGTATCTTTTGATTTTTTAACTATCTCTTCCACGCTGAGATTTTCTGGAGATATAACCTCTAAAATTTCTATATTCATATCACCTTTCGAAGGGAATGATTTGCCAATAGGCATAAGTTCATAAGCTCCTTTTATTCCAAAAACTGTCACTGGAATATTAAGTTCCTTAGAAAGAATTGCAAAACTCTTTTTAAATTCTTGGAGTTCTCCATCTCTGGTTCTTGCTCCTTCTGGGAATATTAGAATATTTTTCCCTTCCTTAAGAACCTTTGCTGATATTTTTAGAGTCTCTCTTATGTTTTTATCCATATCAATAACAATAATATTCGATCTCTCTGCCAGCCATTTTCTCCATCCTGATGCAAAATGTCTAGAGATACCTATTGAATATGTTTTAGTTGCTGTTTCTTTATCCAAAAGCTGTGCAAAAGCAAAAGCATCAAGCATAGACTGATGGTTCCCTACAAATATTGTAGGAGTTTTCGAGATTTTTTCCACACCAGATTTTTTTAACTTTAGGTATAAGCTGAAAAAAGGTCTAAGAATTAAATTGTTTATGATTCTTCCAGCACAGTCAGATTTTGGCATAGGGTGATTTATAGGCATGTTAAATATCTTCTGCCAATCTACCTCAGCTTCTCTGAACTCTCCTCCCTTGATTCTAATCATATCTGCAATTTCTCTTACTAATTTGCTCTTAGCCAATTCTTCTTCTGAAAATTGAATTCCAAATGTTGTTTCTATAAATGCTATTAGTTCCACATTATCTAGGGAGTCCATACCAATATCTATCTCTGTATGAGAATCAGGATTTATTTCCACTTCCCCGTGAAGTTTATGAAGATATTCTTTTATTTTTAGGTATTCAGAATTTTCTACATAATCACTTTTTTTGATAACATTTTTTTCTGTTTCTACTGTTTCTCCCTCCGACTCATGCCCTTCAAGCAGAGACGCAAGTTTAAATCTTTGAAGTTTTCCTAATCTAGTTTTAGGAAGTTCCTTTGTCACTATTTTTGTTTCAAGAATTTTTCTATATTTAGGAGCTGTTATATTATATTTATCTATAATTTCCCATTTCAAACTCTCTCTGATATTAACTATTCCTTTTTCTTTAGCCATTTGAAAATCAGGATAGATAAGTGCCATTAGGTGTTTGTTATGCTCTACAACAGCTACTTCTTTTATAAGTTCTGTACCTTTTAAGAGTTCTATCTCTATATCTCCAGGATTAATGTTTTTACCATTGGAAAGAACTATCATCTCTTTTTTTCTTCCGCTTATAACCAGATGTTCTCCATCAAAATATCCCATATCTCCTGTATGGAACCATCCCTCTGTGTTTATTGCTTCTGCAGTGGCTTCAGGTTTATTATAGTATCCCTTCATTATATTGGCACCACGAACAATTATCTCTCCATCCTCTCCTATTCTTACCTCAACTCCAGATATAGGTATTCCTACTGTTCCAGCTTTAATATTCCCTGGTCTATTAAAAGAAATTATTGGGGATGTTTCTGTGAGTCCATATCCCTCAACCATTGTAAATCCAAGAGTTATAAAATCTCGGGCTATCTGACTATCAAGCTTAGCTCCTCCTGAAGCCAAAATTCTTATATTTCCACCAAAAGCTTCATGCACTTTTTTAAAGATAATTTTATTCATCCCAGAATTTCCAAATTTTTCACAAATTTTGAATAATTTCGAAGTAAATTTACTGCTATTTATTTTCCCCATAATTCCTTTGTGGAACATCTCCCATATTCTAGGTACTCCCATTACTGCAGTTATTTTATATTTAGCAAGAGCACCTTTGAGAGCTTCGGAAGAAAGTTCTTTAAGTATAACAACTAAAGATCCGAAATATATAGGTATCATCAGATTTGATATAAGAGATAGAACGTGATGATAAGGAAGAATCGAAAGTATTCTGTCCTCTTCATTTATAATTCCCGCTTCCTTTATAGCTTTCATGTTGGACATCAAATTTCCAAAAGTTAACATAACACCTTTAGGATCCCCTGTGGTTCCGGAAGTATAAAGTATCACCACTGTCTTATCGTCTGAAGGTGACTTTATCACCGCTTCTTCTTCTGCAAATCTCTCAGGAATATTCTGATCTTCAAATTTTATTATTTCTATATCAGAATTGGAAAGTTTTTTAGCTTCCAAAGCTGTTTCATAGTTAGCTTCTGATGTGAATATATATTTGGGACAACTGTCTTTCAATACATAGGCCAACTGTTCCGGCGTGGATCCAGCATCTGTATTCACAGCTATTCCCTCTCTGTCCCAAACAGCAAAAAATGCATAAATAAATTCTGGACGGTTTTCTGTAAATATAATTACCCTGTCATCTTTTTCAATATTCAGTAGTGAACCGTAGTATTTTGCTCCATTTATAAATTGAGCATAACTGTACTCAATTTCATTGTAAATTATGGCTGTTTTTTTTCTATTATATAAAAAATTCATATACCCTCCTGCTGTGTTTTCCATAATAAGTTTACTTTATTTTACTCTATGAATATAAAATTGTCTATTTTATTAAAAAAAAAGTAGCTGTTAAATAATGCCTTTAACAGCTACTCCTCTTAATTTCAATCAAATTTCTTACTTTGATGTTATTTTTTTTATTTCATTTGCAACAAATTCTACAGTAGGTCCTATTATAACTTGTACTGCTGTTTTAGAAGGTTTTAAAACCCCAGAACTTACTGTTTTTATTTTTTTATCATTAATTATAGAGCTATCTCCAACTTCAAATCTCAGTCTTGTAGCACAGTAATCAACATTTTTAATGTTTTCTATACCTCCCATAGCTTCAACTATAGCAGTTGCTGCATAAACATGCTTATCAGCACCTTTAAGCTCTGGAGTTTCATCCTCATCACTTTCATCTTCCTTTCCAGGAGTCTTAAGATCGAATTTTTTTATAAGGAATAAGAATACAACGTAGTAGATAAAATAAAAAACTATACCTTGAATTATAAGCATATAAGGTTGGTTTGCAAGAGGCAATCTTGAAGATAAAACCATATCCACAAGTCCTGCTGAGAATCCAAATCCTGCCATCCATCCCATAGATGCAGCAATAAATAAAGATATTCCTGTTAAAATTGCATGGATCAGATAAAGTCCTGGTGCCACAAACATAAAGGCAAATTCTATGGGTTCTGTAACCCCTGTAAAGAATGTTGCAAATCCTGCTGCCACCATGATAGACATTATTTTATCTTTGTTCTCTGGTTTAGCTGTTTTTATAAAAGCTGTTGCAGCTCCTAAGAGTCCAAACATCATTATAGGGAAGAATCCTGCCTGGTACATCCCTGTTACACCCTTTGTTCCTGTTCCGGCCCAGAAGTTTCCAATATCATTTATTCCAGCAACGTCAAACCAGAAAACAGAATTAAGTGCATGGTGAAGTCCTACTGGAATAAGAAGTCTATTAAGGAATCCATAAATTCCTGCTCCCACTGGTCCAAGTTTTGAAATTCCTATACCGAAGTTTACCAATCCTGTAAATACAACTGGCCAAACTGCCATAAGGATAAAAGAGATTACCATCATAACCACAGAAGTTATAATAGGTACCAATCTTTTTCCGGAAAAGAAAGCCAGAGCTTTAGGTAATTCTGTTTTACTAAATCTGTTATATAATTCCGCCGCTACAACTCCACAAAGAATTCCTATAAACTGATTTTGAATTTTTCCAAAAGCAGCCGGAACTTCATTTGCCGGTATCCCTTTTAACATTCCAACAGATCCCGGAGCTAGAAGTGTAGTCACTACAAGCCAAGCTACAAGTCCCGCTAAAGCCGCTGCTCCATCTTTATCTCTAGACATTCCATAAGCAACTCCAAGGGCAAAAAGTATACCCATATTATCAATTATTGCTGCTCCCGATTTTATGAGAAAAGCTGCTGTAGCACTGTCTCCTCCCCAACCGTTTGGATCAATCCAGTAACCTATTCCCATTAGAACTGCTGCTGCTGGTAATACTGCCACTGGAACCATTAGAGCTTTTCCTATTCTTTGTAAGTAATTAAACATTTTTCCCTCCCTTAAATATTAGATATTACTTTCAGCATTTTAACTCACGCTTTAATTTTTGTAAAGCTTTTTTTAATGAAACGTTTTTTTTGTGAACTAAAAAATCATTTTATATACGATGTTTGTTGTTTTTTCAACTAGAAATACTTACTTCATCTTTTACTTCTAAAATTTTCATTAAAAAAACGACTGAAATTTATTTCAGTCGCTTTTTAACTACATTTTATTAAGTGCTGTTCTCACAAGTTTTACAAAATCCTTGTGTACAAGTGCAGCCGTTTCCATAACTTCAGAATGATCAAGTTTCTGATTCAAAACTCCCGCTGCCATATTAGTTATACATCCAATTCCTAACACCTTCATTCCAGCATGATTGGCTACTATTACTTCTGGAACTGTTGACATCCCAACTGCATCTGCTCCTATTGTTCTGGCAAATTTTACTTCAGCAGGTGTTTCATATGTTGGTCCTGTAAAAGCTGCATACACTCCCTCTGTTACTGGAGTATTCAATGTTTTTCCTACTTCCAGAGCCATCTCTCTATAATCTCTGTCATAAGCATAAGTCATATCTGGAAATCTAACTCCAAATTCTTCATAGTTAATTCCTATAAGTGGATTATCTCCCATTAGGTTTATATGATCTTTTATTATCATAAGAGTCCCTGCTGTATAAGATTCGTTGGCCCCTCCACAAGCATTGGTAACTATAAGTTTTTCAATTCCAAGAAGTTTCATTACTCTCACTGGGAAAGTGATATATTTCATGGAATGTCCCTCATAATAGTGCACTCTTCCTTGCAATGCAAAAACTGTTTTTCCTTCAAGCTTTCCTATCACAAGATTTCCAGCATGTCCCGAAACATTAGAAACTGGAAAGTTAGGTATTTCAGAATAAGGAATAACCACAGCCTCCTCTATATCATCAGCTATTGAACCCAGTCCTGATCCTAAAATAAGTCCAACCTCCGGCTTATAATCAGTTTTAGATTCTATATATTTTACAGCTTCTCTTAGTTTTTCTAAATAATTTTCCATCTATCGACTCCTCTTTTCAATTAAATTCTTTCGCCACACGATATTATACTTCAATTTCTAAAAAAAAACAATCTCTCCCTTAAAAGGAGAGAATGATATCCAATATTCTTATAAAAAATCTATAAACCGGCGAAATGAAAAAATTTAAAACCCCTGTATAAGCCAAAGCTATAATTATGAAAAAACCATATTGTTCCATGCTAAATATTGCCTCTCTTACCTCTTTGCCCGAAAAACTGGCCAAAATTTTAGAACCATCTAAAGGAGGTACTGGAATCAAATTAAAAACAGCTAAAATTATATTTATAGATATAAAATAATATAGGTATTGGATCATTCCAAAATTCAAAATCTCGCCATAAAAAAATTTGAGAATCAATGTTGCCAAAATAGCTAACATCAAATTTGTTGCAATACCGGCTACGGATACAAAAAATTCTCCCAGCCTCCCATTTTTCAAATTATAATAGTTCACTGGCACAGGTTTTGCCCATCCAATTATAAAACTTGAGCCTGAAAGCAAAAGAAAAATCGGAAGTATAACCCCCATAATATCAATATGTTTCAAGGGATTCAATGTCAGTCTCCCCATTCTTTTGGCAGTTTCATCTCCGGAAAGGAGTGCAGCTACACCGTGAGCTACCTCATGGAGTATTATCGCTATCATAAAAAGAAAGATTTTTATAATTACTCCTGGATTCGATACAATTTTATTTCCAAATTTACTCATTGCATAAACTATAAAAAAAAGAAGGATTACTTTCAAAAAATTACTCATCCCCCTGTTCATATGCATCAGATGATTAAAATAATTTTTCATAATCCCTCCATAGTTATATTATTTTACCTTATAGAGTTTAAAATCAACTTCTCCAAGATTAAAATTCAGTTCCCCCTCTTCAGTTGCTCGAAGAATATCTTTTGAGTTCAAAAGATTTTCAAGTTTTTTTCCCTTCAGTAGAGGATCCTTTAATTTTATTTGGGCTGATTTTTTATCATTAAAGTTCACTGCGTATAGTATAACATTATCTCCATCAATTTTCAAATCTGCATACTCTTTATTTGTTGTAAGTATATTTTTTCTTTCCCCTTTATACATTGAACTGTTTTCATCTCTTAATCTCATCAGTTTTTTTGTGAATTCTATAAGTTCTTTTTCCTCTGAATTAAAACCGTCTATTCTACCGTTATCTCTTGAAACATGATCATCATAATATCCCAAATCTTTTTCCTTATAGTAACCAGAAAGTTTGGCTCCATACTCATCTCCATAATAAAGTGTTACAGGTCCTGTATAAACTGATAAAAAAGAGAGTGCAATTTTATGTCTTTCCCAATAGTGTGTAAATCCTCCACGATCTATAAGATTACCAAGACGTACCAAATCATGATTTGTTATAAAAAAATTGGGATATGTATCTGCACCGTATAGTTCATGAAAATTAAATCCATATTCATTCAGTTTTTTAGCAGGCTGATCTTTCGCCCAACTTTCATTTGTCCTTTCTTGTGTGGCTAAAATTTGAAGCAGAGTATAACGAGTCGTAAAATCAAAATAAGATTTTAGCCCTCCTATATATCCCTGATAATATACTCTCTTTCCTCCGCCATCCCATATTTTTCTATCCAATATGTTGCAACCCTTTTAAAATATTCTAAAGATTCTGGATATTTCACCTCATATCCATCTGCCTGAGGAGTTCCATCTTTAACTCCATCTATAGGAACTTTTCCTTTATGCCCAAAGATTTTATATAATCTAAAGACTCTGTTATCCCGTTCAGATCACCCAAATGTTTACTTGGACCATACCCAACTCCATAACCTTTTCCGTCTGTATCACGGTATGCTTCTACCATTACCTGATATATTTTTAGATTTTTTATCTTTTCATCCCTGTCCATTCCCAATGATATTATAGAAAAAATAAAAATAAAGATAATACCAATAATCTTTTTCATAAACCCTCCGTCTTCATTATTTTTATTTTACAACCAATCCTATCTCTATTATATTTATTTCATTCAAAAAATCAAGGCACTTATTTCATTATATGAATTCAATTTGCTTTTTATTTTTTTTTATGTTACCTTTCTTATGGATAGACTATGATATCAAAGGAAAATCTAAAAACTAATTCAAGAAAAGGAGTCGCCATGAAAAAATTTATAGTTTCATATAGCTGTGGAAAAGATAGTACCTTAGCACTTTACCGAATGATCAAAGCTGGATTCGAGCCTTCAGGACTCTTAGTTACAATGAATTCCAAAGAGGGAAAAAGTTGGTTCCACGGAATCTCTGCTGACCTTCTTCAAAGATATTCCGATGCTTTAGGAATTCCTCTTATACCCATTTATATCAAAGAAGGCGAGGATTATGGAAACTGTTTTCAAAAGGCTTTAAGTGAAGCAAAAAATATAGGTATTGATACATGTGTATTCGGTGATATTGATATTGAAGATCACAGAAAATGGTGTACCGAAAGATGTGAAGCTGTAGGAATAGGAGCTCACTTTCCTCTTTGGCAGGAAAACAGAGAGAGTCTTGTTCATGAATTTATTGATAGCGGATTCCAAGCCATGATTAAAGTTGTAAACTTGGATTGGCTTCCACTTAAATTTTTAGAAAAAACTCTAACTAAAGAGGTAGTTGACTCAATAAAAAATTATGGAGCCGATCCCTGTGGCGAAAATGGAGAATACCACACTTTTGTTTACGATGGACCTATCTTCAAAAAACCTATTCCTTTCAAAATAGGAGATAGAACCATACAACATGAAAAATATGGTATTTTGAATATAGATTAAAAAAGAGCCTTTCGGCTCTTTTTTAATTATCTATGTTTTTTTAACCTTAGGGACTACATTCTTTTTAAATCATTAGCTATAAACTGAGCTTTTGATCCAAATATCGCTTGAACTCCATTTTGTCCAACTTTAAGAACTCCAGAAGCTCCTAATTTTTTAAGTTCAACTTCATTAACTTTAGCAGAATCCTTAACTTCAAGTCTTAGTCTTGTGATACATGCATCTATAGAAACAAGATTTTCTTTTCCTCCTAGTGCTGCCATTACAAGAGTAGCTAACTCGTCATTTCCAAGAACAACAGTTTCCTCATTCGTAGTATCTTCTTCACGACCTGGAGTCATTAAGTTAAACTTTCTTATTGCAAATCTGAATCCGAAATAATAAACTACTGCCAGACCTGCCCCTACAACTATTACCATAAGGTAATTTGTTTGGAATCCTTCTGTTCCCGGTAAAACTCCGAATACCGTATAATCGATAACTCCTCCAGAGAAAGTCATACCTATTCTTACTTTGAACATATTCATAAGCATAAAAGACAGACCTGCAAATATACAGTGGATTGCATATAATATCGGAGCAACAAATATAAATGCAAACTCAATTGGTTCTGTTATACCTGTTAAAAAAGCTGTAAGAGCTGCAGAGAAAAGTATTCCTCCTGCAAGTTTTTTCTTAGAATCTTTAGCTTCGTGATACATTGCAAGTGCTGCTGCTGGAAGTCCAAACATCATGAACGGGAACTTTCCTGTCATAAACTTTCCTGCACCTTCATAAGTTGAGGATGAGAATGTCTTAACTCCATCTTTAAACATTGCAAACCAGATAGCCTGATCTCCATTTACAACCTGACCAGCCGCATTCGTATACTCTCCGAATTGGAACCAGAAAGGTGAATAAAATATATGGTGAAGTCCGAAAGGGATAAGTGCTCTTTCTATAACTCCGAAAACAAAAGTAGATACATTTGTATTTCCCTCATTAGCAAGCATTGACAATGCTGCTAAACCAGCCTGAATCGGTGCCCAGATAGTAGGTAGAGCCAGTCCGAATAGGAATGATACCACTGCTGTAACTATTGGAACAAGTCTTTTTCCTGCAAAGAATCCTAAAACTGCCGGAAGTTCTGTCTTATAAAATTTATTATAACAGATTGCTGCAATAATACCTGCCATAAGTCCTCCAAAAACACCTGTTTGAAGTGTAGGAATTCCCATAACCATAGCATATTTTCCGCCTGATGCCGCCATTTCAGGAGTTACCCCAGCCGTCATACCAACCGTAACATTCATTACTAGAATTGAAACAACTGCTGCAAGAGCTGCTACTCCGTCTCCTCCTACTAAACCTATCGCTGCTCCAACTGCAAATAGCAACGGAAGATTAGCAAATATTATTCCTCCTGCGTTTTCCATCATAGGAATCCCCAGTTTATTTCCAAAAGCCAGTAACAGACCTGCTGCCGGTAATATGGCTATTGGAGTCATTAATGCTTTACCAATTTTTTGAACTTGTGCAAATAACTTCATTTTTCCTCCATTTATTAATGTTGTTGTTTTTGTACTACATACTGCTTTTTTATACTACACATTATATTGCTTTCTGTCCTTTGTGTCAATATTTTTTGTTTTTTTTTGTTTTTTTTTATTAGAATTAAAAAAATGAGGAAATTTCTTTCCTCATTTTTTTAATTCTATATATGTTTATTGTCCAGCTTTGTCATTTTTTCTTTCAAAAATTATATCTATTGGAGACCCTTCAAAACCAAATGCCTCTCTCAATTTATTCTCGATATATCTTGAATACGAGAAATGGATAAGCTCTGGATAGTTACAGAAAAGAACAAATCTTGGTGGTGCTGAAGATATCTGTGTTGCATAATTTATCTTAACCAATCTTCCTTTTCTTGTCGGAGGATTATTCATCATTATAGCATCTTTTATAACAGTATTCAGAAGTCCTGTTGAAATTCTTTTCGTATACTCGTCAAAGACCTTGTCAGAATGCTCAAGAAGTTTAGAAGTACGTTGACCTGTAAGAGCCGAAACGAACTCTATAGGAGCATAACTTAAAAATGGAAGCTCTGCAAGTAAATACTCTTTCATTTTTGTCATAGTTTTGTTATCTTTCTGAATAATATCCCACTTATTCACAACTATGATAATAGGTTTTTTTTCTTCAAAGGCTATTCCTGCTATTCTCTTATCTTGTTCAGTAAGCCCCTCTTCTCCATCTAGTATCCACAGACATACATCTGCTCTCTTTATTGTTTTTATCGCTCTAAGAACAGAATAATATTCAAGATCTTCCTCTATCTTAGATTTTCTTCTGATACCAGCTGTATCTATAAGAGTATATTTATTTCCATTAAATTCTATCAAAGTATCTATAGCATCTCTTGTTGTTCCAGCTATGCTACTTACTATTGTTCTTTCTTCTCCAGAAAGTCTGTTAACCAATGATGATTTTCCAGCATTTGGTCTTCCTATTATAGCCAACTTCAAACTATCTTCTATCTCTTCCGGCATCTCTACTTTTTCTATTAATTCAAGTATCAGATCCAGCATATCTCCTAGATTCATTTTATGTTCTGCAGAGACAGGGATAAGATGCTCAAATCCAAGCCCCCAAAAATCATAGACATCGTCCTTCTGAGTTTGGAAATTATCTATTTTATTCACACAAAGAATAATAGGTTTTTTCTTTTTTCTAAGAATATATGCTATCTCTTCATCTAATGGATTTACTCCGGCTTTTCCATCTACAACAAACATTATTACATCTGCTTCATTCATTGCAACTTCAGCTTGTTTTTTTATGTTTGTCATCATAAATTCATTATTTCTAGGCTCAAGACCTCCTGTATCAACAAGAACAAATTCTGTTCCATTCCACTCTGTTTCTCTATAAAGTCTATCTCTTGTAACACCGGGCTGGTCATCTACAATGGCAACCCTGTCTCCTACCAATTTATTAAATAATGTAGACTTTCCCACATTAGGTCTTCCAACAATCGCAACAATAGGTTTCAATTTACTACCTCCTAATTTTTATTATCTCTTTTTTCCCTTAAAAACGCTTTTAGACTCCACAACAACATCTTTCTGTTTCTGCTTTCTACTGATTTCTTTTTCAACAAAAACTTTCTTCCCTGTAAAAGGATCTTTCTCTGTATAATACATGAGTGTCGAATAAGTTGATGGTGTGGGGGTGAAAATTTGTACCTGCTCAGGATTAAGCCTTAATTCCTGAGATGCAAATTTTTTCAAATTATTCATCTCTTTCTCATCGCATCCTGGGTGTGCTGCTATGAGATAATAAGTTAAAAACTGTTTCTTTTCTAGTTTTCTATTTATATCGTAGAATCTATTTTTAAATTCTACTAGATAATCTTTTCCCTTTTTTCCCATAAGCGAAAGAATTTTATCTTCTGTATGCTCCGGTGCTATTTTCATCTGCCCTGAAATATGATCTTTTATCAGTTCCTCAAGATAAAGATTTCCACACTTACTGTCATCTAGTATAAGATCATATCTTATGCCTGATGCTATAAATATTTTTTTGATATTTTTTATCTTTTTTAAATTTCTAAGAAGTTTTATCTGTTTTGTATGATTTAGAGGAAGTTGAGAGCATGTTTTTGGATACAAACAATTTTTCCCTTTGCATGCACCACTTTTTATTTTCTTTTCACACTCTATTCCATACATATTTGCAGTAGGACCACCTACATCTGATATATATCCTTTGAAACCTTTTTCTCCTGCTATATTCTCAACTTCTTTTATTAGGGATTCTTCACTTCTCGAAGTCACTGTTCTTCCTTGATGAACAGCTATAGCACAAAAACTGCACTCTCCATAGCATCCTCTGTGAGTTGTGACCGAATTTTTTATGGTATCCAAAGCCCTTACTTCTCCGTCCTTGGCATAATAAGGATGTGCTTTTCTTTCGAAATCCATACCATAAATTTCATCCATCTCTTTTTCAGAAAAAGATTGAGCAGGAGGGTTCTGAATATAATACCTATCTCCGTGTTTTTGGTTAAGTCCCTTTGCAGTTATGGGATCACAATTCAGATAAAAAAGTTCAAATGACTTTGCAAAACTTTCTTTACTTTCTACACACTCTTCATAAGAGGGAATCTCTTGATAACCTTTTTTGGACTCTTTCGACATATAAGCAAGCCCTTTTATGTCTCTCCAATCCCTTTCCTCTTTAATAGAATTTGCAAGGCTAAGCATAGGTTTTTCTCCCATACCATAGCAGAGAATATCTGCCTTAGAATCAACGAGAATAGAACGTCTCAACTTATTATCCCAGAAATCATAGTGGACAACTCTTCTCAAACTAGCCTCTATTCCTCCGATAACTATTGGTGTTTGGGAATTTTTAAAAAATCTTTTTATAAGATTAGTATATACCATAGTAGCTCTATCTGGTCTACGGTTATTCTCTCCTCCAGGTGTAAAATCATCTTTCTGACGTTTTCTTCTTGTGGCAGTATAGTTTGCTACCATAGAGTCCACACACCCAGCTGAAATTGCCCAAAAAAGTCTTGGCTCTCCTAATCTTTTTATATCAGAATCACTATTCACATCCGGCTGAGCAATTATACCTACTTTAAAACCATGTTTCATAAGCCATTTGCCTATTACAGCAGATCCGTTATAGGATGAATCTATATATGTATCTCCCGAAATCAGTATTATATCTAGCTGATCCCATCCCAAACTATTTAATTCATCTTTGGTAGTTGGTAAAAACATCTTATCTCCTCTTACTCCATACTCTGAGTAGCTGCCATCATAAACGGTACTATCTGCTTTTTACGTGAAACCACTCCACTTAACCAAGCTACGTCCTCTTCTATTTTTACATTGAAGGCTTTTTCCAAAATATTTGGGTAATCCCCAGCCACAAGAGCTGTGGACCCAGACTTTATTATATCAGTTATAATAAGAACAAAAAGATTGCAACCATGATCTGCCAACTCTTTCTCCATAACTGATTTGATTTCATCCTTTCTTTTCATTACACCTTCTGTATCCACTGTATTTATCTGAGCAATTGCAATTCTAAAACCGCTCATATTAAATTCTTTCATATCTGCATTAAGTATCCCTTGAGCACTCATATCATCTAAAGAGGTTCCAGCTATCAACATTTCCATTCCAAATTTTTCATAGTCTTTTATTCCTGCAATTTCAGCCAATTCTTTTGCTGCTTCCACATCTTTTTCTGTACATGTAGGAGATTTGAAAAGCAGAGTATCTGATAGAATAGCTCCCAACATAAGACCCGCTATATTTTTATCTGGAGTTATTCTAGCATCTTTATACAGGTGATAAACTATAGTGCATGTGCAACCTACTGTTTCTGCATTTATTTTCACCGGTTCATTCGTTTCAAAGTTTCCGAATTTATGGTGGTCAACTACTTGAATTATTTTAGCATCTCCTATTCCATCTACCGATTGAGTTTTCTCATTGTGATCTAATAGAATTACTTTCTTTCTTGTGAAATTTATAAGATCTTTTGTTCTAATCGTCCCATAAACCTCTCCATCTTTAGAAACAACCGGGAAATTTGTTTGATTTGCTTCCTTCATTACATCTCTAATTTCATGAAGAAATTCATCTGTCTTAAAAGAATAAAATTTCTTATTACTCATTGCAGCAGAAATTGATATTGCTTGACTTATTAATCTTATAGTCTTAAAAAGAGGCGCATGTACTCTCATAACAGCGCAGTCACTCGAAAGCCTAGGACTTATGAAGTCTTCCTCATTACAGCATACTATTATAATTCCTGCTCCAGCTTGAATAGATCTATCTATAGCATCTACCATACTAGTTGTTACAACTACATCTCCTGGCTTTATCTGATCAAGTTCTGAAACAGCTCTTAAAGTTCCCGTTATTCTTCCTTTCGGATAAATCCCGCTTATAACTACTCCTTGTATTACATCTTTCAGATTCTCGTAAGTAGTTCCATATTTTGTAAATAAATCTTCGTGGTCCAGGTTCAAATATGTGTTAGCTATATCAGAAACATGAATCATCCCTTTTAGCTGCCTTTTTTCATCTACTACTGGAAGACTCGAGAAATTTTCCTGGGTCATTATATCTAACGCTTCTTTTAGTGAATCTTCGCTATAAATAACTTTTTTCTCTACTTTAGTCAAGTCTGAAATTTGAGCACTTACAGTTTTTAAAAAAGGAGGTGTCTTTATTTTAAAATGGTTCAAGATATATCTTGTCTCTTTACTCACTTCTCCTAATCTATATGGTTTAGTTTTTTCTCCTAAGGCTGTTTTAAGCTCCGAAAATGCTATGGCTGAACAAATTGAGTCCGTGTCCGGATTTTTATGTCCAAATGCTAAAATGTGATCCATAATCTTACCTCCAAAATCATATTATTACCATACATTTTACCATATTATTTAGAAATAGAACAGCAAATTCTTTAATTTAAATCAGTTTTAAAAAAGCTATCTGAGTTCTAAAAAAATTTTCTATAGCTTCTGAATTAAACTGACTATCACCTTCTTCTTTTACAGAGAAAACTTCCCCATTAGAAGAGTATTTCAGCTCTTTTATTATTCTTCCGTCTTTAAAAATAACTTCATATTTGGGATTAAAAAATGTAGCATAAACAATATTGCTTCCTTCCAATTTTCCATCCAGATAGCTCAGCTCACATTTTTTTTCTCCATTTTCATAAAATGCTATTAATTTACCATCTGGAACTCCGGCTTTATATCCTGATTGTACTCTCATCTGTCCGTTAGGATAATAACTGAAATAGTTTTTATCTAATAATCCATTTTTCAAACTTCCCTCTTGCTCTATCTGTCCATTTTGGTAGTAATTAATAAATTTTCCAGAATATGGTTTTTGAGAATTTATAGAATAA
The DNA here is from genome assembly GCA_051648365.1 of Fusobacteriaceae bacterium. GTDB lineage: Bacteria > Fusobacteriota > Fusobacteriia > Fusobacteriales > Fusobacteriaceae > JAGNZR01. The sequence continues at coordinate 26,068 of JBOFEZ010000141.1, forward strand.
TAGGTTCCCTGTCTGTTTTGTAAAGTAGAAAGTTCGACTGGCTTTCCGCACCCGGTAATCATCAATATCATAATTGTTGCAACTATCAGTTTAATTTTTTTCATATATTATATCTCCTTCTCCTCTTCAGGAGTTGTATCTATCACATCTATATTTTCAGGTGCATATTTAACTGCTATATTTTCAATCACAAATATAAAAACAATTGAAATTATCCAAAAATAATAACTTTTTTCCATTGTTTTTTTTTCAATCTGCAAAAAAAGATTATATATCACCAATGTCACCATCTTAAATCCTTCAATTTTTAAAGTTTTAAAAGCTTTAAAAACATAGAATATAAGAAGAAAGTATGATAACCAACTAATCACCAAAAGAACATTCTGCGTAAAAATATTTCCCAATAAATTATTGTTTATATTGGAAAGATAGATTCCTAATCCAGATGTTTCTTGAACTAAATAATCCAACAAAAAAGGTATTCCCATGAATAAAATTTGAAGACCTTTTAAAATTTTATAAATATTTTTTTCTTTAATTTTAATCCCTCTCTTTCTAAATAATTACATGCTTTGCATTATCTTTCTAGTATAACCTATATTGTAGTTTTTTTTCAACAATTTTCCTAATTTAAAAAAAAAGTGATTTACCACAAATAGAAACAAAAAATATATTGACAATCAATAAAATAAATAGTATCATCCTATAAAACAGAAAAAAACCCATATAAACTCCTAATAAGGTGGAGTGTTTCTACGAGTTACCAATAATAACTCTCTATGGGCCAAAAATATATTTCTAAACCTTCCTAAAATAAAATGGGATTTTTTTAGAATAATTTGGCCTATGCAGAGTACTGCGTGGGCTTTTTATTTTCTGAAAATTATAATCTCAGGAGGATTTTTATGGAAAAATTTTTCAAACTAGAAGAACACGGGACAAATGTTAAGCAGGAAATTTTAGCAGGAATCACCACATTCCTTACTATGGCCTATATCATTTTTGTCAATCCTTCAATACTTTCCCTTGCTGGAATGGATAAGGGAGCTCTTATCACTGTTACCTGTGTTTCAGCCGCAATCGGAACTGCAATAGCTGGTTTATGGGTTAATGTACCCTTTGCCATGGCACCAGGAATGGGACTCAATGCCTTCTTTACTTTTACTCTTGTCATGGGAGCTGGAGCAACTTGGCAGGAAGCTTTGGGAGTTGTCTTTATATCTGGAGTTCTTTTCCTAATCCTCACTATGACAGGATTTCGTGAGAAAATTATCGAAGCTATTCCCCTGGAGTTAAGATTAGCGGTTGGTGCTGGTATAGGACTTTTCATAGCTTTTATAGGAATGAAAGAGATGGGACTTATTGTAGCTAATCCTGCAACTTTAGTGGGACTAGGAAAGATTGATACCAAGGTTGCACTAGGGCTTATCGGATTTGTAATAATGGGATTGCTTGAAATCAAAAATGTTAAGGGTGGAATTCTTATTGGAATTATCATCACTACTTTATTAGGTATGATTGCTGGAGTAGTCCCTATTCCTACAAGTTTTGTCTCGATTCCACCAAGCATGGCTCCTATAGCTTTCAAACTTGATATTTTAGGCGCTTTAAAACTTTCCATGATTGGTCCTATTTTCTCTTTTATGTTCGTAGATCTTTTTGATTCTTTAGGAACTATAATGGCATGTGCCAACGAAGCTGGAATGATAGATGAAAATGGAAAAATTAAAAATGTCAGTAAAATTCTAGAAGCTGACGCTGCTGCTACAGTTATCGGATCACTACTAGGAACTTCTACTACAACTACCTTTGTTGAATCAGCATCTGGAATCGCTGACGGTGGAAGAACAGGACTTACATCTGTTACTACTGCTATTCTTTTTCTGATAGCACTTTTCTTTGCTCCAATCATTGGAATTGTACCTGCTTTTGCAACATCTCCCGCTCTTATGTTGGTCGGAGTATATATGTTTAAAAATCTTTTGGATATAAATTTTCATAAAATTGAGATTGCAATACCTTGCTTTCTTACTATAATTATGATGCCACTTACTTACAGTATTTCAACAGGTGTTGCCTTTGGTTTTATATCCTATGTAGCGATAAATATTGCTACTGACCACAGAAAAAATATACAACCGACAATGTGGGTAATTGCAATTTTATCAGTTGTTGAAATTCTATTTTAAAATTTAAATTCGAGGGGGAAACTATGAAGCTTCTAAAGGAGTTAATCAATAAAAAAGGAGAGGTTATAGGAGATTCTATAATTAAAGTAGATAGTTTTCTCAATCATCAGATTGATCCGGTTTTAATGTTTGAAATGGGAAGAGAGTTTAAAGAAAGGTTCGAGCATCTTTCCATAAATAAAGTTCTGACAATAGAAGCTTCTGGTATCGCAATTGGTACCGCGGCTGCTTATCATTTAGGTGTTCCTTTGGTTTTTGCCAAAAAATCTACACCATCTACTATGAATGCTTTCTACACCTCAAAAGTTCATTCTTTTACAAAAAATAAAGATTATGATATCTGTATCTCAAAAGATTATATCAATTCTGGAGATAGAATTCTTATCGTAGATGATTTTCTAGCCATGGGAGCTGCTGTTTTGGGTCTTCATGATATTATTCAACAAGGTGATGCCGAGCTTGTAGGAGTCGGAATCGCCATCGAAAAAGGATTCCAAAAAGGATCACAAATACTTAGGGACAAGGGCATACATGTCGAATCTCTTGCTATAATCCAATCTTTTCAAGATGGAAAAGTGAATTTTGCTAAAAAATAATAATATTTTATTTATAACTTTTAATTTATGGGGGAAATAATTATGAAAAAAAATGGTATTATCATATTGGATTTTGGTTCTCAATACAATCAGTTAATAGCTAGAAGAGTTAGAGAAATGGGTGTTTATGCTGAAGTTGTTCCTTATTTTGAATCTCTTGATAAAATTTTAGAGAGAGAGCCTAAAGGAATTATTATGTCTGGAGGGCCTGCTTCTACATATCTAGAAGGTTCTCCATCTGTTGATTCTGCTATCTACGATGCAGGAATTCCTATTCTTGGAATCTGTTATGGAATGCAGCTTACAAGCAGACTTCTTGGAGGACATGTTGAAAGAGCCGATATGCAAGAATTTGGAAAGGCTGAACTTCTTATTGATGATGCTGAAAGCATACTTTTCAAAGATATTCCAAATAACAATATTGTTTGGATGAGTCACGGAGATCATGTTACAGCTATTCCAGAAGGATTTAAGCAGATAGCTCATACAGACTCTTGTATCGCAGCTATTGAGAATAGAGAGAAAAAAATATTTGGTATTCAGTTCCATGCTGAGGTTACTCACTCTGAGCATGGTAAAAAGATGTTTGAAAACTTTGTTTTCGGTGTAGCAGAATGTGAAAAAAACTGGTCTATGACAAATTATATAGAAAATACAATTAAAGATATCAAAACAACTGTTGGAGATAAAAAAGTCATTCTTGGACTTTCTGGAGGTGTTGATTCCTCTGTTGCAGCTATGCTTATACATAAAGCTATCGGAGATCAACTTACTTGTATTTTTGTTGATACTGGTCTTCTTAGAAAAAATGAGGGTGTAAACGTTATGGAAGTTTACGGTAAACATTTCCATATGAATATCAAGCGTATTGATGCTGAAGAGAGATTCCTAAAAGAGCTTGCAGGTGTATCTGATCCTGAATCTAAGAGAAAAACAATAGGAAAAGAATTTGTAGAAGTTTTCAATGAGGAAGCTGGTAAGATTGATGGAGCTGAGTTCCTTGCTCAAGGTACTATCTACCCTGACGTTATCGAGTCTCAATCAGTTAAAGGTCCCTCTGTAACTATCAAATCACATCACAATGTTGGAGGACTTCCTGAAGATATGAAATTCCAACTTTTAGAACCTCTAAGAGAGCTTTTCAAAGATGAGGTAAGAGCTGTCGGTAGAGAGCTTGGAATTCCTGACTATATGATTGACAGACATCCGTTCCCAGGTCCAGGACTTGGAATCAGAATAATCGGTGATGTAGATAAAGAAAAAGCTGACATTCTTAGAGATGCCGACGATATCTTTATCAGTGAGCTTAGATCAGCTGGTCTTTATGGAAAAGTAAGCCAGGCTTTCGTTGTTCTTCTTCCTGTTAAATCAGTAGGAGTTATGGGAGACGAGAGAACTTACGAGTATACTGCTGTTCTAAGATCTGCAGATACTATAGACTTCATGACTGCAACTTGGTCAAGACTTCCATATGAGTTCTTAGAAAAAGTTTCAAATAGAATTATAAATGAAGTTAAAGGTATCAACAGACTTACTTACGATATCTCATCAAAACCACCAGCTACAATTGAGTGGGAATAGATTTCACAAAAAAACCGCAGACCCTGCGGTTTTTTCTTATATACAGTCTATCAAAACTTCAGATATAGCCATTTGGTTTATTTTAGCTGCTTTTTCTGTGTTGTCTGTAGGAATATTTATATCTGAAATTATCCCTAAACTATTTTTTTCAGCTTTTGTTACAGAAATTATAGTAACTTCCTTTTCTAATAATTTTTTTATCATTTCTACAACCTCGGAATTTTCTCCAAAATGTGAAAATACAATTAAGGAATCTTTTTCTGTGAACTTTTTAGTTAATTTTTCTAAAATTTCTAGAGAACTATCCCAAATAGCATCAAAGTTTTTATTTAGAAGATTTTTATAAAAAGTTCTTCCCACATCCTCTAATCCATCTACTCCTAAAACAGCTATTTTTTTACTATTTTTTAAAATTTCAGATGTGTTTTCTATTATTTTTTCATCAGAAAAATTTAAGGTATTTAATAAAGAGCTTCTAAAAAATTCTATCATAGAAGTATGCTTTTTATCACTCATGTTTTCTTTGTTAGACAATTTTCCTAGAGCTATTCTCATATCTATAAACCCATCATAACCTAATTTTTTCGCAAATCTTATTATAGAGGGAGCACTGATTCCAGAACGTTCTGACAACTCCATTATATTATATGCCACTATTTTGTGACTATTATTTTCAAGATAACTCACCAGCTTTTTCTCACTTTTGGTAAAGGTTTCTCTGACTTTTTCTATCTTCAAAAATATCATTAATTCCACCTAGTAAGATACTTTTTATTTTCTTCAAGAACTAAGTCCAATGCTTTTTTTACTATTGTTGCTATCTTAAAAATTTTTTTAGTTTCCATACTCCATATTCATCTCCTAAAAAATTCTTTATCCATTAGAATAAAAGCTCCATATTCTGGAGTATACATTCTCTCCCTAACCTCAATTCCACCAGCTTTTTCCAATTTCTCTAGCAATAGTTTTTTTACCGGAGTTGGATTTTCTAAAATTCCCCCTCCTAAGGATAACTTCAGAACTTTATCTGTTCTTTTTAAAGTTAAAACTAGATTCTTAAGCTCTTCAGCTGCTTCTTCTATTATTTTTCTACATATTTCTTCTTCAGAACTTTCAAATACAACTCTTGCCAGGGCTGCTATATTTCCCTTTTCAGTATTTGAATATACCCACTTTAAAAGTTCATCTCTATTTTTTAAAGAAAGCTTTTCCAAAACTTTCACCATTAAATTTCCAGAAAATTCTCCTCTACTCTCAGAACCTTTAAAAAGTTTTTTTAAAAGGGATAATCCTATGTAATAACCGCTTCCCTCATCTCCTAACAGGTGACCGAATCCTCCTACTCTTGTAAGGGTATTTTCATTTAAAAGGTAGCCGATACTTCCTGTTCCTGAAATCAAAAAAGCTCCATCTTCTCCATTGTGAGCACCCAATAAGGCTATATGTGCATCGTTAGATAGGGTAAATTTTTTCACTCCAGCTGACCTAAGTGCATTTTTTATCTCTTCTATCTCTTGCTCTCTTCCAGCTCCTGCCACTCCTATTCCTATGACAGTTTTTTCAAGATTTATATTTAGATTCTCTATCACTTCTAAAACTCTATTTTTAACTCCTTCACCCCTTAAAAGCTGAAAGTTCATAGGGCCACCTATGAACTTTACAATCTCTTTTTTACAGGAATTTAGAAGGACGGCCTTTGTCTTTGTTCCTCCACCGTCTATTCCTAAAAAAAATTCCATTTATTTTACCTCAACCAATCTAAATTTTTGCCATGGTTTAATTCTATCAATAAACATCTGATCTACATCTTTAATTTTTCCAACTACATTTGTTTTCCCAGTATTTTTCATATCATTTTTTGCAATCTGAAGTTCACCTGCATAATGACCATATAAAGAACTTTCTACTATAATATCTCCTTTTTTAATGTCAGGTGTATTAAACACTTTAAATTCATGTCCCTTATATTTTACCCTTGGTTGTGTTGATCTAATCATATTGGCATTGATGTCTCCCCTATTAAAATGAAGTTCTTCCAAGACTATTTTTCTTTCTATTTCAGGAATAGAATCAAGAAGCTCTACTTGAAGTTCTAAAATATTTCTACGCAACTCTCCAAGTTTTCTAAGCTCATCTTCTGATGCATAACAGTTGGATATGATGATTACATCTATCCCTTCCATAAAGAGATCTTTTGCCTGAACTTCAATAGGAAGATATCTGTGTTCTTCCAAAGTGCATAGACCTTCATCCACGGGCCAAGGGCCGAAAGTTGCATTCTGGGAATTTACAAAGGCTGAAGTTTTTAATCCGTACTTCATGAAATTTTCATTACATTTTCTAAAATGCTCTCTCGGTAACCCAGAGTATCCATGGGGATAAAAGTTATGGCACCCTAATAAATTATGGGTATCTGGTTTGTAATCCATAATCGTATCTATATATTTCGTATCATTGCTCATGTTTAATTCAATTTTTAAATTATAAGGATTAAATGTCATGAGAGACTCTTCATTTCCAGTATACCCTACATCTAACCTGATTCCATATGTATCTAAATCTGCAAAAAATTTCAAATCACTGTAAGAGATTTCTAAATCTTTGAATATTCTTGGACTTACATCTGCTATTACTTCAAATCCTAAAGAATTAGCATGATTTATTGTGTCTTTAAATTCTTTTACAATTTTTTCCTTGTCTCCATCAATTGAAAGTAGACAAGTAAAAATTCTTTTAAATCCATATTTTGAAGCTAAACTGATATATTCTTTATTTTTTTCTAAATCCGAATGTCCTGGATAAACTGAAATTCCTAACTCTCTCATACCTTCTCTCCTAAACTTAATTATTTTTGCTCTAATCTCTCTAGTCTTTTAGTTAATTCATCTAATTTAGCATTTGTTTTTACAAGTTTTTTAATTAACTCTTTTTCTGAAATTGCAGTCATTAGGTGATCTTGTGCATGAACAAACACCATAGATATAGGCATTTTTTCTCCAGCAGCTTCTTTCTGTATTAGATCTGTTTGCACATAATGAGCTTGATGAAGAGCTTTTTCTGCTTCCTTTAGCATAGCTTCTGCTTCCATTATTTTTCCATTTTCTGATAATCCCAGGGCTTCAAAAGCTAGTCCTCTACATTCTCCTGCAAAACCTACTATTGAAAATACTATCTCTTCCAACTGCTCATCCATTTCCATTATTTCGTTTGACATATTTAATGCCTCCTATTTTTATATTTTTTATTTTTCTTAGACCTTTTCCTCTATCTCTTCTACTTCTTGAGCAGTCATTTTTTTATCATAAGCTCTCAAAAACGGATAATAAACAGCACCCATAAGAACTATATTAAAAATACAAAGTGCAACAGCTCTTAAATCTCCACCTGTTGTTAAATAAGCACCAATCGGTGCTGGGAATGTCCAAGGAGCAAGAATTGCAGGTCTTGAAACCAAGTTCATTGCCATTAACGCATAACTCAATATTGTTGCAAGTACCGGTCCTAAAATAAACGGTATCGTAAAGAACGGATTTAGCATTATCGGGAGTCCGAAAATTAAAGGTTCATTGATATTAAAAATTGCAGGAAGAATTGTTGCTTTTCCTAAATCTTTAAGATATTTGGATTTTGCAAAAAGCAATGCAAAAGTCAGTCCCAAAGTCCCTCCAGCTCCTCCAATCCAAACAAACCACTGAAAGAAAGGTTCCGGAGTTAAGTACGGAAGTACTTCTTGTCCAGCTTGTAATGCATCAGCATTAGATGAAAGCATCTCAAGCCATATAGGTCTAGCCATAGCTCCTATAACTGAAACTCCGTGAATTCCTGCAGTCCATAGCATTGTTATCAGTATTACAAGAACAACGGCTCCCACTGGAGTATCTACAAGTCCTTTTAAAGGAGTAAATAGTGTATTAAACAGGCTGTGAATATCAAATTTTATAAGTACTGTCACTATCCACATTAAAAGAACAACTGCTACCGTAGGAAATAAAGCTTCAAAAGATCTTGCTACTGAATCGGGAACTCCTTCAGGCATATTTATTGTTATTCCTTTTTCTTTAAAAAATCTTAAAATTTCAACTGAAATTATTGACGTTAATATTCCAACAAAAAGTCCGGCTCCTCCAAGTTTGCTCATTGGAAGCACGAAACCTAATGCAGCCCCATCTGCAGAATTAGCAACTGAAGGCATCATACTTAAAAAGAATGCAAGCAGAGATAGTGTTCCACCAGAAACTCCATCCAATTTATAACTTTTAGCCAAACTATGTCCTATATTATAGGTAGCATATATGGCAACTAGACCCATTGACATTCTAAAAGGAATTAAGATATCTCCTATATTCTTCTGAATCCATATAAAAAGTGATACCGATTCTTTCCAGGCCTGTGGTACTGGAGGAAATGCTAAAATAAGAAAGAAACTTCCTACAATAGTTAGAGGTATAGTTGAAACCATCCCATCTCTAACGGCTTTTAGATGTCTCTGCTCAGCAAGTTTAGTCATTGGCTTCATAAAAACGTTTTCAATAAATGAATAAAATTTTTCCATTTTTTCTCCTTTTTTTTACATTCTAATTATCTATTTAACATTTTTCTTACTTGTTCTATTAAGAATTTACCACCTAGAGGACTGTACCCTCTAGTCTCTATTACTTCTGAAGGAATTCCAGTTTCATCTGCTATAGATTTAAACTCGTCAAATTTATGTCTTATTTGCGGAGCTACCAAAGCTGCATCCCAACCATTTTTAACCTCTGTAACAAATTCTACAGTTCCCACTGCTTTAGATTCTATCTCTAATCCAGCTTTTTTCCCTTCATTTATAAGAGATTTTACAACCATTGCACTTGACATTCCACCTGAACAAACCAATAAAATTTTCATTTTCAACACTCCTTATCATTTTTTGAAATTTTTTTTCATTCCTTACTTAAGTAATTTATAATATTTTCTAATATAAGTCAAGTTTTTTTATGTTCTTTTTTAATACTTTTAATTTGTATTAGAATTAAAAGTATTGAAAATAGATTAATTTTAAATTTTTATAATTCAAGTTGAAAAATTATCTTTATTTCTTTGAAAATTCTAATATTTAATGGTAGTATTTAAAAAGAAACTTTTTTAAATGGAGGCTTTTATGAAAAAATTATTATCAGTTATATTCCTTTTCTTATTTTTCTTTTCATGTACAAAAAAAGAAGAAAAAACAAGTTTACTCTGGGGACTTTTTCCTGATTCTAATATCACGTATTCAGGAGGATTTGAAAATAGCAATTATACTGTTATCACCAAAAAATATTCAAAAGACATTACTGTTCAAAAGATTGAAACCACTGCTACAATTGTGACAAAAGCCATAAAAATAACAGAAGACTCTGCTACAGTTGTATTTCTTGGAGAAAATGTGGAAAACTATAATGAAGACATGAATAATCTCGAAAGAATCCTTATTAAACTTCCTTTAGAAAAAGATAATTCATGGGAATCTGATGAAAATTTTTTCAAAATAAAAAGTTACGATAATAAAACTCTTATTATATCCCGAAAATTTGATGATACCGAAATTGAAACTATTTATGAAACTGGAATAGGAATGGTTCACGAAACATTCTCTTCTGAAGGGTTTGAAAAAATTTCGAAAATAATTGAGAAGAAACCTATTTAATCCAATTAAAAATAAAAATCAGCCCAAGTTTAATCTCGGACTGATTTTTATTTTTTTTATTCGATTGAAGAGATAACAGTATTTATTTTTTCTATTTTTTTAAACTTTAAAGATAATTCCTTATAATTAGATTTTAGATATTCTAACTCTTCATACAAAAAATTCGTAGGATTTTGGATATGAAGTAAGGTTTTCTCTTTCTTAGTCAGTTCTTTTCTTATTCCTTTAAAAGTATAATATAAAAAAGATAGAGTCACTGTCCTTATTTCTGAAAAATCTAAGATTATCTCTCTTTTATCCACAATTGATTCTAATATGGCCTCTCTCAATTTTTTTGCTTTTTCTGGAGCCATTAAAACACAAGTATCCAAAAATTCCCTTAATTTTATTATCATCTCATCCTCCAACTATTCAAAACATGTAATTTTAAAACATAATTTTTTAGCTTTAATACTTAGACTTACTTTTTTTCATTAAAGTTTAAATAAAAATATTTCCATATTATATACTTTTATCCCATTTTATGAATATTTTTGAGTTTTTTTACTAAAAAAAATCAATATTTAAATTTAAATATTGGATATTTTGAATTTTTAGGTTAAAATCTATCTATATATTTATTAAATACACTTAGGAGGATATTATGTCAAAACAGTTAAAAGTTAAACTTATTGCTACTCGTGAAGAAAATACTTTGGAAAATCAAGTAAATGAATTCATCTCTGGAAAAGATATTCAAAACATTCAATATTCAACTTCTTATAATGGAGCTAACTCTATTTCTTATTATTCTATAACTTTTTCTGCAATGGTTACTTATTACGAATAATAGAAAAAAAGCTGATTAATTAATATCTTAATCAGCTTTTTTTCTATTATCTCTGCTCAATTTTTAAATCTTCTAAACTATTTTTTAATGCTTTTAAAGTATACTCTACTCTATTATTTGATATGTTTTCTCCCATATGACCTATTCTCAATACTTTTCCCTTCAATTCTCCATAAGAACCTGCTATAAGAACAGAATATCGCTCTTTCATATGTTTGATGATGCTATCAGCTTCATATTCTTCCGGTACTATAAAAGCTGTAACAGTTGGAGAATATCCTTCTTTCAAGTAATTTTCTACTCCCATCTCATCCAGAGTTTTTCTAGTATATTCTGCTATTTTACTATGATTCTCACAAATTTTTTCTACTCCATAAGACAAAATATTATCCATAGCCACATCTAGACCCATTAAATCACTAGCTGGCATGGAGTATGGAAAATATCTATTTTCTATGGCATTTTCCCACAGTAAAAGATTACAATAATAAGAAGGTACAGAAGTTTCTCTTTTTTTCATTATTTTCCAGGCATCTTTACTTACTGTTAGAAAAGTTAGCCCCGGAGGAGCTGAAAAAACTTTTTGAGAAGCTCCCAAAACTATGTCAATCCCCCAATTATCAACTTCTAAAGGTGTTCCACCCATCGCTGCAACACTATCTACCACAGTGAGAATATTATTCGATTTCAAAATCTTACAAATTTTTTTTATATCGTTAAGCATACCAGAAGGTGTATCACAGTGAACTATCGTTGCATACTTGAATTTTTTTCTTGAATTTTTTATAAACATTTCGAGTTCGTCACTATTTATAGGAGTTTTCCAGTCTCCTTTAAATTTACTTACTTTTCCCCCATAAGGCTCTATAAGATCTGCAAATCCATCTCCAAATATCCCATTTCCAATTACAAGAACCTCATCCCCAGGTTCCGTAAGTGTTGCACAGGCTGCATCCAGACCCACCATACCCTCTCCACTCATAAAAATCACTGTGGATTTTTCAGCTTTTAAAATTTTTTTTAGCTTTTCACACATATTTTCATAAAAATAAAAAAAATCTTCGTCTAAATCAGGATTCCCAAAAAATTTAGATCTAGCCTCCATCACATTTCTTCTCACCATTGTTGGTCCGGCTGTCATCAGTAAATAATCAGGATTATACATAGTACCCCTCCCATATTTTTTTATTTTTATTAACAACCTTTTTCTATTATTGCTTGAAGAAGAACCTTACATTTTCCACAAGGAGATCCCGCACCAGTTTCTTTAGTTATTTTCTCTACTGTATCAGCACAATTTTTTACAGCATTTACCACTGTATTTAATGAAGTTCCCTTACATCCACACACAGAAGCAAGTATAGCTTCTATAGCCTCAACACAACCTCCGCATCCAGTTCCAGCCCCTGTCATCTCTTGTATATCTTTTAGTGTACGTGCTCCTGCTACCATAGCTTTTCTTATTGTCAAATAATCTACATTTTTACAAGCACATATAGTTGAATTAATTGCCATAAATTCCCCCCCTAATTTTTATCAATTTCATTTTACCATCATTTATTATTCGATTCAATATGGTTTTTTTCTAAAACTGAAATTATTTCATTTTTTAAATCTGAAATATTTTTTGAATTCTCAATACAGTAATCCGATTTCATTATTTTACTCTCTATACTCTCTTGAGAATCTATCATTTTTTCTGCAAGTTCCCTAGAATTTTTATCTCGTTCTCTAATCCTTTTTATCTGGGTTTCTCTATCTGTGAATATAAGAATAATTTTATCACAAAGATATTCAAGATTTGTTTCAAAAAGTAACGGAATATCAAAAATTATAGTTTTTTCTAAAATATTATTCTCTTTTATATTTTGGAATTCCTTTATTACAAGAGGATGGATTATTGAGTTAAGTTTTTTTAATTTACGGCTGTCTCTGAAAACTATCTCTCTTAAAAGTTTCCTATTTACCTCTCCTTTTTCATCAAAAACTGATTTCCCAAATTCATTTTCTATAGCTTTCTTACATAAATTATTTTTTAAAACCTCGTGTGCCATAATATCTGCATCATAAACTTCGTATCCCATCTCTCGTAAAATTCTGCTGGCTGTGGATTTACCAGAAGCTATTCCCCCTGTTAGACCTAATATCATAATCTGCTCCCTTATAATTTATACTTCCCTAAATATTAAAAATAGAGCAGCTCAAATGAGCTGCTCTATCTCTTGTTTTTATTACATATGTCTTTCTGCTAATTTAACTTTAGTTAAAGCTTCCTGAAGAGCTCTTTGTGTCATTAGGATTTCTTTATCCTCTTGAATCTTCTTGAGCTTAGCTTCAGCAATTTCAACCTCTTTTTTAGCTCTCACCATATCAATCTCTTTAGAGTTCATAGCTTCATCAGCTAAAATTGTAACTATATTACTTTTGGAAATTTCTAAGAATCCTCCAGAAACAAAATAATATTCCTCTTGTCCCTTGGATCTTATTTTCATTTCTCCCACTGCAAGCCCTGAAACAAAAGGGGCATGATTTGGAAGAATTCCCATATCTCCAACTGTTGTTCTTACCATTATAAATTCAGCTTCCTCTTCTAGAAGAACCCTCTCTGAGTTAACAAGCTTCAATTTAAAGGTAGACATGGTTACTCAGCTCCCTTCATAAGGTCTCTAGCCTTTGCCACAGCCTCCTCAATTGTTCCTACATAAAGGAACGCCTGTTCTGGTAAAGAGTCATGCTTTCCTTCTAATATTTCCTGGAATCCTCTGATAGTGTCTTTTACAGAAACATATTTCCCTTCCATTCCTGTAAACTGTGAAGCAACTGAGAATGGTTGTGAGAAAAATCTCTCTATCTTTCTTGCTCTAGTAACAGTTGTCTTATCCTCATCAGAAAGCTCATCCATTCCTAGTATTGCAATTATATCTTGAAGTTCCTTATATCTTTGAAGAACAGATTGAACCTCTCTTGCAATTTTGTAATGTTCCTGTCCAACAACAAATGGGTCTAGAGCTTTTGAAGTTGAATCTAGTGGATCTACCGCTGGATATATTCCTAGAGATGCTATTCTTCTAGAAAGAACTGTTGTTGCATCCAGGTGTGAGAATGTTGTAGCTGGAGCTGGGTCAGTAAGGTCATCGGCAGGTACATATACTGCTTGAACTGAAGTTATTGATCCATTCTTTGTTGTAGTAATTCTCTCCTGAAGTCTTCCCATCTCTGTGGCAAGATTTGGCTGATATCCAACTGCTGAAGGTATTCTTCCTAGAAGAGCCGAAACCTCAGAACCTGCCTGTGTAAATCTGAATATATTGTCAACAAACAGAAGTACATCTTGTCCCTCTTTATCTCTAAAGTTTTCTGCAATAGTAAGTCCTGTTAGAGCTACTCTAAGTCTCGCTCCAGGTGGCTCATTCATCTGTCCGTAAACTAGAGAAGTTTTCTCTATTACTCCAGATTCTCTCATCTCGTCATAAAGGTCTCTACCCTCTCTTGTTCTCTCTCCTACTCCGGCGAAAACAGATAGTCCTCCATGTCCCTTTGCAATGTTGTTGATAAGCTCCATTATTAGAACCGTCTTTCCTACTCCAGCTCCTCCGAATAATCCTATCTTTCCACCCTTTATATATGGAGCAAGAAGGTCTATTACTTTAATACCTGTTTCAAAAATTTCAACTTCAGTTCCTTGCTCCTCAAATTTTGGAGCTTCTCTGTGGATTGGAAGCATTTCAGTCGTTTCAACTGGTCCTGCCTCGTCCACTGGCTGTCCAAGTACATTTAGTATTCTTCCTAGAACAGCTTTTCCAACTGGTACAGTTATAGCTGCTCCAGTATCTGTTACCTCTAAACCTCTTTGTAATCCCTCAGTAGCATCCATGGCTATGGTTCTTACTATATCGTTTCCTAAATGTTGCTGAACTTCCAATACTAACTCTCTACCATCACTGCATTTAACAGTAAGGGCATTGAATATAGCAGGTAATCCATCAGCAAAGGCTACGTCTACAACAGGTCCTATTACCTGTATAAGAATTCCTTTTTTCTCCACTGTTGCCTCCTAATCTATTTTTCATCTTATTTTAAGGCTGAAGCCCCACTAACTATCTCAGATATCTCCTGCGTTATTGCAGATTGTCTCTCTCTGTTATATTGAAGCTTTAGACCTTTTATCATATCTTCAGCATTTTCTGTTGCATTTTGCATCGCATTTTTTCTTGCACTGTGCTCACTAGCTGTATTATTTAGTAATGCTTGATAAACAGCTATATTCAGATACTTCGGTAATAGTGATGATAGTACTGTCTCTGCATCAGGTTCAAATATATAATCTATATTTTTCTCTCCCTCAGCTCTTGTAATTGGAATGATTTTCTCTACAGTCAGATCGTATCTTACTGCTGAAAAATACTCATTATATATTACATATACTTCATCAAATATATTGCTATAGAAATATTCAACTATATTCTCACTGATCTCTTTTGCTTTTTCAAACATAATTTCAGGAGTTAGTTGACTATAAATAGATTTTATATCATAGTTTCTTTTAGCGCAATATTCTCTGGATTTTTTACCCACAGCTATTACTGAAAACTCTTTCCCTGGATTCTCTTTCACTAACTCTTCAAATTTTTTCAGAGCATTATTATTAAAACTTCCACATAGTCCTCTGTCTGAAGTCATAACAATAACTCCTACCTTCTTAGGGTTTTCTCTTCCATCAAAAAGTGGATGTTTCTCATTTTTTACCCCAGCCGAGATATTTTTAAGTATCTCTTTTATAGCATGGGAATAAGGTTTAGAACTCTCCACTATAGATGAGAATTTTTTGAATTTAGTTGTTGAAACTATCTCCATGGCTTTTGTTATCTGGTGAGTAGATTGAACACTTTTTATTCTGTTCTTTATCTCTTTAGAACCAGCCATCTATTCACCTCTTATTAATTAAAGTTTTTCTTGAAACTGTTTATAGCTTCAACTATTTTGCTCTCAAGTTCTTTATCCAAAACTTTTCTCTCTTTTATTTCAGATAGGATACTTGTGTTGTTTCTCATATCTGTCATAAGTTCCTTTTCAAACTCTATTACTTTATCTAAAGGAACAGAGTCTAGATGACCATTTATTACTGTATAGAAAGAAACTACCTCTTCCTCTACTGGATAAGGGCTATACTGAGCCTGTTTTAAAATTTCCATTATTCTATGTCCTCTCTCTAACTGAGCCTTAGTGGCCTTATCAAGATCAGATCCGAACTGAGCAAAAGTAAGTAGCTCTGTATATTGTGCTAATTCAAGTTTAACTTTAGCAGCAACTTGTTTCATAGCTTTTATCTGAGCAGCTCCTCCAACTCTAGATACAGATATTCCAGCATTGATTGCAGGTCTGAATCCTGAATTGAATAGTTGTGAATCTAGGAATATCTGTCCATCTGTTATGGAAATTACATTTGTAGGGATATATGCAGATACATCTCCCTCTTGAGTTTCGATTATAGGAAGAGCAGTTATAGATCCTCCACCTAATTCATCTGACAGCTTTGCAGCTCTCTCAAGTAGTCTTGAGTGAAGATAGAAAACGTCTCCAGGGTATGCCTCACGTCCAGGTGGTCTTCTAAGTATAAGAGACATCTCTCTATAAGCTACCGCATGTTTAGAAAGATCATCATATACTATAAGTACATGTTCTCCCTTATCCATAAAGTATTCTCCCATAGCAACTCCTGTATATGGTGCAATATATTGAAGTGGTGCTGATTCTGATGCAGTGGCAGCTACTATTGTAGTGTATTCCATTGCTCCTGCCTCTTCAAGCTTTTTAGTTATCTGAGCAACTGTAGATCTTTTCTGTCCAATTGCAACATAGATACATTTTACTCCTGTTCCCTTTTGGTTTAGGATAGCATCTAGTGCAACAGCAGTTTTTCCTGTCTGTCTATCTCCTATAATAAGTTCTCTCTGCCCTCTACCAATAGGTACCATTCCATCTATGGATTTAATTCCTGTTTGTAGTGGCTCAAAAACTGGCTTTCTAGAGATGATTCCAGAGGCTTTTCTCTCAACATCCATCATCTTTTCAGCTTTAATATCACCTTTTCCATCAATAGGTTGTCCTAGTGAGTTAACTACTCTTCCAAGTAGTGATTCTCCTGCTGGAACTGATACGATATTTCCTGTTGATTTTACTTCATCTCCCTCTTTAATAAGAGAGTAATCTCCTAGGATAACCGCTCCAACATTGTTTTCCTCAAGGTTTAATGCCATTCCCATTATTCCGTGGGGAAACTCTAAAAGTTCTCCTGATTTTGCATCACTAAGTCCGTATATTCTTGCTATACCATCTCCAACTTCCAATACAGAACCTGAAGTTTTTACATCTAAATTCTTTTTATAGTTTTTTATTTCAGCTTTTATTACACTGCTTACTTCTTCTGGTCTAATTCTCAACCTTTCCACACCTCCTGCTGTTTTTATGTGGTTTTATCTTCTTTTTCCCAAATTTTCAAGTTGGCTTCTAATAGAACCGTCGATAACTTTATCTCCAATCCGTATTATTCCTCCACCAATCAGTTTTGGTTCTAGTAAAACCTCTAAATTTATGGTTTTTCCTGTTGATTTTTTCAGTTTTTCCACAAGCTTGTCCTTTTGCTCTTGAGATAATTCTTTTGCAAAGGTAGCCCTTACATCTATAATATTGTTATCTTTGTAGTAAAGGGCCTTAAACTCCTGGGCTATACTTTTTATCTCATTTATTCTGCCTTTATCTATCAGATAAAAAAGAATATTTTGTTCGATATTCCCCTCATCTCCAAAAATTTTTGAGATAAGATTATGCTTTTCTTCTCTACCTATTAGAGGGTGAGTTAAAAATTGTTTAAAATCTAGATTACCTGTATATAAAGATTCAAGCTCTCCCAATGTCTTGTGAATTTCAGAAACTTTTTTTTCCTCTAAAGCTAGCTGGTAAATCGCTTCGGCATATCTATTTCCAACTCTATCTACCATTTTACTTCCCCTACCTCATCTATAAACTCATTTAATAGGGAGTTTTTTTCTGTTTCATCCATTTTTTTGTTTAAAACTTCCATAGCCATTAGAGCTGCTGTCTCTCTTAAAGATTGAGTAAGCTCTTTTTTCAAGTCTTCTTTCATCTTTACTGTTTCCAATTCAGCAGATTTAATCATTTTATCTCTGTGGATATGTCCCTCTTTTACAAGTGCTTCATATCTTTCTTGAGCTTTTCTCTCTGCTTTAGCAATCATCTCGTTGGCTTCAACTCTTGATGCTTTTAGAGTTTCCTCCATCTCTTTTTTAAGAGCTTCAGCAGTTTTTTTTGCTTCTTGAGCTTGCTCTAAATCATTTACGATTTTATTTTTTCTATCTGACAGTATCTTTGCTAAAGGTGCTTTTAAATATTTATTAAACATAAACATTAGGACGATAAAGTTAATTATCTGCCAAAACATGTTTATATCAATGGATACTGCAGGCATATTTGTCTGTACCAAATTCTCTACCTCCTTTCTTAAATAGTAACTCTACTATTTATTAGTATTAACCTAATAATCCTATAAATGGGTTAGCATATAGTAAAATTAGAGCTATTACTAGAGAGTAGATACCTGTAGACTCGGCTACCGCTTGTCCTAGTACCATTGTTGAAATAACATTTCCTTTTGCTTCTGGTTGTCTAGCTACTGCCTCAACCGCTTTACCTGCTGCATAACCCTGTCCAATTCCTGGTCCGATACCTGCTATCATTCCACATCCTGCACCAATAGCTGATGCTGCAAGTATTATTGTTTTTGCTGTTAACATATCCATTTTATTACCTCCTAATATTTTAAAATAATTTTTTTTTAATTTTAAAGATTTTCATCGAATTCTGTGTCTCCCAATGCTCCTTGAATATAAACCAAACTTAGCATTACAAACACGAAACTCTGAACAATTCCACTAAATATATCAAAATATAGATGTAGTGGTGCTGGAACTACTACTGGTGCAGCCTTATAAATAAGACCTATTATTACCATTCCTGCAAACATATTTCCAAAAAGTCTGATTGAAATATTCGTTGGTTTTGCCAACTCTCCTACTAGATTAATTGGAAACATAAAAGGCATCGGCTCAAAAAGAGTTTTTATGTGCCCTACAAATCCGTGACATCTGAAACTTGTACTCAAGAAAGTAAACGTGGTCAAGAATGCAAGTCCTACTGTTGTATTTAAATCTGCCGTGGGAGATCTAAATGCTGGAACAATATTGACAATTCCATCAGTCACTGTGATACTGGGTATCGGAAAAAATGACAATGTATTGGAAAAAAGTATAAATATGAAAAGTGGAGCTATATAGCTTATATATCTTACTTTCCATTTCCCAAGCATCTGTTCTACTAAATCATCTAGGAATGAATACAGATATTCTAATCCTGTCTGAAGCTTACCGGGAATCAGTTTTAAATCTTTTGTTCCAGAATTAAAAATTATAAAGAGAATAATCATTATAAACCAGGTACTTGTCACTGTGGCAGTTACCGGTAGTCCATATCCTCCTCCCAATTTCTCCAAAACAAAAGGTGTTTCTTTTAAAGCTTCTGGCACTGGAACATAGAACATTATCTTAGGTCCCTCTACTAGAGGTGGGGTTACAAATTCAATTGGTCCTAATCTCATACTACCTCCTTTCTTTGTTTTCTCTTAATTTTACTTAAGGTATTTTTCTTTAAAAAGTAATATATTATCAGAAAGAACCATTATGAAAATACTAATCTTAGTATTCAATAGTCCTATGGCTGAACTTATTAGCATGGGTAGTCCAAAATAATATGTCATGACTCCCATATAGATTCCATAAATTAGATACCTTTTCAGATAGCCAATCACAGAACTTTTCATAGGTGAATGGGAACGGATACTCTTTTTTGCCTCTTCACAGAGCATATAGAAACACAGCATTGATAGCAGTGATCCCAAAAACATCCCTAAATATATCAACTCACTCCCTATTAAAACTCCATATGTTAGAACAACAGCTGATATAACTGTTGATATTTTAAAAACTTTTTTTACACTTTCCATTTTTCTCCCTGTTATCTTTTCATTATAACCTTATATACATTATAAAATCCACTGAAAATTCCTATTAAGAGAAAAATTATAAAAAGTATTGTATTTGAAAAAAGGTATTTTTCTATTATCTTATAGATAAATATAAAGAAAAGTATATTTCCTATAAGTATAAAACCCAAGTAACCTAGAAGGGAAAAGGAATACATTATCTCCCTATCTAGCCATTTCATCAGGAGCCACCACATAGAAATATCTTTTTCCTGCAATCTCCTTATTTTCAACTACTTCTAGAAGCTTCATTCCAGATCTTTTTAAAGATATCTCTACCTCTTCTTGAGTAAAAATTTTCTTTTCATAGCCCTCTGTAAGTTTGTCATATGCTCCGGCTCTATTTTTTACAAAATAAGTAGCATCAATATAGTCTATGCCCTCTTCAAGTTCATGTTCCCAGATAACTGTAATTTTATTTCTTATATCTACAAAGTTTCCAGCTGGAAACATAGCGTTCATGAAATCTCTGTCTATAAGATCAAAGACATAAATTCCATCTTCTTTTAAAGTCTCTCTCATACATATAAAGTGGGATGTAAGTTCATCGTTGGAAGTTAGGTGGTTAACAGTATCAAAAAGTGCTACCGCCACATCAAATCTCTCTGGCATTCTGAAATTTACCATATCAGCTTGGTATAGCTGAATATCTAATTTTCTTAGTTTTTTATTAGCAAGTTTGAGCATCTCCTCAGATAAATCTAATCCTGAATACCTAAATTTTTCTGTAAATCTCAGTCCCATCTCTCCTGTTCCACATCCTACATCTAAGAGATTTCCATTTTTTTTCTCATACTTATTAAAAATATCATAAATTTGGTTCATCCATTGACTATAGTCACAGTGTTCCATAAAATAATCATATACTTTTGAGAAATTCTCGTACATAAGTTTCTCCTTTTTATTCAGCTAACTCTTTTTTTACTAAATCAGCTATCTCTTTTACAATTCTATGAACCATCTCTCCATGTTTACCCTCTACCATTACTCTTATTATAGGTTCTGTTCCCGAGGTTCTCACTAAAACTCTTCCAGTTCCTTTCATTTCAACTTCTTTTTCCGTTATAAAAGATGTAATAACCCCATTTTCAGCCCAAGTCGCTTTCTTATCTCTAGCCACTCTAACATTTATCATCTCTTGTGGCCAATCAATAACCTCTGCGGATCTTTCACCTAAATGAGTTTTACTATCTCTAAGAGCTTCAACTAGTTTTAAAGATGTTAAAACTCCATCTCCTGTAGTTGAATAATCTAAAAGAAGAATATGTCCGGACTGTTCTCCACCTAAATTTAATCCATGATTTCTCATTTTTTCTAAAACATATCTGTCTCCAACGTTAGCTCTTATAAGCCCTATATTATTTTCATTAAGAAAACTTTCGAATCCCATATTACTCATAATCGTTGTAACTACTTTGTTGTCATTTAAAATTCCCTTTTTTTTCATTTCGACTGCAAGGATAGCTATAATCTTATCTCCATCCACTACTTTTCCATGTCTATCTACAGCTATAAGTCTATCTGCATCACCATCATAAGCCAGTCCTAAATCAGCTTCATATCCTACTACAACCTTCGAAAGAATTTCCGGATGAGTAGATCCACATTTTACATTTATGTTTTTTCCGTTAGGAGTGTCATTTATAACTACGACTTCAGCTTTAAGAGCCATAAAAACCTCTTTAGCTATCCTGTATGCAGAACCGTTTGCAGCATCTAATATTATTTTCATCCCTGCAAAATCTCCAGCTACAGTCGATAACAAATGATCCCTATACTGATAATATTCATCTTCTGCATATTTAAATTTCCCTACCTGGTCTCCTGCTAAAACATCCGCAAATATCTCTTCACAGTTATCGATAAGTCTTTCTAATTCCAGTTCGGCTTCATCTGGAAGTTTATGACCATTTCCTGCAAATATCTTTATTCCGTTATCCTTGGCTGGATTGTGAGAAGCAGATATCATTATTCCTGCTGCTGCTTGTTTTTTTATTGTAAGATACGCAACTCCAGGAGTAGGAACCACTCCTATAAAATCTATACTTACACCCATAGAGTTAAGTCCTGCCGTTAAGGCTGATCTTAGCATATAACCAGATATTCTTGTATCGCACCCCATTATAACTTTAGGATTTTTTTTATCCGGATTTTTTTTTCTTATTTGATATCCAAGAGCATATCCCAGTTTCATTGCTAATTCAGCTGTTAATTCTCTATTAGCCTCTCCCCTTATTCCATCTGTTCCAAAATATTTCCTCATTTTTTTACTCTCCTAACCTTCATTTTTGTTACTATGAGACCTGTTACCGCTCCTGCGACAACCCCCAATCCAAGAAAAATTAATATAAAAATATATATTCCACGGGAATTCAACTCTATATTTCTAAATAAAAGAAAATAAACTATCATTAATTGAATAATGTTATGAATAAAGGCTGAAAATAAACTTATGGCCAAAAGACTGAAATAATCTCGAAATTTATATAGAACTATCATCGATGTTGTTGCTGTAATCCCCGAAATAAAACTAATAATAAAACTTGGAGTAAAAACTGTCCCCAGCATAATCCCCTGTATTAAAACCCTCAGAACAGCTATTTCTATAGCCATCTTAGAGTTATATTTTTCTAAAGCTATTATAGTTGCTATATTGGCAAGCCCTATCTTCATCCAAGGAAAAGGCTTAGGAACCAATGACTCCCCTAAAGAGAGATATACAGAAAGCAAAACCAATGCAGTCAATATAATTTCATGTCTATTTTCTTTTTTATTTGAAATTTTTTCCATATTCTCCAATTCCCTGCTTTATACTTTTAACTCTGTCTCCATTCCTAAAAATTCTTTATATTTTTCAAGAATAGGTTTTACTTCCACTTCTAAAAATTCATCTGTCTGCTCTGGTGCAAATCCGATAAAGTTTTTAGGATCTATTATACTCATAAGTTTATTTTTGTCTAAATTAAAATATTCATCCGACAAAATTCTTTCTAAAAGGTCATTTTCTTTCCCTTCTATTTTAACTTTTTTTCCAGCTTCCATTGAATGGAGTCTTATTCTCTCATGAAGTTCCTGTCTGTCTCCACCATTTTTTACACATTCCATAATAATATACTCTGTAGCCATAAACGGTAATTCGGCCATAATATGTTTCTCTATCATTTTAGGATAAACTACAACCCCATCTAAAACATTTTTCCAGATAATAAGTATCGCATCTACAGCTAAGAAGGCTTGTGGAAGTGATAAACGCTTATTAGCCGAATCATCTAGCGTTCTTTCAAACCATTGTGTTGAAGAGACCATAGCCGTACTCTGTTGCATCGCGATTACGAACTTTGCAAGAGAAGAAATTCTTTCGCTACGCATAGGATTTCTTTTGTATGCCATTGCTGAAGAGCCGATTTGAGATTTTTCAAATGGTTCTTCTATCTCCTTAAGATGTTGAAGAAGTCTTAGGTCATTCGTAAATTTATGGGCTGACTGAGCAATATTTGAAAGAAGATTTGATATCTGAGCATCTATTTTTCTGTCATATGTCTGTCCTGTTACTAAAAACCTTTTATTAAACCCCATTTTTTCTGTAACTTTTTCGTCTAATTCCTTAACTTTAGAAAATTCTCCATTGAAAAGATCTTTAAAACTTGCCTGAGTTCCAGTTGTTCCTTTTACACCTCTGAATCTAAGTGTTTCCTGTCTAAATTCTAATTCTTCAAGATCTAGAAGAAGACTTTGAAGCCAAAGTGTAGCTCTTTTTCCCACAGTAGTTAGCTGTGCAGCTTGAAAATGTGTAAATCCTAATGTAGGTAGCTCTTTGTATTCCATTGAGAATTTTGATAAAGCTTCTATAACATTTACGAGTTTTATTTTAAGAATCTCTAAACCATTCTTTATCTGAATAAGATCAGTGTTATCTCCTACATAGGCACTTGTAGCACCCAAATGGATTATCGGCATAGCTTCTGGAACCTGTGTCCCAAATGTATGAACATGAGCCATGACATCATGCCTAACTTTTTTTTCTTGCTCACCTGCCATTTTATAATCTATGTCTGTTATCTTATTTTTCATACCCTGGATCTGCTCTTCTGATATATTCAGACCCAACTCTTTTTCTCCCTCAGCTAGTGCTACCCACAGTTTTCTCCAAGTTGAAAATTTATTATCGGGTGAAAAGTTCTCCATCATTTCTTTTGAAGAATATCTCTCACAAAGTGGATTGCTGTAAATATTTTTGTCCATTAATCTTCATCTCTCCTTTATAATTGCTCTGTATTTTATTCTTCTCTTTCAAGAAGCATTATAACTGCATTCTCTCCATTATCTGTATAATAATTTTTTCTAAGGGATATTTTTCTCATTCCCATTTTTTCGTAAAATCTTATTGCCCTTAGATTACCTTCTCTGACTTCCAATATAACATTAAGTTGAGTTATTTCTAATAATTTTCTAAAAATATTTTCAGCAATATTTAGACCTCGTTTATTCTCCACTACTGCTATTTTGATAATTTCCATAATATCTAAAGAATCATGGGCTATTATATACCCTATAACTTCTGAATCTTTTTCAGCGACTAAAAAAAGATACTCGTTTTTTGTTTTCATGTCTTCAAGTTGTTCTTTTTTATAAGAACTTCCAAGAAATATTTTTTCTTCTAAATTTATTATCTGACCTAAAAAATCTTCATTTATCTTATCTATAATTTTCATTTTTTTGTTATTCCTCCACTATTTAAGCAAAGAAATTCTATTTAAAGGCCAAAATCTGACAAAAGCTTTTCCTCTTATTCTGTCTGCTGGAACAAAGCCCCACATTCTAGAATCATAGCTCCCCTCTGTGTTATCTCCCAAAGTCAAATAATAATCTTTATCAATCACCAAATCTACAGTCTTCCCTGCAAAAAGATCGTCTACTATTTTTTTGTTATGAATCATATCTAAAAGCATTCCTGTTTCCATTCCATTTATTTCAAATTTCAAATCTGGAAGAATTTCAGAAACTGCACCTGGATTTTCAGAAAGATATTTTTGTACTTTAGCTATATCTATATTGTTTGCCTTGTACATATCATCATAATTTCCCAAAGGAGTTATTATTAACTTATCTCCTTTTTTAGGAACAATCCATTTTTTCCCACGAATTTCTCCTAAATCAGTATACCCTCTAGTTTTGATTGCAACATCATTAATATAGAGTTTTCCATCCTTTATTTCAACCTCTTCTCCAGGCAATCCCATCGCCCTCTTAGTATATAAAACTTTATTTTGAATAGGTTCTTTGAATACAACTATATCCTCTCTCTTAGGTTTTGAAAATTTATATATAACCATATTTCCAAAAAGTCTATCTTTTGGTACAATAACTGGAAGCATAGATCCTGTAGGAACCATAAAATTCCCTAAGTAAAATCTTTGAATAACCAGCACTAGGATTAAAGCCGTTCCTAAAGTTTCTGTATAATGTATTGTCCCCTTCAATATTTTTTTTAGAGAAGAGTTTTTTATATTAAATTTTTCTATAAGAAAAATCCCTAGCCTTTCTTTATGAACATTTATTTTTTCCACAATAGTTTTTTCTTTAATAAATATGTATATAAAAAATATTGTTAAGAAAAAATAAAATATTCCGTTTATTAAAATTGTTTCAATACCCATTTATTTAAGCTCCTTAAAATATGATTTTTTAAAATACTATGCTTCATAATTTTAACATACTTCTAAAGAAAAATATATAAAAAAATCTGATTTATCTATTACAACATTCGATAAGATTTAAAATAAAGTCAATAAACAAAAAACCAGAGAAAAAAATTCTCTGGTTTGTAATATTATCTTCTGATTTCTTTGATTCTTGCTTTCTTTCCAGAAAGTGCTCTTAAGTAGTAAAGCTTTGATCTTCTTACTTTACCTATCTTAATTACTTCGATTTTTTCTATCATTGGAGAGTTTACTGGTATTATTCTCTCTACTCCAACTCCGTTAGATATTTTTCTTACAGTGAAAGTCTTTCCTATTCCTCCACCATTTACTCTGATTACTACTCCCTCAAATAACTGAGTTCTTTCTTTGTCTCCCTCTTTAACTTTGTAGTAAACGTCAACTGAGTCTCCAGCCTTGAATGTAGGGATGTCATTTCTTAAGTAGTTTTGCTCTACTAATTGGATTAATTTTTCTTTCATTTTTTCCTCCTAGGATATTCATTTAATTTAGCTTTATTAAAGCGGAATATCTGTAATATGATTTATTGTACCACAAATAATAGGTATTGTCAATTGCTTATTTTTGTTTTTTGGCTTATATAGAACAAAAGAAAAAGATAATTCTATGAACAATAATCCTAAATTTATGAAAAAAATTATGACTAAAAGCAATATACAAAATTTTATACTGAAAAACAGGTAATAAAACTTTCTAATGACCCCTTAAATACTCCACATGGACACTTCAGATGAGTTCATCGTTTCGGTTTACATTCTAGACGATTACTTAAAAAAATAAAGAATAAAGAACTTTTTTCAAAATTTAATGCAAAATTTTTCAAATCTACTATTTGTACTTGGATTGAGCGCATAACTGCATTTTTTCTTAACAACAAAAAAAACCACCGTTAGGTGGTTTAAATTCTAAATGGCGCTTCTTGCTGGACTCGAACCAGCGGCAACACGATTAACAGTCGTGCGCTCTACCAACTGAGCTAAAGAAGCATAACTTGGCAAATTCCTATTCTCCCGGGCAGCTTCCCACCAAGTACCTTCAGCGTTTAC
>JBOFEZ010000142.1:0-3407 GCA_051648365.1 Fusobacteriaceae bacterium
GGTAGAAGCTTTTTCAGAAAACCCAAGAATCTCAGATGCAAAACTAGCAGAGCTTCTCGGAACCTCTAAGGCTAGTTTCAGTCGTAAGCATAAGAAACTGTCTGAGGAGATAAGAGGGGAGTTCCTAAAGATATAGGGAAGAAAATTAGGAAAAGAAAAGGGATAACGTCAAAACGAATTGATGTTATCCCTTGATTTTATTGAAGAAAATCGTTGATTGGTGCAAAAGGACAAAAAACCTCCTTAGTTGTTAATAGATTATATCCTTAACAGCCAAGAAGGCAAAATATTTATTTTGTTTTTTAAATTTACACTAAAACTGGGATACTCCCATAAGATTCAACATGTGGCTTTTATATCATATATTGAAAAGCAATTCTGGAGAATACTTCATCACAAATTGAGCTACTTCATCTCCTGCTATTAGATCTATTGGCTTTTCAATTTCATCACTTACTTGCCCTATTTTCTTTTCAAGTATTTCTGTTTTTTGTGCGGTAGTAATTATGATTCCTGCATCTGCTTTATAATAATCTATTGCTGTTTTAATTTGATCTACAGCACCCAAGTCAAAATGCTCTCCTCCATAAGATTTCAATTGTACTACTACAGTATGCTCAAAAGGTGTTTTAGTTATTTGAGTATTCAGTTTTACTATCAAATCTGCTCCATTGTCTGTTCCCCATCCAAATCCGTTAGCCGTTACTTCTACCACATTTGGCACTTTTTCAAAAACTTTCTTGAAAAATTTTTCTAAATCTTTTCCTCTATGTGTTTGATGGATATGGTGTGTCAGTCGGTTGAGAATAGGAGCTGTCTGAATCTTTAAGTGTGTTATCTCTTTTGATTCATCTTCTGTCAGTTGAATTCTATTATTCTTCAAGTTATCTAAGGATTTTTCCAAATCTTCAACAGCATATATTCTCTCTTTTCTCTGTCTTGGTGAAAGATTTATGTTGGGTAATATATTGGGATCCCTTCTATCAAATTCAATTAGTGATCCTACATCAATAGGAATAACATGTCTATAGTCAGAATTTTCCTCAGAAATATAGAGTCCTACTTCATCAAAATAATAGGAACTTTTAGCCTTAACTGCAACACATTTTCCATACTTAGGAAAATTAACATATATCAGATAATCGTCTTGTGATATTTCTAAAAGAAATAATTGTCTCTTATCTTTATCTCTAAATATTCCTGCTTCTTTCTGTGGTATTAAGTTACTCTCTTTTTCCCAGCTCCACCCAAAACGAGCTTCTCCTTTTTTTAAAGAATTATAAATTAATTCTACATATTCTTCATTCATTGCTGCAAAAGCCCACGCTTTAATATCTTTTCCCATATATTCCTCCTTAAATTTATTTCTTCACAGAGTTTTATAATAGTATCTATCTAATCCTCATTGTTCTGAAAAATCAAATTTCTAATTTTTCTTCCAGCTGTTCATCCTCTTCTGACCAGTCCTTATCCAAAGCTACCCTCTTAACCTCACAGTTGCTGGATAATTCAATTTTAAAATATGATAGGAACTCTTCAAAGGTGTTGAAAATTCCTGAAAGATATCTCTTTTCAATTTTTATGGAACCTGTATCCGAATCATGCTCTACAATCTTGATCTCCTGCTCTCCTCTGAAGCTGTATCTGTATGAAACCGGATATTGTAAGCTTGGCATACTCTCTCCAGTTTCTGAGTTGTCCTCATCTGTCTTAGGTTCGTGGCTCTGACCGTACTTAAAGAGGGCTTTCCCTAGATTTGTGAGAATGGATTCTACCATTATACTTTTTTCAAGTATAGTCCTGTTTCCCTCACTAGAAAATCCAAGTTCTTCGGGAGGAAATACCAGTAGGACTTTCTCATTGTAGTAGTTGCAAGAAATTGCAGAATTATAAAGCATAGTCCTAAAATCAATTTCCTCTGTAAAATCCTCCAGTAGTTCATTTACTATGGAATTTTCAGTAGCATCAATATCTTCCCCATAGAGTTTAAGTTTGAAATTTATGCTTTCTGGTATTTTAAATTGCACCCTCTGAAACTCTGTATTTCTTGTAACCTTTATTTTGTCTTTCATTCTTCTCTTCTCCTTTGTCTTTTTAGTATGCTTCCCTCGGAACCTTATACGATTGAAGGCCCGTAGAAAAGCGGATTATTTTTAATAGGAAATACTGTACTCTAAATTTTAGATAGACCAATTAAAATAGCTGATTGGTGCCGAAAAGCATAAAAACTGATGCTAGGACTGATAGTCGCAATGATATGTCTCTATATTTTTATTATCTCATTTATTTTCCCAACTAGAGCAATATGAGAAAAAATTATATTTGGTTCATTTTTGGGTCTTTTTGTTATTTCATCAGAAACCTCATATATCCAGCTCCAGTGAGAATCTCCAAGTTGATTTTTTATTTTTTCTTCTAACAACCTGAAATTATCTTCCTTTTTATGAGTTTCATCAATATGTGTTTGAGCCACAAGCATAAAAATTGATAATCCATATAGTGACTTTTCTCCGTCAATAACAGCTGAATTTTCAGAATCCAAATCCTCAATTTGTAAGTTGACTTCATTCCATTTTTTTATATTATAATTAGCAAGTTTTTGTACACTAGATTTATCAAAACAATGTTTAAATTCTATAAAATAGCTACAAGGTATTTCTGAATCTAAACAATAGAAATCTAAAAATTTTTTTCGATTATCTTTTCTATAATGAAGCTCCATCAAAGTTTTTGTGGAATTTTCTCTTAATACTGGAAATAATATCGACGACATTGTTTTTTCTCTATATTGCAGCAAATCTTCATCTATTTGAATACAAACATCTTCTAGTTCTTTTCTAAAATCTTTACAAATATTTTTCAAAAATTTTTTTACGACCTCATTTTCAATTCTTCCAAAGCTTTCTTTAATTCTCATAAACTTCTCCTCGAATATACTTTTTTACAACAGATTTTTTATCACTGATAGAAAACATAATATCTAAGGTACTAGAATAAGTTGAGATACACGAATGTTTCTTTTAAAATCAATGTATCACATTCGAATACATTTATCAAATGATATATTGTTTTTCTACTCAGTAAACGCAACTAATAAAAATTGTAACTTGTATTTTACAAAAGAAAACCCAAGAATCTCAGATGCAAAACTAGCAGAGCTTCTCGGAACCTCCAAGGCTAGTTTCAGTCGTAAGCACAGGAAACTGTCTGAGGAGATAAGAGGGGAGTTTTTGAAGATATAGTGGAAAAAGAAAAGGGATAACGTCAAAACGTTTTGACGTTATCCCTTGATTTTATTGGTAAAAACATATATTTGACCCGTTTTCCCCAATAAAACACAGCTACCCCTTAAAGATTGAAACTTTATTTACTGTCCTCAAAATGACACTAGACCATAAATAAAAAAG
>JBOFEZ010000143.1:0-1611 GCA_051648365.1 Fusobacteriaceae bacterium
TTTTCCATCATTCTATCCCCAACTCTTTCAAAGCTGTCTCTATTTGTGAAATCTTGATGCTGTTTAGCATCGGAGTACCATAGTATCCATCATTAACAGGACTCTCTCCGTCTCCCATAACCAGCTTTATATTTTTATATGGATGTTTCCATCGGCTCTCTTCTGTCCAGAAGAGTACCACGGTTTTTTTATCCAAAGCCAGCGCACAGTTAGAGAGTCCTGAGTCATAGCCAAGGAAAAAATAGCTATTTTTTATAAGTTCCAGGCTTTTCAAAAGTGATACTCCATCCACAAGATTGACTATATTCCTATTACTGCTTCTGCTTATTATTTCTTGAGCATATTTTCTCTGCTTGTTTCCACTTCCCAGAAGAAGAACCTTTTTCTCTGGAAATTTTTCTCCTAGAAAATCTATTATCTGAATCATCTTTTCCAATGGAAGAGTTTTTATCTCACCGGCAGCTCCCACTCCTACTGTTATGGTTTCCTCGGACTTTCCCTCCTGAAAAATCGAGCTTATATCAGGCTTCAATTCATCCAGGGTGTATTCCTTTTGGAAAAGCATCCTTAAAAGCTTTTGATGATCTGCAAGAATATATTTCCCACTATCTTCTCCAGTTTTTTCTATCTCTACCTGCTCTTGGCAGAGATAGTTCTTATCCTTTTTTCCATCTGTATGGGCATGCTTAATCATTATTATTTTTTTGAAATCAAGTTTGTTTACTTCGTTGTAATATCTTATTTTTCCTGATATTTTTGACAGAAGTCCACTCCCAACAGTTATAGGTATTACTCTGTAACCCAGAGATTTCCATATATCCTGCCATTTTTCCGATGTGGCTATATATATTTTCTCTTTTCCGTAATGCTCTGCTATTATCCGGACAGTCGCAGATTTTACGACTGTATCTCCCAGAGCATCGGGACTTATTATGAGAACTCTGTTTTGAGGATTATATTTTTTGAACTTTTTGTATATAGCCATATACGACTCTGTTATTTCTTGAGCTAACAGAGTTTTCAGATGGGAAGTTTTAAATATTTTAGATTTCTTCTTTTTTAAATCCCTGAAAAACCCCTTAACCTTATACTTCATAACTCTTCTCCCATTTTATCTAATAATTTTTCATATTCCCCTATCACCCTTTTACTATGAAAATCCCATTTTCTGGTAATATTCCCTCTATTTTTCAGTTCTGAACTACTCTCTGCTTCTTCGATTATTTCTGCCAACTTTTCAGCATCTCCCACAGGATAAAGTATTCCGCTGTTTCCACCTTCCAATATCTCCTTAGGTCCTGTTGGACACTCTGAAGAGATTACCAGCTTATCCAGTATCATAGCTTCTATAAGTACCGTTGGCAGACCCTCATACTTTGAACTGTGTACAAAAAACTGAGAATTTTTCATCCAGATGTAGGGATTCTTCTGAAGACCTAGAAGCGTTACCCTATCCTCTAGGTTGTACTTCACAATCATCTCTTCTATCTTCCCTCTGTCAGGTCCCTCTCCCACTATGAAAAGCTTAAGATCCTCTGCTTTTCCCTCCAGAAGTTTAAATGCCTCAAGCAGAGTTTTGTAGTCCTTCTGCACAGTATCCAGTCTGGAGAC
>JBOFEZ010000144.1:0-4810 GCA_051648365.1 Fusobacteriaceae bacterium
CTAAAATCAAAAAAAACTGGTTTGAAATCTGAACTAGTTTTTTCAATCTCTCCTTGATATAATGGGATAGAAAATAAAAATAAAGGGGGAATGTTTCTGAAAGAGCCTTCTAGTGATATATAAAGAAAAACCCCGGTCCGAGGACAGGGGTTTTTTCTTTCGAAATATTGGGAGAGTAATATAGTTTTTTTAATATTCTCCTGTGGCAACAATAATAGAAGCAAAATCACCTATTTTATCTCCGAGTTTAGCAGGTAAAATATCGCATGAATCTAGAGAGTCAGAAATAGCTTCATTTTTCAGAATAGACATCATATTCTTTTCATAGAGATCGTATGCTCTTTCGTAAATACTTCCTATGATTATAGCTTCTGGATTGAGAATATCTACGAGAATTGCAAGTCCTTCGCCCAGTTTTTTTGCACTTTCTTCTATAATTTTGACTGCAAGAGGCTCATGATCTCTAGCTAAAAAAATGATGTCTTTAGCAGAAATTTCATCCTTGTAAAGATTTGAAAGGATGCCGTTATATCCTTTTTTTTCAGCTTTTTCTAAAAAAATCCTTCCTAAATTAACAAGTCCCCCACCGCTACAATAACCTTCAAAAGAACCTTGTTTTCCAAAACCGAGAGGACCATCAGGAGTCAGCCTGATATGACCAACTTCACCTGCACAGTCATTTTTTCCTAAATAGAGTCTGGAATTAAGAATAAGACCAGCTCCCATTCCGGTTCCAAAAGTAAGAAAAATAAGATTTTCATATCCCTTACCAGCTCCCAATTTCCATTCTGCAAGAGCACAGGCGTTTGCGTCATTTTGAAGATAGACAGGAACGTTAAAAGACTTTTTAAAGAAGTTCACTATCTCAATATTGTCCCATCCAGGGAGATTTGGAGGAGAGAGTATAACTCCTTTTTTACTATTGAGTGGTCCTCCACAACTTATCCCTATACTTTTGATACTATTTTTTTCTATTGAAAGTTCTTTAAGTTGCATATGAATGTTTTCTATTATTCTATTCAGAGTATCTGAAGGTGATGGAATAGAGGTAGTAGAGAAAAATTCTCTACTTAAAATATTAAAGTTTTCATCAGAAATAATGGTGGCTATTTTTGTTCCTCCAATATCAGTTCCAACATAATATTTCATCTATTAAAGATCCTTTTTAGTAACTACTTTAACTCCGGTATCGATGTGGTCAGATACTTTTTTTCCTGTGATATGATTATAAGCGGCTGCAACTCCATCGTAACCCATACGTTCTGGGTCTTGTACCATAGATGCTTGAATAGTTCCATTGTTCAGCCCAGTTATAGTATCTTGAGAGAAATCAAATCCTACAAGTTTAATCTGTCCACCTTTTCCACTTTCTTCAAGTGCTCTAGAAATTCCAACAGTAGATCCTTCGTTAGAACCATAAAATCCAACCATATCAGGGTTAGCCGTCATCATATCTGTTGCTTGATTAAGAGCTAAAGCTTTATCTCCGTTAGAATATTGAACTCCCACAACTTTTATTTGTGGATATTTTTCCTTAAGTCTGTCTTGAAATCCTGAAGATCTGGCAATTGCCGTTCCAGCACCAGGCTGTGCATTGATTATTCCAACTTTTCCCTCTTCGTTTACAAGTTGAGCTAGTGTGTCCGCAGCCATTGCTCCTGCGGCATAGTTATCTGTAGATAGGAATGTTACATATCCTTCTGCATCTACGGGTGAATCGATAATTACTACAGGAATTTTTCTTTCGATAGCTCTTTCTACTACAGGTCCTAGAGCCGATTTGTCAGATGGAGCTAAAAGAATAGCGTCAACTTTTTGATTGATGGCATCTTCTACCATTCTTGTTTGTTCGTTTGGATCTACTTTTCCTGCTGGAGCTCTGAAAAGAATCTCGACATCTTTAAGTTCTGTGGCTTTCTTTTCAGCTCCCTTTTTAACGGAAAGCCAATGCTCATCCATAGAGTCCATAGTTATGAGGACGAATTTCTTTTGTGCTAGAGCTGAAGTTGCTAGAGCTAAAAACATTGTTGAACATAATAAGATTTTTGATACTTTTTTCATTTTGTTCCCCCTTTTATTTTCTTTTTATCCTATCTGCATAAACAGCCAGTATGATAACGATTCCAATTAAAATCTCTTGAGTAAATGCCGATACACCCATGAGATTCAGTCCGTTTCTTAAAACTCCTATAACTAGAGCTCCGATAAGTGTTCCTGCAATAACTCCTTCTCCACCAGCTAAACTTGTTCCTCCGATAACTGCTGAAGCGACAGCGAAAAGTTCATATCCCATACCTGCACTAGGTTGTCCGGAAGCTATTCTAGAAGCCAGGATTATACCTGCACAAGCAGCTAAAAATCCAGAGAACACATAAACAAGAATGAGAACTTTTTTAGTTTTTATTCCTGAAAGCCGTGCAGCTTCAATATTACTTCCGCATGCATAGATATGAGTTCCAAGCTTTGTTTTTGAAAGTATAAATCCAAATGCTAGTGTGATTCCAATCATTATAAGAACTGAAAAAGGAATTCCCAGCATCTTTCCGTTTCCGATATATCTGAAAGCTCGAGGAAGTCCACTTACAGGGACACCATTTGTGATAAAAAGAGCTATACCTCTAACCACACTCATACTTCCTAAAGTAACTACAAAGGGAGGCAAATCTGCTCCCACTATGAGAAGTCCGTTTATAAGTCCTGAAATTATTCCTGTAATGAGTCCCAAAAGAATAGCTAAAGGCATAGGAACTCCTGAGACTAAAGCCATCGAAGTAATTATCCCTGCTATAGCCATATTAGAACCGATAGACAAATCTATACCGGTAGTGATTAGAACGAAAGTTTGACCTATGGCGATTATTGCTATAATAGAAGTTTGAAGAGCTACAGTGAGTATATTATTAGTTGTGAAAAAATATGGCGATCCCATAGAAAAAAACATTATCATAACCAGGAGTCCACTCAAAACTGAGAGTACCTGAAATTTTTCTTCACCCACATTTTTTCTTAATTTTTTTAAAGATAGTATAGATTCCAAAATTTTCCCCCTTGAATTGAAGTTATTAATTACCGAATTGGGTAGCATAAAACATGATTTCTTCCTGATTTGTTACTTTAGCATCTAATATTTTTTTTACTTTTTTATCACACATTACGGCGATTCTATCGCTGATTCCTAAAATTTCAGGGAGTTCAGAGGAAATCATAACGACAGCCATTCCAGCTTCTTTCAAATCATTGATTATCTTATAAATTTCAATTTTAGCACTTACATCGATTCCTCTTGTCGGTTCATCGAAAATTATTATTTTTGGATTTCTTAAAAGCCATTTTCCAATTACTATTTTTTGTTGATTACCACCGCTTAGATTTTTTACTTTTTGATTGAGAGATGGGGTTTTTATTCTAAGTTTATCTACTATGGATGCAGCTTTGGATTCTAAATCTTTTTTATTGATAACCCCCGTACATTTGGAGCTGACCATATCTAAAATAGTAAAACTTATGTTTTGAGAAACACTCATATTTACAGCTAGTCCCTCTCCTTTTCTATCTTCGGCCACATAAGCAATCCCTATTTCAATAGCATCCTGTGGAGATTTTATCTGAACTTTTTTTCCTTCTAAATATATATCTCCCGAACATTTTCCATAAGCACCAAAAATACCTTTGCAGAGCTCTGTTCGACCAGCTCCTACGAGACCGGCTATTCCGAGTACCTCTCCGCCATAAATAGAGAGAGATATGTTTTCTATTAGATTTAATTTAGAAAAATTTTTTATTTCAAGAAGAGGATTAATTTCTCTTTGACGTTCTACTCTTGGAAATTTATCGTGGATATCTCTTCCGACCATATGATTTATTATCTCATTCATAGTAATTTGTGAAAAATTTTCTGTAATTATATATTTTCCATCTCTGAAAATAGTTACTCTATCAGTAATATGTTTTAACTCATCTAATTTGTGTGAGATATACACTATTCCTTTTCCCTGTTCTTTAAGCTTGTGTATGATTTGAAAAAGTTTGTCAACTTCCCTATCGGTCAGGGAAGATGTAGGTTCATCCATAATTATAATTTCTGCATTTTGGGATAGAGCTTTGGCTATCTCTACAATCTGTCTTTTAGATATGGAAAGATTTTTTACTTTTTCTTTTGGGTCTATATCTGCGTGGAGCATATCCAAGATTTTCTGAGATTCCTCTATCATGATTTTATTGTCTACAACCATACCTTTTTGGAATTCACGACTGAGAAAAATATTTTCGGCAACCGAGAGATGAGGGCAGAGATTAAGTTCCTGGTAGATAATTCCGATTCCTAACTCACCAGCATGTATGGGTGAAAGAATTTCTGTGACCTCTCCTTTTATCAAAAGTTCTCCTCCATTTTTCCTATGTACTCCTGAAAATATTTTCATCATGGTAGATTTTCCAGCTCCATTTTCTCCTAACAAGGCATGTACTTCTCCAGATTTCAGATTGAAATTCACATTATCCAGAGCTAAAACTCCAGGAAACTCTTTTATAATATTTCGAGCTTCTAGTAAAAAAACGCTCATTTTTACCTCCTTTAAACACTCTTAAAAAAAACTTAAAGATTCGATAGTGAACTAATTATACTAATTTTATTCAATAAAATCAAATTGTTTATTTGAATTCTATTTTTAGAATCAAATAAATTACATAAATATGATATAATATATGAAAAAATATCAAAAACTAAATAAAGGGGAGAAATATGAGATTAGGTGCAATTGAAGCTGGTGGAACTAAATTTATATGTGCTGTGGGAAGCCATTTGGGCGAA
>JBOFEZ010000145.1:0-8272 GCA_051648365.1 Fusobacteriaceae bacterium
TAGTAACTCCATATTCACTTGAATTTTGCTCCGGTCCTGGACAAGCCATGTCTACAGCCAAGAGTTCCTCTACCTCTTCGCTCAATATGCCACAAGCTCCATGCCCAACTTCCTCGTAATTTGAAATGAAAAATACTGCGGTTTTTGGAAGAACTATATTTTCTTTTTTTATTAATTTTGCCACCTCTATAAGGATTGCTACACAGGCTTTGTCATCCAGATGTCTAGATTTTATAAAACCACTTTCAGTTACTTCGGTTCGAGGATCAAAGCATACAAAATCTCCTATCTCTATCCCTAATTTTTTTGTGTCTGACTTTGAAAAAACTTCCTCATCAAGTCTTACCTCAATATTCGCTTCAGTTCTAACTGTTTCACCAGAAACAGAACCACCGTAGGTGTGTGATGCTGTTTTGTGGAAAAGAACAGTTCCTCTGTATTGTTTTCCGTTCAATGCTTTTACTGTACAGTATTCCCCATCAATAGTCGTCCAGGGAAAACCTCCAATTTGACTAAGTTTCAGCCTACCATCAGCTTTTATTTCTTTTACCATGGCACCAAGAGTATCCACATGAGCTGAAACTGCCCTACTAGTTTCAGATTTTCCCGGAATTTTTCCTATAAGTGCTCCTTTTTTGGTAATTTCTATTTCAATTCCTAACTGCTCAAATTCTTTTTTTACAAATTGAATGACCTCTTCTGTATCTCCAGTCGGACTATTAATTTCTAGCAGTTTAACTAAGACCTCAATCAATTTTTTTTCTTCTAACATGCCAATCCTCCATGGATTAAAATTATTTTTTGCACTTTACAATAAAATTTTCAAAGATTTTTTTAAATTCTTGATGCTTATTCACCATTGCTTCGGGATGCCATTGTATTCCCATAATATAGTTGTTTTCAATTTCAGAATACTGATAAGCTTCAATTATTCCATCTTCTGAAAAAGCTGAACTCACAAGGCCTTCACCCAGTTTTTTCACACTCTGATGGTGAAAAGAGTTTATTCCTAATTTCTGAGTAGTGAATATTTTGTACAATTCACTTGTTGGATCTATATTTATATGGTGATAAATTTCATCTCCTTTTATTCCAACAGGATGATGACCGTTTACTCCCGGAATTTGGGAATCTATATCTTGATAGAGAGTTCCTCCTAGAGCAATATTTATAATCTGACATCCCCTACAGATTCCCAAGAGAGGAATCATTTTTTTTCTAGCTTCCTTAAAAAGTTCCAACTCCCATCTGTCCCTATCAGGATTCACTGTCCCTATTTTTATTAAAGGAGCTTCACCGTAAAATATCGGGTGTACATCTTCTCCTCCACTGAAAAGAATCCCATCCAAATGTTGGACAATCTCTTTTGCATATTCAGTATTATTCACTGGGATAAGAAAGGGGATACCACCTCCCAGGATAACAGCTTCTTTATATGTGTTATTTAGAGAGATAAAAACTTTTCCGTTATCCCTAATTTCTGAAGTAGTAGTGATTCCAATTAGTGGTTTCATAATACCTCCCTAAAACTTCTGTATAATTTCAAAGTTAAGTTCTTTTATAATTTCAACTGCCAGATTAACTGCCGCCTGAAGATCTTCCAGCGAAGCATATGAATAATGAGTATGGATATATCTAGTAGGAATCCCTAAAACAAGAACAGGAATTCCATTTTCCGATATGTGATATTTTGCTCCATTAGTACTTCCTTTCTCTCTTGCAATAACCTGATAAGGAATATTTTTTTCTTTGGCTATCTTTCTTGCGAAATCTAAAACTCTCCTATTAGAAATCATTCCTCCATCCACCACACGGAACTGAACTCCTTTTTTTAGAGCTCCGTGAGCTGACGTTGGATCTCTGAAAGTGTCGTCCGCGGGAGAACCTTCAAATACTATTGCAAAATCAGGCTTAACTCTGTTTGCTGCAACTTGAGCTCCTCTTAAACCAACCTCTTCCTGAGAACTAACAACTCCGACAACATTTACATTCAGATTTTTATTTTCCAATTTGTCCAAAGATTCCAAAACCGCAGCACATCCCAGTCTGTTATCGAGAGCTTTTGCCCTAATTACTCCCAGCTGCTCTATAAATTGAAATTCCACATCAGGAACAATAGGATCTCCTGTTTCTATTCCGAAAATCTCCCTTGTCTCTTTTGCTGAACTAGCTCCAATATCGATTGTAAGTTCATTTAATTTTGGAAGCTTACTTTTTTCCTCTTCAGTCATGAAATGTGGGGGCTTGGAAGCAACAACTCCTTTAATATACTCACCTCTGCTATTTTTTATTACCACAGCTGAAGCTGGAACATTTCCAGAATACCATCCTCCAAGAGGAAGAAAAGTCAGAGTTCCGTTGGAGTTTATATTCTCCACAATAAATCCAACCTCGTCACTGTGACAGTCCAAAGCAACCACAGGTTTATCATAATCTATACTTTCCAAACCTATAAAAAGGTTATTTATAGAGTCACTCATCACAGGTTGAGAACTTTCCTTCTGTATAATCTCCATTACGTCCTCTTCAAATCCTGGAGCCCCAAAGGCATTAGAAAGTTTTTCTACTCTTGATAATAGTTTTTTCATCTTTATTCCCCTTTTTTAGTTCTCAAATTTATATTGATTAAATAGCGGATAACTTACTGCTTGAACATTTTTAAGTTTTTTAGTTATACCCATAGTATTATTGGAGTAATACATTGGAAGAACAGGCATATCTGTATTTAGAATATCAATTATATCTCCATACATATTCTTTCTCTTATCTATATCCATCTCTTTTTTAGCACCATCTAGGAGAATATCCACCTGAGGATTACTGTAGAAAGTTCTGTTTCCAGCATCTCCCATCTGCTTACTGTGGAAGTTAGGATAAAGTCCGTAGTCCCCATCGAAAGTTGATGGTCCCCATCCCATTATAAACATATCTAAATCTCCGTTTCCAGTTGCAGTAAGGAATGCTCCCCATTCAAGTGTTTGAATATTCATGTCTATCCCTATCTCTTTCAGTTGAGCCTGAATTATCTCGGCTATCTGAGCTGTAAGTTGACTGTTGCTTGTCCCAAAAGTAAGTTTTTGTCCGAGAAGTCCTTTTCTTTCTAAAATTTCTTTTGCTTTTTCAGGATTATATTCAGGTAATTTAGAATCTTCAGAGTATCCGAAAATAGGTGGAGCAAGGAAGCCATTTGCTTTTTTTGTGTTTTCCGATAAAAGAGCCTCGAGTATAGCATCTCTGTCGATTCCCATAGCTAGAGCCTGTCTCACTTCTTTGTCAGCCAGTATATTTTTTTTGTTGTTAAATCCAACATAAGTTGTAGTTGTAGATGGTGTCTCTATAAATTCTAAGCTCTCACTTTCAATTATTGTATTTCTTCCTACAGTTTGAATATCTGAAACCATATCCAATTCTCCAGTTTCTAGTCCGATAACCTTACTGTTTTCTTCAGGAATGGCTCTTATTATAACTTCTTTAATTTCAGGAGCTCCCTTGAAATATTCAGGGTTGGACTCTAAAGATATTCTGTCTCCTACCCTCCACTCTTTAAATTTATACGGACCAGTTCCGATAGGATTTTGGAAATAATCATTTCCTTTCTCTTTGAAATATTTTTCATTTATTATTCCTGAAGTTTTGTGGCTCAAATGATTTAAGAGAGGAGCGAAAGGTTCACTAGTTGAAATTTTCACCGTATTATCATCAATAACTTCAATATTTTCTATGAGAGCATAAAGATGTGCAACCTTAGGAAGCGATTTTGCTCTTTCTAGTGTAAACTTAACATCGCTAGCTTTCAATAAATCTCCGTTGTGAAATTTAGCTTTTTTGTTAAGATGTAAAACTATTGTCTTGTCATCCAATCTCTCAACTCTTTCAGCAAGCCCTGGCTTTGTAGTTCCATTTGTTTCATCAATTTCCATAAGTCTATCATAAATCATAGTTCCTACTCTTTGCGAGTATTGTTCTGTTGAGTCTTGTGGATCTAATGTTTTCCCTTCTGAAATTTGTGCATAATTTAAAGTGGTTTTAGCAAGTTTTGTTGTTGCTGTTGAAGTTTTTTCCTTCTGTCCACATCCCGTTAATATCATTCCCGCTAATATCATTGATATTACACCAATTTTTTTTACCATGTCCTTATTCCTCCCCGTTAGTCTCATTGAAAAAAAACTATCCACTATTAAGGATACCTCATTTTTTGATAAAAGCAATATTAGAAAAAAAAAGACCTATAAAGGCCTTTTTCAATCAAATTTTTAAAAAATCTATAAAAACATCTTTTTCATATCTTCTAGGGTTTTAGGGAATTGTGGAATTTTTTCTCCGTCTATATAAAAAGTAGGAACAACATCAAAATCCCAATCACTCACCTCGTCATTTTCTTTTCTATGCTGCTCTTTGAATTCTCCTGACTGAAGAGAATTTTTGAATTCTTTTTTGGGTATTCCTATTTTTTCAGCTATTTCAGAAAGTATATCTATATCTCCGATATTTTCATTCCTAACCCAATAACTTTCAAAAACATTTTTTACAAATTGAGATTCTAAAGAGTATTTTTCTCGGTCTGCATCAACCCTCTTTTGTTCATAAGGATGGGGTGCGAGTTCATAAGGATACCAGACTATCTCCATCTCTTCCAGTTTTTCATCGAGGGCTTTCCACATAATTTCAGTATCTACAAAGCAGTAAGGACATACAAAATCAATTATTATTCCGATTTTCATAGTTTGTTTCTCCTTTAGATATTTTAATAACTATTAAAAATTTCATCAAACTTATTATTGAATTTCAAAAATACTTTTATGAGTTCAGGGTCAAAGAAAGTTTCAGAGTCAGTAGTTATTATCTGAACAGCCTCTTCATGTGTGTATGGAGATTTATATGTTCTTTTTTGACGAAGGGCATCATAGACATCCGCAACCGAAACTATTCTGGCTTCAATTGGAATTTTGTTTCCTTTAAGCCCCAGTGGATAACCAGTACCGTCCCATTTCTCATGATGAAATCTCACAAGATTTTCAGCTATCTTTCCTAATTCTGCATTTTTTACGAGTTTATAGCCAATATTTGGATGTTTTCTCATTTCAATCATCTCTTCTTGAGTTAATTTTCCTGGCTTTCTTAAAATAGAGCTCGGAATCCCTATTTTTCCAATATCATGGAGAGATGCATAATGGAATATGTCTTTCACCTGACCGGAAGAAAGTCCAATCTCTTTTGCCAAAAGTTCAGAATATTTTGCTACCCTCACTATATGTTGCCCCGTGTCCTCATCATTGAATGAACTTGCAATTTCAAAACTCGAAATCATGGCTTTGTTCAGTTTTTCAGCTTTCTTTGTATAATCTAGATTTTTTTTAAGAAAGAGCAATATAACTCCGATTATAGTTATGAAAAAAGCTGCCATAGAACCTAGGTGAGAGTAATTTATCTTAGTAATTTTATGAGAAACAAGTAATTCTTTCAGCTGATTGTACTCGTATATATCTTTAGGAAACACTTCTAAAAATAGTGTGTACAAAATTCTATCTTCTTCATCAAAATTAAATGATAAAGAATGCTTTGATTTTTCAAGAAACCCAAGAATTTTTATCTCTTCATCTAGGTACAGATTCGCAATTTTTGAATCCAAAAATATAAAATCTCCCATGACATAATCTATCTCGTTTCTTCTTAAGGCATTTATAGCATTCTCTAAATCAGGATAGGGAATAAAATTTATATTTTCATTTATATTAAAATTTTCTGTATACTTATTATTTACAAATCCTACATTTTTTTCTGTCAGATCATTATAATTTTTCACATATTTAGCTCCCACTTTTCCCGCAACCGTAATATCCCAATTGTAATAAGGGATACTGAGCTGGCTATCTCTGTCATTATCCAGAGCCCTGATATGTTTTTTTTCAGGCGAACTACTTTTAACCATTCTTACAGGAATCTCTATCCTATTGCTGAGATTCTCCAAGAGAGTGGGAATATATCCATAAAATTTATCGTCTTTAATATAATAGAGAGGAAGAGAATCTTCCACATCCAGAAGTTCTACCGTGATTTCCTTATATTTTTGTCTGACCTCTCGGAGAATTGGATCATCTTTTAGCATCTGCTGACCGTATAGGGTTTGATGTTTGTTAGAACTTTCCAAAAATTTGTTTTTATGGAAAACGGTCAATGTTTTTTGTAAAAAAGTGGCGAGGTCAGGATATTTTTTATTAACAGCCAGAGTATAATTCAAGTCAGAAATTTTATCTATAAAAGAAACTTCAGAACCCACATACAAAAGATCTTTCGATTTTCCCAATAGAAGATCTATCTCTCCGCTTTTCAATTTTTCTATTCCCTCTTTATAGCTGGAAACCATAATTTTTCTGTGTTGATATGATGAATATTTAAAAAGATAAATATTGGCTTCAGATGTATTTGTTACTATACCCAACTTTTTTACGGAACTATTTTCTTCTGAAAAATCTCTACCTAATTTTTTCACGACGACTATCGAAGTCTTAGCTTCAAGAGTCAGATAGTTGTAATTTATTTCACGATTATAGCTTTTATTTGCATTGTAGGCAAGGATAGCATCTCCTGAATTAATTCTTTGACTGGCGCT
The DNA here is from genome assembly GCA_051648365.1 of Fusobacteriaceae bacterium. Classification (GTDB taxonomy): domain Bacteria; phylum Fusobacteriota; class Fusobacteriia; order Fusobacteriales; family Fusobacteriaceae; genus JAGNZR01. The sequence goes on from JBOFEZ010000145.1 coordinate 6,611, forward strand.
ACTATCCTGGATCAAATCGAATTTTAAACCATATTTTTTTTCTAGCCACTCGATATATTCATGATAGACCCCTTTTATTTCTCCCTCGGGAGCTTTATAGAGATAAAGTGATCCCGCCTGGGGTATTAAAATGGGTATCTTTTCATTTTTATTTTCTTTTAACCAACTTTTTTCTGAGGGTGACAACTTAACTTTTTCTGATTTTTTATCCTGGTTGTTAAAAACAAAAATCCCTATTAAAAATACTGAAATTATTGAATATAAAATTATCCGATTTTTTTTGTTTTTCATAAATTCTCACCCTTTTTTTTCTTTTTTCTTTTTTCTTTTTTCTTTTTTTCAAATATTATTATATCATAAACTCAAAATATTTATTCATATATCTCTAGTTATTATACAGTGTAATAAGAAAAAATCTTTTAAAAAATTCTGCAAACAGAGTAGAAAAAGATTGGTTTTTAAGAGTAAGAATGCTAAACTAATTAAAAATAAAAAAATTTGCGGAGGTACAAAGTGATATATACAGTAACATTGAATCCTGCAGTAGATTATTACTTAAGTTTCAAAGAATTCTCAGAGGGAAAACTGAATAATGCAGAAACAGGATATTATCTCCCTGGAGGAAAAGGAATAAATGTCTCAAAAGTTCTTAAAAATTTTGATTTTCAGAGTAAAGCCCTTGGATTTGAAGGAGGATTCTCAGGAGAATTTATAAAAGATACCCTAAAAAATGAGGGAATAGAGTTTAAATTTATAAATCTTAAGGAAGCGACAAGAATTAATATAAAAATTAATAACGGAGGTTTAGAAACAGAAATAAGCGGAATCTCTCCTGAAATTTCTGAAGAAAAAGAGAAAGAGTTTTTAGAAAATTTTAAGGAAATACAAGAAGGGGATATTCTTGTGCTTTCTGGAAGTGTTCCTAAAAGTTTGAGCTGTAATATATACAAAAAGATAATTTCAAATCTTCCGAAAGGGGTAAAGGTAATTCTGGATACTAGAGGTGAAGCTCTTCATATTGCCCTAAAGGAAGGAGTGTTTTTAGTGAAACCCAATCAGCATGAATTAGAAGAATATTTTAATCAAAAATTTGAAAAAAAAGAGGAACTTTTAAAAGCTGGAAAAGAGTTACAGAAGCTAGGAGCCGAAAATGTTTTAATCTCTCTTGGAGCGTCGGGTTCTATTCTAATTACAAGGGATGGAGTTTTTCAAGGAGGGGTTCCAAAAGGAAAACTCGTAAGTTCTGTGGGAGCTGGAGATTCGATGGTAGCTGGATTTATATACGGAATTTCCAAAGGAGAACAAATCGAAAATGCCTATAGATATGCAATAGCCTCAGGAAGTGGAACCGCATTTTCACAGGGGTTGGTAACCATGGAAACTATGATGCAATTATATAGTGAAATTAAAGTAGAGAGAGCTTAGGCTCTCTCTACTTTGTTATAAAGGTTTACTCTTTTTTCTTTTCAAAAGCTTGTTCATTATCTTCCAATAAATTTTCCATTTCTGAAACCAATTTATCAAAAGATATCTCCATCTCTTTTTTATAACAGTTCAGTACTTTGTGTAAAAGATAATCTTTGTAGTGTTTTCTAAGGTCTTTAACAAATTCTCTATTTTTTTCTTTAATACTCATTTTTTCTGCTCCCATTAAAAAATTAT
>JBOFEZ010000146.1:0-2862 GCA_051648365.1 Fusobacteriaceae bacterium
ATTAAAAAATAAAGATTAAATTGGGGGAATCATGAGTATAACAGCAATAATACCAGTAAGAGCTGGAAGTAGAAGACTTAAAAATAAGAATGTCGCTCCATTTGCGGGAACAAATTTATTATTGTATAAAATAGAACAGTTGAAAAAAGTAAAAGAAATCACTAATATAGTTGTATCTTCTGATTCTGATGAAATGCTAGAAATGGCAAAATCTCTTGGTGCGAAAACACATAAAAGAGGAATAGAATATTGTGATGAAAGAACAAAAAGTTTTGGAGAGGTTGTAAAACATATTTGTGAAAATGTGGAAGGAGATCATATATTATGGGCAACATGCACAGCCCCGTTGGTATTTCCTAAAAATTATAGAGAGGCTATACATAAATATAAAGAAGCACTAGAATTAGGATATGATTCACTAATCTCTGTAGAAGCAATAAAAAGATATCTTTGGAATGATGAAGGACCAATAAATTATAAACTTGGAAAAGGTCATGTTCCATCTCAACAGCTTCCAGAACTCTTTATAATCACTGATGGAGTTTTAATAGCTCCAAGAGAAAAAATGATTGAATGGTTTTATTTTCATGGAGAAAATCCATATAAATTTAGACTTTCAAAAAGAAATTGTGTGGATATAGATGATAAATTAGATTTAGAAGTTGCTAGGGCATGGCTTGACATGGATGAAGAAGTTTCGGAGCTAGAATATTACAAAGAGTATATTTAGGATTTAGCTCAACTAATATTGATAAAAATAGTCACTGATTTTATAAAAAAAATTGAAATTTTAAGAAGAATATTAGAAATTATAAAAAAATATGAATTATCATGGGTGGGTCTTCAAAATTAATTTTTGAAAATTGAGTACAATAGAAAAATAAAATAGGAGCTGGTTTTATGAAAAAAATTGAAACTTTAAGAAGAATTTCTGAAACTGGTGTTGTTGCAGTTGTAAGAGCTGAAAACATTAAAGAAGCATTAAGGATTTCAAAAGCCTGTCTTGCTGGAGGACTTCCTGCGATTGAAATTACTTATACAGTGCCAGGTGCAACTGAAGTTATTAAGGCTCTTAAGGCTGAAATTTCTTCTGAACAATTAATAATTGGAGCTGGAACAGTTCTTGACACAGAAACAGCCAGAATTGCTATACTTGCAGGAGCTGAATATATAGTTTCTCCATGCTTTGATGCTGAAACTGCAAAACTTTGCAACAGATATGCAATACCTTACATGCCTGGTTGTATGACGATAACAGAGATGGTTAGAGCTATGGAAGCAGGAGCAGATATAGTTAAATTATTCCCAGGATCAGCTTATGGACCTGATTTCATAAAAGCTGTAAAGGCACCTTTACCACAGGTTAACATCATGCCTACTGGAGGAGTAAGTATAGAAAATGTTGATCAATGGATTAAAAATGGAGTTATCGCAGTTGGAGTAGGAGGCAAACTTGCTACTGGAACATCTGAAGAGATTACAGCAACAGCTAAAGCTTTCATTGCAAAGGTAAAAGAAGCAAGACTTGCACTAAAAAAATAAATTAAATATTTAGGGGATAAAAAAATGAAAAAAGTAGTAACAATGGGAGAAATCATGCTTAGACTTAATTCTCCGGGATATAAAAGATTTTCACAAGCGGAGATATTTGATGTGACTTATGGAGGGGGAGAAGCAAATGTAGCTATATCTTTAGCCAATTATGGATATAATACTCATTATGTAACAAGACTTCCGAAAAATGAGATAGCTCAGTGTGCTATTCAATTTTTGAATAAGTATGGAGTAAAAACCGATTATATAGCTAGAGGCGGAGACAGAATGGGAATATATTTCCTAGAAACAGGAGCATCTATGAGAGCTTCTAAAGTTGTTTATGATAGAGCTAATACTGCAATATCTACAGCAAGAGCAGAGCATTTTGATTTCGATGCTATATTTAAAGATGCAGAATGGTTTCACTTTACAGGGATAACTCCGGCTCTTTCTGAAGAAGCAGCTATACTAACAGAAGAAGCTTTAAAATTTGCTAAAAAACATGGTGTAACAGTATCTGTTGACCTCAACTACAGAAAGAAACTATGGACCCCAGCAAGAGCTAAAGAAGTTATGACAGGACTTATGAAATATGTTGATGTTTGTATTGGAAACGAAGAAGATGCAGAGCTGGTTCTTGGATTTAAACCTGGAAATACAGATGTGACTTCTGGAGAGTTAGAACTAGATGGATACAAAGATATCTTTAAGCAAATGAAAGAGGTTTTTGAATTTAAATATATTGCAGTAACGTTGAGAGAATCATATTCAGCTTCTGACAATGGATGGTCAGGACTGATATATAATGGAAAAGATTTCTACCACTCTAAGAAATATGATGTAAGAATAGTTGATAGAGTTGGAGGGGGAGACTCTTTTGCTGGCGGACTAATCTGTGGACTATTAGATGGGAAATCTCAAGAAGCTGCTCTTGAATTTGCAGTTGCAGCATCAGCTCTAAAGCATACAATAATAGGAGATGCTAATCTTGTAACTCGTGAGGAAGTTGAAATTCTTGCAGGTGGAGATGCTTCAGGAAGGGTACAGAGATAAAAAATAAAATAAAATGCTATTATACTCATATTTATTTGAATATAATAGCATTATTTTTACACGATATATATATATAAGGAAGTGGACATATGAAAGGAATTATCTTAGCTGGGGGCTCAGGAACAAGATTGTACCCAGTAACAAAAGCGATCAGTAAGCAAATATCACCAATTTATGACAAGCCAATGATTTATTATCCATTGTCAGTACTTATGCTGGCAGGAATACGTGAGGTGTTGGTTATTTCTACACCTCGTGACGTATTGGTGTTTC
>JBOFEZ010000147.1:0-48060 GCA_051648365.1 Fusobacteriaceae bacterium
AAAATATTCTGGAGCACCTCTGGTAGAAAAGTATCCGAACCTCTTCCTTATAAGAGGTACTTCCAAATTTTTTGCAACTCCCGGAATAAGATTAGGCTATGCTCTTGTAGCTCAAGGAGAGTTGAGGGAAAAAGTAGAAGCTCATTCTAATCTTTGGAATATAAATATATTTGCGGTACTTATGGGTGAAGAGATGTTTAATGACAGAGAATATATAAAAGTTTGTCGGAATAAAATTTTAAAAGAAAGAGAGTATCTCCAAGAAGCACTGAACTCATTAGAAGGCATAAAGGTATATGCTAGTACAAGTAACTTTATTCTTTGCCAAATTTTAAAAGAAAATTTTAACTCAGGTAATTTAAGAGAAATTTGTCTCCGGGATGGGATGGTAATAAGGGATGCTTCTAAGTTTTCGGGGTTGAATGAAAAATTTTTCAGAGTATGCCTTCTAAAAAGTGAAGACAACAAAAAACTAGTAAATAAATTAGGTGAAATTTTTGGAAAAAAATAAAAAAACAAAAAATAAGTGTTGACATTATTCGAAATAGATGATACAATCATAAATGTCTTGAGAAGTATATCAATTTTAAAACTCTCTTATTACCATAATAATTTTTGTATGGGAGGACCTTTTTAAAGGTACCGTTAGAGCATAGTGGAGGTGTAAGAGTTGAGAGTAAATATTCAATTAGAATGTACAGAGTGCAAAAGAAGAAACTACAGTACGTCTAAAAACAAGAAAAACACAACTGAGAGATTAGAAGTGAGCAAGTATTGTAAATGGGACAAAAAAGTTACTGTACACAAAGAAACTAAGAAGTAATTCTTAGTAACAACACAAAATAGTTTACAACATGCAGGTCAATGGCTCAATTGGTAGAGCATCGGTCTCCAAAACCGAGGGTTGGGGGTTCGAGTCCCTCTTGGCCTGCCATTTTTTTATGAAAAACTAAAAAAATTACTACAAGGTGGTTTCGTATGAATCTATTAAAAGGAATCAAGATGGAGTATTCCAAGGTTCAATGGCCTAAAAAATCAGAAACAAAACATGCGACTGTATGGGTTGTCATAATGAGTAGCGTGTTAAGTTTATACTTGGGAGTTTTTGATATAATTGCTTCTAGACTTTTAAAGTTACTCACGTCAGTAATCGGAGGGTAATTAATGGAAAATATTGAGAAAAAAATAGAAAAAAAATGGTTTATGATACATACTTATTCTGGATATGAGAAAAAAGTAAAAACTGATCTTGATCAGAAAATCGATGCTCTTGGAATGAGAGATATCGTACTTAGGATTCTTGTACCTGAAGAGATAACTATTGAAACTGTAAGAAACAAGAAAAAAGAAGTTGCGAGAAAATTGTTCCCAGGATATGTAATGCTAGAAATGGTATCTACAAGGGAAGAAAGCGACACAGGAATAAACTACAAGGTTGATTCTGATGCTTGGTACGTTGTAAGAAACACCAACGGAGTTACAGGATTTGTAGGAGTTGGATCTGATCCTATACCTATGGAAGATTACGAAGTTAAAAACGTATTCGATACTATAGGTTATGAAGAAGAAAAACCAGCTAGAGAAGTAATCAAAGTAGACTTTATTATAGGAGATTATGTAGAAATCATCGATGGTGGTTTTGAAGGTCACGAAGGTAAAATCTATGAGATTGATGAAGAACATGCAAAAGTTAAGGTTATGCTGGATTTATTCGGAAGAATGACTTCAGTTGAACTGGAATTTGCAAGTGTAAAAAAAGCACTATAAAATAGCTTAAAAGAAAAGCGCACAATTCGCGGAGGTGTAAATTAAAGATGGCAAAAGAAGTAGTTAAAATTATAAAGTTACAATTACCTGCAGGAAAGGCTAACCCGGCTCCACCAGTAGGACCAGCTCTAGGACAACACGGAGTTAATATCATGGAATTCTGTAAAGGATTCAATGCTAAAACTCAAGATAAAGCAGGATGGATAATCCCAGTTGAAATATCTGTTTACAATGACAGAAGTTTCACGTTTGTTCTTAAAACTCCACCAGCTTCTGATCTAATCAAGAAAGCTGCTGGAATCAAGTCTGGAGCTAAAAACTCGAAGAAAGAAACTGTTGGATCAATCGACAGAGCTAAACTTCAAGAGCTTGCTGAAACAAAAATGACTGACCTGAATGCAGGATCAATCGAAGCTGCTATGAACATAATAGCTGGATCTGCAAGATCAATGGGTGTAAAAATAGTAGACTAATTATTCTAATTATAGAAAAAAGCTAAAAGCTTTTTATTCAGTGGTAGGAATAAAATCCTGAGACCACATAGAGGAGGAATCATTAATGGCAAATAAGAGAGGTAAAAAATACCTAGAAATAGCTAAACTTGTAGAAACTGGAAAGTTATACGAAGTTAAAGAAGGAATAGAACTTGCTCAGAAAACAAAAACTGCAAAGTTTGTTGAAACTGTAGAAGTAGCTCTAAGACTTGGAGTAGATCCAAGACATGCTGACCAACAAGTTAGAGGTACAGTTGTACTTCCAAACGGAACTGGTAAGACAGTAAAAGTATTAGCAATCACTTCAGGTGCTAACATAGAAAAAGCTCTAGGAGCAGGTGCAGATTATGCAGGTGCTGAAGAGTATATCGAAAAAATCCAACAAGGATGGTTTGACTTCGATTTAGTAATAGCTACTCCAGATATGATGCCTAAATTAGGAAGATTAGGAAAAGTACTAGGAACTAAAGGATTAATGCCAAATCCAAAATCAGGAACAGTTACAGCTGATATCGCTGGAGCAGTATCTGAGTTCAAAAGAGGAAAACTTGCTTTTAGAGTTGACAAGTTAGGATCAATCCACGTGCCAATCGGTAAAGTAGATTTCCCTGCTGAGAAACTTGAAGAGAACTTCAAAGCTTTCTTAGGAGAAATCATCAGATTAAAGCCATCTGCTGCTAAAGGTCAATACCTTAGAACAGTTGCTGTGTCTTTAACAATGGGACCAGGAATCAAAATGGATCCAGTTCTAGTTACTAAATACGTAGAGTCTAAGTAATTAGAAAAATAGTTTAGTTGGATAAATAAATTAAATATAGATCCAAACCAAAGACCGCAGGAGGTTGAAAGAAACCATAAAGCCTGCCGAGGTTGGAGTAGATGTGTTCCATCAACCTCAACAGAGAACATGTATACCTCCGTTCTCCTTTGGAAAGCGGAGGTAATTTTTTAAAAAAAGAGGAGGTGAATCAATTATGGCAAATCAAGTTAAAAAAGAACTTGTAGCAGAATTGGTTGAAAAAATTCAAAAAGCTCAATCTATCGTGCTTGTTGATTATCAAGGTTTATCAGTTAACGCTGAAACATCTCTGAGAAAAACTTTAAGAGAGAACGGTGGTGAGTATTTAGTTGCTAAGAACAGATTATTTAAGATAGCTCTTAAAGAAGCTGGAGTGACTGACTCGTTTGATGAATTACTAGAAGGAACTACTTCATTCGCATTCGGATATGCTGATCCAGTAGCACCTGCAAAGGCAGTATATGACCTTGCTACATCAAAAGAGATGAAAAAAGCTCAAATCTTTAAAATTAAAGGTGGAGTTTTAACTGGAAAGAGAATAGAGGCAGCTGGAGTAGAAGGTCTAGCTAAATTACCATCGAGAGATCAATTACTATCTATGGTACTTAACTCAATGCTTGGACCAATCAGAAAGCTTGCTTACGCAGCAGTGGCTATCTCTGATAAGAAAGAGGCGTAATCGCATCTTTTACTGAAAACTATAAAAAAACTAAAAACGAAAGTTATTTAAAATTTAAGGAGGAAAAAATTATGTCATTCGATAGAGCAAAATTTATAGCTGAGTTAGAAGCTATGACTGTATTAGAGTTAAAAGATTTAGTAACAGCACTTGAGGAGCACTTTGGAGTAACTGCAGCTGCACCAGTAGCAGTAGCAGGACCAGCAGCTGAGGCTGTAGAAGAGAAGACAGCTTTTGATGTAGCACTTAAGAGCGCTGGAGCTTCAAAAATAAACGTTATCAAAGAGGTTAGAGCTATAACTGGTCTTGGACTAAAAGAAGCTAAAGACCTAGTTGACAACGGTGGAAACATCAAAGAGGGAGTTTCTAAAGAAGAAGCTGAAGAAATCAAAGCTAAATTAACAGCAGTTGGAGCAGAAATCGAAGTTAAGTAATTTCTGAACCGAGATTATACTCTCAAAATAAATAGGCACTCTAAAATATTAGAGTGCCTTTTTACACATTATTGCATTAATCTATAAATTATGGTATAATATTAAATGCAAATATTGGTCCATCCTCGTAGGGGGTATTTTTGTATTTGTGTTAATACTTAATCTTTTGAAAATAGAAAGAGAGTATTAATAATCAAAATTTATTTTTAGAGGGTTAAGTATTAACTTTTAGAGAATTAATATAGAGAAGGAGTGTGAATTGATGGGGAAACTCGTTGAAAGATTAAACTTTGGAAGAATTAAAGAAAGAGGAGAAATGCCACATTTCTTAGAATTCCAATTGGATTCTTACGAAGATTTTTTACAGACAAAAGAGACTCCTAACAGCAGAAAAAACCAAGGTTTAGAATCTGCTTTTAGAGAAGTTTTTCCGATTGAATCTTCAAATGGTGACATAAGACTTGAGTATATGTCATATGAGCTACATGAAGCTGAGGCTCCGTTAAATGATGAGCTTGAGTGTAAGAAAAGAGGAAAGACATATTCATCATCACTTAAGGTAAGACTACAACTTCAAAACAAGAAAAACGGAAATGAGATACAAGAAACTCTTGTTTACTTTGGAGAAGTTCCAACAATGACTCCAAGAGGAACATTTATAATAAATGGAGCAGAAAGAGTAGTTGTTTCTCAGCTACACAGATCTCCAGGAGTTTCATTCAATAAAGAAGTAAATATCCAAACTGGTAAAGACCTTTACTCTGGAAAAATCATACCATACAAAGGTACATGGTTAGAATTTGAAACTGATAAAGATGATTGTATTCAGATTAAAATAGATAGAAAAAAGAAAGTTCTAGCTACTGTATTCCTAAAAGCCGTTGATTTCTTTGAGAGCAACGAAGATATGAAGGAGTTTTTCCTAGATACTAAGGAGATAGATTTACAACAATTCTACACAAATCCGAAGTTCAAAACTAGAGAAGATATACTTGAAAAGTTATCTACTGAGTTTGAAGGAAGTTTCTTGAAACAGGACCTTTACGATATGGAAACAGGAGAAGCTAAGGCTTTTTCAGGTGACCTTATAACTAAAGCTCTTGTTGAACAGATAGTGGATGATAAAGTTGAGAAAATTTTATGCTGGAAAGTAAATCCAGAAAATGTACTTCTTGCTAATACAATAATAAAAGATACGACTAAATCAAAAGATGAAGCTGTAACAGAGGTATTCAAAAAATTAAGACCTGGAGACCTTGTAACAATAGATTCAGCTAGATCTCTTATAAAGCAGATGTTCTTTAACCCTCAGAGATACGATCTTGAGCCAGTTGGAAGATACAAGATGAATAAGAGACTTAAAGTTGAATTGCCAGAAGATCAAATTCTTCTTACAAAAGAAGATATAATCGCAACAATGAAGTATGTAATTAGTCTGAATGCTGGACAGGGACATACAGATGATATAGATAACCTATCTAATAGAAGAGTAAGAGGAGTAGGAGAGCTTCTACTGATGCAAATCAGAGCAGGACTTTCTAAGATGGCTAAGATGGTAAAGGAGAAAATGACAGTTCAAGATTCTGAATCAATCACTTCTCAATCACTTCTTAACACTAGACCTCTTAATGCACTTATTCTAGATTTCTTCGGTTCAGGACAGCTTTCTCAGTTCATGGACCAGTCAAATCCACTTGCAGAACTTACTCATAAGAGAAGAATATCTGCACTGGGACCTGGAGGACTTTCAAGAGAACGTGCTGGATTCGAGGTTAGAGACGTACATGATTCTCATTATGGAAGAATTTGTCCTATAGAGACACCAGAAGGACCAAACATCGGTCTTATAGGATCCCTAGCTACTTATGCAAAAGTTAATAAGTATGGATTTATTGAAACTCCATATGCAAAAATAAAATCTGGAAAAGCAGATTTTAATGATATCAGATATCTTGCTGCTGACGAAGAAGAAGGTCTATTTATAGCTCAAGCAGATACTAAAATATCTGAAGATGGAACTATATTAGGAGAAGCTGTATGTAGATTCGGACATGACATAGTGCATGTATACGGAGAAAAAGTAGATTTTCTAGATATATCACCTAAACAGGTAGTATCAGTATCAGCGGGACTAATCCCATTCCTTGAGCATGATGACGCCAATAGAGCCCTGATGGGATCAAACATGCAAAGACAAGCTGTACCACTTCTTAGAGCTGAGGCACCATTTATAGGTACTGGACTTGAGAGAAAGGTTGCAGTTGATTCTGGAGCAGTTATTGTATCTAGAGTTGATGGAGTTATCTCATACGTAGATTCAAAAAAAATTCAGATTGAAGATACTGAAGGAAAATTACATACACATAAACTTCTAAACTATGAGAGATCTAACCAAGCTATGTGCTTACACCAGACTCCGCTTGTTTTACCAGGAGAGCCAGTTAAAATAGGAGATATCATAGCTGATGGACCTGCAACTAAAGGTGGAGACCTTGCTCTTGGAAGAAATATCCTTATGGCATTCATGCCTTGGGAAGGGTATAACTATGAGGATGCGATTCTTATTTCTGATAGACTTAGAAAAGAAGATGTCTTTACATCTATACACATAGAAGAATATGAAATAGAAGCTAGAGCTACTAAACTAGGTGACGAAGAGATTACTAGAGAGATACCTAATGTATCTGAAGAAACTCTTAGAAATCTAGATGCAAGCGGAATAATCAAAATAGGTTCTGAAGTACAACCTGGTGATATTCTTGTTGGAAAAACAGCTCCTAAGGGAGAAACAGAGCCACCTGCTGAAGAGAAGCTACTTAGAGCAATCTTCGGAGATAAAGCTAGAGATGTAAGAGATACATCACTTAGAATGCCACATGGTTCAAAAGGAACAGTTGTAGAGATTCTTGAGCTTTCTAAAGAAAACGGAGATGATCTTAAAGCAGGAGTAAACAAGGTAATAAGAGTATTTGTTGCTGAAAAGAGAAAAATAACTGTTGGAGATAAGATGTCTGGGCGTCACGGAAATAAAGGTGTCGTTTCAAGAGTGCTTCCAGCAGAAGACATGCCGTTCCTAGCAGACGGAACTCATCTAGATGTTGTAATCAATCCACTAGGAGTTCCTTCACGTATGAACATCGGACAGGTACTTGAGGTTCATATGAGTATGGCTATGGGTAAACTGAACGGTGGAACATATATTGAAACACCAGTATTTGATGGAGCATCAGAAGAGCAAGTTAAAGACTATCTAGAAAAAGCTGGATTCCCAAGAAAAGGTAAAGTAGAACTATTTGATGGAAGAACAGGAGAAGCTTTTGATAATCCTGTAACTGTTGGTAGAATGTATATGCTGAAACTTCACCATCTGGTTGAGGATAAGATGCACGCAAGAGCAATCGGACCTTATTCACTGGTTACACAGCAGCCACTTGGAGGAAAAGCTCAGTTCGGAGGACAGAGACTTGGAGAGATGGAGGTTTGGGCACTGGAAGCATATGGAGCTTCAAACATCCTTCAAGAGATGTTAACAGTTAAGTCAGACGATATAAACGGAAGAACAAAAACTTATGAAGCGATTATTAAAGGTGAACCGATGCCAGAACCGGATCTTCCAGAATCGTTTAAAGTACTTCTGAAAGAGTTCCAAGCATTAGCATTAGATGTAGAACTTTTAGATTTAGAGGACAATGTAATAGATGTCAACGATGAGCACGGAAGCGAAGAAACTTTAAGTGAGTTTTCTCTATCAAGTTTAACTGACAATACTGAAGAATAGTCAAGGAGGTTTTGCATTTAACATGGGTGTTAAAAATTTCGATAAGATAAGAATTAGATTAGCTTCACCTGCTAAAATAGAAGAATGGTCGTATGGAGAGGTAACAAAGCCTGAGACAATAAACTATAGAACTCTCAACCCTGAGATGGAAGGATTATTTTGTGAAAAAATATTCGGACCAACAAAGGATTGGGAATGTGCTTGTGGAAAGTACAAGAGAATGAGATATAAAGGAACTATCTGCGAAAAATGTGGAGTAGAAGTTACGAGATCAAAAGTAAGAAGAGAAAGAATGGGACACATAGCCTTAGCGGCTCCTGTGTCTCACATCTGGTATTCGAAAGGGACACCTAACAAAATGTCTCTTATTATAGGATTATCTCCAAAAGAACTAGAATCAGTTCTTTACTTTGCAAGATACGTTGTAACGGTAAGCGGAGAATCTGCACAGGAAGTTGGAAAGATACTTACTGAAAGAGAATACAAAAAACTTAAATATGATGCTATAACTGCTGGAGATCAAAAATTTGAAGCTATGATGGGAGCAGAAGCGATACTTAAGCTTCTTGAGAGCATAGATCTTGAGCCACTTAAAAATGAGCTTGAACTTGAGCTTGAAACTGTAACTTCAGCTCAAAAAAGAAAAAAACTAGTAAAAAGACTTAAAATAGTTAGAGACCTTATAGCATCAGGAAATCGTCCTGACTGGATGATAATGAGAAATGTTCCAGTAATTCCAGCTGATCTTAGACCAATGGTTCAGCTAGATGGTGGAAGATTTGCTACTTCAGACCTAAACGATCTTTATAGAAGAGTTATTAACAGAAATAACAGACTTAAGAAACTTTTAGAAATTGGAGCTCCTGAAATCGTTGTTAAAAACGAAAAACGTATGCTTCAAGAAGCTGTAGATGCTCTAATAGACAACGGTAGAAGAGGAAAGCCAGTTGTTGCACAAAACAACAGAGAGCTAAAATCTCTTTCTGATATGCTAAAAGGAAAACAGGGAAGATTCAGACAGAACCTTCTTGGAAAGCGTGTGGACTACTCAGCTAGATCGGTTATCGTAGTAGGGCCATCACTAAAAATGAACCAATGTGGAATACCAAAAAAGATGGCTCTAGAGCTTTACAAGCCTTTTATAATGAGAGAACTTGTAAAAAGAGAGTTAGCTACTAACATAAAAACTGCTAAGAAGCTTGTTGAAGAAGCAGACGATAAAGTATGGGATGTAATCGAGGATGTAATCCAAGATCACCCAGTTCTACTTAACAGAGCTCCAACTCTTCACAGACTATCAATTCAAGCTTTTGAGCCTGTACTGATAGAAGGAAAAGCAATCAGACTTCACCCTCTTGTATGTTCGGCATTTAACGCTGACTTTGATGGAGACCAGATGGCAGTTCACTTGATGCTTTCACCGGAAGCTATTGCTGAGGCAAAACTTCTGATGCTTGCACCAAACAACCTTATCCACCCTGCATCGGGAGAGCCAATAGCTGTTCCATCTCAGGATATGGTTATGGGTAACTTCTATATGACTAAGGATAGACCAGGTGCTAAAGGAGAGGGAATGATGTTCTCTAACTCTGTACAATGTCTTCAAGCATATAACTTGGGAAGATTAGATACTCATGCTATAGTAAAAGTTAGAATTGATGGTGAATTAGTGGTGACTACTCCAGGAAGAATACTGTTTAACAATATGCTTCCACTACAAAATAGAGACTATGGAGTTACATTTGGTAAAAACCAACTTAAGAAACTTATCGGAGATCTTTATGAGCAGCATGGATTTACAATTACAGCTGAACTTATAAATGATATTAAAGACTTCGGATATCACTATGCAACATTTGCAGGAATATCTGTTGGAATAGAGGATCTTGAGGTTCCGGCTTCTAAAAAAGATATTCTAGCTGACGCCGATAATCAGGTTGCAGCAATAGAGCAGGAATATATAAATGGAAAAATAATCAATGAAGAAAGATATAGAAAGACAATCGCAGTTTGGGCAGAGACTACAGAGAAAGTTACTAAGGCCATGATGGATGGACTAGACCAGTTCAACCCGGTATATATGATGGCGAACTCTGGAGCCAGAGGATCGATTGCACAGATGAGACAGCTAGCAGCAATGAGAGGAAACATGACGGATACGCAAGGTCGTATCATCGAAGTTCCAATCAAGGCAAACTTTAGAGAAGGACTGACAGTAATGGAGTTCTTCATGTCATCACACGGAGCTAGAAAAGGTCTAGCGGATACGGCACTGAGAACAGCCGATTCAGGATACCTAACTAGAAGACTTGTTGATATATCTCACGAAGTTATAGTAAACTCTATAGATTGTGGAACTCATCAAGGTATCGAGGTTGCTGACCTTGTATCTGACGGATCTATCATTGAGAAACTTGAAGAAAGAATCAATGGAAGAGTTCTAGTTGAGGACCTTATAGATGAAGAAACAGGAGAGGTAATAGCTCCTAGAAATACAATGGTTAAGAAAGATCTTATAGCTAAAATAAAAGAACTAGATATCAAAAAAATTAAGATCAGATCACCTCTAACATGTGCTCTTGAAAAAGGTGTTTGTCAGAAGTGTTACGGTATGGACCTTTCAAACCACAAGGAAATCCTAATAGGAGAGGCAGTTGGAGTTATAGCTGCTCAATCTATCGGAGAACCAGGTACACAGCTTACAATGAGAACGTTCCATACTGGAGGAGTTGCGATGGCAACTGCTGCAGCACGTAGTATAAAAGCTGAAAACAGAGGAAGAGTTAAGTTTAAGGATGTAAAAATCCTTCTGAACGAGGAAACTAATGAGAGAATCGTTGTTACTCAGTCAGCTAAACTTCTAATCGGAGATTATGATTATGAAATCGCTTCAGGATCTATACTTCAAGTTGAAGATAATCAGATGATAGAAATCGGAGATGTTCTTGTAACGTTCGATCCATATCACATCCCTATTATCGCTGACCAAGATGGTAAGATAGAATATAGAGAGCTTTACATCAAAGAAAACTATGATGAGAAGTTTGACGTTACAGAATATCTTGCTGTTAAGCCAGTAGAGACTGGAGATATGTCTCCAAGAGTACTTATCTATGATGAGGAAGGAAACAAAAAAGAGAGCTATCCAATCCCATTTGGAGCCTACCTAATGGTTAAAGAGGGAGAAGAAGTTAGAAAAGGTCAGACAATAGCAAAAATCATCAAAGAGGGAGAAGGAACTAAAGATATCACTGGAGGTCTTCCAAGAATCCAGGAGCTGTTTGAAGCGAGAAATCCTAAAGGAAAAGCTATACTGACTGAGATAGATGGAAAAATTGAAATCACAAGCAGAAAGAAAAAAGGTATGAGAATATTAGTAGTTAGATCTACAACAGATACTAACGAATTCAAAGAGTACCTAATCCCAGCTGGAGAACACTTAGTGGTTACAGATGGAATGCTTGTAAAAGCAGCAGACAAACTTACTGATGGACCTAGATCTCCATTTGACGTACTGAACATTCAAGGGCTAGTTGCTGCAGAGCAGTTTATCCTAGAGTCAGTTCAGCAAGTATATAGAGACCAAGGAGTTGGAGTAAACGATAAGCATATCGAGATAATCGTTAAGCAGATGTTTAAGAAAGTAAGAGTAGTAGATTCAGGTTCATCTTTATTCCTAGAAGATGAAGTTGTTGAAAAGAGAGTAATAGACCAAGAAAACATGGAACTTCAAAGAGATGGAAAAACTCCAATCAAATATGACTATGTAATTCAAGGTATTACGAAAGCCGCTGTTAATACAGGAAGCTTTATCTCAGCAGCATCATTCCAGGAAACAACTAAAGTTCTTTCAAATGCAGCAATTGAAGGAAAAGAAGATTATTTAGAGGGACTAAAAGAGAATGTAATTATCGGTAAAAAAATACCTGCTGGAACAGGATTCAGTGCATACAAGAACGTTACAGCAAAATACTTAGACTAATTCGACAAAAAATATAGAGGCTACTCCTTGAGTAAGCCTCATATTTTTTAAATTATTGGATGGGAGAGCACTATGAAAAAAGGAAATTTATTTGTAGTTTCGGGACCAAGTGGTGCAGGGAAATCTACAGTATGTAAGCTAGTTCGCAAGATGCTTGGAATAAATCTTGCTGTTTCTGCTACAACAAGACAGCCTAGAACAGGAGAGAAAGATGGTGTAGAATACCATTTCTTATCTAAAGAAGAGTTTGAAAAGAAAATTCAAGAAAATGAGTTTTTGGAGTATGCTAACGTTCATGGGAATTACTATGGAACTCTTAAGGTTGAAGCTGAAACAAGAGTCCAAAGAGGAGAGAATGTCATACTTGAAATAGATGTTCAAGGTGGAATACAGGTAAAAAAAATATACCCTGAAGTGCATATGATATTTTTTAAAACCCCTACTCCAGAAGATTTGGAAAGAAGACTTAGAGGTAGAGGAACAGAAGCTGAAGAGGTTGTGCAGCTGAGACTAAAAAATTCCCTGAAAGAGCTCGAATATGAGAACTTCTATGATGAAGTGATTGTAAACGAGAGGGTAGAGCAGGCATGTAATGCTCTCATTGATATTATTGAAAGAGAGAGTAAATAATAGTTTTTGGAGGAAAAAATGGAGAGAAAAATAACTTTTGATGATCTTATAGGAAAAATACCAAATAAGTATGAGCTTGCAATGGTAGTTGGAAAAAGAGCAAGAGATTTAGGATTTCAAACAACTGCAAAAAATGGAGAAAAAGAAACTACTATAAAGAGATGTTTCAAAGAGATTTTAGCTGGAAATCTTGTAGTAGGAGATATTGAAGAAATGGCTGCTGAAGAGAAACTTTTAGAGGAAAACTTAGATGTCATGGATTAATAGAAATGGAGTAGCATTCTGCCTAGCAGTGCTACTCTTTCTTTTTACCTCGTGTAAGGGAAAAGAACTGACCAGATATGATGAAGAGAAGTTTTTATTTGGAACTCATATAAAGATGATTGTATTCGCAGAAGATAAAAAAGCAGCCCAAAGCGCTATGGAATCAGCTTTTAATGAAATAGAAAGAATAGACAAAAAATATAATAGCAAGGATGCAGGGAGTGATATCTATAAATTGAATTCTCTTCCAGAAGGAAAAAAAAATATAGAATTGGATGAAGAGGGAAGGTATCTTTTTACCAAGGTAAACGAGGTTTTTCAGCTCACAGAAAAAAAATATGATATAACAATATATCCCCTCATGGAAATCTGGGGTTTTCTAGAAGACAGAGAAGAAAAAGTTCCTGGGGAGAGTGAGATAAAAGAGGCTCAGAAACTTATAGGCTATGAAAATGTGGTTCTTTCAGAAAATAGTCTCACTATCAATGCTCCTGTAAAAGAGATAGACACTGGTTCCTTTCTCAAGGGCTATGCAGTCGAAAAAGCAGCTCATATTTTGAAAGAAAATGGAGTAGAGTATGGATTTGTATCTTCTCTTTCAAGTATTGCAACGATTGGGGGAAAACCTGATGGTACACCATGGAAAGTTGGAATTCAAAATCCACAGTTTCCAGAGGAGCTTTTGGGAGTAGTAGAACTAAAGGATGAATCTATGGGAGTTTCGGGAGATTATCAGACCTTTGTGGAGATAGACGGAAAAAGATACCATCATATTTTAGATAGGGAAACAGGTTATCCTGTAAGGGATAAAAAAATGGTAGTAGTTATGGGTCAAAGTGCTTTAATTGGAGATTTGTTGTCTACAGGTTTTTTTCTTATGAAAAATAAGAACATTTTAGAGTATAGTCAGAGAAAAGGACTGAAAACATTACTGGTAAATGAAGATATGTCTCAAGAGAAATCAGATAATTTTAAATTTTCAAACAAATAACTCCACAATAACTGAAAAAAATGTTGAAAATCCAACTTTAATGTAATATAATGAATCGTAAACACAGAAAAGTGTTAGATTAATATTTAATGGGGAGGAAATTTCAAATGGAACAGATGTTGTATTTAGGAGTGTTAGCGGGACTTATCGCCCTTGCGGCGGCATTCTTCTACTCAAAAAAAGTAGAAGCTTATCAAATCGATATTCCAAAGGTTGCTGAGATAACAGCAGCTATCAGAGAGGGAGCTATGGCTTTCCTTATGGCTGAGTATAAAATACTTGTATGGTTCGTTGCAGGAGTTGCAGTTTTACTGGCACTATTCCTATCACCGAAAGTTGCAATATGTTTTGTACTAGGAGCACTTATTTCTGCATTGGCAGGAAACATGGGAATGAGAATAGCTACCAAGGCTAATGGAAGAACATCCATAGCAGCTAAAAATGGTGGACTTTCGAAGGCACTAGACGTTGCCTTTGCTGGAGGAGCTGTAATGGGTCTTTCAGTTGTCGGACTTGGGATGATAGGGCTTTCAGTTTTATTCCTTATATTCGGAATGTCACCAGAATCTATTGAAATTATCACTGGATTTGGAATGGGAGCATCTTCTATTGCTCTTTTTGCAAGAGTTGGTGGAGGAATTTATACTAAGGCAGCAGACGTTGGTGCTGACCTAGTTGGAAAAGTGGAAGCTGGAATTCCTGAGGATGATCCAAGAAATCCTGCTACAATTGCAGATAATGTTGGAGATAATGTTGGAGACGTTGCAGGAATGGGAGCAGACCTTTTTGAATCATATGTTGGATCTATAATAGCAGCAGTTGCCATTGGAGCTACAATGTCAACTCAGCACATGATTGCTCCTCTTATGATTTCTGCTTTCGGAATTCTTGCTTCAATTATAGCTACACTTACAGTTAAGACAGATAATCCTGATCATGTTTACCATAAACTTGAGGGGGGAACTAGAATAGCTGGATTACTTGCTCTTATAGGTTCTTTTGGAATTATAAAAATGCTAGGAATGCCTATGGGTGTATTTGGAGCAATAGTTGCGGGATTACTTGCAGGACTTGTTATAGCATATTTTACAGGACTATACACGGATACAGGTAAGAGAGCGGTAAATAGAATCGCTGATGCGGCAGCTACTGGACCAGCTACAACTCTGATTGAAGGATTAGCAGTTGGTATGGAATCTACAGTTGCGCCTATTATAGTAATATGTATAGCTATAATATCAGCGTATACTATGGCAGGACTTTATGGGATCTCCATTGCAGCAGTAGGAATGCTGGCTACAACTGGAATGGTAGTTGCAGTTGATGCTTATGGACCGGTTGCGGATAATGCCGGAGGAATTGCAGAGATGGCAGGACTTCCACCTGAAGTGAGAGAGTGTACAGATAAGCTTGATGCAGTTGGAAACTCAACAGCAGCAGTTGGAAAAGGATTTGCAATAGGATCAGCAGCTCTTACAGCTCTATCACTGTTTGCTGCTTATAAATCAGCAGTTGAAGCAAAAATAGGTGGTACTCTTGCTATAGACATAGTAAACCCTAAAGTTATAGTTGGACTCTTTATCGGAGGAATGCTTACATTCCTATTCTCAGCTCTTACAATGACAGCAGTTGGAAAGGCTGCTATGGAAATGGTTGAAGAGGTTAGAAGACAGTTCAGGGAAATACCAGGACTACTTGAAGGAACTGGGAAACCTGATTATAAAAGATGTGTTGAGATATCTACAAAATCATCTTTAAGAGAGATGATACTTCCAGGAATACTTGCGGTAGCAGCTCCGGTTGTTGTGGGACTCTGGTCAGTGGAAGCTCTTGGAGGATTACTTGCGGGAGCACTTGTAACTGGTATATTGATGGCTATAATGATGGCCAATGCTGGAGGAGCATGGGATAATGCTAAGAAGCAGATTGAAGCTGGTTATAAAGGAGACAAAAAAGGTTCGGACAGACATAAAGCAGCAGTTGTAGGAGATACAGTTGGAGATCCGTTTAAGGATACATCAGGACCGTCTCTTAATATTCTTATAAAACTTATGACAATAGTATCACTTGTTCTTGTGCCGCTATTTGTAAGATAATAGTTCAAGATTTTGCCTGAAGATAGAATTCTTCAGGCTTTTTTTATACCTTAAAAGCCATAAAACTTGAAGTAAAAAGGTTTATGAAGTATACTATAGAAATGAAAAAAAGGGGAGGAAAATATGAAAAGAATAATCGTTACTATAGCAGTTATACTATCTTTCATAGGAATATATCTTTCTGTAAATCTGGATCGAGACCAGAAAGATATAGTGGATAGGGATATACCTATACTGACAAAATTTTATGAAAACACTAAAATAAAAAAGACGCAGAAGGAGATAGAGAGAAAAATATATTCTAAAACTTTTCAAAAAACAATAAAAGATCTGGAGCTTAAAAAATTAGAAGCTGTAAATTATCTTGTAGGAAGAGATTCTCTCTCGGCTTCTCTCAACTCCGGGAACAGAGTTGAGGAACTTCGGAAAATAGAAAAACCAACTATAACCTCTAGGGAAGCTGAGGAGATATTTCTTGTTTCTAAAGAGTTGACAGAACTTGGGAGTATAACGCCTGAACTTAAAAATTATCTTAAGGGCGAATATAAAGGTTTTGACTATGAGAATTTTGCTAAAAAAGGGGATAGTATTCTTAGCTACATAAGAAATAAGGAACTTATAAAAGCACTCCTTCCTAAAACTATGGGAAATATTATAGTTCAAATTCCTCCAGCTAAAGCAGAAGTTGTTATGGGAATATTAGGAGGGCAGGCTATCCCAAATAAAGTTAATTATACTACCAATGATTTTATAAAATTAGGCCTTCAATACGAAGAGATGGAAGAAGTATATGATTTAGCTAAAAAGCTTCATAAATTAGGGGAGATAGAGCCTAAATTTATAACCGAAGCCAATAAACTTTATCTAGATTTAGATTATACAAGAATTGCGAAATATGGAGATTTTTATCTTCAGGAAAAAAAATCAATTGACCGTATAGCTAAAGACTATATTCCGGAAAACTACAGTTTTCAAAAACCTTTTATACTAACCAATCCCTATGGGAGAGTTGCGAATATGTCTTTTCTTATCTATCCTGGAGTAGAAAATGATAAGGTGGAGATAACGGTAAAAGGAAGAGAAGATGAAGAGGATTTTACATATACTCAGGAGGGAAAAGAGCATCTAACTATATATGGACTTTATCTGAATGGAAAACCGGGTAGAGTTATACTTAAAAGGGGAGATGAAAAAAGCGAACTAGAAATAGAAAGTTTCCAGATGAAAGATGGACTTCCAGTAATAAAAGTAGAAAAGAAGACTTCTCAGAGTAGTAGATTTTTCTATATGACATATATGGATGAAAAACTACCCTATGGAATAGGTTTTGATAGTGTGGGAAGAATACGATATCTTTTAGATCCTGCAACTCTGACTGGAGAAAATTGGAATTTGAAAAAATCTGAAAATGAATTTATACTTTTTAATGGGGATATAGTATTCAAATTTAGCTTCGAGGGAAAGATAATTGATAGCTACAGCAGATGGAAATACGAGAATGAGATAGGGAAATTAGAGGGAGAGAGAACTGGAGATTTTTCAGTAAAAACATCACTTCACGAAGAAAATAGAAAAAGTCTCAGTACGGTTCCTTTTACAAATGAAATCTATCCCAAAGGGCAGATAGTGGAAACACTTCTTGTCAATGGAGAAAGAATTTTCCTGGCTGATATATATTTAGATAGGAACAGTGGAAGAAAAAATAGAATACTAGAGGGGGATATTTTAGAATTCCCCCCTGTGGATTAGGAGATGAAATGGAGCATAAAAGAGACTCAAATCTAAAACTTATTTATATAATAACATTGGCAGCAGTATATTTCGGACTAGATTATTTTCTTCCGGTGGGAGAAGAGATGAGTATTCAGGCGACAATTATATTTGGACTCATAATGATATCGCTTTATATTTCGGGAAATATGAAGTTTAACGGTGGAAAATATAAGAAGAGAGAGATTATAGGAACCCTAATTATCAATTCAATATTTTTCACTGTCTGGTTTTTATATTCGTGGGATTTTTGGCTTTTACCTCTTTTTATTATTTTTATGGGATTCCAATTTAGTCTGAGATATATCTTTATAAAGATGACTTACAAAAAATCATATATAACAGTATTGGGAACAGAAGGGCATCTAGAAAAGGTATTAGGAAGTATAGAAGACTATCAGGAATATCAATATCTACCCTATGATTATAAAGCAGATGAAAATATTATGGAGTTCATAAGAAAAAATAGAATTTCTAAAGTAATAATAGGGCAGACAAAATTTACAGATGCTGAAATAAAAAAACTTTTTGATATACGAGTTTCAGGGGTTGAAGTAATTAACTATTACGATTATATGCAGGAGGTAGAAGGTAAGATAGATGTGGATAGTATAGATGAAAACTGGATACTCAATGCCTATGGATTTAAACTTCTTTATAGTAGTTTTCAGATAGAAGTGAAACGTGCTATAGACATCTTACTTGCTATAATTATCGCACTCATAACTCTACCCATCATGATTATAGCAGCAATAATAGTAAGAATAGAAAGTCCCGGAGTTATAATATATTCTCAGGCTCGTGTAGGAGAAAATAATGTGGAATTTATGGTTCACAAATTCCGTAGTATGAGAGCAGATGCAGAAAAAGACGGAGCCAAATGGGCATCTCAGAATGACCCGAGAGTTACAAAATTTGGAAATTTTATGAGAAAAACTAGGATAGATGAACTTCCTCAACTTTGGAATGTGCTTAAGGGAGAGATGAGTTTCATAGGACCACGTCCAGAAAGGATGGTATTTATCAAAGAATTGGAAAAAATTATTCCATATTATAATTTAAGACATTTGGTTAAGCCAGGACTTACGGGATGGGCCCAGGTTATGTATCCCTATGGAGCTAGTGTTGAAGATGCGAAAAATAAACTTGAATATGATCTTTATTATGTGAAAAATCAGAATCTACATTTAGATTTTGTAATATTTTTCAGAACATTGAAGACAGTCATATTCGGAAAGGGAAGATAGAGTGGAAAGAGGATTGTTTTCAAGTGAAATATTAGAGGTGATTTCTAGAAATATAAAAATTTTTATAATCACATTTCTTTTTATTTTTTTAGGGATGGCCTGGAAAATAACTGCTCCTCCCCAAGAATATCGAGCTGTTTCCTATTTCAGATATATGGGAATAGAACCGGGGGAAATTACAGTAAAAAAAGATAATAACGGGACTATAACCTTAGTTAAATATGAGCTGGGAAAGGAGAATTTGGATATCCAGACTCTTTTTAAATCCTCAGAATTTAACGAAATAAAAAGGGTAAATCGTGTTAAACTTACCTTTGACAGTGGAAATGGAAACTATGTTTTAGAGGTTATTGGAAAGGATAGAGAGGAGATTATAAAAATCTCTGGAGAGTATTTAGAAAAATTTTTGGAAAAAAACAGAGAGTTTCTTACGAATAAAATCTCTCAGGAGATAGGTAAGGAGCAGAAGGAGAAGCTGATTTTTGAATTAGAGAATGAAGGAAGAAGTTTTCCTGTTATGATAAAATCACAAAAGGCTGAAGAGATAGAAAGCAGAAAAGGTATCTTTCTATTTTTTGCCATATTTACCGCAATATTCCTAGGTGTAGTTGGGGCGTTTATAGCCCAAATACTGAGGGAAATTAGGGAGAAAGTATGAGTTATACACTGTTTTTTATCTATTCCCTTTTAGTCCTCTATGTACTTTTTTTTTCAGGGTACAGGGATGAGAAAAAATTGATTATCATTCCAGCTTTTTTTCTATCGCTTTTTGTAGGAATGCGAGGAGCTGTAAGTGGTTACGATTATCTGGTATATAAATATTTTTATGAATTGGATTATAATGAAAATCCTTATGGTTATGAAATTCTATTTGTGGCATGTCGGAATATAGTTAAATTTTTGGGTGGTAATTATAATGCTTTCATATTTTTACTGGGAGTTTTTTTTGTATGCGGAGTATGTTATATTTTTAATAGATACAGTGATAATCCATCCTTGGTACTTTTTATATATTTATCAACCTTCTTTTTTTGGCATAACTTCAATATTCTAAGGAACTTTATAGCTATAATTTTATTTTATATGGCATTAAAATTTATACTGGAAAAAAAGCCAATTTATTATTATCTTCTTATAATAATAGCGATTAATTTTCATAAAACAGCCCTAATATTATTACCATTTTATTTTTTAGGGGTAGTAAAGTTGGAAAAGATTAAGATGCTCCTTCTCGCACTACTAGCGTTTGGTTTTATTCCAGTCTCAAATTTAATTTTTAATCTGAAAATTAATTTTATGGGAATAAGTGAGAGAATATCTAGGTATAGCGGAATAAGAGAGATGGGAAATATTCAAGAGTATTTAGAAATTATAGCAGTTTTTATTTTTGCCACGGTAATTTTTTTCTGGGAAAAAAAGCAAGGTAGAGAGATGAGCGAAGAGGAGAATCTTTTTTATAATCTTACTTTTTACTCTTTTCTGATTTTCACAGCTTTCTTTAAGTTTGCAGTAATTCTCCGTGTTATAGAATATTTCAGATTTGCATATATAATTCTTTTTGTATCGGTTCTTGGTAAGATCCAGAAAAAAAATATAAAGTACATAACCGTTATGTTGCTTATGGTGTATATGAGTATGAGATATTATAAATCTATTTATGATTACGGAATGGCAAACTATATTACCTGGTTTTAAAAAAGGAGATTACTATGATAACGGTATTTACACCTACATATAATAGAGCCTATACACTGGAAAGACTTTACAGAAGTCTTCTGTCCCAAAGTGATAAAAATTTCGAGTGGATAGTCGTAGATGACGGCTCTACAGACGGTACAGAGGAGATTGTAAAGAAATATATTGAGGAGAGGAAACTCGAGATAATCTACCATAAAAAAAATAATGGTGGGAAAATGAGTGCTATAAACACTGGGGTTCAACTTGCTCAAGGAGAACTTTTTTTTATAGTGGACAGCGATGATTATCTGGAGGACAATGCAATAGAACAAATTGAGGAATATTTTAGAGAGCTCCCTAAAAATTTTGCTGGAATGGTATTTCGGAAAAAAAATATGGGGGGAAGGGATTTTGGGAATTTCCCTAAAGAGATTATAGATTCTGATCCTGTGGAGATTTTTTACAGAAAAGGAGTTTTGGGAGATAAAGCGGAGGTTATAAAGACCGAAATAATGAGAAACTATCCTTTTCCCCACTATGGGGGAGAAAAATTTATTCCCGAAGGACTTATCTGGAACCGCATGGGAAGAAAGTATAAATTTAGATATGTAGACAGAGTTATTTATAATTTCGAGTATATAGAGGATGGATATACAAGTAATTTTTATAAAATTATGAGGGAGAATCCTAGAGGAATGAGGCTCTATTATGGAGAGGTACTCCATGAAAATATTCCCCTAAAAAACAAAATAAAATTTTTTCTTAGATATATTCAAAGCTATTACTATATATGGAGGAAAAAATAATGAAAATATTACATATTATAACCTCGTTAGAGTTAGGTGGAGCAGAGAAACTTCTTACAGAACTTATTCCGCTTCAGAAGATGGAGGTTCAGGTGGATCTCCTAGTACTATATGATAAAAAGAATTTTTTTCATGTCGATTCTATGGTCTCTAGATATAACAGCAAAAAAAATCCTAGAAATGCACTTGAGATTCTTAGGGTGATAAAAAAAGGAGATTATGATATTGTCCATGCTCATCTTTTACATGCTCAATTTTGGACTTCTCTAGCTAGAAAGCTAGATTTTTCAAGAAAGAGAAAATATATAACAACAGAGCACAGTACATCCAATAGCAGAAGAGGAAAATCTATTTTCAAATATTTTGACAAATTTCTTTTTAGTTCTTACAGCAGAGTAGTCTCAATTTCTCCAGCAGTAAAAAAATCTCTTATGGATTGGCTGGGAGACGGAAGAGAGGAAAGGTATCCAGTGATAGAAAATGGTGTGAATCTGGATAACTTTTACAAAGGAAAGGGATTGAAAAGAGAAGAGATAGGAATATCACCAGGTGAAACATCTCTTATAATGGTAGCACGACTCAATCGAGCAAAAGATCACATAACGCTCTTGAAAGCCCTAAAAATATTGCCTCTTTATTATAAGTTAATATTGGCAGGAGAGGGAGAGACAAGCGAAGAAATACAAAGAACTATAGAGAAGATGGGACTCCAGGGAAGAGTGAGACTTTTGGGCATGCGTACAGATATAGCAGATCTTTTCCATACCGCTGACATAGCCGTGCATTCTTCGCATTTTGAAGGTTTTGGAATAACAGCGGTAGAGGCTATGGCCTCAGGAATTCCTCTGATAGCCTCAGATGTTCCTGGACTTGGAGAAGTTGTAAAAGATGGAGGTCTTTTATTTTCTCCTGGAGATGAAAAGGAACTCGCAGAAAAAATTATCTCCCTTCAAGATAAAGATTACAGAGAGATGGTTATCAAAAGAGAGAAGGAGCACAGTAAAAAATATTCCCTTCAAAAAACAGTCCAGGAGTATTTAGAACTCTATAGGGAGCTATTATGAAAATCTATATTATTTTGGGAATAGCACTTATCATTTTATCTTTTTTAGAGATTTTTTTAGAGACATTTCCCAGAAAAAAAATCTTTTATATCCTACTAGTTATAGTGGGAATTATTTTTATGAGCAGATGGTTTGTGGGATGGGACTGGTATAATTACTATCCTTATTTTCAGGGGAAAAGTCAAAATTTTGAAAAGGGATATATTTTTTTTACAGAATTAACTAAAAGATTTACGAATGAGTATCAAGTTTTTGTAGCTTTTAATACCCTTATAGATTGCTTGTTTCTTTTATGGGTTATTCCTAGATATTCCAATTATCCGATAACCACCTTAATGCTTTATCTAGGAATAAACGGACTCCCTTTGGAAGTAGATATAATGAGAAATGTGAAGAGCATAATGATTTTTCTGCTCTCGATTGAATTTATACAAAAGAAAAAATTTATTTTTTTTCTAGGATTGAATATTTTGGGAGCTTTTTTTCATGTGAGTTCCATTCTCTATATTCCGCTATATTTTATACTGCAGACATCCTACAAAAAAAGATTTGTAATTGGGATCTTTATACTGGGAAACTTTTACTATTTTTCCAATCTAAATCTTTTAGGTGGTATCTTTCAGTATATACCATCCCAAAGATTGAGCGGATATCTAAATCTTTCTCAGTATGGTGGAGGAGGTTTAAATATTTTTTATCTAGAAAGACTCCTTGTTTTTATGTTTGCATTTTTTACAGGAGAGATGGTGGATAAGAAAAAATATGAGGAATATAGGATATTTCAGAATAGCATATATTTGGTAGTGTATATTTTTTTGTATCTAAGAGAGTTTCCAGTGATTGCTCTGAGATTTTTTGTACTATTAAGTTTTAGTTATTGGTATATTTTTCCGGTTTTTCTAAATAATTTAGACAGAGAGATGAGGAAAAAAAAATCTCTCAAAGCAATAGTTTTTATATTGGCAGGAGGAATAGCTTTTTTTAGAACATACAATTTTTTGACTTTTCCTGGCAATAGAATAGTGTATCCTTATGAGAACTATTTTCTGGAAAAAACGCCTAGAGAAAATAAAATAAGAGCTCTCAAAGCGGGCATAAAATATAGAGAAGATGGTAAGAAACGTGAAATATTGCTTTTGTATTGATATGATGGAGGGGAAATGAAGATCCTATTTGTAGCAAATAAACTTTGGGATGTATTTATATTCAGAGGGGGAGTCATAAAATCTCTGGTGGAAGATGGACATCAGGTTAAGATAGTTGCACCAGATGATGGAAGGGTAGATACAGGGAAAGCCTTAGGTGCTAAAGCTATTGATATCAAGGTGGATAAGCGAGGGATGAATCCTCTAAGAGATATTTTTCTGTTTTTTCAACTCTTAAAAATATATAGAATAGAAAAACCGGAATTGATTTTTCACTATACAATAAAATTAAATATTTATGGAACTCTTGCAGCCAGGATTTTAGGAATAAAATCTATAGCAGTACTCACTGGATTGGGATATTCATTTGTACAAAAGGGGCTGGTTTCCAAGATTGCCAAGGTTCTCTATAAATTTTCTCTTAAGGGAGCTGAAGAGGTTTGGGTGCTGAACAGGGATGATAGAGATTATCTTTTAAGAGAAGAAATAACAGAAGAGAAAAAACTATTTATACTACCAGGTGAAGGTGTGAATACTGAAAAATATAAACCCATCTCCAAAGAGAGACAGAACGAAGAAATCGTATTTCTTATGATAGCTAGAGCGTTTTTCGACAAGGGTTTCAGAGAATATGAGGAAGCAGCAAGGAATATTAAGAAGGAATATCCTCAGATGAAATTCCAGTTTTTGGGAGCTTTGGGAGAAGGAAGCCGAGGTGGAGTGGATAAGGAATATATGGATAGGCTTATCCAGGAAGGAACAATGGAGTATCTTGGAATTACAGATGATGTGCCTTCTGTCGTAAAAAAAGTAGACTGTGTGGCACTCCCTTCCTATCGAGAAGGGATATCTATGGTTCTACTTGAGGCAGCAGCCATGGAAAAACCCATAATTGCAACCAATGTCACAGGATGCAGAGAGATAGTGGAAGAAGGTGTCACAGGCTTTTTAGTTGAATCAAGATCCTCGGAATCTTTGAGAGAAGCTATGGAAAAATTTATAAAACTAGATTCTTCTCAAAAAAAACTCATGGGAAAAAATGGAAGAGAAAAAGTTATAAGAGAGTTTGACGAGAAAATAATAATAGAAATATATAGGGAAAAGGTGAGGAAATATGGAGCTTAGCATAATTGTACCTATTTATAATGTTGAGAATTATTTGAGAGAGTGTCTAGACTCCCTATACAAGATAGAGGGTATTGATTACGAGATAATTCTTGTAAATGACGGCTCCACCGACTCATCACTCCAGGTGGTAAGGGAATATGAAAAAAATGACAACAGTAAAACAATAGTTATAGATAAAGAAAATGGGGGACTCTCTTCAGCGCGGAATGCTGGACTGAAGAGAGCAAAGGGTGAATATATCTCATTTATAGATAGTGATGATTTTATAGATAATACTCTGTTTCAAGATTTTTTCCATCAGTGCCAGAAGGAAAAACTGGATGTGGCAGTAGGAAATATGAGATATTATCAGGAGGGGAAGTTTTCGCCTCCACTTTTCAGGTCAGAAGTGGTAAAGTCAGGAGAGGTAATGAATGGAAAGAAATTTCTAGACTTAATTATGGATAAGCCGAAATGTTTTAGGGAAGAGGTAGTGGACGATCTTTATAGAAGGGATTTTCTAGAGGAAAACGGGCTTTTTTTTAAGGAGGAAATTCTCCATGAAGATACACTTTTTACACCATCGGTTTATTTGAAAGCAGAAAAAGTAAAATATCTAGATTATCCTTTTTATTTTTACAGACAGCGTGTTGGTGGAATAATGTCAGAAGTAACTCAGAAGAGTATAGATTCCCTTTCGGAAATATGTTGTATTTTAGAAAAAGAACATGATAGAATTGAGGGAAGTGAAGGTAAACGCGCCCTAAGTAAATTAATAATAAGTTTTTATAAAGTTATTGTATATCGAGAATACGAAAAAAATCCTAAAAATAGAGAGTTTTATAGAAATTTCAGAAAATTTTATCTGAAGTTGAAAGGTTATAAAAATGGTGTTTTTAATGAGGATCTTCTGTTTATCTCTCTGGAGCTTTCAGTTCTAATTAGAAAAATTCTGAACAGAGAGATAAAAAATGTTCAGAAAATACCTAAAATTTAGAAAGTGTAACGGCTTAATAGTACACTTAAAAAGTTCAAAAAAAGAGCGACAACTTTCTTGACAAGGAAAAGAATATAATATAAACTTTATCAGAAGTGGGGAAACGAATTAAACTGCTTAGAAATCAACAGTAAAATAGTATTTTAATATATAAAGAGAGATAGTAAAATAGTGTTTGGGTATTTTTTGAAAATTTAGGAGAGGTGAAAAATGAAAAAAACGAAAATTGTTTGTACAATTGGACCAAAAACTCAAAGTGAAGAAATGTTAGAGAAGCTTCTTGATGCAGGAATGAACGTAATGAGACTTAACTTTTCTCATGGGGATTATGTAGAGCATGGAGAAAGAATAAAAAATATGAGAGCAGTAATGGCTAAAACTGGTAAAAGAGCAGCCATACTTTTAGATACTAAAGGACCTGAAATAAGAACTATCAAACTTGAAGGTGGAAATGATGTTGCACTTGTTGCAGGACAAGATTTCACATTTACAACAGATACAACTGTTGTTGGAAACTCTAAAATAGTTGCTGTAACTTATAAGGGACTTCCAAATGACCTTAAAGCAGGAAATATAGTTCTTGTTGATGATGGACTTCTTGAAATGGAAGTTAAAGAGATTGTTGGAAACGAAGTTAGATGTATTGTTAAAAATAACGGAGACCTTGGAGAGAACAAAGGTGTTAACCTTCCAAATGTATCTGTAAATCTTCCAGCACTTTCTGAAAAAGATATGTCAGATCTTAAATTTGGATGTGAGCAAAATGTAGATTTCGTAGCAGCTTCATTTATCAGAAAAGCTGATGATGTAAGAGCGGTAAGAAATTGCTTAGATGCTAACGGAGGACATGATATTCAAATTATCTCGAAAATAGAGAATCAAGAGGGAATGGATAATTTTGAAGAGATTCTTGAGCTTTCTGATGGAATCATGGTAGCAAGAGGAGACCTTGGAGTAGAAATACCGGTTGAGGAAGTTCCATTTGCTCAGAAGATGATGATAGAGAGATGTAACGAAGAAGGGAAAGCAGTAATCACAGCTACTCAGATGCTAGATTCAATGATAAAGAACCCAAGACCGACAAGAGCAGAAGCTACAGATGTTGCTAATGCTATAATAGATGGAACAGATGCTATAATGCTATCTGGAGAGACAGCTAAAGGAAAATATCCGATTGAAGCTGTAACGGTAATGACAAGAATAGCAGAGAAGACAGATCCTTTAATACCTTCTCGTGATGCTTATGGAATGGAAAAAGAGTTTACAGTTACTGAAGCAGTAGCTATGGGAACAGTTAATACAGCAGAAGCTATAGATGCAAAAGTTATCGTAACTGCTACAAAAACTGGAAGATCTGCAAGAGCAGTTAGAAAATATTTCCCAAATGCACATATAATTGCAGTAACAAACAATGAGAAAACGGCTAACCAATTAGTTCTTACTAAGGGTGTTACACCAGTTCTTATGGAGGGAGTTGCAACTTTAGAGCAGTTCTTCCCAATCGCTGAAAAACTAGCTAAAGAGATATTCGGTCTTAAAGCTGGAGACTTTATGTTAGCTTCTTGTGGAGAAGAAATCTTCAAAGAGGGAACTGCTAACACAATGAAAGTTATGGTTGTAAAGTAAAAATTAATAATATAAAAAAATTATAATATAGGAGGAATAAAATAATGACTAGAATCGCTGATGTAAAAGCAAGAGAAGTTCTTGATTCAAGAGGAAACCCAACGGTAGAGGTGGATGTATTATTAGAGTGTGGAGCTAAAGGAAGAGCTATGGTTCCGTCTGGAGCATCTACAGGAGCTTACGAAGCTGTTGAATTAAGAGATGGAGATAAAGCTAGATACCTTGGAAAGGGAGTTCTTAAAGCTGTTGCCAATGCTAACACAGAATTAAGAGATTTAGTAATCGGAATGGATGCTATTGACCAAGTTGCTATCGATAAAGCTATGATCGCTTTAGATGGAACTCCAAATAAAGGAAGACTAGGAGCTAACGCTATACTAGGAGTATCTCTTGCGGTAGCTAAAGCTGCAGCTGAAGCTTTAGGAATGCCTTTATACAAATACTTAGGAGGAGTAAACGCTAAAGAGTTACCTCTTCCAATGATGAACATCCTTAACGGAGGATCTCATGCAGATTCTGCTGTTGACGTTCAAGAGTTCATGGTTCAGCCAGTTGGAGCTAAAACTTTCTCTGAAGCTATGAGAATGGGATGCGAA
Source organism: Fusobacteriaceae bacterium (assembly GCA_051648365.1). GTDB lineage: Bacteria > Fusobacteriota > Fusobacteriia > Fusobacteriales > Fusobacteriaceae > JAGNZR01. The sequence continues at coordinate 27,950 of JBOFEZ010000147.1, forward strand.
ATATTCCATGCACTTGGAAAAATCCTTCATGACAATGGAGATTCAACAAACGTAGGAAACGAGGGAGGATATGCCCCTGCTAAAATAAACGGAACTGTTGGAGCTCTTGATATAATAGTTGAAGCTTGTAAGAAAGCTGGATATGAGCCAGGAGTAGACGTTACTTTTGCTCTTGACGCAGCAGCAACTGAGTTCTGTAAAGAAGTAGCACCAGGAAAGTTCGAGTACCACTTCCACAGAGAGGGAGGAATGAAAACTTCTGAAGAGATGGTAGAATGGTATGCTATGCTTTGTGAGAAATATCCAATCAAATCTATCGAAGATGGATTCGGAGAGGATGACTGGGCAGGATTTGCTGCAGTAACAGCTAAGTTAGGAGATAAAGTTCAAATCGTTGGAGATGACCTATTCGTAACTAACACTGAAAAACTTGCTAGAGGAATTGAAGAGAAAGCAGCTAATGCTATACTTATCAAACTTAACCAAATCGGAACTCTTACTGAAACTCTAGATGCTATTGAAATGGCAAAAAGAGCTGGAATGACAGCAGTAATATCTCATAGATCAGGAGAAACAGAAGATTCTACAATAGCGGATATCGCTGTTGCAACAAATGCTGGACAGATCAAAACTGGATCTACATCAAGAACTGATAGAATGGCTAAATATAACCAACTTCTTAGAATCGAAGAAGAACTTGGATCAGTAGCTAAGTATGAAGGTCTTGGAGTATTCTACAACATCAAAAAGTAATAATTAAAATAAAAAGTCGGGAGATTAGCTTCCGACTTTTTTGATTTAAAATTTTAAAATTTTATACGAGTTTTTTTCTAATCTTAGAAGTTTTCCATCTTTTACATATTTCGAAAGAACTCTAGAAAGAGATGGTCTTTCTACTCCAAATTTTTCGGCCAGCTCTTTTAGAGATAAATCAAATTTTATTTGACTGTCCTTTGAATTGTCCCGAATATAGTTATCGATTTTATCTCCGATAGTCTGATTTATCTCTGTGAATCTGTTTGAAATAACCTGAGATTTTTGACTGGAAATTTTTAGGAAATTTCTCATGGCAAAAGAATTGCTCATGAGAAGTCTAAAAAAGTTTTCACGTTCTATAGAGATTATCTCTGAGTCTTCAAGTGCTAAAAGATCAACAGGAAGGAGATTGAACTCTGCATAGATAAATGCAGAAGCAATAAGAGTTCCTTTTCCGAATCTTTCAATCTCTACAACTTTTCCGTTTTCTAGAATCTTTTCTCCTTTGAATTGTCCTTTTATTATAAATGAAACCTCTTCTATGGAATCTCCTTGGAAATAAGCGTAATCTTCTTCACTGTATTTTTTAAGTCTTATATTTTTTTCCTCTATGATTTTTTTTAATTCCTCTAAAGTAAATAGTTGAAAAAATTTAATCTCTTCTAATTTTTCATATTTAGTCATAATCCACCTCTTCAAAATTATATCATAATTTGAAAAAAAATTCAAAAATGTAACCTTTGTTACCGACACAGAATGGGAATCAGTGTAGTATGTTTATAGACTAAAATAAATATTAAATTATAAATATATAACAGGAGGAAAAAATGTTTTGTTATCAATGTCAAGAAGCTATGAAAGGAACAGGATGTAATCTCTCGGTAGGAATGTGTGGAAAACAGTCAAGTACATCAGATTTACAGGATCTTTTAATCTATACAGTAAAAGGTGTGACTGCTTACAGCTCACAACTTAGAAACAACGGAGTAAACAGAGGTGATGTAAATAACTATATCCTTAATTCACTTTTCATCACAATAACTAATGCCAATTTCAACGACAAGGCTATCGTAGAGGAAATTAAAAAAGGTGTAGAAATCAGAAAATCTCTAAGATCTCAGCTTCTAGAGATGGGGATTCAACTTGATTCTACTCACGAAGCTGGACTTTATACGACATGGACAGGAACAGAAGAAGATAAAATGTTAGAATTTTCTGCCAAAGTAGGAGTACTGTCTACTGAAAATGAGGATATCCGTTCTCTAAGAGAGCTTCTTACATATGGTTTAAAAGGTATGGCTGCTTATACAGAGCATGCCGAACATTTAGGGAAGACTAATCCTGAAATAGTTGCATTTATAGAAAAGGCTCTATTAGCTACTGAAGATGACACTCTAGGAGCAGATGAGCTGGTAGCACTTGTACTTGCTTGTGGAGAGCACTCAGTGAAGGCTATGGCACTTCTAGATGATGCTAATACATCAGCATTTGGACATCCAGTAGTTACAAAGGTAAACATAGGTACAGGAAGCAAGCCTGGAATCCTGATATCAGGGCATGATTTAAACGATCTTAAGCAACTTTTGGAGCAGACAGAGGGAACAGGAGTGGATATTTATACTCACTCAGAGATGCTACCAGGACATTACTACCCAGAACTTAAAAAATATTCTCATTTTGTAGGTAACTACGGAAATGCATGGTGGAAACAAAAAGAGGAGTTCGAGGCTTTCAACGGTCCGATACTTTTCACTACTAACTGTATAGTTCCACCGACTAAAGATGCAAAATATGCTGACAAAGTATTTACTACCAATGCAGCAGGATATCCTGGATGGAAGCAAATCTTAGCTCAAGATGGAAAAAAGAATTTTGCAGAGATAATAGAAATGGCTAAGGCATGTCCGGCTCCAACAGAATTAGAAAAGGGAGAAATAATCGGAGGATTTGCTCATAATCAAGTTATGGCTCTTGCTGATAAAGTTATAGATGCTGTTAAATCAGGTGCTATAAAGAGATTTGTGGTAATGGCTGGATGTGACGGAAGAATGGCAGACAGAAAATATTACGAAGATTTTGCACTTGCTCTTCCTAAGGACACTGTTATCCTTACAGCTGGATGTGCAAAATATAGATACAACAAGCTGAACCTTGGAGATATCGGTGGTATACCTAGAGTTCTAGATGCTGGACAATGTAACGATTCTTACTCTCTTGCTGTTATAGCTTTAAAACTAAAAGAAGTATTCGGACTGGAAGATATCAACGATCTACCTATAGTTTATAACATTGCATGGTATGAGCAAAAAGCTGTAACAGTTTTACTTGCTCTTCTATCTCTTGGAGTTAAAAATATTCATCTTGGGCCAACATTGCCTGCATTCCTTTCTCCAAATGTAGCTAAAGTTTTAATTGAAAACTTTGGAATCGGAGCAATGTCTGATGTAGAATCTGATCTTAAAAAGTGGAACCTACTGTAAAAATAATTGACAAAACATAAATAAAATGTTAAAATCTTAAAAAAATTAAAAAGGAGCTAACTATGAGAAAAAACAACCTAATGACAAAAACTTCATATTATTACTATTATAAGTTTTAGGATTGGTGTTGTTTTCTCTAGAAAAAATACGAATCCATTTTGTGTTACTTAAATAGTAAAGTATGGAGTCGTTCATAGTAGCTTTTGGAGCCTGTGGAGATTTCCGCAGGCTTTTTTAATTAAAAATTTAGGAGGTTATATATGGAAAATGTTTTAGATTTACTAAAAGACAGGGGATATATAAAGCAGTTCACTCATGAAGAAGAAACAAGAGAGCTGTTAGGAAAGGAAAAAGTTACATTTTATATAGGATTTGATCCGACAGCAGATTCTCTTCACGTAGGACACTTTATAGCGATGATGTTCATGTCTCATATGCAGAGAGCTGGGCACAGACCTATTGCTCTTATAGGTGGAGGAACTGCCATGATAGGAGATCCAAGCGGAAGAACAGACATGAGAAATATGCTAACTCATGAGCAGATAGATCAAAATGTGGCAGGAATAAAAAAACAGATGGAAAAATTCATAGATTTTTCAGAGGATAAGGCTCTTCTTGTGAATAATGCAGACTGGCTTCTCAACCTTAACTATGTGGATTTCATAAGAGATATTGGATCGCACTTTTCAGTAAATAGAATGCTGGCGGCAGACTGTTTTAAGTCTAGAATGGAGAATGGACTCTCTTTCCTTGAATTTAACTACATGCTTATGCAGGGTTATGATTTCCTTGTTCTTAACCAAAAATATGGATGTACAATGGAATTGGGAGGAGACGATCAGTGGTCAAATATGATAGCTGGAGTTGATCTTATAAGAAAGAAAGAGAGAAAATCGGCGTTTGCCATGACATGTACTCTACTAACTAACAGTGAGGGGCAGAAGATGGGTAAAACAGCCAAAGGAGCACTATGGTTAGATCCAGAGAAGACTACTCCTTATGAGTTCTACCAGTACTGGAGAAATGTTGCTGACTCTGATGTGGAAAGATGTCTGTCACTTTTGACATATGTTCCTATGGCTGAGGTAAGAAGACTTTCTGCTTTAAAGGATGCAGAGATAAATGAAGCTAAGAAAATTCTAGCGTTTGAGGTTACAAAGATAGTTCACGGAGAAGAGGAAGCAGTGAAGGCCAAAAGTGCTACTGAAGCTCTTTTCGCAGGAGGAGCTGACATGAGTAATGTTCCTTCTATAGAACTCCCTAAGGACAAAATTGGGACAGGGATAGTTCAGATTCTTGTAGATGCCGGAGTTTTAAAAACTACTAGCGAAGGACGTAGACTTGTCCAGCAAGGAGGATTATACATAGGTGAAGAAAAAGCTACAGCTCATGATAATCCTATAACTGAAGATCTGTTCCAAGATGGAGAATTACTGGTAAGAACTGGAAAGAAAAAATTCTATAAGATAGTTCTAATATAACGGGATAGGAGAGGGAATTGCAAGAAATTTTTTTGACCCAAATGAAGGAAAGAGAGATACCTCTTATATATAAAAAACTTCATCTGAAATATGTGGAAAAATATTCCTGTGATAGAGATGAAGAGATGGAGGAAGCATACACTCAGTGGTATAGGTTCATGTTAAACTCACCCTGTTTTCTACTGTATACAGTGAAAAATAAAAAGGGTGAGTTTATAGGCACCCTAAAATTTCATCTCGAGAAAAAAGATGCCAGGGTAGATATTTTTTTAGACAAGGATTTCAGAGGAAAAAAACTTTCAGAAAATATTTTGGGTATAGGAATTTTAAAAATTTTGGAAAATCATAAAATTGAAAGATTTCTGGCTTATATAATAAAGGAAAACGAAATCTCCAAACATCTTTTTGAAAAATTAGGATTCCGATATATAAAAAATGCCAATTATAATGGTGTTCGACATATGCTCTATGAGAAGAGAGTAGTGCAAGAAAAAAAAAATTGATAAATCCCTTTTAATTAGACAGATAGAATATCTAGTTAAGAGGGTTTTTTTTGATGTAGTAAATTTGTGAAGCTTATATATCTAGAACGTTTGTTAAAAACATACTATTATCAATCGTATTACAGTTCTTATTATGAAAAAATAAAAAAAGTATTGTTACTTTATATTTTTAAAACCGAATCAATTCATAATATAAACCATCTAAATGCTTTACAAAAACTGTAATTTGTAGTAAATTATATATAATTGTATAAATACCATATATTGACATTTAGAACATACTCTGCACAAAATGCATATGTTCAGTTTTTGAAATTTGGAAATACAATTAAAATAAGGAATAAATAAAGAAAAATACCGGGGGGAACTTAAATGAAAAAATTAGCTTTATTATTAGCAGCTATGACAGCAGTTTCTGCAGTAGCATCAGCTAAAGAAGTAGTAGCAGCACCAGTAGTAGCAGTTGAGGCAGTATGCCCAGAGACTGTATTAACTGCTGAGCAGGAAATGGCAATATATAACAAAGTAAAGAAAAATTACAAAGGATTCAGAGCAACAAACTTCGGAATGGAGTTAGAGGTTGAGTCTTATTCACAGGATTCTAATGACGATGTGTACGGAAGTGTTTTTGCAGGTTTTGCTTACAGAGACGATATAACTCTTGGAATAACTGCAATGGGTATCAGTGCATATGATGATACTTCAGACAGAGAGTTTGCTAGTACAGATGCAAGAGGACAATTTGATCTTTGGAAAAAACTTAATCCGATGGGAGGATACAATCATTCAGTTGGATTTAGATTAAGAACTCAATCTTCTTATGACAGATACTATGCAAGATATAAGTATTCAACAGGTCCAGTATCAGGATGGGCGGATGCTAGATACACAAGATCTTCTGCAGAAATTGGAGATACTTGGAGTGTAGAGGCAGTTCCAGTAAGACTTAACTATAACGGTTTTGGATTAGGATACTATGTATATGCTGAAAAAGCAAACTTAACAGATGCTGAAAATTTCAAACACCAAGTAAGACTATACACTCCATCATACAACTTTACAGATAAGTTCTCTGTAAACGCTGAGTATAGAATGTACCTAGGTGAAGAAACTAAAGATGCGGATGGAAACACAGCTTATGGAACTGCAAAAGATATAGATACAGCAAAAGGTCATGTACTTTACCTAAACTGGTCATATGATTACTCAGAGGTTCTTAACCTTTATGCATATACAGGATATGAGTTTGCAGAGTGGAACTATGAAGATGGAAAAGATAACAGAAGTTACTCTGATATCGGAGCTGGATTCAACTACAAGTTCTAATTATAAAAAGAGCAGAGAGAAATTAATTTTTGAGAGAAAGTTATTTCTCTCTTTTTTTATACCTAATTATTTCCCAGCTCAAATCACTTCTAAATCGAATCAAATAAGACAGTATAAGGATTAAAAAAGGTCATGAACGCCCAACCAAAAGAAAACAATTTAAAATATATATGCAAAAGTTTATTTACATTGAGGGAAATATAGGGTATAACTGTAGCAGTTAAGAAATGGAAATCTATATTCTTAATATTAAAACAATTAATTTAAAACCAGGGGAGGAATTTAAATGAAAAAATTAGCTTTATTATTAGCAGCTATGACAGCAGTTTCTGCAATGGCATCAGCTAAAGAAGTAGTAGCAGCACCAGTAGTTATACCAGAAGTAGTTTGTCCAGAGCCAGTTCAGAAAGAAGGGCTTCTAGTAACTGAGTATATATCTCAAGGATTATCTGAAAATCAGGATCCTGATACTGAAATCGCTCTTTACAATAGATCTAAATCGGCTTATAAAGGGTTTAGAGCTACATCGTTCGGAATGGAAGCAGAATGGGAGCATGAGGGTTCTAACTTTAACTCACTAGCAATGGTTGCGTCAGTAGGAATGGCATATGGAGACGACTGGCAAATGGGACTTACAGGAATTAAGTTTTATGGTCTTCCGCAAAAAAGTGATGATTTTGCTTTGAGATCATCAGATGCTAGAGCTGAGCTTTGGGTTAGAAAAAACAATAAATTTGAAGGTGGAAAAAGGTTAGACCTTGGAGCAAGAGTGAGAGCTCAATCTTCTCATGATAGATGGGCTTTAAGAGTTAATCAATACGTACTTCCTTTAGGATTTACAACTTTATCAGGATGGGGATTATTAGAGTACAGAGCTATGAATGCAAAAGGTGGAGCAGACAATCTTAGATATGAAGTGATGCCTTTAAATTTCACTGTTGGACCGGTTAAATTAGGATACTATTATTATGGTGGAACAGGAATGGGAAGTAGTGACTATGAGCACAACAGACATCAAGTTAGAGCATACTTACCTGGATATAATACTGGAAAATTCTCTTCGAATGTAGAATTAAGATATGAGTGGGAAAGAGATACTAAAAATGTAGCGGGACAAGACCTTTACGGATTTGATAACAGAAATAAGGATGGAATCTTCGGAGGATATCTAAATGTTGCATATAAAGCTACTCCACAATTAAATCTTTACTCATACCTTGGAGTATTCGCTAATAAGTGGGATTTTGAGGAAGGAAATTCAAATGAAGGAAGAACTACTTACTATACTGACTTAGGGGTAGGATTCGGTTATACATTCTAAGAATAAAAAGATTAGGGCTGGAGTTATCTCCAGCTTTTTTTATGAAGGTGAGGAAAAATGAAAAAAATAATAATGATATCTCTTTTTATTTGGGCATCTGTAACTTATTGTGAAGGAGGCTGGGGAAGAACATTTGAAAATATTGTAAGTGTAAATAATATTTTAGAAGAAAATGGAAAAGCTTACTCAGGAGAGAAGATAAGTTTTTACGAAAGTGGAAATATAAAAAATAAGATTAATTATAGCAAAGGTATTCGTGAAGGAGAATTTAGAAGTTTTAATGAAGAGGGGAAAATTATAGCAAAAGGAAATTATAAAAAGGGAAAATTGAATGGTTTAGGGGAAATATTTTATTCCAATGGTCAGAAAAAATTTGTTATGAATTGGGTAAATGGAAAATTACAAGGAGAAGCTTTATCTTATTATGAAAATGGGCAAGTTATGTCCCTTATAAATTATAAAAATAGTGTTTTAGAAGGAGAATATAAGGAATATAGTAGAGAAGGAATTCTTATGGCTGAAGAATATTATAAAGATGGAACTCCTAATGGAGATATAAAGAAATTTGATAAAAAAGGAAATATGGTTAGTGAATTAAAGGTGGAGAAAAATTTTTTAAATGGAGTTAAAAAAACATATTATGAGAATGGTGATATAAAAAGAAAAGAGACATATAAATCTGGTATGTTAAATGGACCTTTTGAAGTTTATGGTGAAAATAGAATTATTTTATTAGAAGGAAATTATAAAAATTCTAAGTTTGATGGAGTTGGGAAGAGTTATTATATAAACGGAAATCTTAAATTACGTTCGTCTTGGAAAGACGGAGAACTACATGGAAAGATTATATCGTATTATGAAACTGGAGAAAAAAAGAGTGAAAGTAATTATAAGAAAGGTGTCCCTAAAGGAGAGTATCTCGAATATTCGCTGAATGGTAACATAATAGATAGAGTAACTGAGAATAATAGAAGAAAAAATTATAAAGAAGAAAAAACTGAAAAAAAATTTGAATCAAATTCAATTATTGAAAAATGGGATTAAAAAAATGTAGAGAACTCAAAAATTATTCTTCATTTGACAAGGGTTGCATAGGGGTAGTAGGAATAATCTCTGATGAGTTTATAATAGTGCATCCAGCTGATCCTTGAAAACATAAAACTTCTTGAGCACAGGCTTCGAAATTGTTGGGAGAATTTAAAGAACAAGTTCCGATTTCAATTAAACAAGTGTCATAATGAACAGCTGTATCACAATGCGATTTTGCACTTATACACTCGGGATTATCGAGAGGGCATTCTGGAGCTGATCGTTCCCTTGAAAGTTGAAATAAAAGTTGCTTTGTACACTGATCTTTATCTTGTGATAGTTGACAATAAGAAATTATTTTCAGACACTCTTTGTCATCAAGAGAACAAGTTGCTTCTGTTTTCACAGAAGAAGAAGAACAACCAAAAATAGTTAAGCAAAGTATTAATGAAGTGAGGAAAGAAGAAAATTTCATAGAGACCTCCGACTAAAGAATAGGAATTAACTAATATAGAAAAGTATACATTTAAAAATTTTAAAAATCAACAGTAGTTATAAAAATTTAAAAGAAAGTAAAAAAGGATTTTTTTAAATTTCCCAGTATTAAATTGTGAAACAAAAATTGTTTTTTAATATTGGGAGGAAAAAATATGAAAAAAATAGCTTTAGTACTGGCGTCATTATTGGCAGTTTCAACTTTATCATCTGCTAAAGAGGTCGTAGCACAACCTGAAATTGTTGCAGAACCCGAAGTTGTAGTAGTGGCGTATGAACCAGCATGGAGACCTTCAGGATATGTTGACTTAGGGTATCGATATTACGGAAATGATGAGTACGACTCAGCTGATTTTGGAAGAGTTCAGATGCAAGGGAAATTTAATTTCACCCAAAAAGATAGAGTGGAATACAGGTTCAGAAGATACAACTCTTATCAGACTATGAATCATCAGAACAATTTGGATGATGATCAAAGAATAGGATCTTTCGGAGATGCTTCTCAAGCAAGAATAAGATATTTTTACAATAATGGTCCTATAGGAGATAGTAAAATAAATCTTACTCAGAGATTACAGTATGAAAATATTCAGTCTTTAGGACAGGTGACGAGCAATTTCGACAATGATGGAAACCCTTTAGGAACTCTTGGAGAAAAATCTCAGGATATGGAGTATAGATTGATATTTGAGTTTGCACAATATATGAATTGGACTCCTGAATGGTTTAAAAATACAAGTGCAACAGTTCAGCCTTATATTTATTATGAGTGGGATGATTCAGATTCTTCAAATGTCAAAGTTTATGGAATGCAGTTAGGAACGACATTTGAGTTGCCTGCTGGTTTCAGCTTTGAATTTAATTTGTATCCAGGGTATGCAGACTATAATCAAAGATCTTCAGAATGGATAATGGCATATGAAGCTTATCTTTATTATGAATATGACCTATATGCTGATGGACCATATTCTTTAGATTTTAAATTTGAAGGTGGTATGGATCCATATGTGTTCAATTCTAATAGTAGTTTTAGAGAAGTTTTCTCTAAATCGGGAGATGCATCCTATGAAGCATATGCCCTACCAAGTTTAGAGGTATCATATAGAAGAACTGAAAACATGAAACTTTATCTAGGAATTGCAGGAGAGTACAGAAACTGGAGAGAGATTGATAAAACAAGTGCTAGAAAATGGTCTTGGATGCCTCAAGCTTATGCAGGGCTGAGATTAGATTTTTAAAAAATATTTTTCAAATAAAAGATCCCAGAAAATTTATCTGGGATCTTTTTTGATTGGTTAGTTTTCAGTAGAAGAACTCTCTTCAGATTTGGATTTTCTGTAGTGATCTAGAATAGGATAGGAAATAAAGTTGATTCCTAAAAAAAGGATATACCAACCAAATACCATTGCTGTTCTTCCATTGATTACAGGAAGTATAATAGTCAGAGCTCCAATCAGAAATAGGAAAAGTCCTTTAATGAAAACTACTCCTCTCAAGAAGTTGGATGATTTTTCAGGATTGGAGTTGATCTCTTTGTTTCCTACAATAAGGATGATTCCTTTAATACTCAAAAATCCTCCAATTGCTAGGTTCACTATAATATCCTTATTTTGAAAATTCAGAAAAAATATCATGATAGCCAGAGTGATTTCTCCAAGTGTTCCAAGTAATACCATTTTCCAGTTGAAATAATCATTCTCTTTTTTTAGGATCATAAAAATATGGTCTAGAGCAGATACCAACATAATACCTCCTATTATTACTTCAGCTCTTTTTATAAAAAATCCCGTTTCTAAAATTCCTAAGACACCGATTAAAATGGCTCCAAGACCTAAAACGTATCTCAAAACTGTAGATATATCATTTTTGCTTTCCATAAACACCTCTTTATAAAATATAATTACATCTTACCTATTATACAATAGAAAATCAAAAATAAAAAAATTTTTTAAACTTTTTCGAAACTTTTGCCGTCTAAATACTGTAATTGAAAAAATAAATTTCTCCCCTGAAATAATTTTTTCATAATATATTTTCTCCCCAAGATAAATATATAAAAAAAGCTCGGAAATTTTTCCGGGCTTTTTTCTTTTTGCAGTTGTTTTTAGATGTAAACCATGTTAATGTAAGGTTAAGAGATATCAAAGAAAGGGGAGACTATGAAAAGAAAATTTTTTTTATTGGGATTTATATATTTTTTTGCATTTTTTTCAGCTTTGACCTACGGAATTCCAAAAAGCTACAAAGAACCTAAAGAGATGATGAGAACCACTTGGGTTGCTAGTGTGGAAAATCTCCATTACCCTAAAAAAATTAATGGAAAAATAAGAAATACCCTTCCGGAACTCAAAAAAGATTGGCTCGAAATATTGGATAAACATGAAGAGCTAAATTTTAATACAGTTATTTTTCAAGTAAGTCCTACTCTGGATGCTTTATACTATTCGAAGCATAGACCATGGTCTCATGTGATTTCTGGGACACAGGGAGTTGTTCCTGACTGGGCAAAAAATTTCAATCTTTTGGAATGGATGATAGATGAAACTCATAAACGTGGCATGGAGTTCCATGCATGGTTTAATCCTTATAGAGTAACTCATAAGCCTTTTGGAAATGGAACTTTTGGAAAAGAGATTTTAAAGCTTTCAAAAAATAACTTTGCTAGAAAAAATCCGGAATTGGTTTATATTTTTGACAAAAAACTTTATTTGGATCCAGGAAGAAAAGAAACAAGAAAGCATGTGGCAGATGTGATTACAGAATTTCTTGAAAAATATGATGTGGATGCAATTCATTTTGATGATTATTTTTATCCTTATAAGGTGACAAGGGATGGAAAAACAATACATTTTGGTGATAAAAATGAGGATTTGAAAACTTTTCAGAAAGATAGAAGAGGATTCAAACAAAATGAGATAAAAGAATGGAGAAGAGATAATAACAATCTTATGGTAAAACAGATAAAAGATGTGATAGATAGCCATAATATAAAAAATAAGAGAGCTGTTCAGTGGGGAATAAGTCCTTTTGGTATTTGGGAGCACAAGAATGACAATCCTTTGGGAAGTCAAACTCCTATAACGTCTACCTCATCTAATAGAGATATATATGCCGATACAAAAAAATGGATTGAAAACGAGGAAATTGACTATATAATTCCTCAGATATACTGGGAATTCACTCAGAATGCAGCTCCTTATGGAGAACTGGCAAAGTGGTGGAACGGAATTTCTGAAGGGAAACGTACTCACCTTTATATAGGACATGGAAATTATAAGCATATGATGAGTGCAGCCAGGGTAAAAGCCTGGTCAGATCCAGAAGAGATAGGAAAACAGCTGAAGTTCAATACGGAATATCAAAATATAAAAGGAAGTGCTTTTTTTGGATATAGCAGTCTTCTTAAAAATGAAAAACCAGGAAACAATCCAGGAGCTATAGCTCAGAACAAACATATAGATATATTAAAAAAATATTATTTCACTAAAAAAGTTCTTGTTCCTGGAAAGTTGTGGTTAGACAAACAGCCGACTCAAAATCTAAAAAATATAAGAAAAGAAAAGATAGTTGGTGGGACACGTATTACTTTCAATGATAATCTTGAAAATGATACTAGATTTTATGTTGTCTATTCAGGAGATGAGATTTTAAAAGTAGTGGGAAGAAATAAAAATTCTCCAAACCAGAAAATAGATATAAAATCAGAAAAGTTAAAAGGGGAAAAAATTACAGGGATATCAATTAAGGATAGAGCTGGAATAGAAACAAAAATTATACCTGTAAAATAAAAAAATTAAAAAGTCTGGAATTTTCTAGACTTTTTTCTTTGAGGTTGTTTTTAAAATTGGAGGAAATCTATGACAAAAAAAGATAAAGTAAAAAATATAATAAACGTTCTTCATAAAAAATTTGGAGATCCAAAATGTGCTCTGAATTATAAAACATCTTTTGAACTCTTGGTAGCTGTAATACTCTCGGCTCAATGTACAGATATAAGGGTAAATATAGTCACGGAAGCCATGTTTGAAAAAGTTAATACTCCTGAGGGTTTCGCTGAGATGCCTTTGAAGGAGATAGAAGAACTGGTTAGAAGTACAGGGTTTTATAGAAATAAAGCCAAAAATATAAAGTTGTGTAGTCAGAAGATTTTAGAAAAATATGCAGGAGAAGTTCCTAAAGGAATGGATGAACTCACAGATTTGGCAGGAGTAGGAAGAAAAACAGCCAATGTAGTAAGAGGTGAAATATGGGGATTGGCAGAAGGAATAACAGTGGATACCCATGTGAGGAGACTCACTAATTTAATAGGGCTCGTGAAAAATCAAGACCCATTGAAAATAGAAAAAGAACTTATGAAGATAGTTCCTAAGCGGGATTGGATAGATTTTTCCCATTATCTTATTCTTCATGGGAGAGACAAGTGTATAGCGAGAAGACCTCGGTGTAAAGAGTGTGAGATTAGAGAGTTTTGTGACTATGGATTGGAGAATAATTCTTGACTGAAAAAATAGAAAATAATTCTTGACACTACAAATAAAGAATGATATAAACTATGTATAAGGTTTAAAAAAAATTAGGGAGGGTTACACTTATGAGAGTATACCTGGATAATAATGCAACAACGAAATTAGATAGAGACGTCTTAGACGCTATGATACCATATATGACAGAGGTGTATGGAAATGCATCGAGTCACCACAGTTTCGGAAGAGAAGCTGGAAAAGCTATGACAGAATCTAGAGAGAAAATAGCAGCAATTTTAGGAGTAGAACCTATTGAGATAATTTTTACCGGTTCAGGAGTAGAGGCAGATAACCTTGCTATAAGAGGAATAGCCAAATCGTATAAAAACAGAGGAAATCATATTATTACATCTTCTATAGAGCATCCTGGAGTAAAAGAAACTTTTACAGATCTTAAGAAGGAAGGTTTTGTAGTAACGACTCTTCCTGTAGATAAAAACGGAGTAGTTTCTTTAGATGCACTGAGGGAAGCTATAACAGAGGAAACTATACTTATCTCTGTCATGCATGCTAACAATGAAACTGGAACAATCCAGCCTGTAGAAGAGATAGGAAAAATAGCCAAAGAGCATAAAATTCTATTCCATGTAGATGCAGTTCAGACCATGGGAAAAATTCCTGTGGATCCAAAAGCTATAGGAGCAGATCTTTTAGTATTTTCTGCTCATAAGTTCCATGGACCTAAAGGCATAGGGGCACTATACTTGAGAAATGGAGTTAGGCTTGGAAAAACAATAACAGGTGGAGGACAAGAGAGAAAACTTAGACCTGGTACTTCCAATGTTGCAGGTATGGTGGGAATGGCAAAAGCTCTCCAAAATGCTGTGACCAATATGGATGAAAATATAAAGCATGAAGAATCTCTTAGAAACTATTTTGAAGAGCAACTTCTTCAAAAACTTCCTGAGATAGTTATTAATGCAAAAGAAACAAAAAGACTTCCTGGAACTTCAAGTGTTCAATTCAGATATTTGGAAGGAGAATCGATACTGCTGTCTTTGGACTACAAAGGAATAGGTGTAAGTTCAGGATCGGCATGTTCTTCAGATGAACTTCAGGCTTCTCACGTACTTCTTGCTATGGGTATTCCTGTGGAATTTGCACATGGAACAATCAGATTCAGCCTTGGAAAAGATAATACAAAGGAAGAGATAGATTATACAATAGATGTAGTGGTAGAAGTAATTAACAAACTTAGGACGATCTCTCCTCTTTGGAATGAGTTCAGTCAAAAATAAGAAAGAGAGGATGAGAAAATTATGCAATATACAGAAAAAGTAATGAAACACTTTATGGAACCACAAAATGTTGGAGTTATGGAAAATCCTGATGGATATGGAAAAGTAGGAAATGCAAGTTGTGGAGATATCATGGAGATATTCCTTAAGATAGAAAATGAAGTTATAACTGATGTTAAGTTCAGAACTTTCGGATGTGCATCAGCTATCGCTTCATCATCTGTTTCGACAGAGCTTGTACTTGGGAAAACAGTAGAAGAAGCCCTAAAAATAACTAACAAAGCAGTTGTTGAAGAGCTGGGTGGATTACCTCCTGTAAAGATGCATTGTTCAGTTCTAGCAGAGGAAGCTATAAAACTTGCTATTGAAGATTACTTAAATAAGAAAAAATAATATGAAATAGCCAGAAAATACTGGCTATTTTTTTTTGCTCTTAGTATAATAAAAAAAGAAAAACTCAAGTTTTTCAGTATAATTTAGAATAATAAAAATATAAGTGAGAAAGGAAGAAAATGAAAAAAATATTATTAACTATGCTACTTGTTGGAAACACTGCATTTCCAGCAGTAAAAACAACTAAAAAAGTAACAAAAACTTCAACAACAAAAATTGCTCAGGAACAAGTTGACAACAGACCTGATTATCATGCATATCTAGTGGGAGATGAAAACGGTAGAATCTATTTTTCAGAAAATATGCATGAAATAAGACCTCTTGCCTCAGTTACAAAAATAATGACAATGCTACTGACTTTTGAAGCTATAGACAGAGGCGATGTATCTCTGGATGATGAGGTAGAAATAACATGGAATGCTGCAAGACAAGGTGGAAGTATGATTCCTGTAAAAGTAGGACAAAAATTTAAATTAAGAGATCTAGTTATGGCTTCGGGAATTCACTCAGCTAATAATGCTACCTATGCTGTAGCAGAATATGTGGGAAAAGGTTATGCAAATTTTATAAGGATGATGAACGATAAAGCAACTGAGCTTGGACTTGAAAATGAGATGAAGTTCTATACTCCAGCAGGACTACCTACAAGAATGACAAAGGAAGGAATGGATGTTGCTTCAGCTTATGCTGTATACAAACTTAGTTTGGAAGCAACTAAATACCCAGGTTATTTAGATATTGCCAAACTTAAAAATCCAAAGATAGGTAATGATACTATTCAGCTTAGAAATAAAAATCTTCTTCTTGGAAAAGAAGGGATAGTAGGATTAAAAACGGGTTACCACGCCAACTCAGGATTCAATGTTTCTATAATAAGTGAACTTAATAATCTGAGAACTCACTATGTAGTTATGGGAGGGAAAACACAAAAAATAAGAGATAATAAAATTTTGGAACTGGTTGACAGCTTCAATAGAAAATACAAAAAGAAAGAGCTTTTAGATAAAAATAAAAGCATGATGAATATTCCAGTAGAGAAAGGTATGGCTCTTTCAGTTTCCCTTTATCCTGAAAAAAGTTTTTCTTTTGTCTTAGATAAAGATGATGAGATTAAGGTGGAAACAGAAAATATGAAGAAAATGATAGCACCAGTGATTGCCAACACAGCTGCTGGAAGCTATAAAGTTATTCTTAATGGAAAGACAGTGGATACTGGAAAACTTCTGACTAAAGAAGCTGTAGAGAAAAAAGGTTTTTTTGAGACTCTTATGGAGAAATTTTAATAAAATCTAGTAGGGAGAAAACATGCTGAGAAAAGTGATTTTTTTTCTGATTTACAGAATAGTTTATAAATTTTTTTGGATATTTCAAGTTAAGAAAAATAGAGTTCTTTTTAGCTCGTATTTTGGAAGAAATTATAGTGATAGTCCCAAATTTCTTTTTGAAGAGCTGATAAAAAATAGAAATGATCTGGAGATAATTTGGGTTCAGAACAGAGAAAATCGGGAATTAAAAGAAAAAGGAATAAAAACAATAGGTGCGAACACATGGAAATATCTATATTATAGTGCTACATCTGGATATTGGATAGATAACTGTCACGGTTATCATTTGAGGAAGCCTAGAAAAGAGACAATTTACCTGCAGACCTGGCATGGGACACCTTTGAAAAAAATAGCTCAAGATATTGAGGGTGAGCAGTATGCGGTAAGTAGAAAAAGTTGGGAACTGGAGAGTGGTTACTGGAATTATTTGATATCGCCAAGTACTATGCTCAATAAACTTTTCAGTAAAGCATTCAAGGTTCCGGAAAGTATAATGATAAATGCAATGTATCCGAGAAATGAGTTTCTCATTGGTGCAGACAGAGAAAAAATAATGAAAAAAACTATTGAAACTCTTGGAATCAATCCAAAAAAGAAAAATATACTATATGCTCCTACTTTCAGATTGGGAGAAACAGAGACCTATGACATAAAATTTCAATGTGAAAAACTAAAAAGAGAGCTGGGAGAGAAATACAATTTTTTAGTAAGAGTTCACCCCAATGTAAAAAAGGTAAGTCCAGAAATATTTGAGAATAATTATGTTATAGATGCTTCAAAATATGATGATATTCAGGAACTTTATGCGATAACAGATATACTTATAACAGATTATTCCTCTGTATTTTTTGATTTTGCTATACTCAAAAAACCTATGATTTTTTATCCTTATGACTTTGAAAAATACAGGGATGATGACAGAGGATTTTACTTTCCTTATGAAGAAACAGTTCCTGGACCTATCTGCATGGATGAATATGAGGTAATAGAGGAAATAAAAAATGTTGAAAGAAATCTGAAAAAATTTACAGAACACCTTGATCAGTTTAATAAAAAATTTAATGATACAGAGTTTGAAGGAAGCAGCAAAAAAATATTAGAAAAAATAGGATTGTTATAAGATTTATAAAATAAGGAGAGAGACATGAGTAAAATTATGAAAAACTATATTCTTAATATAGTAATAGTTTTTGCAAATATAATATTTCCAATGCTTCTTTTTCCTTATGCCTCAAGAGTGCTGACAGCTGAGAACTACGGAAAATACTCCTTTGCACTTTCAATAACCAGCTATTTTATAACTCTGGCAAATCTGGGGGTTCAATCCTATGGACTTCGAGAATTGGCAAGAGTAAAGAACCAAGTAGGAGAATTTAGAAAAAAGTTTAGCGGGATATTTCTGATTACGATGTGCTCAAGTGTTGTCAGCTTTTTTTTCTATTTAATTACCATATATATGACTCCGAGTTTTCATGGAGAGAAAGAACTTCTATTAGTTATGGGATTGACAGTTATTTTAGCTTTTATGAATTTAGATTATCTTTTTATGGCTCTAGAAAATCATAAGCGTAGAACGATGAGACTTATAGTAACTAGAGGAATTTCTCTTGTTTTTCTTTTGTTTTTTGTAAGAAAACCCGAGGATTATATAATTTTTGCCATGGTAATGCTTGTTCCTGAAGTTCTTGTAAAAATTGTAGATATGTATTCCGTAAGAAGTTACCTAACCCTTGAAATACAAAAAAATGAATTGAGAAAACATATAAAACCTCTTCTTATAATATTTTTTTATATTCTTTCCCAAACAACATATCTAAATCTCGATTCTACAATGTTAGGGATTATGAAGGGAAATGAAAGTGTAGGATTTTACTCTGTTTCTATAAAAATGGTGAAGATAGTTCTTCCGATAATAGCCTCATTGGGAATTGTACTTTCTCCTAGAATAATAGAAAACATAAAACATGGAAGAGAGAGAGAAGTATATAGAGATATGGAGATGAATCTCAATTTTATATTTTTTATGACACTTCCGGCAGCAATGCTTATGTTTATACTGGCGGATAATCTGATAATCATGTTTTCTGGACAGGGGTATATGGCATCTATAATTCCGATGCGAATAATGCTTCCAGTAATAATATTTATAAGTATAAGTGGATTCGCATCTTCTCAGGTACTGATACCGACGAATAATGAAAAAAAAGTTCTGAAGGTAGCGTTGATAGGTCTAGGAATAAATTTTATTCTGAATTTTATTCTGATACCTAAATATTCTATATTAGGTGCAGCAGGAGCAACATTGATAGCGGAGTTTACCGTATGCTATTTGAGGACTAAGGAGATAGATAAGATATTTCCAAATTATAAAATTTTTTCAGAAAGGCAAAAAGTGTATATCTATCCTGCTCTTTTAGCTTTTGTAATAGCAGGAGGAATAAAATACCTCAATAGCAGAACCGGGATATTAACGGATAATATTTTTATTGAATTTGTAATTGTAGCCCTAATTTATAAAACTATATATGTAAGTTGGTTAATTTGGAAAAAAGAGTATTTTACTTTTAAAGTAGTAGAAATTTTAAGAAATAAAATATTATAGGAGGCAGGGATGAAAAAAATTATAACATATGGAACTTTCGATCTTCTTCACTGGGGTCATATTAATATTTTGAAAAGAGCAAAAGAGCTTGGAGATTATCTTATAGTCGGTTTATCTAGTGATGAGTTTAATGAACTTAAACATAAGGAATCATATCATAGCTATGAGGAAAGAAAACTTATATTGGAAGCTATAAGATATGTGGATGAAGTTATTCCTGAAGAAACGTGGGAACAGAAAACTGTAGATATAAAAAAATATGGAGTCGATATTTTTGTTATGGGAGACGATTGGAAAGGAGAATTCGATTTTCTGAAATCTCAGTGCGAAGTGGTATATCTTCCTAGAACCAAAGGGATTTCTACAAGTAAAATAAAGAAAGATCTTAAGAAATAAAAAAAATTTTTAAAAAACTTAAAAATATTTCAAAAAAAATGTTGACGAGTTTTTGTTATTATGGTATTATCTATCTTGTCCACGACGAAAAGCGTGAACGAAACGAAAAGGACATTAACAACAGAATAGAGAAGTAATCTAATAAATCTTTGAACTAAATTAGTTCAGAAAATTCTCAGTAATGAGACGTCATTGAGACAGTGACGTAAAACAAAGGTGTAAATTAATTAGAAACAGTTTAAC
>JBOFEZ010000148.1:0-1534 GCA_051648365.1 Fusobacteriaceae bacterium
TTAGAAAATCCAAGAGTGATGTTTTATCTATAGCTGTTCTTCTTATATCAAAAAAGTTATCACTTATTCTTCCAGTACCTGAATCTGTAGACACCGCAAATCTGTAGCCGGCTTTTTTTGCCATCTCCTGTACACGAACTGTCTGATGTCCATAGGGATAGGCAAAAGATATTATCTCCTGACCTAATATTTTTTCCAGCTCTTTTTTATTCTGAGAAATCTCTTTTTCCAGTTTTTCATCATCTAAAAGCGGAAGACTGGGATGAGTCAGAGTATGTCCTCCAAATTCCACCAATCCGCTGTCATTCATCTCTTTTACCTCATCGGAATTCATAAGAGAAAATCTAGTCTCTCCCTCTCCTTCCACAGTCCATCTGTTATAGTCCAATCCCGTCACAAAATATATGACAGCTTTCATCTGATATTTTTTCAGAAGAGGAAACAGTATTTCATAGTTATCCCTATACCCATCATCTACGGTTATTATTATATATTTATCCTTTTTAAATTCCCCATCCATCATCTGAGCTAGATCTCTAAAAGTTATGGTTTTATATCCCAGAATCTTCAGTATAAAAAGATGCAGTTCAAGTGTCTTCCTTGTAACAAATATCTTTATCTTTCCCGCTTGCTCTTTTTTCTCTACAAACTGATGGTACATCAGTATTGGAATATCGTATATATTCTCATTCATTTTTTTCCTCCTGCTAAATATACTTTTGAAGCTCATCCATGGAGAAGCTGTTTATATCTATCTCTTCTCCCTCTCTGTAGTCAGCTTGAGATAGTATCACCTCTCCCAAAGGATACTCTGGTCCCCATGTTTTAAGATTATGCTCATCTTTTCTATCTTTTCTGTAGAGGGCTACCAGTTTCCTGTCAAAGGCTCTGGCTATATGGACCACTGAAGTGTCAGGAGTTATAACCAAATCAGCTTTCTTGATGAGAACTGCGCTGTCCAGAATGTTGGAAATATTCTGAGCCATATACACGGCCTCTCCTTTGTAAGCATTCAAAAATCTCTCCAGCTCATCTTTTTTATCCGGAGAGTAAATAGCAACGGTAATATACTCTTTTTTATCCAACATTCTAAAAATACTTTCCATATTTTTAGAATTCAGGCTTCTGTATTTGCTCGCACCATAAGAATTTACTATGGCTATTTTCTCCCTATCTGGGTGTTTTTTCTTTAGCTTTTCACAGAATTCGTCAGCACTTCTCTCTCTCTCAGAATCTAAAAATACCTCATATCCTATTCCATAATCCTCTATTCCCAATTTTTTCAGATATGCTCCATATCTTTTCGTTATATGCTCGTCCCACTGAAAATCCCTTTCACTTTCTACACTGACATCAAAAAGCTTCCATCCTTTTCTGTCCAGTCCCATATTTACACCTGCTCTGCAGAGGTTTATAAATTTCATATCGTTGACTCTCAGCATCTCACTGAAATCCAGAAGAAGATCATACCCTTCACCCCTTATCTCTCCAGTAAGCTTTTTTAAGGCACTGCTACTTTTTTCATAGCTATATA
>JBOFEZ010000149.1:0-22668 GCA_051648365.1 Fusobacteriaceae bacterium
GAGGTTTTGGGCCTAATGTCGTCGAGGGGACTGGCACTGTTGCCACTAATTCAGAAAAGTCACGAAATCCCTTTTGATTTACGGACCCTGTATCCTGGCATTATCTAGTTACCACTTTTTTATGATTGGCGACTAAAACTGTACTGAAGGCGGTAAGTTGGATATATTCTTTATTGGGCACATGCCCGTTTTTTTTTGCTCAGAAAAAAAGGAAGGTGAAATTGGTGATAAAACTTATAGATAGAGAGATAGCCCATATTTTTCAGACGGCTATGGAGGAACTTTACACTGGATTAGAACTGAAACCAGTAGATATTACAGCGGCAACCAATGAAAAATTTGGAGATTTTCAGTCTAACTTTGCCATGATGAACTCAAAAATAATTGGAAAAAATCCTAGAGTAATAGCAGAAGAGGTAGTAGGTGCTATAAAACCGAACCAAATTATAGAAAAACTTGAAATAGCGGGACCTGGATTTATAAATATATTTCTTAAGGATAGTTTTTTAGGTAGATATATTACAGAGGTTGCGGAACAGGGTGCGGATTTTTCATTTTTAAATAGAAAAGGTGATGTTGTAATTGATTATTCATCTCCAAATATAGCCAAAAGAATGCACATAGGGCATCTTAGATCTACAATTATAGGTGACTCTGTAAAGAGAATATATAATTATTTAGGTTATAACACAATTTCAGATAACCACATAGGTGACTGGGGAACTCAGTTTGGAAAACTTATAATAGGTTATAGAAATTGGTTAAATCAAGAGGCCTATAGAGAAAATGCTATTGAAGAACTAGAAAGAGTTTACGTTGAATTTGCAAGGGTAGCAGAAGAAAATCCTGCTCTTGAAGACCAAGCTAGAGAAGAATTGAAAAAACTTCAGATTGGAGATTCTGAAAATACAAGATTATGGGAAGAATTTATTCAAGTATCTCTGAATGAATATAATAAACTTTACAACAGAATGGATATAAAATTTGATACATATTACGGAGAGTCATTTTATAAAGATATGATGGCAGGAGTTGTAAAAGAGCTAGTTGAAAAAGGAATAGCTGTAGAAGATGAAGGAGCAAAAGTTGTTTTCTTTGATGAAAAGGATAAACTTCATCCATGTATAGTTCAGAAGAGAGATGGAGCATATCTTTATTCAACTTCAGATATAGCTACAATAAAATACAGAAGAGAAAATTATGATCTAAACAAGATAATATATCTTACAGATGAGAGACAACAGGATCATTTTAGACAGTTTTTCAAAATAACCGAAAATCTAGGATGGAATGTTGAAAAACATCATGTTTGGTTTGGTATCATGAGATTTGCTGATGGAGTTTTCTCAACTAGAAAAGGAAATGTAATCAGACTTGAACAGTTGTTAGATGAAGGAAAAAGAAGAGCACTAGAAGTTGTAGAAAACAAAAACCCAGAACTTTCAGCTGAAGAGAAAGATAATATAGCTGAAATTGTGGGAATGGGAGCTATAAAATATGCTGATCTTTCTCAGAATAGACAGAGTGCTATAATATTTGAATGGGATAAAGTACTAAGTTTCGAAGGAAATACAGCACCATATCTTCAATACTCTTATGCAAGAATAAAATCTATAATAAGAAAAGCTAAGGAAGAGTCCAAGGCAGTTGACCTTCATACAGAGATGGTATTTAACAATGCTACAGAAAGAGCTCTAGCTCAGCAACTATCACTTATGAATGGAGTGGTAATTAAAGCTGCCGAGAGCTGCAAGCCTAATCTTATAACAGATTATCTTTTTGAGACTTCAAAAAAGTTCAACAGTTTCTATAGTAGCTGTCCGATACTTAATCAAGAAGAGAAAATTCTTAAATCTAGATTGCTGCTGGCATATCTTACATCAGAAACTATTAAAAAAGGGTTATCTCTATTGGGAATAAAGACACTTGAAAGAATGTAAAATAGGGGGACATCCCCCTATTTTTTTAAAGTGAATTATATTAGGGAGGAAAAATGTTCAAAATAAAAAGTCTAATTGTGGTTACAGGAATAAGCGGAGCCGGAAAAACTGCCGCTCTTAACTCTCTTGAAGATATGGAATATCTTACTATGGATAATATTCCATGCAATTTTGCAACTTTAATACTGCAGGGATATATCTCTGAAATAAAAAAGAGTAAAGTAGATAAAATTGCTCTAGGAATGGATGTGAGATCGTT
This sequence comes from Fusobacteriaceae bacterium, assembly GCA_051648365.1. GTDB lineage: Bacteria > Fusobacteriota > Fusobacteriia > Fusobacteriales > Fusobacteriaceae > JAGNZR01. Next base: position 2,200 of record JBOFEZ010000149.1, read on the forward strand.
TACTGATGTAAAAGAATATCATGATTTTCTAAATAATATGGCGAAACATTTGGGAGATTTTCAAGTAATATTTTTAGATTCCAGTGATGAAACTATTTTAAACCGTTATAATCTTACTAGAAGAAGACACCCTGTAGTTGCAGACACACTTCTCGAAAGTATAGGGAATGAACGTAAAATAATGAGTAGCATAAAAGAACGTGCGACTAGAGTTATAGACACCAGTTTTACTTCGGCTAAACAGCTTTCAGAGAAACTAAAAGATAGTTATTATTTCTCTCATAAAAATGCAGAAAAAATAAATATTCATCTTCAGTCTTTTGGATATAAATATGGAATGCCTATAGATTTAGATTTAGCTTTTGATGTAAGATTTCTTCCTAATCCCTACTATATTCAGGATCTCAAAGAGAAAACTGGAAATGATATTGAGGTTCAAAATTATGTTATGGACAGCCTTGTATCTAATGAATTTTATGAAAAATTACTGAATATGCTAAAATTTCTGATTCCAAACTATATATTGGAAGGGAAAAAACATCTTTCGATAGGTATAGGGTGCAGTGGAGGAAAGCACCGTTCAGTGACTTTTGTAAATTATCTGGCTGAAGATTTAAAAAAAATAAAAAATCTCAAAATATATACTTCTCATAAGGAAAATGAAAAGGGGCACTGGTAATGTTAGGTGTTATTTTAAAAGACATACCTGAAAATCCTGGAGTTTATCTTATGAAAAAAAAATCTAAGGTAATCTATGTAGGAAAGGCTAAAAATCTAAAAAAAAGAGTCCTTTCCTATTTTAATAGGGAGCATGAAGATATTAAAACCTCAGAACTTGTTAAAAATATAGAGGACATAGAATTCATAATCTGTAATTCAGAAGTAGATGCCCTAATTTTGGAAAATAATCTGATAAAAAAATATTCTCCCAAATATAACATAGCTTTAAAAGACCAGAAGACTTATCCATACCTAAAAATTAGCCGAGAAAAATTTCCCTATCTTAAAACGGTAAGAAACACTCGAGAACTAAATGATAGTAAAGGCATATATTTCGGACCGTATCCAAATGGAGTATACAATCTCAGAAAAGCTTTTATAAGAATTTTCAAGATAAGAGACTGCAATAGAGATATGGAAAAAACATATTCTAAGCCGTGTCTCAAATATTATATGCATTTCTGTAGCGGTCCATGTGTCTATAAAGATAACTCTTTGGAATATGTGGAGAGAGTAGAAGCTATAAAAAAGATTCTCAAAGGAAATGGAGAGGAGTATATTCTTGAGCTAAAAGATAAGATGGAAAGAGCTGGAGAAGAGATGAAATTTGAGGAAGCTATAATTCTCAGAAATCAGGTAACTGAACTAAAAAATTCTGTTATAAAGCAAGTGACAGAATATTCCAAAGGAGTAGATGAAGATTATTTTACTTATGAAGTAATAGGAGATAATCTTTTTATAACTGTGCTCAAGGGTAGAGATGGAAAAATTATAGGTAAAGAAAATATGGTTGTTTCATTAAAAAATAAGCTCTATGAAACTTTGGATGAAGGGGTTGTAACAGCTTATTACTCGGAATATACTCCTGCAAAAAATATAATATTTCAGGAAAAATTGGAACCGAATTATGAAATTTTAGAAAAATGGTTTTTTATAAAATTTGAAAAAAAAATAGAACTATTTTTCCCAAAAATAAAAAGCAGAAAGAAAGAGCTTCTTCATATGGCGGAGCTCAATCTTCAAAGAGAGATAGAGCAGCACTATAAAAAAAGAGATGTAGTAGAAAAAGGTTTGGAAGAGATATATATAAGCTTGAATCTGAAAAATTTTCCAAGAAGAATTGAATGTTTTGATATTTCAAATATTCAGGGAAAAGATGCTGTAGCCTCTATGAGTATTGCCATTGAAGGAATCACAAAATCGAGCGAATATAGAAAGTTCAAAATAATGTGCAAGGATACTCCAGATGATTTCGCTATGATGCGTGAAGTCATAACTAGAAGATATGGAAAATTGAAGAAATCGGAATTCCCTGACATGATACTAATAGATGGAGGAATAGGGCAGATAAATGCAGTGGGAGCTGTGTTGGAGGAGTTAGGGGTACTAGGAATAGCGGATTTGGTAAGTTTAGCCAAAAGAGAAGAGGAAGTTTTCAAATATGGAGAGTCGGAACCATATCTTATTGCTAAAGACAGAGAGGCTATAAAGATATTTCAGAGAGTAAGGGATGAAGCACATAGATTTGGAATAACATATCATAGAAAACTTAGAAGCAAAAGAATAATATCTTCAGAACTGGATAAAATAGAAGGTATTGGACCTAAGAGAAAAGCAGAACTAATAAAGCATTTTGGAAATATAGAAAATATTTTCTGTGCAGAACTCCAAAATTTAAAAAAAATTCTTCCAGAAAGGGTTGCAAAAAGGATAAAAGAACATAAAAAACTTTAAAAAACTTGAAATCTGTTGTATAATTAGAAAGTTAAAATAAAATTTAAGAACAGGAGTACCAATGTCATATATTGTTGTGTTACTTATAGGAATTTTTTTTTATATGAATCTAAAAAAACAAGAAAAAAAATATAATACTCTTATAGGAAGAATGCTTGATAGTTTCAATAATAATACCCCGCTAGAAAATATCCCACAAATTGTGAGTGACAAATATGAGGAACATTTCGGTCTTCTAAAACAGCAGGAGCAAGAACTTGCTATATCTATGAATGATCTGCGAGAGTATAGAAACGAACTTGAAATTACATATAACGCCCTGGTAACAAAATCTACACAGTTAGAATATAGTAATCAGGCTCTAGAAAAAAGGGTTGCCAATCTTTCTAATCTTAATGCTTTAGCAAGAACTGTACTTTCAGTACTAGATCTTGAGAAAACAGTAGATATAATATTGGATGCATATTTTGTTCTTACTGGAGCCAAAAGAGTTTCACTTTACCTTTGGGAAGGGGAAAAACTAAAAGTTATAAAGACCAAGGGAGTTATGACTTTTAAAGGCGAAGTTCAGTATCCAGAAGAAGTACTTAAAAACTTTACTAAAACAGACTACGCAAAAGTTTATGACGATCTTTCGAAAGGTTTTCTTTTAGAAGGGAATGAAACAGTTATAGTGTCTCCTATGGTAGTAAAAGGAAAACAATTAGGAGTAATTTTTATTATCGAGGATAAGGACAGACTTATAGAACTAGACGAAGAAACTATTCTTGCTCTTGTAATCCAAGTTTCGATAGCTATAAATAATGCTCAAATTTATTCTCATCTTCTAGAAAAAGAAAGAATTTCAAAAGAATTGGAAGTTGCTTCTAGAATGCAGAAAAAAATTATTCCTCAGGATATGACAAATGTTTTCGGTCTGGATATAGCTAATTATTTTGAACCTGCAAGAGAGATAGGTGGAGATTTTTACGATTACTATATCTATAATGATGAAACGTTTTATCTCACTATGGCTGATGTAAGTGGAAAAGGAGTTCCGGCAGCATTTCTCATGGCACTTGCTAGATCAATACTAAGAACTTTGAGTACAAACGGAATTACACCTAAAGAAAATTTAGATGCATTAAACAAAATTATTTATTCAGATATAGCTGAAAATATGTTTATAACAATAATGCATTGTAGATATGATTATAAGACCAAAATGCTATCATACTCGAATGCTGGACATAATCCGATGATTGTTTATAAAGCTGCTACAGATTCGATAGAACTGCGTATAATAAAAGGTGTTGCTATAGGATTTATAAAAAACTACAGTTACAGACAATCAGAATTGAAGCTGGAAAAAGGCGATATAGTAGTTTTATACACAGATGGGGTAACAGAAGCCGAAAACAGTAATAAAGATCTTTTTGGAATGGAAAGATTAAAAGAGATAATTTATAAAAATAGATATGAAGATGCTGAGACTATAAAGCGAAGATTACTCTCTGTATTGGAAGACTTTACAGAAGAGCAGGAGCAGTCAGACGATTTAACATTTGTAATATTAAAAAACAATGAATAAAATTTTTTAAAAACATAAAAAAAATTAAAGTTGGGAGGAATAGAGTGGACCAGTATATTTTAAAAATGGAAAATATTAGGAAAACTTTTGCCGGGGGCAAGGTAATAGCCAATGATTGTATAAATTTAAATATTTTCAAAGGTGAGAAACATGCGATAGTTGGAGAGAATGGAGCAGGAAAATCTACTCTTATGAAGATTCTTAACGGACTATATCAGCCAACTTCAGGAAAAATAATTTACAATGGAGTTGAGACTGTTATTGAAGGTCCAAGTGTAGCGGCAGAACTTGGTATAGGGATGGTATATCAGCATTTTATGCTTGTACCGACTCTTACAGTGGCGGAAAACATGATACTTGGAGTGGAGCCTAAAAAAGGAATAACTTTGGATCTTGGTAAAGCTAGACAAGATGTTAAAGAGGTTTCGAAAAAATATGGGTTAGATATTGATCCGGATGCTTATGTTAAAGATCTTTCAGTGGGAATGCAACAAAGAATAGAGATTTTGAAAATCCTTTTTAAAGGTGCTAATCTTCTTGTTTTTGATGAGCCTACGGCTGTACTTACACCTCAAGAAACAAAAGAACTATATAAAATAATCGATAACCTTATAGCTGAAGGGAAAACTATAATATTTATTTCTCATAAACTAGAAGAGGTTCTTGCGATCTCTGATAATATAACAGTTATAAGAAGAGGAAAAGATGTAGCTAATTTTAAGACTACAGAAGCTACAAAAGAGATGATAGCCAATGCAATGGTAGGAAGAGCGGTACTTTTTACAACAGAAAAACCTGAAGTTGAATTCGGAAAAAATGTTATAGAGGTAAAAAATATAACTGTAAAAAATGAATTTGATGTAATAAAAGTAAAGGATGTATCTTTCACAATTAGAGAAGGAGAAGTTCTTGGTATAGCAGGAGTAGAAGGAAGTGGACAAACCGAGCTAGTTGAAGCTCTTACAGGACTAATGAAGGTGGAATCGGGAGAGATAACTCTTGATGGGAAAACAATTTCCAATGTAAGTGCTCAAAAACTTAATGAAGCTGGTATAGCACATATCCCTGAGGATAGATTTAAAAGAGCAGCAGTTTCACAATTTGATGTAAAAGAAAATTTTGCATTTGGACAGCACAGAAATAAATATATAAAAAAGGGACTCCTTATAGATTTTGCAAAAATAAAAGCCGCAACTATGGAATATATTTCTAAATATGATGTAAGACCTCAAGAACCTGATCTCATGTTTGGTAAATTTTCAGGTGGAAACCAGCAGAAAATAGTTGTAGGAAGAGAATTGGAGAAACCTAACAAATTTATAATAGCAGCTCAGCCTACAAGAGGAGTAGATATAGGAGCAATCGAATCTATTCATAAAATGCTTTTAGAAGAAAAAAAGCAAAAAAAAGCTATTATGGTAGTATCTTCTGAACTTTCAGAGATTTTAAATCTTTCAGATAGAATAGCTGTAATGTGTGCAGGAAAGATAAGTGGAATTTTAGATCGAGCAGATGCAACAGAGGAAAAAATTGGAATTTTAATGGCAGGTGGAAAAATAGATGAATAAAAAACTTGAAAATATTTTAATACCGGTAATCGCAGTAGTGATAGCTCTCCTTATAGGAGCTGGAATAATAGCTTATCTAGGTGAAAATCCTATGACAGCTTACTATTATCTTTTTACTGGAGCTTTTTCAACTCAAAAGGCGATAGCAAGAACCCTTTTAGAAGCGACACCTATGATATTTACAGGTCTTGCAGTACTTTTTGCATTCAAAGGTGGAATGTTTAATATAGGAGCTCAAGGACAAATGATAATTGCAGGAGTTACTGCAGCTGGAATTGGTGCCTTTGTAAGTAATACTTTTATAAATAATGTTGTAGTTGTCTTGATAATAGCAGCTTTAACAGGTTTTGCATGGGCATATATAGCAGGATTTTTAAAAGCTAGATTAGGTGTTCATGAAGTTATATCTACAATTATGTTGAACTATATAGCTATGAATTTGGATCAGTATCTGATTAACTACCCTTTGAAACAGGGAGGACCTACAGGTCCAAATCCTCAGACACCTCCGGTTATGGAAATTTCAAGACTCTCTCAGCTACTTCCACAGACAAATGAAGCCTTGAACTATGGATTTATAATAGCCTTAGTAGCTGTAGTCCTTGTGTGGTTTATATTTGAAAAAACAGTTCTTGGATATGAGATAAAAGCTGTAGGTCACAATCCTTCTGCTTCAGAAAACGCAGGAATAAATGTTAAATTCATAATGGCAATCTCTATGGGTCTATCAGGAGCTTTGGCAGGTCTTGCAGGAGCTGAAAGAGTTCTAGGAGGAGTTGGACAGTATACCTATAAACAGGGTCTTGTTGCTACTTATGGATTTGATGGAATAGCAGTAGCACTTTTGGGAAAAAATTCTCCATGGGGAGCTCTTGCAGCAGCTATACTTTTTGCAGCTCTTAGAGTTGGTGGAAGAGCTATGCAGTTTAACACATCTGTTCCTAGCCAAATTGTAATGATGATTCAGGCTATAATAATACTTTTGATTGCTGCAGAAAACATGTTTAGATTTGTAATAGAAAGAAAAAAGGGGGAATAACAGATGGTATCAATAATAACAAGTTTGATTTTTGCAACATTGAGACAAGCTGCCCCTATAATGATAACAGCTATAGGTGGAATGTTTTCGGAATTGTCCGGAGTTGTAAATATAGGATTAGAGGGTATGATGCTGATGGGTGCATTTTTTGCAGCAGTGGCATCTTATTATAGCGGAAGCTGGGTAATCGGACTTTTAGGAGGAATCCTGGGAGGAGCTTTTATAGCTCTTATCCATGCGGTTATAAGTATAAGATATAAAGGAAACCAGACTGTATCAGGAGTTGCAATAAATCTTTTTGCATCTGGATTTACAGTGTTTATGCTGAGAGTTCTTTTTAGACAGTCAAGCAACACACCTGTGGTTCCTGGAGCACCTACGATAGCTTCATTTTCAGTAATTCTTTTCATAATCTATGCGGTGGCTATATTCTCAGGATTCTTTATCTATAGAACCGTAACTGGTCTGAGAATAAGAGCTGTAGGAGAATATCCTTTGGCTGCAGATACAGTAGGAATAAATGTATATAAAGTGAGATATTTTAGTGTGATAATGTCTGGAGCTTTAGCAGGACTTGGAGGAGCTTATCTTTCAATTGGGGCACTGACACAATTTACTAAAGAAATGTCAGCAGGAAGAGGATTTATTGCCCTTGCAGCTCTAGTGTTTGGAAAATGGAAACCGAAAGGAGTTATATTTGCCAGTCTTCTTTTTGGATTTGCTGATGCAGCTCAGGTACTAATTCAACAGTATTTTTCATTTATTCCACCACAGTTTATTCAGATGCTTCCATATCTATTAACTCTGCTAGCACTGGCTGGTGTAGTTGGAAAAGCCGTTGCACCTAGTGCTTCAGGAAAACCTTACGATAAAAATGATCTCTAGGAGAAACTCATGGAAAATCAGCTTCAAAACAAAGCTAAAATTACAGTAAAATTTAGGAATAACAGACTTGAATTCCACTTGGATAAGGAGATGGAGTTCAAATCTCTTACAAAGGAATTTGAAAATAAAATAAAAGAGATGAAGCCACTTTTAGAAGGTTTTAAAGGATCCTTAGAGTTTAAAGGTAGAATGCTATTAGAAGTTGAAAAAAATAAAATTTTGAAAATAATAAAAAGGAATGCCAAGATTTATCTTGAATACGTATATTGCAATCAGAAAGAGGAAAGTGTTGAAATAGAGAATATTCCTTCTAAAACTTTGAGTTTCAATATAAATGAAGGAGTTACTAAGTTTCACAGAGGAACTTTAAGATCTGGCGGTAAGATAGAATTTTCAGGGAACGTAGTTATGTTCGGAGACCTAAATCCAGGAGCTATTATAGAGGCAAAAGGAAATGTAATAGTTTTTGGAAAAATTGCAGGAACTGTTTATGCAGGAGTAGAAGGAGAATCAAAAGCTATAATTATGGGATTACAGCTTAATCCTGTACAGCTGAAAATAGGGGAATATATAGCCAAAAATCCCAATCAAGGAGTTTTAGCTAATAAAAAAAGTGAAAAACTAGGTATAGAAATAGCTTTGGTAAGAGATGGGCAAATAACCATTGAAAGCTATGATAAAAATTTTAATTTTTAGGGGTGGATTATGTCGAAAGTTTTGGTTATTACGTCAGGAAAAGGTGGAGTTGGAAAAACTACCACAACAGCCAATCTTGGGGCGGGGCTGGCAATGAACGGGAAAAGAGTTTTGCTTATAGATACAGATATTGGACTTAGAAATCTTGATGTTGTTATAGGACTTGAAAATCGTATTGTATATGATTTAGTAGATGTTATAGAAGGACGTTGTAAGATAAAAACAGCTCTTATAAGAGATAAAAGATGTGATTCTCTTTATCTTTTACCAGCAGCTCAAACTAAGGATAAAAATTGTGTTTCTCCGGAGCAGATAAAAAATTTAGTAGATTCTCAAAGAGAAGATTTTGATTATATAATTTTAGACTGTCCTGCAGGAATTGAGCAGGGGTTTAAAAATGCTATAGCAGGAGCAGATATGGCATATGTGGTAACTACTCCTGAAGTTTCAGCAGTAAGAGATGCCGATAGAATAATCGGACTTTTAGAAGCTAATGAAATAAAAAATCCTAAGCTTATCATAAACAGAATCAGAATGAATATGGTAAAAGAGGGAAATATGCTAAGTGTAGAGGATATAGTAGATATACTTGCTGTAGATATTGTTGGGATTATTCCTGATGATGAAAATATAGTGATTTCAACTAATAAAGGTGAACCTTTAGTTCTTAAAGGAGAGTCACTTGCTGCAAATGCCTATAGAAATATAGCTAACAGAACTCTTGGAGAGGAAATTCCCTTTTTAAACCTGGATATCAGAGAGGGATTTATGTCAAAATTTAAAAAGCTTTTTGCGAGATAGGTGATGGGATGAAAATATTTGATTTTTTTGGAAAAAATAACTCGAAAGAGACGGCAAAAGACAGATTAAAACTGGTTCTAATACACGATAGAGCCATGATTCCAGCAAATGTTATGGAAAAAATGAGAGATGAGATAATAGCTGTTATATCAAAATATGTAGAAATTGATAAAAATGAATTTAATTTTGAAATCAGTCCTCTAGAAAATAACGATAGAAGAACAGCAATAATAGCTAACATACCAATAAAAAATACTAAATAAAAAAATATGGAATATAATTTAAAAGCGGAGAAATTTCTCCGCTTTTAAATTATCAATTTTTTAATTCGGAATATAAATTCAGTTCCTTCGTTGGGTTGAGAAATTACATTGATTTCTCCACCAAGGTTTTTTACACACTCTTTAACTATAGATAACCCAAGACCTGTTCCTGCTATATTGCTGGTTCTGGCTTCGTCTACTCTATAAAATCTGTCGAAAATATTAGCAAGCCTATCTTGAGGAATTCCTATGCCATTGTCTTTTACTGAAAAATGATACCAATCATTTCTTTCTAACATGGAAAGTTTAACTTGAGGAGTTGGGGAGTTATTGTAAATAAATCCGTTTTCTAAAAGATTTTTGAGAATCATAAGAAGTTTGTCAAAATCGGTAATTATTTCTGATAAATTTTCTTCGATTTCATAAATAACTTCTCCATTTTTTTTCTTAACCATTTCAGATATTGAAGCTTCTGTCTCTTTCAAAAGAGAATTAGAAGTAAATCTAGAAGGGTTTACACGTATCTTAGATTCTAATTTTGAAATAGTTAAAAAATCTGTAACTATGTTTTCTAATTTATTTACATTATTTTTTATTATATTGAAGAAATTCCCCTTCAATTCGTCTGGAGCATCCTCAAGTGCTATAAGATATCCTTTTATGTTTGTAAGAGGAGTTTTTAACTCATGACTTACATTGCTTATGAATTTTTTCTGGATATTTATAATTTCTTTTTCCTGAGAAATATTTTTGAGGGTAAGAATATATTGCTCATTATCCGGAAGATATTTGGCATCTACAAAAAGATAGAGATTTAGGCTAGAAATATAAATTTCTCTAGAAATATCTTTTTTGTTCAAGTAACACTCTTTTAGAATATCTATTATTTCGATGTTGTTGATTACTTCTAAATATTTTTTTGAATTTCGGTGAAAAAGAAAATTTAGAGAAGAATTTCTGGTGATAAGTTCCAAATTTTCATCGAATAGCAGTATACCCTCATCTAATGAATTGATAAGTCTATTGAGGAGAATTTTTTCCTGATTCAGTTTTTTTATATTGAGGAGATTTTTCTCTTGCCACTCTTTTACGACAATCCAAAATTTAAGTAACCATTTATCATCTGAAAGATATTCCTCTTTCATGGTTATTCCCTTTTCTAGAAATGCCCTCATTCTGTCGATTCTTTTTCTTTTGCTACGTTTAATATAGTTTCTATAAAAAATTAAAATAGTAGAGTTTAATATAATGAAAAAAATAAGCTGTAGAAGGAAAAGGGTGTTTATTTCTCTCTGTTGGGACTTGAAAGATTGAGACGTTCTAACAAAAAGATCTTCCCCTTCATAATTTTTAATAAAGATAGCATAGTAAGCCATTTTTTCATTGAGAGTTCGGCTGACTCTGATATCGAAAGCCTGTTTTTCAGTTATGATAGCCTCTATTTCCGGACGGTAAAGATGGTTATCCATATTTGTCTGATTTTCAAAGTTTTTAGAGTCGTATATAACTTTCCCCTCTTTACTTAACAGAGTATATCTTGTATCTAAAATTTTAAGAAGATCATGAAGGTTTTTGTTTTCTTGAATTTTTAATACTTCACCAATAATTTGAGCATCATTTTTTAGTTTATGCTTTGTTCTCTCTGTAACTTGATTCCGTACATAAACTGTATTTATTAAGATAAACAGAAGTTGCATAAATATAATTATGAGAAGTGTAATTATCTCTTTTCTTCTAATTTATAACCAACTCCTTTTATGGTTTTTATACATTCTCCCAACTCTCCCAATTTTTCTCTTAATTTTCCGATATAGACATCGACACTTCGGTCTCCTATGGAATAGCTTGTGTCCCATACTGAATCTAAAATTTTCTCCCTGGAAACCACAATCCCTTTATTTATAACAAGCATAATAAGCAGATTGAATTCTTTTTTAGAAAGTGTAATTTCATGGCTGTCGATAGTGACTAAAAACCGTTCTTCATCGATATTGAGATTCATAAAAGAATAAATTTTTCCATTTGTACTATTTGTTCCGTTGGCATCTTCTTTTGAGTTAGATAAAAGCTTTTTAGAACGAAGAACCAGTTCTCTGGGATCGAAAGGTTTTTTTAGATAGTCGTCAGCACCAATTTCTAATCCCTCAAGTAAATCTTCAATCTCTGTTTTTGCTGTAACCATAATTATTTTTGGCTTACCATAGATATCAGGCATCTCTTTCACCATTTTTGTGATGTTTTTCCCGTCTAAACTCGGAAGCATCAAGTCTAAAACTAAAAGATCAAACTTTGAATTTCTTATTTTTTTAAGAGCTTCAACTCCATCACTTGCAACTTCAATCTGGAACCCCTCTTTGCTAAAAAAGTAGCTTATGAGAGTCTGTATCTCTATGTCATCTTCAACTATAAGTATTTTCATTTTTATCCCCCATGTCGTTTTATACATTATACCATAAAAAAAGAGACCCGAAAAATATCGGATCTCCAAAATTGTAAATTTTTATTTTGCAGGAACGAATCCTTCTTCTTTAACTATGTTCTGTCCCTCTGGAGAAAGAGCGAAATCAACAATCCCTTTTATATCTCCGCTTCTGTCCTTAGCAGTGTACCAGAAAATTTCTCTTGCTATAGGATATTTTTTAGAAAGAACATTCTCAGCATTTGCAGGAATTCCATCTATAAATAGAGTATTTGTAGTATTATCAACATATCCCATTCCAAGGTATCCGATAGCATTTTTGTTAGAAGCAACCTCTTTTTTGATAGCTTCGTTAGAAGGCATATATAAAGTTGCTGGAGCATATTCTTCAGTTCCTTTTGAGTTTCCTTTTCTAACTACGTGCTCTTTGAAGAACTCATGAGTTCCAGAAGATGAATCTCTTGAAAGAAGAACTATTTCAGCATCTATTCCTCCAACTTCTTTCCAATTTTTGATTTCTCCACGGAAAACTTTTCCTAACTGCTCAGAAGTAAGGTTTTTAACACCGTTAGCTTTGTTTGTAACAAGAGTGATACCGTCGAAACCAAGAACTATTTCGTCAACTTTGATTCCAGTTTTTTCAATATTTGCAACTTCAGTAGTTTTGATATTTCTTGAAGCCATAGCAATGTCAGTTGTTCCATTTTGAAGAGCAGAAAGTCCTACACCTGATCCCCCACCAGTTACAGCGATTCTAGCATCTTTGTTTTTTGCCATATATTCTTCTGCTATATATTGAGAAGCATTAAGTAGTGTATCAGATCCTTTAATCTGAACCATTTTGTTGGCAGCCATAGCTTTACCTCCAACTAAGAATCCCGCTGCTACCAAAGCTAATAATAAACTTTTTTTCATTTTATTCCTCCTAAATTATTTTTTTTGTTTTCCCATCTACAATAAGTCTATCAACTCCTTGTAAAGTCAGTATAAATTCAATGTAAAATTAAAATAAAATTTTTTGCTCTTTTTTTACATTAAATTTACATTGGATTTATATGTTTTTAACATAGAAAGTGTAAAATAATAATATAAAATTTAAAAGAAAATTAATTTGGAGGAAGCTTATGACATTGCGTAAATTTAGTGACAAATTTATGGCGAAGTTCAATGCGGTTGTTGGTATATCCAATATAGTTATTGTATTTCTTATATTTATTTTTATCTTTTCAAACGGACTTAATTTTTTTAGAGAATATTCTGTGGTAGATTTTGTAACAGGGAAAGAGTGGATATCGCTTTCAGGAAAATATGGTTTACTGCCACTTCTTCTGGGGTCTCTATGGACGACCGGAATAGCTCTTATTATTGCTGTGCCTCTTTCGATAATCTCTGCAATATATATAGCTGAATATGCTCCTAATAAAATGAAGAATAGATTGAAAAGTTTAATTGAAACTATGTCAGCTCTTCCATCAGTAGTTTTAGGATTTATAGGATTGTATGTTTTATCAGGACCAATAAAAGATTTGTTTGGACTTCAAACAGGACTTACAGCTCTTACAGGAGGAATAATGTTGGCTTTCATGGCTATTCCTACCATTGTGAGTATAACCGATGATGCTTTAAGAGCTCTTGATGGTTCGTATAAAGAAGCATCTCTGGCCCTAGGAGCTAATAAACTAGAAACAATAATAAAAATTCTTCTTCCAGCAGCTTTTCCAGGAATATTTGCAGGGATAATGCTGGGATTTGGAAGAGCTATAGGAGAAACACTGACGGTACTTATGGTAACAGGAAATGCCCCAATAATGGCAGGAACTCCTCTTTCACCAGTGAGAACAATGACAGCTACCATTGCATCAGAGATGGGGGAAGTTGTTCAAGGAGGAACACACTATTTCGCACTTTTCGCAATAGGAATTGTACTTTTCCTTATAAGTTTTATAGCTAATACATTGGGAGATTATTTTATACATAAATCTCGTAAAATAATGGGAAGATAAAGGAGAAATATATGAGTATATTAAAGGGGAAAATTGGAAAATCTCTAGAAATCGGAATTTTAATACTTACAATAATAACGATAATTCCAGTTGTAGCAATACTTGGATATATAATATATACAGGGATACCAGCAATAAATTGGGAATTTTTAACATCGATGCCAAGAAAAGGAATGCGTGCAGGAGGAATATTTCCGGCGATAGTAGGAACGATTTACTTGACTTTTGGAACTATAGCTGTAGCGGTTCCTTTTGGAGTCTTTACTGGAATATATCTTGTAGAATATGCCAAAGACAACTTTCTAACGAGAATGATTAATTTGACCATAGTAAATTTAGCGGGAATTCCAAGTATAATATACGGACTTTTTGGAATGGCACTTTTCGTAATCTACTTTAAATTAGGGGTGTCAATAATTTCAGGTGCTTTAACTCTTGGAATAATGTGTCTGCCTGTAATTATAACTTCCACTAGAGAATCCCTCCTAGCAGTTCCTAACTCCTTAAGAGAAGGATCTTTAGCTTTGGGAGCCACTAAATGGGAAACTATACAAAAAGTTGTAATTCCTACTGCTCTTCCAGGAATAATAACAGGAATAATCCTAAGTATATCTAGAGCTGCAGGAGAAACAGCACCGATTATGTTTACAGCTGTGGCATTTTATCTGCCATTTTTACCTGAGTCTTTCAAGGATCAAGTTATGGCTCTGCCTTATCATCTTTATGTGATTTCAACCCAGGTGCCAAATATGCCACGTAGTAACATGGAGGGAACACTTTTCGTACTTGTTGCGATAACTTTAGGATTTAATTTATTAGGTGCCCTTATCAGAAATATGTTTAATAAAAAGTAGGAGGAAGAATGTTAAGTAAAAATATATCAGAAGAAACAAGAATAGAAGTGAAAAATTTCAATTTTTATTATGGAGACTTCAAGGCTTTAAAAAATATAAATATGTCTATAAAAAAGAATAGTGTTACGGCTCTTATAGGTCCATCGGGATGCGGGAAATCAACGTTTATAAGATCAATCAATCGTATGAACGACCTTATAGATATTTCAAAATATGAGGGCGAGATAAATCTTGATGGTGAGAATATATTTGACAAAAAATACGATATAATCTCTCTAAGAACAAAAGTTGGAATGGTTTTTCAAAAACCTAATCCTTTTCCAAAGACAATATATGAAAATCTTACCTATGCTCCAAAACTTCATGGAATAAAAAATAAGGCGAAATTAGATGAAATAGTTGAATCTTCCCTTAAGGCAGTTGCTCTTTGGGATGAGGTAAAAGATAAACTTCACAAATCAGCTTTAGGACTTTCGGGTGGACAGCAACAAAGACTTTGTATTGCTCGAGCTATATCTGTAAATCCGGAGATCTTACTTATGGATGAACCTACATCAGCTCTAGATCCAATTTCTACAGCGAAAATAGAAGAACTTATCCGTGAACTACAAAAAAAATATACTATAGTAATAGTGACTCACAATATGCAACAAGCTACAAGAATTTCAGATTATACAGGATTTTTCTATCAAGGAGAGTTGATGGAATTTGACAAAACAGAACTCATGTTTACAACTCCAAGCAATAAAAAAACTGAAGATTATATAACAGGAAAATTTGGATAAGAAGGAGAAAAAAGATGATAAATTTAGCAACAGCACTATCGCTTATAGATGACCAGTATATCGAGATGATAAAAAGTATAGAAAGACTTTTGGATATAAATATTGAAATGATTAAAGGTGAAGAATTTAATCTTCAGCTTTTTGGAGAAAGTAAGGCTATTGAAGATAGAATTAATAGACTCGACCTAGAAATAAGAGAAGATTCCATAGTGGCTTTAGCTCGATTTCAGCCAGCAGCTTCAGATCTTAGAAAGTTGATAATGATGGCTGATAGTGCAAGACTTCTTGAGCGTATGGGAGATCTTCTCAAAGCTAATTTGATGCTGTTAAAAAATATAGAAGAAGAATCTCCGAATCTTAAATTTGCTTTTACGAAAGATCTTCTGCCTATGGTTTTTAAAATAAAAGCTCTGCTTACAAGCTATGTAAAAGCTTATATAGATAATGATGAAAATATTTTGTATGCAATTGTGGCTTTGGATGAAGAGATTGATGAAATGACAAAGACAAATTGTGAGAATTATATTTCTTACATGGAAGAGGAAAAAGAAAATATAAAAAGTGGAACTAAACTTTACCTTATAGATAAAAAGTTTGAAAGAGTTTCTGACCATATTATCCATCTAGCTAAAGACCTTATATATGTTTTGAATGGCAAAAATTTGAGAAAAATAGAACTCCTTATGAAAGCTAAAGAAAATCAATAAAAATAAAAAATGCCGATATTTTTTGTCGGCATTTTTTATTTGCTGAAAAATATAATTTTTATTTTTTCATATGGGAATTTTTTAAATATTCCATATTTTTTTTAATTTGATCCCCTTTATCATAGCTGTTAACTATAACATTATTATCGAAATCAGATATGAGTACAGCAAAATAATCGGGTTTAGATGGATATGTGAAAACAAAAACACCATTTCCGATATCTGATTCATTCGGAAGCATAGTAAGCCCATTTTTATAAATTAAATTTATCATTTTTGAAAGAGCTTCTGTAGTTTCTGCATAGTTTTTGTATCCTACAAGTTCTACGTGTGAAACATCTTTTTTGAAATTAAAACCAACATCTTTTTTCACATAGTCTAAAGAATATCCATCTTTGTTCATATTTTCCTTAAGTTTTTGGAAGTCGTATACTTTTTCAGGTGAAGCTATTATTCCTGTACTAATAATTAAAAAAGCAGTTATCAACAATTTTTTCATAATTACCATCCTCTATCCCAATATCGTCTTTCTCTGTGTCGAGCAACAGCTCCTCCAGCAACAGCTCCAATACCTGCTCCAATTAAAGTAGCCTTTGAATCACCGCCGATAAGCTGTCCAGCAAGAGCACCCAAGGCAGCTCCTCCAACTGCACTTCTTCTTTGATAAGAAGTTTCAGCACAGCCTACAAGAGCTAAAGTTAAAAGAAATGCACCAATTAATTTTACTTTCATAATTTTATCACCTCCTAGCTAAAGCATAATAGAATATACGATTAAAGAAATTAAAATCCTCTATAAAATATAATTCGTTGTTATTACAGTTTTGTAAATGTATAAAAAACTTTACAAAACATGTGAAACGTGATAAAATTGAATAACTAGTTTTTTTTATTAGAGGAGGTATTAATGTTAAGGAAGGTGTTAGGAATTTTATTGGTGATATCAACAGTAGTTTTTGGTGAATGTGATATCCCAGAATTGAAAAAATTTGAGAGTAAAACAGAGCCTAATTTGCTCTTTACTACTGATAAAGGTGCAGTAACAATAGATGTTAAAAGATTGATGAGAAAAACAATAATGGTAGAATCTGACTGTAGACCAAATATAGTTCATCCAGTTGCTAAAGGAATAACGCAAATAGAGGCTGAGACTTTTAACATGGTGATTGCGGATAAAAAATTCAAAAAAACATTTGATAGTATTGAAAAAAAGTATGAAGTAAATCTAAAAAAGAATTGGGCTAATGATACCTATACAAATATAGTGGCGGCATATGCTTTGTATAGATGGAAGATGGTTGAAGTTCCAAGATGGTGGGATATTAGGTATAAATTCACTCAGTTAAAAAATAATTTTGAAGACAAAGAATGGAATTTATACAAGATATATTTTAATAGTATAGCAGGAAAAACAACATTAAAAAGATGGGATAGATACGAAGTCTAAAAAAAGAGAAGAGCACAAAATTTATGCTCTTCTCTTTTTTTGTGGCTTAGAAGTTTTATTCTAGTTTTTTTATAAAATTTGTTGTATAATCATATAAAAAGAAGTTATGAATAATAGTTTTCAAATGGAGGACAGATGCAAAAATATATAACTTGGAATAGTGAAAAATATATTTTTCAGAATGAAGAAGATCTGGGAAAAATTTTGAGTTTAGATGTAGAGTACGAAAAGTATGGGAAAGAGTGGTATAGCCTCTCTACGGTTAGAGCTTTTAATAGTGGAAGAGAGTGTTTGGAATATTATTATACAGAGACTTTTCCTAGACAGATAGCATGGAGTTTTGATAAGTATCAGCTTCCAGATGATATGAAAATTTCGATGGAAGATTTACTTCAAGAACTAGAAAAAATTTATGGAAGACATGATAAGTGTTTAGAAAAAATTCAGAATATCGGTGTATTGTTTAAAGATTATATAAATAGAGGGAAGTTTACAATAGAAGATCTCAAAAAATTTAGGAACGAAATAATGAAAATAGGTCTTAATTTTGGGAAAACTAAAATAGAGTTACAATACATAGGGGATTATAAGGGAGTAGTTGAGATTGCTTTTGAAAATGGAGCTCATTATATAGATGAAGAGGATGGAGAAAGTTCAGAAATACCAGAAGTAGAATTGATAAAATCTCTTATTGATTATGAGTAGAAAAAAATGACAGAAAATTTTCTGTCATTTTTTTATTATATGCAGTTGACAATGGAAAAAAAATGTGCTAAAGTTATGTAACCGGTTTCATGAAACCGGTTACATAAGAGGGAGTGATTTTTATGACAATGAGAGATATTGCCAAAAAACTTGGGATTTCTGTGGCGACAGTATCTAGAGCTTTAAATAATAATGCTAATGTGAATGAAGAAACCAAGAAAAAGATAATGGAACTTGTGAAAGAACTTAATTATACTCCCAATGCTATAGCTAGAAATCTTTCTAAAAATGAAAATAATAACATAGCTCTTATTGTTCCTGATTTAGAAAACATGTTTTTTGCCAAATTGGTAAGCAGTATCTGTAGATATTTTTATAAAAAAGGATATCAGGTAGTAGTTTATAGTAGTGGCGGAATAGAGAGAAAAGAAAGGGACATAATAGATGCTGTTATAAAGATGAGAATGGAAGCTGTCATAGCTATTCCTGCTAAAAGTCTTTATGAGACAGTTCCTTACATAGAGCTAAAAAAAAGAGGAATTCCCTGTCTACTGCTAGATAGAGAGATAGAAAAAGAGAAATTTGGTGGAATATTTATAGATAATTTTAAAGGATCATATATTTTAACTGAAAGACTTATAAAAGAGGGGCACAGAAGAATAAGTTTTATAAGTGGAGAGGCTGATTTGAAAGCTGCCCGTGATAGACTTAATGGATTTCTTGCAGCCATGCGGGATAATGGACTAGAAGTGGAAGATGATGATATATACTGTGGAGAATTCAGTATTGAAAGTGGAAGAAAAGCTGGAAAAAGAATAATGGTGGGAAGAACTTCTGCTATTATCGCAGCGAATAATCAGATGTTTATAGGAATGTTAAAAGAGATACAAAATACACCTAGAAAATTTAGATTGGCTTCTTTTGATAATATAGAAATACTGGAGAATATAGGTTATGATTTCTTAACCTTAGATCTCCCACTTGAAAAACTGAGAATAGATAAAGAACTTTTTGAAATGATAAAAAAGAGAAGTGAAGATGAAATTTTTATAGAACCTGTGATAAAGGAGTAGGAGAAAAAATGAAAAAAATTGTTGTACTTGGAAGCATAAATATGGATCTTGTTACTTTTTGTGAAAGAGCTCCAAGAGGTGGAGAAACTTTGCTAGGGAAAGAATTTCGTCAGATTCCTGGTGGAAAAGGAGCAAATCAAGCTGTTGCAATGGGGAAATTGGGAGCAGATATAACAATGCTAGGAAAAGTTGGAACTGAAGGCATGGGAGAAATTCTCTTAAATTCCATGAAAAAAGATGGTGTTGAGACAAATAAAATTGAAAAAAGTTCTAAAACTACAGGGATAGCGAAAATAATAGTCGAAGAAAATGGTCAGAACAGAATACTTGTTGTTTCAGGTGCTAACGGAGACGTGGACAACCAATATGTAGATAAAAATATTGAAACTATAAAGAATTCAGATATTTTAGTGTGTCAGCTGGAAATTCCTATGGAAAGTGTGAAATATGCTTTTAAGCAAGCTAAAGAAATGGGGAAAATCACGGTTCTCAATCCTGCTCCAGCAGCACATCTAGATGAGGAGATTATAAAAAATTCAGATTATATAATTCCTAACGAGACAGAGTTGGAGATAATAACTGGAATAAAAACAGACACTCTAGAGGGTGTAAAAGAGGCAGCATTATCTCTTCTTGAAAAAGGAGTAAAAGGACTGTTAATAACTCTAGGAAGCAAAGGGTCTCTATATATAGACAGAGAAAGAGAGATAATGACTCCGGCATATAAAGTAAAAGCTGTGGATACTACTGCAGCTGGAGATAGTTTTATAGGTGGATTTGTAAAGGGAATATCTGAAGGAATGGAAATTGGAGTGGCTATAGAATTGGGAACAAAAGTAGCTGCAATATCTGTTACAAGAATAGGAGCTCAGACATCACTGCCTACAGAAAAAGAGGTAAAAAATTTCAGAGGAGAGAGATAAGTTATGAAAAGATCAAGATTGTTAAACAGTGAATTAAGCTATGAAATATCAAAAATAGGTCATACAGCTCATCTGACACTTTGTGATGCTGGACTTCCTATTCCTTCAGATGTTAAAAGAATAGATCTAGCTATAGAAAAAGGATTTCCATCTTTCCTAAAAACTTTAGATGTTATACTTTCTGAAATGATGGTAGAAGAGATAATTATAGCAAGAGAGATTCATGAGAAAAATCCTGAAATATACAAAGAGATGATGAATATATTCGAAAGCCACAA
>JBOFEZ010000150.1:0-1155 GCA_051648365.1 Fusobacteriaceae bacterium
GAATGTGCGAGGGAAAGTATTTCCCTTGTGGACCTGAAGCATCCTTTAAGAACTCTGGTCCCTCCTCCTACTATATTGATTCCAATATCCTTCCAGGTGAAGTATGTCTTATATATTTTCTGGCTCGTATCAGCGGCCACAAAAAAAGTTTTATTGGATATCTCTTTTAGTAGTTGAAGCTGAACCTGATTCAAATCTTGAGCTTCATCTACAAAAACATGCTCATATCTATTCTCTGATTTTATTTTTTCCTTATTCTTAAAAAGTTTGGGAGCAAAATCATCAAACTCTGTTCTATAACCCTTGTGCTCCTCATATTTTGAGAAAATCTTAAAAATAACTTCTCTGTCTTGAACTGTTACCCTGACTTCTGTTCCTCTTCCCACTCTATGAGTCGACATATAATCTTCCAAGGTAGAAATCCCCTTTCCCTTAATCCATGAAGTCTCATCCTTTAAAAATTCAAAATATTTTTTCTCAACTACAAACCTGTGGTTCCCACCTACCTCTTTAAGAGCTGGTGTGAGAAAACATTCACTTTTGGAAGGGAAATAAAGTTTTTTCCCTAGAGCTGACATTATAGCTTTATATGCCCAACTATGAAATGTATTCACCTTCAAATTTGATAGATTAAATTTTTTTATTATCTCTTCCGAGGATTTTTTTAGGGTTTTATTGAAGGTGAATATTATCACATTCTCTCCCGGGTTCTCCTCAGCTAATTTTTTTGCTTTATATAGAAGTACCAATGTTTTACCACTTCCAGCTATTCCTTTTACAAGTATATCTTCTCTATTTAGAAGAACTATATCACTTTGTTCTTTAGTTAGAGTATGCTTTTTCAAAATTCATCTCCTACCTTCCATATATTTTTATTTTAGAAATCTAAACCCATATTCATAAAATCTTCAGCACTTGGAATACCTTTTTTATCTATTTTCTTAAGATCTTCCTTTGTATCCTTAGAAAGATTCTTTTCCAGAACCTCTTTTTGGCTACTATTTCTCCAATCAAATCTGTATTTCCCCCAAAATTCTCTATTAATTTCCATGATTTTCACCCTCTCCATCAATGGGATGATGTGCTAGGGAGCATTTCATGAGATATGGGCAGAAACGGCAGTTCCTACCTTCAACTGCACCCTCCTTCAAATCC
>JBOFEZ010000151.1:0-2181 GCA_051648365.1 Fusobacteriaceae bacterium
GAGCAGTAATGCAGTTTTTAACAATCCTTTTTATACTCCCTTTGGAGATGCAATAACAGGAAAAACTGATTTTTCGGGAGAGCTGATATATATAGATTACCTTTTAGAGAGGGAAAAAAATCTAGTAGAAGTGGATATAGAAACATTTCAAAAAAAATACGGGGATATGATAAGTGCCGAGGAACTTGCAAGGGAGCTTTTCGTATCTACAGGGACAGTGAACTCTTGGGTGAAAAAGGGAGAGATAGAAGCAGACTATAACTTAACTCTTGGACGGAACAGATATTATAAATTTAAAAAAGAAAAAGTGGAAGAGATAAGAACTTTAAAAAAATTAAAGCGGAGAACAAAGGAGACCATAGGGGAAGATTTTTGGGAATTTATAGGGGAAAAAGACTATACTTTTTCATATAAAATTGTATTTATACTCTCACTTCTCAAAAATTTAGATAGAGATGGAGAGGCTGATTTCCAAAAAGTTAAATCCACCTATCGGAACTATTACAAGAAACGTCTGGAAGATAATCTTCCTGTAGATAAGAAGGGATGCCCATATACTTTGGAATATCTTGAAAATGATAAAGAGATAAGTAGAAATATGATAAATAACCCTTTTGAAAAATTTGAAAGAAAAAGATTTATCTATCACAGCAGTGATCTAAAAAATATAGGATTCAGCTATCATCTTTGGGAAAAACTGGACAGGGAAAGTTTGGAGAAATTAAAGATGGTCATGGTGGAAGATTTGAAAAAATATTATGGAAAGTTAGGGGGAGAAGGAGAGATAGATGGATTATTATAATAAGAATGCAGAAAAATTTTTTAATGATACAGTAAATGCAGATATGGAAGAGCACTATAAAAAATTTATAGAATCTTTAGAAGTTAATTTTGGGAAAAGTAAAGTAAAGATTTTGGATTTGGGATGCGGAAGCGGAAGAGACTCAAAATTTTTTATAGAAAAAGGCTATGAGGTAACTGCTTTGGATATTTCAGAAGAACTAGCAAAAAAAGCTGAAGAGTACATAGGGCAGAAAGTTTTGGTGAAAGATATGAGAGAGATGGATTTTAGCGAGGAGTTTGGAGGAATCTGGGCTTGTGCTTCACTTCTTCATGTTTCTTTCTCAGAGATGGAAGAAACTCTGAAAAAATGTTACTGTGCCCTGAAAATAGGAGGGGTATTCTATGCTTCTTTTAAATATGGAGAAGCAGATTATGAAAAGGATGGAAGAAGCTTTACATGTTTTACTGAAAAAAGAATTCGTGAGGTGTTGAAAAATACAGAATTTCAAGAATTTGAAATATCACTTTCAGGAGATGTAAGGTTAGGAAGAGAAAGTGAAAAGTGGCTCAATCTGATACTTATTAAAAAATAAAAACTAGAGCAGGATTTTCCTGCTCTTTTTCATGCAAATATCGCCCTTTCAAGATTGAAGGTGTATAATATAGAAAAATAACATGATAGGATGTAAAAAATGTTTGGATTAAAAGAAAGTGAGTTTTATCTAATCATAGATATATTAAAAATTTATTCTAAGGAAATTGACTGGGTAAAAATATTCGGTTCAAGAGCTAGAGGAGATTTTAATATGGGAAAAAGAACTCTATTTTACTGGAGTAAGCTTTATTCAGAGCAGCTGAAAGAGGGAGAGGATAAGTCAGGTGTGATTTTAGAAGATGATTTAGAGATCCATTTTTTAGAATTGACCAAACTTAGTGGTTTTGATAAAAATGATCCTCTTACAGGGTGGGGAATGTTTCTAAAACAGCCAGCAAGTGATATAGTGGAAGAAGCAGAGGAAACAGTGATAGAGATAAAAAAGGCCAAAGAAGAATTATACAAGATAAGTGCCGATGAAGATGAGCGAGAGCTTTATCGTATAAGGGAAAAGGCTTATTTAGATGAGATAAGCGCCTTGGCTGAGGCGGAAGCTAAAGGACAGCCAAAAACATGTTGGCAAAAGGGATAGGGATAGACATGATATCAGAGCTAACAGGCCTTTCAAAAGAAGAGATAAAAAATCTATAAAATAATTTTCTTGAAAATTTGAATTTAGACATTTTTTTAGGTAGAATTAAGTGATGAGTTAGTTCCATCATAATATTTTTTTAGGAGGAATAAAAAATGTCAAATTTAATGAAAAAGAGAGATTTTTTTAACACAGTTGCCCTAAAAGATTT
>JBOFEZ010000152.1:0-17703 GCA_051648365.1 Fusobacteriaceae bacterium
AAGAACCGGCGGAAGGACTTAGTTATACTGAGCACAATGATTCAAAATACATACCAGTTGGATTAGTTGGAAGATTGCCTGTAAAATTTATAGGTATAGCTCGAAAAGGAATGAAAGTTGTACCTTCCCATATTCCAGGAGTTGGACGTGCTTTTGACAATTCAAAAGATAACTATGACAAAGTAATTGGCTATATCGTAGAAAATAACGACGAAGAAGGAATTAGAAGAGTTAAAATTAAAATAGGGAAATAAAAAAAGAGGCAATTGCCTCTTTTTTTTATTGTGCCGAATTTATTTCTAAGTTTAAAATCCCATCGTTATTGGCAAAATAGCCATTAGCATCGAATGATGCTCTAATTAAAAAAATTGAAACAATATTAAAAACAGGGACATTATTAATACTCATCGTTGCTGGATTATCTTTCATTAATTTTGGAATAAAGATACTTTTACTTATCTCGCTTACTGAAGATAGTATAATACTCTTCACTAGATGTCCGGATTCTTGCTTATATATACATTTTAAATCCATTGATTCAATTATAAAAGACACTTGGCTCGAATTTGAGTCTATATACGATATTGTTGTATTCATAGTTTTAAATTCCCTCCCTTTTTTTAGCTACTACTTTTAGATTATAGTCATTTGGAAGGTATGTGTGGGCAGATATAATTGCTTCAAGGACTGTATATCTTTCTCCAGATATTGTAATGTCAAATCCGACAATATCTCCTATTAGCATTGAAATTTTATTTCTTGAATCATTTGGATCAAAATCTACGCCAATAAATGTAAAAAGATTAAATAATCCACCGTCGTGTGTTTTTTTTATTATTGTTTTCTTTAACATATCAAACTCCAAAACAAAATTGGAAAAACTTCTTTTCTCATTGTTATTTAATTGTATATTGATAAAAACCAAGATTCTCACCTCCTAGCTTTGCTTCTGGAGCAAAGTTTTCTTCGGAAATTGTGAATACAACCCTATATGCTTTCTCCTCATCAACAATACAACGACTAGAAATTATTTCATCTCCTATTTTTTCAATACTAAAAATCTCATTATAAAAATCTTCAATATCAGGTATTTCAATTTTTTGAAAAACAACCCGATATTCTACAAATCTATATGATGCTATAGCTTTACTTAATATATTCAAAATTTTAACCCCCTCATATTGAGCACTTCAACCGCTCTATCTTCCCAAGCTGCTTTATTCTCCGTCCACGAATAGTGCTCAAACTTTTCTCCAAATATCAATATGTAGTCAGTATATAATTTATAAAATCCATCTATTGATATTATTTCTTTTAGCAGTTCTTTTATCTCATTCGCAATTTTCCTGTTGATCTCTTTGCACTTATTAACACTCCCTTGTTTAAAACAAAGTTGACGGCAAAATGGCTTGAGATTACACTTTTCGCATTCAAACGTTTTTTTTACAGCATTAAATAATTTTGTATTATCAATATATTGGTGCTCAACACTTGAGCTCTTAATTACAAATTTGTTGTCTTCCTTGCTCCTATAATTGTACCTTTCGCATGACGCAATTACGATATCATTATCATCAATGGCTTCAAAAACTAGTGTTTTACCAACATCACAATAGGTCCTATCAACATACATTAAGGTATATGACAAACAAGCTAATTTGAATACATCAAACTGGTATTTTGACTTATTTTTTGTTTTCAAGCTATTGACAATATCATTTTTGACAAATTGCATTAACCCTCGCATTGTTTTAAATTCTTCGTCGGAGATAGTGTCAATACCATAGTCCATAGACATTGCAAATGCGTCTACCTTTATTTCCTTGATTGAATTAATTAATGAACTAGATTCAATTGTTAATATTTCTTTTGTAATTACCGCTTTGGCATGAATAATTAAATCTGGGAAATGGCTCTTCAATATGGATATATTTTCAACGACATTATCAAATGTTTTAGACCCATCCATTGCGATCCTATACCTATTGTGAATGTCTCTATTAAAATCTATTGATGTTCCAATATCTACGGACATTATTTTTTTTGCCTTTGTTTTTGCATGTAGTATCAAATCTATAAAGTCATTATTAACATTATATAAATTTGTATTTATACTCAAATATACGGCTTCTTTAATTTCATCTATTTTGTCTATTGATTCTAATATGTACTTATTCATTTCATTATTTAGAGACACTTCTCCCCCAATAAGAACCAGTTTAGTATATCCAATTATTTTATTTAAATTCCTTTTCTTGTAAAACAAAGATATTTCCCTCATAGCCTTATCGATGTGATTCTTATTCATTTTTATAGTACCTTTTTTCTGATAACAATATGAGCAATTTAAATTGCACCCACTATGTGTTCTAAATAAAATAGTAGCCATATTTCCTTTCGTAGTTAAGTTCAGTACAAATGGGTCATACGACTCCTCTAAATCAATAAAATTATTCAATTTTCCTCCTTATTAGCCGCTATCTCCGCACCCAGATGAGCTATTGCAATTGGAATAGCAGTCAGAATGGCAGTTAGCATGACAATTAGAATAACAGCTCATTATTGCATTTATATTGTCTATAATTTTTATTAGTTCGGTCGTTTTTATGTAGCTTCCGGCAGTCACCTTGGTGTAACTATGAGTGAGTGGGCTGTTTTTCGATATTAGAATACACTGGTCGACTATTTGATTCATAAAAGCAGCAGTCAGGGTAGTCCCAGATGTTGTATTTCCAGGCACTGCCCTAGAAATGCCAGCCTGCTGTATTAGTATTTTTATTTGATCTAATTCTTTTTGCATATCTCTCCTCTTTTAAATTTCTTATTAGCCGTTATCTCCGCACCCAGATGAGCTATTGCAATTGGAATGGCAGTCAGAATGACAATTAGAATGACAATTAGCAATGTAACAATTTCCAAGTCCTCTTATTGGCCCAATTATGTTATTTATAGCTGTAGAAGAAAAGACTGTACCTACAACTGGCTTCACCATTGCCCTAGCTTCTGGGAATAAAAAGAAATTAGGCTGCTCAGTCCCGGCTTGAGCAACTATTTTTTTATCCAATTCTGCCCTCATTGCATTTAAATTAATCTTCATTCTTTGAAACCATATTTAAAATTGCCGCCGTCACGATATCTGAATTTTGGGTCATATCACCTAGAACTTCAAGTAGATATATATATTGTTCTTGTGTCACGATTGTTGCCTCCTCTAATACATTTTTTCTCATTGAAAGTTTCCTTTTACATTCATCTTCGCAAATCATATTGTCAAATAGTTTGCCTTTCTTTGTCATGTCACAAAACGGATTATTGCATTTTGTACATGCTCCATTTATGCTAACAAATGCGTTTTGATAAAATTTTTCATTATAGTTTTCATTTATTCCAGATAAAATATTTCCGATATGTGTTCCATCAGAGTAGTGTATATTCAAATTACTATCTATCGAACATAATCCATTTAGTAATGGTCTTAATGCCGAGTATCCTGCTATCATTTGAATATAGTAATTTGTCAATAAATCTTTGTCAGAAATGTCGTCTATAACGTCTAAAATATATTTACTGGCAACATCTGAATATGTCATATCTTTCGTTAAAGATATTGTCCCATCATATAACCTCATATTCGCAACATTCAAATTTGTATCTTCAATTTCAATCCCATTAACTATTAAATGAAAAAAATTCCTATTTGAAGAGAACTGTTGTATAAATTTTAATATAATATCCTTATTTTCTCTAAATACAATAATATCTACGATAAATCTATTCATATTTAAACTCCTTCTATAAAAGTCAAGTATTTTAAATAAAAACTTGGAGACACTTGCCTTTTCACTTCATATGAAATTGAATTTAAAAAGAATTGGTTTGATTTTAATTCCCTAACCATTCTTATTGACTGTTTTCCAAATTCCTTGTTGTACTCACAAACAGAGTTGAATAACCTATTATTGTCCTTTAAATTGTGAGAAGCACAAACTCCTAGACACCCAAATCCATTATCATTTTGGCATTTTTTACAATCAAAACTATGCGAAGTCAAATGTTTCATCATATTTATTTTTTCAAAATATTTAGTTACCACTTCTTCAGTTTCGGATTCTGAGTTTCCATACTTTAAATATTCATTTTGATTATTATGAAACATCATAGAGCATGGAACTAAATCCCCACCAGGAACAACCGTAAGTTGTCCATGTCCAGCGTGACAATGATGACTTTGATTGTGCTGAAATCCAGCATTGTTAAATTGAGTAATAATGCATCGTCCAGGCTGAAACGTTCCAACATGGTGAGGGTCCCCAGATTTAAACTGATCTATATAATAATCAAACAAGCTTTTCATGTTTTTTATAATAGTTAAATCAACATTTTCAAAAGTAGAATCAAACATTGGGACTATATTAAAGTGACAAAAGGCTTTGTTATTCTCCATAAAAGAAATATAATCTTCTATATTTTCTAATAAACTAGGGCTCATAACTGTCTGAATATTCATTCTTTTTTTATTTAGTGCTATATTGTATTTTTTTATGTTTTCAATTACAATATCATATGATCCACTCCCATTGTGAAAATGACGAACAGCATCGTGAGCTTTTTTGTTCCCTTCCATTGAAATAGTTATATTTGTTGGCATCTTTGAGTTTTTTATTTTCGACACCAGCCTCTCGTCGTAAATAGTTCCATTCGTTATGATTCCACAAGTAACTAAAAGCTCGGAATCGGATTCCATCATAATATTCCCTAAATCAATAGCGTATAGAACATTTTCCATTACCAGTAGACTTTCTCCGCCATAGATTTTTATAAATATATTTTTTTCTTTTTTTATTTTACATATACCGACCGCGGCGTCGAAAGCTTTTTTTATCTCAGCTTTGGTCGTATGGTTGTTTATTTTTCTTGAAGCAAAACAAAAATGACAAGCTAAATTACAAGAAGTATTCGGAACCAATTCAATTGTAAACATTTACATCCTCCCTTTATTCTATCCTTAATGCTTTATTTAAAAGTGTAGAGTGGTTTTAATAAATACGCAAAATTCAAAAATAAAGATACAATAAACATTATTCTGCCAATTACTCATAAAACATTATTAAAATATAGAGATTATAAAGCGTGGGCAATGAATATGTCAATCCGATGATTTGCCTCTTTCAATTTTAATATGTAAAAACTAATCAACTTAAGAATCTAAACCTCCAAATATTCGCAAGTAAATATTGGCACTTTGGTTCGGGTTCTCAATTAAAGACAATGGAGAAAATATGATAAACACACATAACAAAATAAAAAAGCTCAATGCAATGATAAAAGCAAATGATGATAATTTTAACCTAATTCTTGAGAGAAAAAATCTCATAGAAAAATATATGAAAATGAGTCCGTCTACTTATGTCTATCAAAGTGAAGAGAGGAAGGAATATGATTTTGGGCAATTAAGCGAAAGCGATGTTAAATTTTTGTATTCCATTTTCATAGAAGGATTAAAAAAAATTCCATTTGAAAAGACAACAATTAAATGCCTGAATTTAATTACAATACCAACAAACTGTGATTACGATCAGATGGCAAAAGAACACAATAATAACTACACAAAAAATAAAAAATTAGATTTTCTTGGTGATGATGTTATAGCAAATGGAACATATTGGCCAGTAGTTGTTAATGAAAAAGCCGGACCTGTTTATTCAATTTTGGAAGGTAGCCACAGAGTAGAGGCCGT
Organism: Fusobacteriaceae bacterium; assembly: GCA_051648365.1. Taxonomy (GTDB): domain Bacteria; phylum Fusobacteriota; class Fusobacteriia; order Fusobacteriales; family Fusobacteriaceae; genus JAGNZR01. The sequence goes on from JBOFEZ010000152.1 coordinate 5,738, forward strand.
AAAAAACAAAGATATGGATTATGAGTTTTTTTTAATTACTTCCAATTTAGACATTCAAGACCTAGAGCTTACAATTAAAATACCATATGCTGATGATATAGAATATCTTAAGGCTCACATAAATTATGGGCCAATATATAGGCTCGGGACATTAAGAGTCGGAGAAAATGGATTATTTTACTATGCTACATTCTCAAGAGACATAATTAGAACATTCGGTAATTTATTTGTAATTTATTTTGTAAATGCTTTTGGTGTTGGATTGAGAAACTATATGGAGCTATATAAGCTTAAGCCATGCGACCTTCCGGGGAATGAATACATAAATAATAAAAAAAACACACCTAAATAGTGTGTTTTTTATTTTTATAAAATTCCTTTGCGGTTAGATAATCGGATTCATTATCTATATCAATTAAAACATCTGTCTGAAGCACTTCCAGCATTGCAAAGCCATCTTTTAACATCATCCCATCTTCGAAAAATTTATCTTTATTAAAAATATGAAAACAGTGAGCGAATTCAAATCGATCTGGAATATTTTTTGTTGATAATTTTGTAAAATCAATTTTGTCTATTACTGATTCCCCGCTGTTATTCAATACCCAGTTTTTAAATTTAATTACAGAAGTTCCATATTCACTATTTGAAGATTCAAAATTATTAATTGTATCTTCTACTGTTCTTGTGCTCATATTTAGCACACATGGGTTTAAAAACATAATGTGAGAAGTGTTAATATTCACTATGTCTTTAAAAACAAAATTCAATGGGTCATCGGCCTTTGTCGTTTCAACATCACGATATATTATCTTAAGATTGAATTTTTTCGCAATAAGAACCAACTCCTCATCGCATTTAGCGATTAAAACATATTTGTTCTCATTATTGATTTTTGATAAATTTTCACAAGCGATGTCCCACATTGTAACATTATATTCGTTCAATGGCAAAGTATGTTTATTTGGTAGTCTCTCAGAGCTGAGCCTAGCTGGCATAAATATGCCTACTTTTTTCTTCATTAATTGTCTCCTTTCTTATTTAATATAATCATAATTGGCAATATAGCTGCAACAGATATAAATAAAGTTAGATAAAAATTAAAATACCCATCATATATAATATTAGAATGTAAACGGACTAATTCGTCTTGTATCAAATTGTATTTTAGTGCCATTGACTTTGAGATAAAATACTCATTGTAAATCATTATAAAATTAGTTGCAAATATAACCTTTACCTTTCCAATATAAACTGGGAGCACGAAAGTGCGTATTGGACAAGCACCATCTTCTTTGCACATGTCATAGTAAATAGGTGGAATTGTCAATTTGAAAGCCCCATACATGTATATACTAAAACATGTTTGGACAATGATAAAGGATAGAAAAATTGCCACCAAGCCCAGTCCAAATACTTTCACAAATAAAATTACTGAAAAAAAATTAATAGTAGGCTGAATTATTCCAAAAAAATAAATGGATTTTGTATTTATTTTTTCAGCTATTAACATTCCTAATCCGGTTGAAATGATAGAGCATATAAAGCTTATTAATAGAGTTATGATTATTGATAGCATGGATAATCCCCCATATGATAAAAGTAAAAAAAGATGCAAATGCTAAGGAAATCAATGAAACTTCAAACCCTCTCGCTAAATCGAAATGATTCATATTTTCATACCAATTGAATGTTTCAAAGTTTGCATTGGAATACTTTATCCCTCCAGAATTAAATGGGATAATAATATTAATTTTAAACCACGTAGATAAAAAAGAAAATGGAATAATCATCTCTAACTTCGATAGAACTATTGGAAATTCAATTAATAAAAATGATTGATTGTCATCACAATCAAATTTAGCCGCCTCTATTTCCATAGTTATGTCCGATTTTGCATTTCTGGTGAAAAAATATGCAAATGGAAATCCAAAAAATGTAGACAACAATATAATGTGAAAAAAGGCATTGTTCATCGTGTTTAAATTTAGTAATTCTCTATAGATTAAAACTCCCGTTGGTGTCGGGAATGCCCACCAAATAGGAGTAAAATTTATCTTTTTATATAGAAAAAAAAATGACAACCCAAACTGCAACAATACCGATACACTAGTTATTATTAGTGTATTCTTTAATATTAGAAATAAATGTTGATTCATTTATTTTCCCCTCCATAAATAACACAATGTTTTCCCTAAAGACCTTTTCTACTTTAATTTGATTTTTAATCTTAGGTAGGGCTATCCCATTTTTTGAAATCTCAATCCATTGCGTTTTCAGCCTCTGTTCATCGATTGAAAGTGAAGAATAATCAATATCTATATCATAAGCCGGAAGATCCATATCTAAAAATTTTTCAGATATAATATCTTTTTCCATATATAATTTTGCTATTTTTTTTGCATTATCTTTGTTCTTTGAGTTTTTGCTTATAGCAACTCCAGAAACTCCAATATAAGTATATGGGCCAGGAGAGAAGGCATTTGTATTTCTTAAGTTTTCCGTTCCCCATGGTCTTTGATTTCCTAGATGAAAGACCCCGCTATGTATAAAATCTACTTCATTATTGGCATAAGCCTTATACATATCTGGGTATTTGTCATTATAATGATTTACACCAAATACAATATTTTTATATAACGATAAAACTTTTGAGTAGTTTTTATCGTTGGTGTTTAACGGGTCAACACCATATAGTGTGCAGTATAAATAAAAATTTCTAAAAGAGTGACGATCGGTTCCGTTTGGTATTATAGTTTTTTTCCCAAAGAAATCCTCTGGAGCATTTAACTCTACAGAATTTGACACAAATCCATACGTGACTAACCCAACTGGAATAGCGACCAATTTGCCCCCTTCTGTAAAATAATCAAGAGCCCCCTTATTGAAATTATAAAGTGCCTTAAACTCCTCCACTGGTTCAAGATAAGAACTGATGTTGGTTATGTCTTGAGTAATAACAATATCCGCTGACATTTTTGCTCTTTCCATCATTAAGAACTTATTTTCCAATTCAGAATTTGTTACACCAATGTAAGTTATATCAATATCAAAATCTTCCTTCGCTCTTTTCATAAGTTTTTTAGATAATTTAATTTCATTCGGCGATTCCATTGGATACACAATTGTAATTTTTGAAGATGAATAACAAATCGATGTAATTGTAAAAAATGCAATAATTGATTTCATAAATAATTCCTCCGTACTCATTTATATATATTATATCATAATAATCAAAAAATGTCAAGCATTTCTTTGGAGCTAATCAATTAGAATTAATATTTATATCTCCAATTTGATCAGGCCTTTCATTAGATTAATCCGTTGACATATCTGTGTGTGGAGACTAATTATTCTTTTTTTCTTTTCATATAGATGAAAGAATTTTAAAGCTTTATATTATATTTTTTAGGAGGTTATAGATGTATTTTTTATATGAGGATTATGCAATTAATAATAAGTTTGGGTTAGAATGTCATGCAATAGTTGTTGTTCAAAACCTATCTACACAAGTTACCTTTCCAACCAATATCAGCTTGATTACTGGCCAAGTAGCGATGTTTCCAGATACTCAAATAATTAGGGATTTAATAAGAGAAGGGAAGGATTTAAATATTGGAAATGATGGGATGCCGAGCGTACAGCCTCTGGAAATTAAATATGTCCACGAGGAAATATCGGAAGACACGGCTATTATAATGGGATTGGAAAAAAACGTAAAGGCAAATATAGTTGCGAAGGCACTCGGGACAACTATAGATAAAATATCAGCACTTGATGCTTAAATGAATTCAAAGTAATGAATGTAGGAGGGCGGACATGTGAATGAGCATAAAGATGTCGATATTGAGTTTCTATATTCTCAAATATTAGAAAGACTATCTAAGGATATTCAACTAATAGTTGAAGAACAAATTTCTAGAATATTATTTGATGTAACCGACAATCAAGAAGGATCAAAAAAATGATTAGCACAGTGGAGAACATTTGTAATCAAAATAAAATACCATACAGGTTTGAGATTGAACCAAATAGCGACCCATTCACATTGTCGCATTTGACTTTTATGGGAGCACTCGGGGGAATTTACATTAGAAGTTGTGATATTGCCACAAATGAGGAAATAATAAATATTGCACTGCATGACAATAACCCAAATAATTTTATATCAAACATAAAATATATGAAACTTATTGTAGAAGCAATGGGAAACAAATATATACAGACTAAAAAATTATTAAATAAAATTGATTCAGTTGTCATACTCCCTGGATCAAATATATTAAATATTACCGTTGATTTTGATGCTGTCACTGCCGCTGTAAATAATGGAGCTTATGTCAAACCACATCCATATACAACGGCAGAGGACATTTTCGCACTAAAAAAAAGATATGGAAATAGAGTTCTTGGAAAAGATTATAGCGGGTGTGATATCATAAAAACATCAAAAAGAGTATACTCGACCGGGGCTTCTGAATTAGCAATTTATTCAATAGTTCTTGGTAAAACAGTAATGGATATTGGGAATAAAAACTCAAATACTAGAGGGGGATATTGTGCAATTTTTAATGAACTAATTAAATTGCCGCACTATATGAGACCAATAGCTTTGAAAAAGATATTATCGCATAAGATGTCTGGGATATTTTTTCCATTTGATTATGCTGAAAAGAATATTGAAAATTTTATATTGGAAAACTTTTAGGAGGAAAAATGTCAAGTAAAGCAAGGGAACAAAAAAATAATTATGTTGTTGAGATGAATAACTTCTCGCACCTAAAGAGGGAGATGGGCAAATGGAATTATCTAGCTTAGCAATGGAGAATATAGTAATCAAAAAAAAATTATATTTAAATGCATATCTGCTGGAGGATAAAACACCAGCAATAGGATACGGAACAATAAGATATCCAGATGGGTTCATGCCAGAATACTCTGGGAATGTAAAATTGGGAGATAAAATAGACCAAGATGTTGCAAAGATGCTGTTAAAGTATCAACTTCAACTATTTGAAGAGTGTGTAAATAACTTTATAAAAGTACCAATAACTCAAAACCAATTCGATGCACTTGTTACAATTTGCTACAATATTGGAATAGAAAACTTTGTTCTCCATCCAGCAATAATACTAATAAATTCATTCCAATATAGGGAGGCAATAGGGCTATTTAGAGTTCAATATAAAAGAGATAGACTATATATGCCAACAAAGAAAGAGATTGCACAAAGAGAATCTGAAGTCAAGTTATTCTTAAGCTAATCAAAGAAACAAGGGAATTAAATAAACTAATGTTGCTTGGTAAGGTAAAATATAAAAATCAACATTAAATCAAGTTAGCTGAAGCCATTGAGATGCCTATTTTTAATTCATATCTCTTTCTTATAAATATTTATAAATCTCTTTTATTTGATTTTATTGAGTAATGTTAATTTTATAAAGGCAAGGCTTTTTCGAATTTGAGATTCCTGAAAATAACATAGATACTATTGGATACTGGTTTAGTAACCCATAAGTAGGTAATAAGGATAAAAAATAGTATTTAAATTAGTGTGCAGGAAACTGCACATTTTTTTATAGAGAGGTGATACAGTTTGAAAACTATTTTCGTAAATACAAAGCAGAGCCAAGGCGAAGCAGATGTAGTTAAGGCATACCTAAAGAGAAGGAATGCCGTACAAATAAATGATGAAGAGCAAGAACTTGACCCAAATCAACTTGGGTTTATGGGATTATATGTAGTAGGGGCTTTGTCTGAAGCTGGAATGTTGCCATCATTTGGTTGTGTTCATGGGGATTGCTATATTATTGCTAGGGAAGTATGGATGTGGGACGGTAAAGAAAAAAAGTGGATAACATTAGGATTCATGGATGGTCCAGAAGGTCCTCAAGGTCCAGAAGGCCCTGAAGGACCAGAAGGACCAGAGGGACCAATTGGAATTGGAGAAATGGGACCTGAAGGACCTGAAGGACCAGAGGGGCAAGAAGGCCCAGAGGGGCCGCCAGGATTGGGGCTACAAATAGCAGGCACCTTTCCAAACAAAGAAATGCTAGGTGATATTCATAAGGAATGCTTGAGGGTTGGTCTAACGTATTTTATACCTAGAAATGGAAATGATTCCACTATGGAAGCAATGATGTGGGATGGTTTCGCATGGAGGAACTTAGGGATAATAAGAGGACCAGAAGGACCTAGAGGAAAATCAGCAAAAATGTTAATTGGTACCATAACAACAGTAGAATACGATGAACCAGCCAGTGCAGAAATTACAGGAGATGGTCCGAATTTCAGGTTAAACTTATGGATTCCAAAGGGGCCGCCAGGAATAGATTTAAGCCCATATCTCACTGAAGAAAAGGCAGATAAGCTATATGCTAGTTTGGCATATGACTCTTATATTGATGGAAACTATATTTTTGGAGATATACAGGATTATGTTTCTATTCAAAAAAATACTGCATTTATACCAGATAGCGATGTTCCGGGAATAAATGGTGCTAAACAAAAAATTGTCTTTAAACAAGGAGGAGAGAAAGCCTCTTTATCAAAAACAAAAGATTATGGCTTGGCCTTTTACGAGGAACAAGGGATAGACCCAACTATAGACAATAGTATATTTTATGTCGACAAAACTGGTATGTATTTAAATGGGGAGGATTTCAGTTCAGCCTTAAGCGGATTTCAACCAGTAGTTGCCGGGAAGGCTTCAGAAAAGCCAAAGTTCGATAAGGGGACAAATGGAGGGTTTTCGTTTTACGATACGGGACTGAAGAGACCTGTATTTTGGGATGGAAGTAGATGGATTGATTCAATAAAAGATACAGTAATGAAATATGGTGGAGGAACAGCTGGTCCTGCTGCAAAAATATATGGGCTTACTGTTACCGACAAAGGAAATGGGACGGACTTTAGCAATGAAAGAGTCGACGAGGCCATTGGTAAAACATATTCAATTGGAGCCGCACCTTCCGATTCTCTGGGGAATAAAGTATATAAGGTAACATCAGACTTTTCAAACTTAATGCCATGGTCTGGTATTAAAAGGGTAATTCTTAATAATGATCAAGAAGAAGTTGACGAATTTGGATCACCTACATTCCGAGATGCCTTGAATGCGAATGGTTATGCTCCGCATACTCATGCTGTTATGACAAAAATCCCTAAATTTTATTACATGCTTGAAGTATCCGAAGACACTCCTGGATTACAAACCATTACCATAAGAATAGCAGACCAAAGAGAATCTGGGTTCATAGTCGCTCCTGCTTTTGTAACACCAGAAGGAGAAAGAGACTTTGCTTATATTGGATGCTATGAAGGAATCTTAGCCGACAAAACAAAAAATGGTTCTTATGTATGGAGTGGGTCAAAAGATAACGCTGGTTCATTTAGGAGTTTTGCATGGACTGGGATTGTTTCAACTGGAGATAGAGAAAATAGATACATGTACACTTCTGTTGGGCAAAAAGATAGTATAAGGCCAATGACATCATCCTCATTTGAGGATGCTAGGAGTCTATCTGAAAATAGAGGGGCAAACTATCATATGATGGATTGGGCTAGTCTCTTTACTCTTCAACTACTTATGACAGTCGAGTTTGGAACAATGAATCTCACAAAAATCTTTTCAGGAGTAAATAATATCCCGATGTGGACCAACACAAATGCCTCACTATCTACAGGGTATACTGATGTTTTAGGGAATGATTCTGGGTACTTAGAAGTTCCAGCCCTAAGGAATAATATAAGATATACTACTAAACCATTTTCATACAGAGGTGTTGAAAACATATGGGGGAACACAAGGAACTATATTGAAGGAATTCAAATGAAAAATAGATTGATTACTTATGGAATATATGACAAATCACTGGCAAATAATTATGCCGACCCAGGACTTGCTGATTTCATTAATCCAGAAACGACAGAAGAAATTACAACAAATAGAGACGCCAATTGGTTTTGGAATAAATTTGGAGAAGGTACTTTTTTTCCTAGGCAAGGGGCTGACCACTCCGGAACAGCTAGTGGTTATATGGCAAATACAATAGTCACTAAAGGCGGAGGAGGACCATATGTTATGGTCTATGGCGGAAGTCACGCAGATACAGCAACATATACTGGTGCATTCTCATATAGAATCGAATCCACATATACTAGAAGAGTAAATGATCCTAAGGATTGGGGAGTGAGAATTGTATGTTAATAGAATATAGAGTGAAGAACAATTATATAATAGATGAGATGGATTTGTCGGACCATGATTTTAAAGTAAGAGATTTAAAAGTTGCTCAAAAAAATCATGAGTTGCTAGTATACAACATTACAACAAAGAGAGTCCAAGCCGTATCAATCCCAACAAACCATTATTGGAATGGGAATGAGGTAGAGGTTGATTTAAATTTCAATGAAGAACAAAAAAAATTCGAAGCTCAAAAAAAATTAAAAGAAGATATAAAGAGAGCTTCATTGGCATGTATTGCCTATACAAACGGTTGGATTACCGACTATGATAAAGAATCCATTGACAACTGGATCAACTACTTAAAAAATAAGGCAATTGGGGCTAAATCCTCAGTGATTGTGCCATCAAGGCCACAGATTTTAAAAGATTTTTAATAGGAGGAATGATTAATGGCAATAAGAAACGCAGATTATTTAAAGATGCGGCTTACTACCAGCAGGAGCAAAGAAGACTTCACTGATTTGATTGATACTATATTTGCTCTTGAGAATGCTCCTCCTACCGATACAGGTCCACAGAAACGTGTTATGGTATCACCACAAGCCGACATAGATAATTATATTTCCACTGATTACTTTGGTGTTTACGTTCACGGAACCAAAAATGGTGTAAATGATTTGCCAGAAGCTGGCTGTTACCACGGTGATGCATGGGTTATTGATAATTACGTTTATATGTGGTCAGCGACCAGTGAAAGCTGGGTAAATCTCGGTGTAATGGTAGGAGTTCAAGGACCTGAGGGTCCAGAAGGCCCAGAGGGAGTACAAGGTATTGAGGGTCAAGAGGGGCCAGAAGGAATGGAAGGTCTTCCTGGAGTTGACGGTCCTCAAGGTGTACAAGGGGCAAAGGGTGAGCAAGGGCCAGCAGGTCTTGGACTTCACATTATGGGAACAATTAAATCAGTTGATGAATTGTATGGAAAATGCATTTCTAGAATTGGTCAAACGTGGTTTCTTGATGGGTCTGCTTGGATGTGGGACGGAGAAGCCTTTGTTGAACTTGGAAAGATGCAAGGGCCAGAAGGGTCAATAGGACCACAGGGTATTCAAGGCCAAAGAGGAGAAAAGGGAGATAGAGGAGATACTGGAAAAGAAGGTTTAGCTGGAGCTCAAGGGCCTAGAGGGCCTCAGGGAGACCTTGGTAATAAAGGTGATAAAGGTGATATTGGAGAGGCCGTAGACCTAATAGTTAGAACGGTAAAAACAGTCTCAGCTAAAGAACCTGCAAATGTTATAATTGGCGAAGTTATCGGAGAAAAAGACCCAAAACAATATATAGATTTTGAAATACCAAGAGGAGAGAGAGGTAATATTGGACCAGTTGGTCCTCCCAACTATATCGAAGTAGATAGTGTTGGGGTTCTGCCTTATGGGGAAATGCCACAAGTTGCTATATCTTCCCAATCTACATACGGTATCAAAATTAAATCCGGTGATTCGGAATATGTCTTAAGTGTCGACAATTTTGGTGTATTATGGACTGACCGATTGACAGAAGAGAATAATGTTCCTGGATTTTCATACGATCACGTTAAAGTATATAATGAGGATTATACAAAATCTATAATACTATATATAGATAGTGAGACTGGAAAATTAGCAAGATGGATGGAGGAGTCAAGTCAACCAGAAGCAATTCAAAGAACTATGATTATAGATAGTCATTTAATTAGGACATCTACGGTCAAAGACCCAATTTTATTTCTATCTCCAAATATGGTAACATGGAGAATGGGAGTAGGGGAATACGACCAGCTATATACTGCTTATTATGAGTCTGACCAAAATGACTCCATGAAATATGTTACACAACAAATGTCAATTTTAATACCAGAAGGTAGAAAAGGAGACAAAGGAAATATAGGTAGACAAGGACCTGTAAACAAGATAATGATAGGAGAGATAGAGTCTCTTCCGGCTGGAGAATCTCCAGAAATAACTATAGAGGATTTATACATTACAGAGGCTTTGCCAGATGAATTAATGAATAGCTTTTATTTATGCGATTCCAAAAGTACTGAAATTATATATAGGGTTTTCTTAGATTCCGAAAATAATTTGTCGGCAGAAATTGCTTCAGAAGAGTTTCCAAAAATAAGGAACGGTATTATACTTGGGGAGTCTAAAGTTAAATATTCTATAAAAATCACAGATGGAATACTAACTAGTGAAATAGCAGAAGACCAAAGCCTCCAACCTGAGACACTTATGGTCTCAGCAAATGATACTCAATTTTATATTATTTACATAAATTTAGAGCACAAACTATGTACAACAATATATGAATTAAGCTCATATGGTGATACAATAGTATCGGTAGTTGGGCAAAAGCTAAATCTAAAATTACCAATGGGATTAACTGGAAATACAGGTAAAAGGGGATTAGCTACAGAAATTATGGTAGAAGATACCTATACTTTGCCAGAAGGAGAACTTGCAGAAGTTATCATTGGAGCCCCAGTCCAAATAAATGACTTTACACAAACTCAGAAAGCAACGTTTAAATTGCCAAAGGGAGATCGTGGGCATCAAGGATGGTCAATTGATCACAAATGGGAAGATACAACTCTCTTTATTAAGCGGGAGGATTCAGAGTTATGGCTTGATGGTGTAGACCTAAAAGGCGAAAGGGGAGATTCTGAAATATTTGTAGGTGGAGATATTTTTGGAGAAACCCTCGTTCATGATTGCATGGTATTTAAGACAACCTCGGCATTTAAACATGAATTAGTTTATGGCCTAAAATCACTTATTGGAAAAGATGCAATAGGATACAATACTGTAATAGCAAAGAACACGCTTCAAATTGGATACAACTATGGGGATGATAATATTTCATTATCCAATTTTCCAAATTTGGGTGACCCATTCGATACTGATAAAGACAAATATATGAAAACCCCATCTGAAATAATTATGCAGACAATTGGTGGAGCATCGATTATTTCTCAAGAGGTAAATGGCGAACTAAATATAACAAATCAAAGTAATATATTTATAAATACCGCCGCATTATATTACAATGGAAACAAAGTATTTACGGAAGACCAAGCTGAACTATTCAAGATTTATGTTGATGGTAAATTTGAAGATGTTGTTAATGATGCAACTATCAGAAGCTATATTTTGGAAGAAGACTTAAAGCACTTGGATTTAGCTAATCAATATTCCGAAGGGAGAATCGTATCCTTAGAAACCAAGATGAGTGAAATAATATCCGAGACAGATAGAAATAGAAAGATATATGTTGATATGAAAGACTCTGAACACCTCAAATTATCAAAGGAATATACCGATCTTGCCATCTTAAATGCTGACCCGTCTGGGCCAATAATTAGTGAGATAAACTCCCTACGAAAATATGTTGATTCTCAAGATATACATATATCCAATTCAGCGTTTGAATATACTGATGGTGCAATATTGACAGCTATTGTTGAAAATATGCCATCTGTCAAAACCTACATAGACAATAATGATACTCTGACGTATGAGTTGGCAAATCAATTCACTAAGGATTTTGTAGAATCTGCCCTTGATGGTTTTGAGCAATCTGATGTTTTAACTGAATATATAGACGAAAGAGACAAGTTTTACAATAATATTAGTGAAAGCTATACTAATGAAATAGTAAACCAAATGAAACAGTATTTAATAAGCGAGGACAATAGAAATCGTAATGAATTAAGTATAATGTTAGCCAATGAAGTTATTACATT
>JBOFEZ010000153.1:0-3535 GCA_051648365.1 Fusobacteriaceae bacterium
CATCAGGAAGAAAATTCATCTCTATCTTGATAATTCCTGCTCCCTGACAAGCTTCACATCTTCCCCCTTTTACGTTAAAAGAAAATCTACCCTTGTCATAACCTCTTATCTTGGCATCTTTTGTTTCTGCAAAAAGAGCACGTATATCATCAAATATCTTTGTGTATGTTGCAGGATTGGACCTAGGAGTTCTTCCAATCGGAGATTGATCTATATCTATTACCTTATCTAAATCTTCAATTCCCTCTAGGGTAGAATATTCTAACGGATAAAGTTTTCCACCGTTTAATTTATTAAAAAGTGCAGGAAAAAGAGTATGATTTATAAGTGTGGATTTTCCACTTCCACTTACTCCTGTTACCACTGTCATAACTCCTTTAGGTATGGCAACCTCCACATTTTTAAGATTATTTCCCTTGGCTCCTTTTAATATTATATCTCCTGTTTTCTCTCTTCGCACCTTAGGAATAGAAATTTCTAGCTCCCCCTTGAGGAATTTTCCCGTTACAGAATTGGGACTTTTCAGCATTTCAGTAGGAGTTCCTGCAAATACTACCTCTCCTCCTCCAATTCCTGCTCCTGGTCCTATATCCAAAATATAATCAGCCTGAAGCATAGTATCCTCATCATGCTCAACTACTATAAGGGTATTTCCCAAGGACTTCAACCTATTCAGAGTCTGAAGAAGTTTATCATTGTCTCTCTGATGAAGTCCTATGCTAGGTTCATCCAGAACATAAAGAACACCTGTAAGTCCAGATCCTATCTGGGTTGCCAATCTTATTCTCTGAGATTCTCCTCCCGAAAGAGTTTTAGTCTCTCTGGACAACGTGAGATAATCTAAGCCAACATTTATCATGAAGTTCAGACGTTCACGTATCTCCTTCAATATTTCTGCCGCTATTTTAGCTTGATTAGGAGTCAGTTGCAACTCCATAAAAAATTCTAGAGATTTTTTTATACTTAAGTCGCATATCTCCATAATATTCTTTCTACCAACTGTAACTGCTAAGACCTCAGGTTTCAGCCTCTTGCCTTTGCACACTTTACAGAGAGTTTCTACCATATACTTGGATTCTATCTCATCTCTCATGGCTTCGGAAAAACTTTCACGATAACGCCTTTCCAAGTTATTTATAATTCCTTCGAATTCTTTAAAACCATGAAAGCTATAATCCGGTCCATCATAGTCCACCTTAAATTTTTCTGTTCCCGTACCTTTAAAAATATATTCCTTTTCTTGAGAGGTGAGTTCTTTAAAAGGTTTTTCCAAACTTATATGGAAATTTTTACACATAGCCGTAAATATTGTCCAAGAATATCCCTTTAGAGCCGAGGCACCCGGGATATATAGAGCTCCCTCCTTTATGGAAATATTTTCATCCAATATAAGTCTGTTCTCATCTACTTCCATTTTTTTACCTATTCCCTTACATTCAGGGCAAGCACCATAGGGAGCATTAAAAGAAAAAAGTCTAGGATTTAGCTCTGGGATGCTTATATCTTCATGGTTGGGGCAACTTAAATTTTCACTGTAGTGAAAATCCTCTCCATTTATATTGAGGATAACCTTTCCCCCAGAAAGCTGGACCGACTGCTCTATTCCCTGAGTAAGGCGACTGATAAAATCATCTTCCTCACGTTTTACAGCTATTCTGTCTGTAACTACCTCAATACTGTGCTTCTTGTTTTTATCCAGATTTATCTCATCTTCCAAATAGAGAATTTCCCCATTTACCCTAGCTCTTACAAAACCTTTGTTCAGAAGATTTATAAAGAGGTTTTTATGAGTTCCTTTTTTATCCCTTATTATGGGAGAGAGGAGGATTACTCTGTCCCCTGTTTTGAGTTTGGATTCTGCTGTATTCACTATCTCTTCCACAGACTGTCTCTCCACTATCTCTCTACAGATTGGACAATGAGCCTCTCCTACATGAGCAAAAAGCAATCTCATATAGTCATAGACCTCTGTTATTGTCCCTACTGTGGAACGGGGATTTTTATTAGTAGTTTTCTGCTCTATGGAGATAGCCGGAGAAAGTCCCTCTATGCTGTCCACATCAGGTTTATTCATCTGACCTATAAACTGTCTGGCATACGCCGAAAGACTTTCTACATAACGCCTTTGACCCTCTGAATATATTGTATCAAATGCCAGGGAAGACTTCCCGCTTCCGCTTACCCCTGTGATAACTACAAACTGATTTTTAGGTATCTCTACATCTATATTTTTTAAGTTATGCTGCCTGGCACCTTTTATGACTATTTTTTCCAACATCTCTTCCTCCACTCTTACCAAATCTCCTCTGGAACCGCTGAAACTCCCCAGCTACTAGAATAAAAATAGGTGTTTATAGGTCTGTCTTTATATGTCAGTATTTTTCCAGCTGTCTTTTTTATAGCTTTGTTAGAAATTTCACTTTCATTACTATTATTGTAAACCTGACTAGCAACACTATCTACCAGATTCACTCCATATTTCGAATATTTATTCCCCAAAACTGCTGCTACTGCGTAAGTTCTAGAACTTACTGCCTGAGCTTTCAAAGCTTCCAGCCCAAAACTTTGAGGCATCTCACTGGGAAGAACACCTTTCAGATAATCTTCTAGATTCACACGATTTACAAGCAGTACTCTCTCTCCTCCAAATGGTCTCACTATAAAGTCTCCATAATATTCAGGGTATCCTTTTTTAAATTGTTTTTTAGGATTGCTTCTTACTCCAATTTTTTCTCTAGAGGTTATCACAGCTTCTCCCTTTGTTTTAACTAAAGATTTGCCTGACGATTTTATATCCAATACACCACTTCTTATACTAAATTCCACCTGGGTATCTTTTTTTATTTTATAATTTTTGCCATCTGCTTTTATGTTTAAGTCCCCTGAAGATAGAAGTCTTATATTTTTCTGTTCAAAGACACCTGCCTGACCTATTAAAACCAAGAGTGAATCTGTATTTTTTATGATTCTTGAAGCTCTTGAAAGTGATGTTCCAGGGTAATACCTTTCTAAAATATCATCATATGTAAAATTTCTTTTTTGAGCTAAATCTCTAGCTCCCCACTGTGGCATTCCTACTCCATGACCAAATCCTCCGCCATAGAACTTTACACTGTTCCCCTTTGTTTCAGGAGCAAAAAATCCCGATGGTAACATACTCATGTTTTTTCCTATATTTTTACCATCTTTTCCCTTTAGATATATATCCTCTTTTTTTCCAGGAAACTTGTTGAATGCCAAAATTTTTCTAATATTATATTCTTTCCTTACAAGATAAGTTCCTTTACTTCCCTTTACAAGCAACTCTCTCGCTACTCCCGAAAGTCCTCTTTTTAAAACTGTTATTTTTTCCAGTTTCCCTATTGGATTTTTACCTATATTTCCCGAATCCCACTTGCCATTTTTTAAAAAATATACCCCTGTCCGGTTTGATTTTTTAAGATTATAGATATTTTCGTTTAGAATAGTTTCTAAATCTTTTTTAGAAAACTGAACTTCCCAACGCCAGTAAGGAGAGCTATCTCCTACTCCTTTT
>JBOFEZ010000154.1:0-2402 GCA_051648365.1 Fusobacteriaceae bacterium
AAAAATTGGGATTTTACACAGGGGTATAGAAGAGAGAGAAGTGATTATGAAACAAGTAGAACCCTATCACTATATACTTTCGGACCTCCACTTGAATTGGGAGCCAATCCTACAGTGAGAAGCTCATCAAACTTTAAAAATAGAAGAAGGATGAAGAACGATGCTTACGAACTAGGGGTCAATTACAGATATTCAGATACTGGAAATATATATACTAGAGGAGAATTTGGTTTTAGAACTCCAGCTCCTTCAGAACTTATAGACAAATCTCAGGATAAAACTGTAGGATATCTTGAAAATAATCTGGAACCAGAAAAATTTAGAAATTTTGAGATAGGGATAAAGGATGCGTATAAAAATATGTTTTTCACCCTAACTGCTTTCCATACTAGAACTGAAGATGAAATTTTGCAGATAGGGTCAATGCCTACATGGTGGGAATTTATCAATATGGGAAAAACAGAGAGAACAGGAATAGAACTTTCTAGTGAACAGTATTTTGGAAAGTTGACCCTTTCCCAAGGATTTACACTGGTGGAAGCGGAAATAAAAAGTGGAGAATATGCAGGAAACTATATTCCAGGAGTATCTAAATATTCCCTAAATATAAAGGGAACTTATGACATTACAGAGAAACTCTCAGGAACTCTATCTGGGACATGGAAGGACGGCTACTATCTAAATCAGGATAATAAATCAGGAAAAGTAAACAACTACCTAGTTACAGACCTGAATATTAACTACCAATTCAATAGGGAGTTGAAAATTTATGCTGGAATAACTAATCTATTCAATGAAAAGTATTACAATAGCGTAAGTGAAAGTAGTAAAAGTAGGGACGGAAAAGTATACGACCCAGCTGCTGAAAGAAGATTCTATACAGGATTCGATTATAAGTTTTAGATGAAAAAGCCCACTGATTATCGAATTCAGTGGGCTTTTCTTTATCTTTCGTCTTTTTGCACAGGCAGAGGGACAGACATTGTTTACTCTGATACCGTATTTTCCATAGTCTAATGCCATAGATTTTACAAGATTGGTAAGGGCACCCTTAGCAGCATTGTATGCGGCCATATTATAGTCTCCATAAAGTCCGGATACGGAAACTGTATTTATGACGGTTCCGTACCTTCTTTTTATCATATCAGGTATAAAATATTTAGCAGAGAGATATACAGATTTTACATCGATATCAAAAAGTCTGTTCCACTGATCCTCTTCTGTCTCATGGAGCATTCCCCCGTGCCAGATTCCGGCATTGTTTATAAGGGAGTCAATTCCACCTAGTTTTTCCAGGGCGAATTCATAGGCTTTTTTCATATCAGAATCAGAACCTACATTGCATTGGACAAAATAGCAGTTTTCATATCCTGCATTTTTAAAATCTTCAATGGTTTTTTTTCCATTTTCTAAGTTTATATCTCCAATCAATACCTTCCAGCCTCTTTCTAAAAAAAGCTGGGCAGCAGCTCTTCCCATTCCTGACTCTACAAGGGAGAGGGTGCTCTCCTGATTCCAGGTTTCCAGAAAGATATTAGGGAACAGATGGTTGTTGTAGAATAGGATGTTGATTTCGTCTCGAAGCTTAATTCTTTAATAGGTAAGTATAAAGTTTTCATCTCTCAGATCATCGATTCTGATCTCTCCATCCCGTGCCAAGTTTAAAAACCTTGTATCTTTGGGAGTCACGATAAAGGTTTCCTCCTTGCAGAAAGGTATAAAATCGAACTCTTTGCTGGTCAGAGGAAGCGAGGTTACAATGAGATCCACAACTCCTTTTTCCAGATCTTTTTCTAGTTCCATGGCATGCTTTTCGATAACTTTAATTTTCACATTGGGAAAGATTTTTTTCAGTTCTGGAATAAACTTTGGAAGAATATATGCGTTTCTGAAAGGTGAAATTCCAAAAGTTAGGGTTCCTGCAAAATTTTTGGTCAGATCCTCAATCTCTTTGGATCTTTTTATAAAAATTTCTCCTGCAGGTGTAAGAGTCAGAGGAATGTTTTTTCTATCAAAAAGTAGACAGCCCATCTCGTTTTCAACCCCTGAAATATATTGACTTAGAGCAGGCTGAGAGATAAAAAGTTTTTTGGAAGCTTTGGAAAAACTCCGTTCCTCTCCCACGGTGATAATATATCTTAATCTATCTAAATCCATAGTTCCTCCTGTTATAAATAAAACTTATAATTATTATACAACAATTAATATTAGCTTATCAAATAGAAATTAGGATATAATTGTCTTAATTGACAAAAAATACGAAAAGGGGAGTTTTTGAAATGTTTAAGAAGATTTTATTGATGATTTCTTTGGTTTCTGCTGTTGCTATGGCAAAACCAAAAGAATATATTGCTACTGGAGAGGGAATAAAACTTGTTCAGGAAGCTGGAGGAGATCTTGTA
>JBOFEZ010000155.1:0-2115 GCA_051648365.1 Fusobacteriaceae bacterium
AAAGATATCTCCATCTCTTTTTTATAACAGTTCAGTACTTTGTGTAAAAGATAATCTTTGTAGTGTTTTCTAAGGTCTTTAACAAATTCTCTATTTTTTTCTTTAATACTCATTTTTTCTGCTCCCATTAAAAAATTATCATAAATTATATTTCCAAAGAATTATACTACAAAAAATAGAGTTTTCCTTGTTGTGAAGTTGTTTTTTCATCAGTGTCATAAAGGTAGCTAAATTAAGACGATTCCGTGATATAATATATCTAAATATAAAAAACTAAATATGGTAAATAGAACTGAGAAATCAAGGGAGATGAAATGGATAATTCTATGATGATAAAAGAAAAATTAATGCTAAAAAAATATTTTGGATATGATGAGTTCAGAAAAGGACAACAGGAGATAATCAACAATATTTTAGAGGGGAGAAATACTCTGGCTCTTATGCCAACAGGAGGAGGAAAATCAATATGTTACCAGATTCCAGCTCTAATTTTCCATGGACTGACAATAGTGATTTCTCCTCTTATTTCACTTATGAAAGATCAGGTGGATACCTTAAATCAAAACGGTATTTCTGCTACCTTTATAAATAGTAGCCTCTCTAATACTCAGTGCGAAATTATTTATGACTCTCTCTCTAGGGGTGAGTATAAAATTATCTATGTAGCCCCTGAAAGATTAGAAAATTCTAGGTTTTTAGCAGTTGTAAGAAATCTAGAAGTTTCTCAGATTGCTGTAGATGAAGCACACTGTATATCACAGTGGGGACATGATTTCAGAGTCAGTTATAAAAATATAAAATCTTTTTTAGAAATTTTAAACGGGCTTCCTGTTGTTACTGCATTCACTGCCACAGCAACTCCTGAAGTCACAAGGGATATCCTAGATAGTCTCAATATCCAGGCTGATATATTCAGAAATGGATTCCGAAGAGAAAATCTTAAATTCTCTCTTTTAAAAAATGTAGATAATCTGAAGTATATTGAAAATTTTATCCAGAACCATACAGACGAAAGCGGGATAATTTATGTTTCCACCAGAAAAGAGTGTGATAAAATCTATGAAAATCTTTCTAGAACAAGAAAACTCGCAAAATATCATGCTGGAATGTCCGATGCTGAAAGAATGATGAATCAAGAAGATTTTCTTTTAGACCGTGTGGGCATAATTGTTGCTACAAATGCATTTGGTATGGGAATTGATAAATCGAATGTAAGATGGGTTATTCATAACAATATCCCTAAAGATATTGAAAGTTATTATCAAGAAGCAGGGAGAGCAGGAAGAGACGGTCTGCCTTCAGACTGTATTCTTATTTATCATCCCAAAGATATAATACTCCAGAAACTTTTTATTGAAAATGAGCATCTTTCTCCTGACATGATAAAAATCAGATATGAAAAACTTGGAGCCATGGAAAATTATACAAGAACCAACAGATGCCTTTCAGAATATATTGTTAATTATTTTGGAGATGTCCAAGATGACCCCTGTGAAGTGTGTAGTAACTGTGAGACCGAAGGTGAGTTCCTCGATATAACTATAGAGGCACAGAAAATAATCTCCTGTGTGGGAAAACTTAATGAAAAATATGGAGCAAAATTGATTTCCGATATTCTTAAGGGGTCCAATGGTGCTAAAATCAGAGAAAATAATCTGGACAAGCAGTCTACCTATGGAGCTCTAAAAGAAAAAACTTCACAGGATATAAAATTAATTATCGATTATATGATTGGAAATGAATTTATAGAAGCCACTCAGGGAAAATATCCTGTTCTTAGGCTAACAGGGAAGTCTTATACATTTATCCGTGCTCAAGAACAGCTTTTTATGAAAATACAAGATATAGATTCCTCTTTGAAAAAAACAAGCAAAAAAGCGAAAAAAAATACAAAAAATAATATTTCACTTATTCCTGGTGGACAAAATCTGTTTAGAATTTTAGCGAAATATAGGAGTGAAACTGCTTCAATCTATAAGGTACCTCCATATGTTATTTTTTCGGATAAAACTTTGGTGGAAATATGTAATTATAAACCTCGGAAAAAAAATGAACTTTTACAGATAAATGGAATGGGGGAAATAAAATTTGAAAAGTATGGAGATGCTGTTCTTC
>JBOFEZ010000156.1:0-6208 GCA_051648365.1 Fusobacteriaceae bacterium
GATTTAAACATCCTGACTTAATACTCATCCAATTATTAATGCCGGTGTCAGGGATGAGTGCCGGTATTTTTAATGTAAAAAATATGTATAGTTTAACAGATGAAGACAAAGGTATATTTGATGTAGCAGATACAATTCAAATAGAAAATCATTTAGATTTTGGCTTAATAGAGGTCAAAAACAGTAAAGTAAATTCAAGAGGTCTTTGGCAGTTTTTAGAAATAAAAAAAGACTTTTCAAACTGGATTAAATATCAAATTGAAAGATTGGATTTAGTTGAAAATATTGACTACCACATCGAGGGCGAACCGCTTAAAAACAACATTAAAGAATATTTTTTAAGTTTAGATATTGCAAAAGAAGTAGCAATGATAAGTTTAACTGAAAACGGCAAAAAAGCTAGAAAGTATTTTATCGAAGTTGAAAAGAAATTAACTGAACCGAGAAAAGAATTAAGCACCTTAGATATTTTAGAATTAGCTACTGGCGAAATTAAAAAGCTAAAAGCGGATCTGGATTATAAAAATAAGATTGTAATTGAAAGGGCTGAAAGTGTGCCAGCGGAAACTATGAGGTTGACAATAAATAGAGTTGTTAGAAATTATGCAAAACAAGAGAGTATTTGGCACCAAGTAGTTTGGAGTAAGCTTTATGAGGAGTTTAAATATCGTTTTCATCTTGATTTAAAGGCAAGAGCTAAAAAAGGCAAGTCAAAAATTCAAGTAGCTGAAGATTTAGGTAGATTAGAGGATTTATACAATTTAGCTTTGAAAATGTTTGAGGAAAATAGAATAATAGTTGGAATTAAAATTTAAAATTATGACTGTAGATTTAAAAAAAGGCGATTGTTTAGAGTTGATGAAAAGTTTAGCTGATGAGAGTGTGGATGCCGTGGTGACTGATCCGCCTTATGGTATAAATGCTGATAAAGGGGTTGGAGGTTTTGGAAGCTCTAACACAGCTAAAAAATATAAAGGAGGGTGGGATAGTGCCACTCCAAGTAAAGAAGTTTTTAATGAATTTTTTAGAATTTCAAAAAAAGTGATTATTTTTGGTGGAAACTATTTTACACATTTATTACCACAGTCAAATCACTGGATAGTTTGGGACAAGGTTGGTAGTTTTACTTTTAAAAATCCATTTTCAGATTGTGAGCTTATCTGGACAAATATTGATAAAAACACAGTTAATAAAATGACAGTTATCCAGCAAGGTTTTGTTTCAGAAGAAAAAGAAAGGTTTCACCCAACTCAAAAACCAGTAAAACTTTTATCACAAATAATTGAAAAATATACAACCCCAAACCAAACAATCCTAGACCCCTTTATGGGAAGCGGAACCACCGGAATTGCAGCCGTCAATTTAGACAGAAATTTTATAGGTTATGAAATAGACCAAGACTATTTTGAGATAGCTAAAAAAAGAATTAAGCAAGCTCAGGACAAAAAAGAAATACAACTTATTTGACAAAAAAACTAAAAACTGATTAAGATAGGGTATTATGCCAGAATTAAAAAACCTTCAACACGAAAAGTTCTGCCAACATTTGCATAAAAGCGGAAACCAAACCCAGTCTGCCATAGAGGCTGGTTATAGCCCAAACTCAGCGAGGGGGACTGCTAGCAGACTGCTAACAAATGCTAACATTAAAGCCAGAATGAAAGAACTGCAAGGCAAAGCCCAAAAAAAGCACGAATATACAGTTGAAAAACTAGTTGAAGAACTTGATGAAATAGAGGAATTAGCAAAACAGCCGATACACGGCAAAGACCAAAATAATTACGATTTAACTAATTGGTTAAAAATTAAAAGTGAAAAAGCAAAACTGTTTGGACTTTATGCCCCAACCAAAAACGACACCACCCACGAAATAAAAGACATAACCTCTTTAAACATAAAAATTAGATGAGTTTAGAATACGAGCCTTTGCCAATTTGGAAACAGCTCTACGATAAAGAGTGGGATGTTTTCATTGCCATAGGAAGCCGTGCCAGCGGTAAAACTTGGAATGTATCAAACTTTACAACCTTAGAGACCTTAGACAATTTTAAGCACAGGAGTTTAATTTTAAGGGAAACTAAAGAATCTATTGAAGAAAGTATTTTAAAAGATATTAAAGATAGATTTGACGATATAGATAGCCAAACCAAAGGTGCGGTTAGTCAATTCTTTGATGTCCAGAAAACCCAAATCTCAAACAAAAAAACCAAAATTAACAATATTTTAATCAAAGGTTTTAGAGAAGCCAGGACTGGAATGAAATCAGATTTAAAAGGTTTTAGTGGTATAAATTTAGTAGTCTTAGAGGAAACTGAAGATATAAGGGATGAGGAAAGAGTAAAGGTTTTATTTGATACTTTAAGAGAAAAAGATTATAAAATAATTATAATTCTAAACACTCCAGACTTAGAACACTGGGTAGTTCAAAGATACTTTGATTATGAAGTAGTAGCTGAGACAGACGACACAGAATACTACAAACTAACCCCTAAAAAGCTAAAAGGAGTAAAGCAACTTATCACAACTTATAAAGACAATCCTTTTTTGACTGAAAAGAAAGTCAAAGAGTATGAAAGTTATGGAGATAAAGAACACTACAATTATGATTTGAACCATTACTATAAGCATATTTTAGGTTATGCATCGCCGGCCGAAAACTTACCTAGAAAATTCAACTTTAAACAAATAGAAGCCCTTAGACAAAAAGCCCTGCCAATTAAAACTATTAAAGAATTTACAGTTTGCCCAAATACATCCTCAGCCAAAATAGCTAAGGTTAAATTTTATCACAATTTATTAAAAAACCAATATTATGTTTTATCAATTGACTTTAGCCACGGGGTGGGTGGTGATAGCTCAACAATCCAGCTTAGAACCCAAGACAGTAATGGACTTTTTAGACAAGTAGCAACTGTGAGAGACAATACCTTAAGTATTACCCAAATATCAGATTTAGCTTGGCAATTAGCCGTTTTTATTAATAGTTTTGGCAATGTAACGATATTAGTTCCTGAGATTAATACACCAGGCGACACCCCTATTACATATTGGAAAGATAGAAATTATAATATGGACTGGATTTATCAAAAGTTAGATCCAGACACTAAACAAGTCCAAGACCGTGGGCTTGGAGATTATGGTTTTAGGACTGGAGAAAACAGAAATGCTATAATTGATAAATATAAATTGCTTTTAGATAAAGGCTTGATTGAAGTTAATGACTTAGAGGAACTCAAAGAAATGGAGGTATTTGTATTAAACGATAAGGGCAAGTTTGAAGCTTTGTCAGGACATCACGATGATTTACTTTTAGCTGATTTTATAAATGTTCCAGGCTTTGAATTTTTAAGAAGGTCTTTATAACCCTTGACAAAATAGATTAAAAAAGAGTTATTAAAAGTATATGCCTTACTTCAACCCCAAAAAACTAAAAGAGACTTCTTATGCCAACAGAGTCAAAGATTATAAAGTTCAAAAAACAATTACTAATGGAGACAGCTACAAGCTTTTTGAAATACCACAGCTGGGGGGTCGCCAAGCTAAAGAAGATTATTATAATCCTGATATTTTTAAAACTGTTTTAGAATTGAAGCAAGGTTTGTTATTTAGCCAGGAAATTGAAGTTAAATTTGAAAGACCACAATTACAAGATGTTTTTAATGATTTGAACTCAAAGAACAGAATAATACAAAAACTACAAGACGGTTTTTTAAACACTTTGATATTTGGAGATGCTATTTTTAAATTTAGATACTCAAAAAGAAAAGAAGCGGTCTTAATTGATAGAATCTTACCTGAAAACTGGATAGCTGATTATAATGAAAATAATGTGGATGAAGATGCTGAATCAAATACCATTCTACTAGAAAAAACTATTAAAGAAAAAGAAGATGGACAAGAAAAGAAATACACCTTAGCTGAGACTTTTACATACAACGAAAAATACCAGCCAATAATTGTATTTGAGGCTTTTGATAACCAAGATTATAAACAAGTGCCAGTTTTACAATACTTTCCAGAGCTAAAAAACCAATTAGTAGATTTAAAAGAGACTAACGACTTACAATTAGTAAAGGTTTTAAACACCGAAGATAACATCTTTTTTAGATACAAAAACAGTGAAAATGTTGGGGAATATTATGGCAAGGCTGATTTGTCAACCCCAGCAATTGCTATGCTTAAAAGCTTAGAAAGAAAGCTAAATTTGATAGAATACTTAGCACAACAAAAAGTATTTCCGATAATTGAACTTGAAAAAGATATTTTGACAGCTTTAAAAGCTAAAATCCAAAAAGATATGCTTGGGGGGAATTTAACCCAAAAGTCAAAAGTTGAAGAGGTAGATATAGCAAGCACCGACATTGCCAGTTATCCAACTAGAATTGACCAAACTGTCCATAGCAGAACCATAGACAACTTAGCTGTTTATTCTCAAATCCAAAAGTCCTTAATCGGTGTGGATGGGCGAAAAGGAGTTAAAACTGCTTATATTGTCAACCCTACCAGTTTGGATGAATTAAGAGAACAAATCAAAGCGAACCTTGACGATTTAATGCAGGCTTTTGATGTTAGCAAAGTTTATTACAGACCTGATGAAATAAGCGGTCAAACCACTGGAGTTGCCTTAAAAGTGTCTAGTATTAATACTAACATTTTTATAAAAAATACTAAACAAAAATACGAAGCCTTTTTAAAGAAAATGATTTATGGCTTTTTAGATTTTGCTAAGAACGAAGCCCGTGTAATTCAAACAGAAATTGAAGAACCGTCGGTCACGATTAAAGAAATGAATTTTGAAGATTACAATCAAAAAGTCCAAAACTGGATAAGCTTATTTGAGAATAAACTGGCAAGCCAACTCCAAGCAATCCAAGATTTATATCATTATGATAAAGAAGAAGCAGAGGCACTGATTGAAGAAATAGGTGTGGTAGAAGAAGAAGGTCAAGAGCCAGGTCAAAGACCCCCTAAGGATGTTTTAGTGAGTCCAGAAGAAGAAGGAACCAGAGCAATAATCAAACAATTACAAGGTGAAGTAAAAAATAATATTGATTAATAATGTCAATTGAAAGCTTAATAACTAAAATAGAAAGTGGAAAAGATATTACTGTTATTTCAGAAGATTTCTTTGACCAAATAACAGCAAGAATCAGCTCAAAAACCCTTGCTAACTTTGGGTTGACAATTGACGGCAATCAATTTGTTTTAGAGTATGTTAAGATTTATGATTATATTCTTAAAAATGGCTTTGAAAACATTGCCAACCAAGGGTTCAGTCAAGAAGTTTTAAACGAAGTTAAAAAAGGATTTGGATCCGCCGATTATAAAGGTGTAAATAAAAACTTAGAAAAAGATATAAAAGCCTGGAAAGAAAAAAACCCTGGTGGAGATATTAAAAAATATATCTTAGAAAAAAATCAAAGTAAAGTAAAACAAGTAAGCGGTGATTTGACTCAAAGACTTGGCTCAGTAGTAGCAAAAGAAAGCGGTAAGACTATAGTGTTTGGAATTACTAGACAGGATGAAAAGGTAAGGAGTAGCCACAAAGAACACAATAACAAATGGTGGAGACTAGATAGCGGTTATGAACCTTGGTATGATTCCAATTGCCGTTGCACTTATATCTACGAAGAAGACACTGAATTAGTGGATAGTTTAGGGCTGGATGAGTTATTTATTTGACAACTATTCTTAAAAATTTTATTATTTGATTATAGCTATTTTATAAATCAAACAACTTATTATTATGTCAATAAAAAATCATTTAAAAAATCATATTATATCAGTAAAACAACCAGACAAACTACAACAACAAGACGAAGACTGGTATTTTACTACCATTAAAAAAATAGAGAAATTAAAGTCTCAAAAAGAGCCTCACAGCCAAGACGACATTGATTTTTTAGAAAGAAGTCAAATAGTTTTAGATTTAACAGCGATTATTGATAAACAATTTGTTCCTATAGGTTTCCACAAGCCTTCTTTAGTGGCTTCAATAGTTGAAGCATTTGGTAAAGAAGAAGGCAAAAGAATAGAGGGGTATAAGACACGGAAACAAGAGTTAGAAAAGATAAATGATAGATTACTACCTAGTTTATTTCACAAATTAAACAACTTATTATTATGTCAAAATCAAAAAACGAAGATGTAATTTCAAAAATGTGGGAACAAGATGAGAAAAATCGGTTAAGAGAGCGGAACAAGATTG
>JBOFEZ010000157.1:0-7485 GCA_051648365.1 Fusobacteriaceae bacterium
ACACTGGTATAGAAAATATTTTCGAATCCCTTACTTCTGTATGAAGTTATAACAGCTTTATCCCACCCGCTTCCACTGTACACTGAAATATATTGGTGGATTGAAACCAGTCCCAGAAGCACTCCTGCTCCTATTAGAAAATTTCTTACTATAAAAAGTTCTTTCCCTGATTCTATAAAGTTGAGGAATATAAAGGCAAAAACAAAAATAGTATTGAGTATTAAAAAATACTCTCCACCTCTGGCTCCGCTTATGGATAGAAGATTGAAGAGATAACCTGCTCCCAAAATAACAAGGTATGAAATCAGGATAGGAATGCTTCCTACCTGGAACTTTCTCTTCTTTATATACACCAATAATAGCCCCAAGACTGCAAAGGGCATAACAACCATTCTGTATTTTTCTACTCCTATTAGCATGAAGATATAGACTAAAAGCGATAAAAAACCTAAATTATACATAGTTCCCCCTAGAAAAAAGGGTGCAGAGATAACCCTGCACCCTCCCTTATATTTTATTTTTTTATTATTGTGGAAATTGAGGATAAAGATTTTTCTTAATGTTCTCTCCACCTCTAACTGGCATATTGTGAATCTCTGGCATCATAAACCCTCTTAAATCAGGTTGCTCTTTTACCATTTCTCCATCTACAATATCTATTTTCAATTTTACATATAGGTCGTTAACCTTAGAACTTACTTTAGAAGATCTAAATAGTTCTCCCACCACAGGGACATCTCCTAAAAGAGGTACCTTACTCTGATCATTCTTCACATCAGCAGATTTCATTCCACCGATAAAGATTGTATCTCCATTATTTACATTTACTATTGTTTCAATTATTCTTTGAGACTTAGGATTAAAAAAAGACTCTTCAGAATCTGGCAAAATTGTTCTTTCATCATTGAGGAACTTACTTTTCTCAACTTTTATCTTAAGCTGAATAGAGTTATCATCACGGATTACAGGAGTAACATTAAGTATTGTCCCTGCTTCCCCAAGGTTGGCTGTTATAGTTTTAGCTCCGTTATCAGATACATCAGTTTCATATGACGTTACGCTTTCATCTGTCATCTTAAAGTTTCCTGTTTCTCCATTTACAACAAGAATAGATGGTACAGCACTTATAACTGCATCATTTGTTCCTTGCAACATATCTATAGAGAAGTTAAGGACGTCATTTTTACCGTTGAAAAATCTAAGAAAATCTAACCCTAACTGGCTGAATCCACTTGTTACATTCTCCCCAAAACCTCCAAGGTTCCCATTACTTGTTGGAGATTCAGGTTTCAAGCTTCCACTTGAATAAGCCCATGAGAATCCTAGATTTTCAAAAAGATTATCTGTTATTTCTATAATCTGTGCTGATATTCTTACCTGTTTAGAATCTTTATCTAAAATATTAACTAAGTTTCTTGCCAGTCTAACTTGCTCTGGAGTTCCGCTTAATATTAGCATATTCTGCTTTGTAACAGGTATAGCCTTAAATTTATCAAGAAGTGCATTATCTTTTGTTCTGTTTTCTATTTCTAAAGGCTGACCTTCAGCATCAACTTTTAGAGATTCGGAAGTCCCAGTTATTCCAGCTTGTAATTGCTCCTGCATAAGATCTAGAAGTATTGCTCTAGCCTCTTCAGCTCCTATATTCAAAAGATTTATCTGTTCTGTAACACTGTTCTCTCCTCTAGTTCCCAATATTTTAGAACGTCCTCCAGTAGCTTTTGATACTTCTATCTTTTCTCCGCTTCTGTAAAGATCTATATTGATATTTTTTTCTTCTTTTCCTACAGTTACAAAATCTCCCTCTGTTTCATAACCGGCTCTTTCTACCTTTAGTATATACGTTCCAGGAAGAACATTGTTGATTATAAATTTTCCTCCTAAACTTGTCATTACTGGTTGAATTCCACTGTTTAAAAGTGTCACCTTCGCCCTATCTATTCCAACTCCAAAATTATTAGTTCTAACAGTTCCTATTATGGAATTTGCTCCGTTGCTTCCTGCGGTGGCTTTTCCTTCCAGAGCATAAGTATTGCTCCCTATCTCTCTTACCCTCATTCCGTTTGTAGTAGCTATGATATTAATTATCTCCTCTAAAGTTTCCCCTCCTACAAAAGAGTTATCTATAACCTTATCTTTAAAAGCGTCTTCTACTACCAAGTTTACTCCTGTATCCTGTGTAAGTAGCGAAAGTGCATCCGATACTGTCATTCCTCTAAAATTTGTAGGCTGATCAAATATTACTCCTCTGATATTTCCTAAAGAGGATATCGAGAATATAATTAAAAATATTGCTACTAAAATTTTTTTCTTCCCCATTCAAAACTCTCCTTAAACTATTTTGTATTTTTTTTCATTTTGTAATCTATTATCTCCCCTGTCTCTCTATCTTTGAAAGATATTTGGTAACTATCTTGATTTTCTTTTATACTAGGCAGATACCATTTTTCCTTTTCTCTGTCTACATTAGCCAACTTAAAACTTTTTCCATCTGTAAAGGCTATTGATTTTCCATCTTTCAAATGAAGAATCCCATGATATCTTCCTCTCAAACGACTAATAACAGCTCTTGTTATATCTCTTCTCAAACCTTGATTTGTAACCTTATTAAAAAACTGATTTTTTAGGGAACTGTCATCTGTTTCCAGGGCCTCTTTTGCCGAAGTGTCTCCCAGAGTAAGTTTGTCTGCATAACCACTCAATTTGAAATTGGCAGCTACAACATCTCCCTTCAGTGCAAGTTCTATAGGATTATTACGGAACTGGACAAAAGCCTCTCCAGTTTCAAGCTCTGTAAAAAATTGTGCAATATCATCATAACCCGATGTAATATTATATGATACCTCTACCTTTGGCAGAGTATTTTCATCAGCTTCAATAGTTCCATTCGAAGTATTATCAACTTTTTCATTTGCTGTTCCATCTAACTTCTCAGCTATTATCTCTATCTGACCCACAGTATTAAGATACATTCCCAAACTATTTAAAGTTCCCTGAGCATATTCCACAACTTCAAGTGGATCTTTAAACTCCACTGCAAAAAGCTGATTTTTTATAAGCTCATAATTTTCAGCATCACTTTTGCTTTTTTGACTATTTTCAGCAAAAAGTTTTTTTAAACTACTTTCTTTAGCTACCAAAGTTTTAGAGTCGTTTTGAGCTTTCTTTAAATGTGCCTTGGACTCCTGCATCTGACCATAAGGAAGAAAATTTAGGTAGAATCCCAGTCCTAATAATGTAGCTCCCATCGCTCCCATAAGAAACTTTTCATTTTCTACAACATCTCTCACTTGAGGTGGTAGCTTACTTAAAAATTCATCTTTGTCCTCATTCCATTTTGTTTTCATATTATCCAAAAACCCTGTTTTTTTCACCCTCATCACCTACTTTATATTAGCTTCTATTTTAAATGTGTAGAACTGTCCCGCATTGTTCAGAGGACTAGAATTAATTTTGAAGAATCCCTCTTTTACAAGATTTCTTTGGAATTCATAAACGCTGTCAGCTGTATCAGCTGTTCCTACCAGCTCAATTTTCGCTCCTGTTATCTTTATATTTTCTATAAATACTCCCTGAGCTATACTTTTTCTTAGAGCAAATAGGACTTCATTTGCACCTGGAGATTTAGTATCCATAATCTCCTGTAGTTTTCTAAGTTTCATTTCAAAATTTGGTACACTTGCAATCTTCCCATCAAGTTCTTTTAGTCTCGCTTCTGTTCTCACATTCTCAGCTGTAATCTGGGCTGTATCCTTTTTTATAGATCCTCCATTGATTTTCAAAAATCCAAAGAAAAGAATTTGAGCTAATAGAGCTACCCAAAAAAACTTTTTCATATTATCTAGTATTCCAGAAGTTTTTATTTCACTTACTAAAACATCGTCCAAGAAGTTATACTCCTCTTCTTCCCCATCTATAATTTTCTTTCTTATATTTAGAGGTTCTCCATCTTCAGTAAGGAGAAGATTTATTTTGTCATGACTTTCATCCTTAGTAAGCTGAAGTTCTTCTGACTCACTTTCTGTCATAAGGCTTTCACCTACGTTTATAGATGGAAGTTGCATCAGAATATCTGAAAGATTTTCCTGTTCATCCAGTATAAAACTCGGATATATACCTTTTAATCTTATCTTATTTTTTTTTGCAAAGTCTGTAATTTCCTCAATCTTTTCTCTTTCTAGAGAGATAGCCATAATTCTTTCGTTGTGAAGTTCTTTCGATTCGGCAAGAGTTCTTGTGATATATTCCATAGGGTCGTAACCCACTATCATCATACGAAGTTGCTGCTCTATCTCTTCCTCTCTTTTTAGCTCATTTAAACCAGGGTCTATATTGAGAAGTGCTATTCTGAAATCATCATTCGATAACCCCAGTATTATACCTTTTTTCCTGTTTTCTTCTTTTTCAAATTCCACAACATAATCATCCAAGTTGGTGAATATAAATTTCTTTTCCCTTTTTCTCCCTAAATTAAACAAGTTATACCTCCTAAGGTCCCACGTGATTTATTTCGTAGGAATCTATTGTTGATGCTTTATATTTTTTTTCGCTAGTCTTTGTAACTGTAGTTACTTTTTCTTGATTTAGTATATTGATTGTTTGGGTAAGTTTTGTTATTTTTTCTCCATTATATACATCAACATCTTTTTTGTATTCTCCATTGTTCTTATCCTCACAAGTTGTTTCTGTTTTTTTCCAGTTTTCGAAATCTGTCCTTTCAGTTATTCTTGCATATGGAGTAGTTTCAACTCTCGTTGTAATTAAATATTCTTTTCCATCTTCAATAACTGTTTCTTCTTTTACCTCTAAAGTTGCAAAATCTTTATAATAAGCATAGGTGGTTGCTGATGGTCTATGTTCCGTTCGGCTACCTGAAGCAGGAGAACGAGCTTCAAGTATCTCTCCAGGATTACATGTTGAAGCATTATTATCCGATGTATTACTCACTGAGTTTCCAGCATATGTTATGTTTGGATTTATAAAATCTGTTACTTCAGTTATTGTAGAAGTGAATCCTGATGTTATTGTTTCTGCCACTGGACCGCTAGACTCTTCAGTTCCGGCATCTATCACTGGATTGGTTGGAACTATTCCATTCAACATAGGAAAGGGAGCTCTACTTTCTAGTCCTGTGGGAGTTGGACTCATGGTTGGATAGTTTAAAGTTATGGTTACGATTCCATCATAACTTCTTACAACTCTCCCATCGCCAGTTTCCATTAAAATATTTTTATATAGTATGACTTCAAATTCAGGATTAGCTGTGGGCTTAGTGGAATAATAGCTTACTAATTCTTTTTGAATAGGATTTCCTGTATACCCTGATTTTGCTGTTCCATTGTCATTAGCTTCATAGATAAGAGTATCATTTTTTACATTTTTTATGGATTTTACAAAATATCCGCCCTTACTCATTTTTACTGTTTTAAGTACAGGCGATTTCGAATAATTAGAACTATTTACTATATACCAAGGTCCCGTATTTTGATCTCCAGTCCCCTCTTCCCAAATTTTTTCTGCTGTATTTTGAGTAACTGTCGATCCGTGATTAGCCGGAATATCTTTTACTATAAAATAACCTAAATAATCCTGTACAGCAGTGCTTGTATTTTTAGCTATCATCTGGTCTATTACATAGGCATCATATATTCCTGCACTCAGTGCCTGACTCACACTTTCTTCCAAATTAGAAGATGCTTTTACCAGTTTCAAATATCCCTTTCTAGCTCTGGCAGACATGGAGTAATTTAGAAATATCCCCATAATTATGGCTAGGGATACAACCACAAACACCATGGCGAAACCTTTTTTTCTATTTTTCTTTCTCTTAATCATATCTCCCCTCTCTTTAAAAAGAGTTTTTCTACTGTTATTATATTGGTCGGATCATCTTTAGCAACAACTTTAGTGGGATCTTTGTAATATTCAATGTGCATATATATTCCTCCCCCTATCTCTGTAAAGTAATTTCTATTTGACGCTCCCGTAGTATTCGGCACAAGTTCTTGGATTCCTGCTCCTGATGGAAGATAAAGTTCCTCTTTTTTAAAAGGCACTATATTTTGTTTTGTTAAAAGCTTTACTGAACCATCATTCTCCACACTGGTAGTATAATACAAACCTGTCTGTCCGCCAATATTCATAAATCTAAATGTATGAAAAGATTGACGCAGAGTCCCGTTATTATATACTGGAACAAGTACATATAGTGTATTTCCTTTGACTGCACCACTTCCATTAGAACTCATAAGATTTCCTTGGAAAGTTCCTAGCTTTATATCCAAAGTTGAAGAAAAATTATCTCTTACAGAAATTCCTGCATTTTTTGTCCCTGATGTAAGATTACCCCACTTATCATCCAAACTGATAGACCCAAGAATTTCCTCTAGTTTACGATAAGTTCCGTCCAATTCTATTTTTTCAAATAATCCACTACTATAGTTATTGCTCAATTTCAGATAATATCTGAGAATAGGCCCTATTATAGTAAGGAGTATCGCCAGTACAGCCACAGTTATAGCAACTTCTATATAGGTCAAACCTCTTTTTTTGTTTTTCATATTCTTTCCTCCTATATTACACATAAATCTTGAAAAGGAGTAACTACTGTATTGGCATCAGCTTTCAACTCTGCTATTTCCGCTTCTACATATATAAATGGCGGGATTTTATTAGTTCCATTAATCCGGAGTTCTGTCATATCCGAATCGGGCAATCTAGTAAGATTAATAATTTTTCCAAGAGTAGCTGTCATAACTATTTTCTTGCCGTCTATTTCTTCAGGTTTTATGTCTTCTTGTACAAAACATCTTTTTTTACTTGAGTTAGTTGGGTTTCTTGTGAGAACGTCATCCTCTTCGAGATAAAATTGATTTACAAGACAACCTGTACTGACGCTATTGGTTGAATCAACCGCTCTAAGAGTATAATTCCTGCTCTTTTTGTCGCTACCTGCAAGTACCGTTGTACTCAAAAAAGTATATCCCGTTCTTTCTACCTGCTTCAGAAAATCAGAAAGAATATTTCCAGTATAATCCTCCAGTGTAGAAGTTGTTCCTCCCCCGGAATCCCCTCCTATAATACCATTTCTTCTTGCTATTGTAAGGGTTGTTCCCCTTGTGAGCTCCAGAATTGGTATAAAAGCTACTAAAAATATGGCGAATGCTACAACTAATTCAGCTAAAGTAAAACCTCTTTTTTTCATAATGCACCCCCAAGTAATATTAATATACTTCCACTTATTGAAATAAATGGTGCAAAAGGAAATTCACGATTGGAATTTTCCTCTCCCTTTATTCTTATTTTAATAAGCAGAAAAATACTGTAAATTGCCCCCACTACAAAGCTGAGCATAAAAAATAGATAGGTCTCATAGAGGGATGTATACCCAAGACAGGCTCCTATACCCATGGCAAGTTTTACATCTCCATAACCTAAAACTTCTATCTCTTCTATTTCCTCTTTACTTTTCCTATTAGCTAATTT